>CAZAXF010000066.1:0-10176 GCA_964489055.1 uncultured Rhodanobacter sp. | reverse complement strand
TTGTGAGTGGACGAGCAGATTCCGGGTTCCGGCTTCGCCGGCCCCGGAATGACGATGGCTTTTGGTAGCCTGTCCCGGTCCTGAGTCCTGAGTCCTGAGTCCCGGGTCCCGAGTCCCGAGTCCCGAGTCCCGAACAGAATGCACTTCAACCTCCTCGCCACCGATGGACCCGCCCGCCGCGGCCGCATCACGCTGCCGCGCGGCACCATCGAGACGCCGGCGTTCATGCCGGTCGGCACCTATGGCTCGGTGAAGGCGATGACGCCGCGCGACCTGCGCGGGGTCGGCGCGGGAATCATCCTGGGCAATACCTTCCACCTGTGGCTGCGGCCGGGTCTCGACGTCATCCGCGAGTTTGGCGGGCTGCACCGGTTCATGGGCTGGGACGGGCCGATCCTCACCGACTCCGGCGGTTTTCAGGTGTTCTCGCTGGCCGAGCGCCGCAAGCTGACCGAGGAGGGCGTCGCGTTCGCCTCGCCGGTCGACGGCAGCCGCGTGTTCCTTTCGCCCGAGGAATCGATGCGCGTCCAGACGGTGCTGGATTCGGACATCGTGATGGCCTTCGACGAGTGCACGCCCTACACGGTCGATGGCGCGCCCGTGGATGCGGCGACGGTGCGTGAGTCCATGGAACTTTCGTTGCGCTGGGCCGCGCGTTCGCGGCGCGCGTTCGATGAACTCGGCAATTCCAACGCGCTGTTCGGGATCGTGCAGGGCGGCGTGCACGGCGACCTGCGCGCGCGTTCGGTGGACGGGCTGCTGGAGATCGGTTTCGACGGTTACGCGCTGGGCGGGCTGGCGGTGGGCGAACCCGAACACGAACGCAATGCGACGCTGGAGGCCAGCGTGCCGCGCCTGCCCGCCGACCGGCCGCGTTACCTGATGGGCGTAGGACGCCCCGGGGACATCGTCGAGGCGGTGCGCCGCGGCATCGACCTGTTCGACTGCGTGATGCCGACCCGCCACGCCCGCAACGGATTCCTGTTCACGCGTGAAGGCACGCTGCGCATCCGCAACGCGCGGTACGCAAAGGACACCCGGCCGATCGAGGAAGGTTGCCAATGCCATGCCTGTGCGAATGGCTTTTCGCGCGCCTACCTGCGTCATCTGGATCGCTGTGGCGAAATCCTCGGCTGCCAGCTCGCCACGATCCACAACCTGCACCACTACCTGACCCTGATGCGCGAACTGCGCGAAGCCATCCAGGCGCAGTCACTGGATGCCTACGCTGCGAAATTCCGTATGCAACGCGAATAGCCCTTCTCCGCCAACGGCTTCAGAATGGCGGAGAGGGCTTTTCACGCACGCCGCGGCTGACTCCCTCTCCCCCAACGGCTGCATCGTTGGGGGAGAGGGTTGGGGTGAGGGGGAGGAGGCTGCCGCTCGCGACAGACCCGCTTGAAGCAGCGCGTGCGCCGATGTTCGCCGCTACGGATGTGATTGCGTTGCGTGATGAAGCCCGGCCCCCTCACCCAACCCTCTCCCCCGCAACGCGTTGCGGGGGAGAGGGTTCTTCAGTGTTCCGCGTCTGTCAGCGTTCGTCCGCGTCTGATGACTTTCGTGGTCGCCTTGGACCGACGGATTCGCTTACACTGCGCCGATGTTCGACACCACGCCCGTACTGGATTGCGCCGGTCGCGCGCTGAAGCTGGACCGGCCGCGCATCTGCGGCATCCTCAACCTCACCGACGATTCGTTTTCCGGCGACGGCCTGCACGGCGACGTGGACGCGGCGGTGGCGCAGGGCGTGGCGATGGTCGAGCAGGGTGCGGACATGCTCGATGTCGGCGCCGAATCGACTCGTCCGGGTGCTGCGCCGGTCGATGCCGAGACCGAAACCGCGCGCGTGGTGCCGGTGATCGAAGCGCTGGCGACGCGCGTCGAGGTGCCGCTTTCCATCGACACGTCGCGCGCCGAAGTGATGCGCGCCGCGGTGGCAGCGGGCGCGGGGTTCATCAACGATGTGTACGCGCTGCGCCGCGATGGGGCGCTGGATGCCGTGGCCGAATTGAAGGTGCCGGTATGCCTGATGCACATGCAGGGCGAGCCCGGCACGATGCAGGACGATCCGCGCTACGACGACGTGGTGGCCGAGGTGCACCGGTTCCTCGCCGACCGGGTTTTCGCGTGCGAGATGGCGGGCATCGAGAAGCGCCGCATGCTCGTCGATCCGGGGTTCGGTTTCGGCAAGACGCTGGAACACAACCTGTCGCTGCTGCGGGCGCTGGATCGCTTCCGGGACCTCGCGGCCGGCGTGTTCGTGGGGCTTTCGCGCAAGGCCATGATCGGAACCGTCACCGGCCGTGCCGGCGGTGCCACGCGCGCGGCCGGGTCGGCCGCCGCGGCCATGGTCGCGGTGCAGCGTGGAGCGATGATCGTGCGCGTGCACGACGTCGCGCCCACCCGCGACGCGCTGGCGGTGTGGCAGGCGGTGCACGCCGGCGATGCGCCGGCAAGGGCCGAAGCGAAGCCCTTCGGCTCGCAGCGCTTCGGCGACGATTGATTGCGTGTTGAAGCCAGGCTGGATTTGCGTATCAGCCTGGAAGAGCAGGTTCCGGGTTCCGGCCCCTCGGGCGGCCCCGGAATGACGACGTTGTTATGATTCCCTAGTCTTGGTCCCTGGTCCCTGGTCCCTGGTCCCCGGTCCCCGGTCCCCCGCCGAGTCCCGGGCCCCGAGCCCCGCCCCACCCGCCACCCGTCACCCGTCCCATGCCCGATTCCCGAGCTCCGAACCCCGAGTCCCGCAAGTATTTCGGCACCGACGGCATCCGCGGTCGCGTGGGCGCCTGGCCGGTCACCGCCGAGTTCATGCTCAAGCTGGGGCGCGCGGCGGGCGTGGTGCTGGGCGATGGCAAGCGGCCGCTGGTGCTGATCGGCAAGGACACGCGCGTGTCCGGCTACATGTTCGAATCGGCGCTGGAATCAGGTTTGGTGGCATCGGGCGCCAACGTCGGGCTGCTGGGGCCGCTGCCGACGCCGGGCGTGGCGCAGTTGACGCGCGAGCTGGGCGCCAGCGCCGGCATCGTGATCAGCGCCTCGCACAATCCCTACGAGGACAACGGCATCAAGTTCTTTTCCGCGGACGGCGAAAAACTCGACGATGCGGTCGAACTGGCGATCGAACGCGAAATCGACGCGCCGTTTGAGACCGTGGCGCCCGAGCGGTTGGGCAAGGCGCGCCGCATCGACGATGCCAACGACCGCTACGTGCGTTTTTGCCTGGGCACGCTGGCCACGCCGCCGGATCTCTCCGGCGTGCACATCGTGCTCGACTGCGCCCATGGCGCCACCTACCTGGTCGCGCCGCGCGTGTTCAGCGCGCTGGGCGCCAGGGTGACGCGGATCGGCTGCGAGCCGGACGGCTTCAACATCAATCGCGAGACCGGTTCCACCAATCCTGCCGCGCTGCGCGGGGCGGTGATCGAGCAGGGCGCGGATCTCGGCATCGCCTTCGATGGCGACGGCGATCGCGTGCAGATGGTCGATCGCAACGGTGAGCGGGTCGATGGCGACGACCTGCTCTACGTGCTGGCGCGCGACTGGCTGGCCGAAGGCCGCCTGCACGGACCGGTGGTCGGCACGTTGATGAGCAATTTCGGGCTGGAGCGCGCCCTGATCGGTGCCGGGGTGCGCTTCATGCGTGCCAAGGTGGGCGACCGCCACGTGCTGCGGGAGCTGAAGCGGCACGGTGGCATCCTGGGCGGGGAGACCTCCGGCCACATCCTGTGCCTGGATCGCGCCAGCACCGGCGATGGCATTGTCTCCGCGCTGGCGGTGCTCGACGCGCTGTCACGCGCCGGCGCGGACCTGTCCGAAGCACGCGTGGGCATGGACAAGCTGCCGCAGATCACGCGCAACATTCGCGCCGCGGGCGCGCGCGAGGTGGTTCGCGCCGCAACGGTGCAGCAGGCGCTGGACGAGGTCCGGAAGCTGCTGGATGGCCACGGCCGCGTGGTGCTCAGGCCCTCGGGCACCGAACCGCTGGTACGCGTGACCATCGAGAGCGAAGACGCCGAGGAAGTGCAGCGCCTGGTGGCGCAACTGGCGAGGGCGGTCGAAGCCGCCGCGAAATGACGCGCGAAGCGCCCCGCATTGCGCGGGGCGCGCCGTGATGGGTCCTGGAGTGTTGTCCTGGAAATATCCTCGTCATTCCGGACGGACCCACGAAGTGGGTGCGATCCGGAATCTGCCCTCCGTCGCAACGCAACAACGGCGGATTCCGGGTTCCCGCGCCGGCAAGCCAGCGCGGACCCCGGAATGACGGTTCAGGGGTTTTCCGGGGTGCTTCGCCAGGAAAGCGCTGATTGAAACCCACCGTCGTCATTCCCGCGAAAGCGGACTGCGTTTGCAGGATTGCAAACGCGAACGCCACAGGCGGCCCGCAGGGCGAGCCGCAGGACGCGGCGAGTCTACCCAGTGTCTTTCACGGAACCTGTTGAAATACAACGTCGCTGGGTCCCGGATATCGCTTCGCGATTTCGGGATGACGAGGAAAACCAGACGCGCCCTAGGCCATCTGGCTGGCCGCGAACTCCCAGTTCACCAGGTTCCAGAACGCGTCGATGTACTTGGCGCGTGCGTTGCGGTAGTCGATGTAGTAGGCGTGTTCCCACACGTCGCAGGTCAGGAGCGGGCGGTCGGAGCCGGTGATCGGCGTGCCCGCGTTGGACGTTGACACCAGTCCCAGCGAGCCGTCGGCGCGCTGTACCAGCCAGGCCCAGCCGGAACCGAAGGTGCCGGTGGCGACCTTGGAGAACTCGGCCCTGAACTTGTCGACATCGCCGAACGCCTTGGTGATGGCGTCGGCCAGCTTGCCGGAAGGATCGCCGCCGCCCTTGGGCGACATGGAATTCCAGTAGAAGGTGTGGTTCCAGGTCTGCGCGGCGTTGTTGAACATGCCGCCGGTGGCCTTTTTCACGATGGCCTCAAGGTTCATGTTCGCAAACTCGGTGCCCTCGATCTGGCCGTTGAGCTTTTTCACGTAGCCCGCGTGATGCTTGCCGTAGTGGTACTCCAGCGTTTCCTCGGAGATGTGCGGGGCCAGTGCATTGCGCTCGTAGGGCAGCGGGGGAAGTTCGATCGCCATGGGGATTCTCCTTGGGTGGGGGTGGGTGGAAGTGTAGGCCTGGCTGCGTGAAGGGCCTGATACAATTCACGCAGTTCACAAGACACGGCTTTTCATTGTAGACCCTTTATGGACGTAACCGAACGCATCAAGCAGACCCTTTCCGGGCATCCCATCGTGCTGTACATGAAGGGCACGCCCGATTTTCCGATGTGCGGGTTTTCCATGCGCACCTCGCAGGCGCTCAACGCCATCGGCACCGAGTACTTCTCGGTGAACGTGCTGGAGGACCCGGAAATCCGCGCCAACCTGCCGCGCTATTCCAACTGGCCGACCTTCCCGCAACTGTTCATCAACGGCGAGCTGATTGGCGGTTGCGACATCACCCTGGAGCTCTACCAGTCCGGCGAGCTGCAGCGCATGGTCGAGGAGGCCGCCAAGCAAGCCGCCGCGCAATGAGCCTCCCGGTCACGCGCCTTCCGGCGGACTGGAAGCCCGCCGACGGCGCGTTGGCGGGTCGCGTCATCCTGATCACCGGTGCGGCGGGCGGCCTGGGCCGCGCGTCGGCGTTGCTGTGCGCGCAGGCCGGCGCCACCGTGCTGCTGGCCGACCGCAAGACGCGCGCGCTGGAACCGGTCTACGACGAAATCGCGGCGCTGCCCGACGTGCCGCAGCCGGTGTTGCAGCCGATGGACCTGCAGGGTGCCTCACCGATGGAATACCACGGTTTCGCGCAGTCGGTGGAACGCCAGCTGGGCCGGCTCGACGGCGTGGTGCACGCGGCGGCCAAGATGGAAGGGCTGACGCCGCTCGGCATGCTGGCGCCGGAAACCTGGATCAGCACGCTGCACGTCGATTTGTCCGCGCCCTTCCTGCTGACACAGGCGTGCATGCCGCTGCTGCTGGAGCGTGAGGACAGCGCGGTGGTGTTCGTGCTGGATGATCCCGCGCGCATGGGCCGCGCGCACTGGGGCGCCTACGGCGTGGCCAAGGCCGGGCTGGAAGGCCTGGCTTCGATCCTGCACGAGGAAACCGACGAAACACCGATGCGCGTGCATGCGCTGGTGCCCGCCCCGATGCGCACCGCGCTGCGCCGCACCGTGTGGACCGGCGAAGACCCCGCCACCATCGCGCCTCCCGACGCCGCGGCGCGTGCGGTGTTGTACCTGTTGAGCCCGGACGCGGCGGCGGCGCGGGGGAAGGTGCTGGATTTGCGCGAAGAGCGGGGACCGGGGACCGGGGACCGGGGACCGGGATAGTTCCGCCCGGGATGCCATCCCGCGCGTGGTTGGGGTGCGCGAGATGTTGGTTGCGGGACCGGGCGGATTGGTCGGCTTGTTTCGACCGGGGCGATCTGCAATGCGTGGTGTACGTGGCACGCTGGCTCGAGATCGCAGGGGCCTTGCTTTTCCCGATGGGTGTCCCACGTAACCGTTAGCTCACAATACATTTCATCGTTACGCTGTCCCCGGTCCCCGGTCCCCGGTCCCCGGTCCCCGGTCCCTGGCCCACGATTCCCGAACCCCGAACACTCCATGCAAACCCAAATGACCATCCTCTCGGCGGGCGTGATGTTGTTCCTGGTGCTCGATCCGCTGGGCAACGTCCCGTTCTTCCTGTCGATCCTCAAGGAAGTGCCGCCGCGGCGGCGGCGCTGGGTGATGGTACGCGAGTTGCTGATCGCGCTGGCGGTTTTGATTGCGTTCCTGGTCGGCGGACGCGGGCTGCTTGCGATCATGCAGTTGCAGCAGGAAGCCATCAGCATGGCGGGCGGTATCGTGCTGTTCCTGATCGCGATCAAGATGGTGTTCCCGCCCGCGGACGGCGGCATCTTCGGCCCGCCGGGGCAGGGCGAGCCGTTCATCGTGCCGCTGGCGATTCCCGGCGTCGCGGGACCGTCGGCGATGGCGGCGCTGCTGCTGTTGACCAGCACCCAGCCCGGCCGCGAGGTGGAGTGGGGTGTGGCGCTGCTCGTGGCGTGGGCGGCGACCGCCGTGATCCTGCTGAGCTCCACCTGGCTGTTCAAGCTGCTGGGCGAAAGCGTGCTGAGCGCACTGGAACGCGTGATGGGCATGCTGCTGATCGCGCTCTCGGTGCAGATGTTCCTGGGCGGGCTGGAGAGCTACCTGCACGCTGCCGCGTGAGGCCGGCGGGCCGCGATGCCCGTTATCATGGGCGATTCGGATGCGCGGGCAGTCCGCGAGCGGCTCGCCCCGCGTCCCGCGACCGCCGTGACGAGGGATCCATTGCATGAATGACGTTGGCGATCGAAGCGCCTCGCGGCCTGCGACCGTGAATGCCCGGATCGTGCCGGCCGGCACGCTGGACGTGCTCTCGCGCGCCGAAATCGCGCGGCTGCACAATGCCACCACCGCGGGGCTGCACGGCCTGCTGCGCTCGTGTGCGCTGGCGGTGCTTACCTCCGGCGCGATGCACGACAGCGCCCGCGCCCTGCTCGACCAATACCCGGACTTCGACATCGAGGTGCTGCAGCAGGACCGCGGCGTGCAACTGGACCTGAAGAACGCACCGGCCCAGGCATTCGTGGACGGCAGGATCATCCGCGGCACCAACGAGCTGCTGTTCGCGGTGGTGCGCGACATCGTGTACGAGTCCACCCGGCTCGAATCGGGCGAATACAACCTCGCCGATTCCAGCGGCATCACCCACGCGGTGTTCGACATCCTGCGCAACGCGCGGGTGCTGCGTGCGCACTTCGATCCGAACCTGGTGGTGTGCTGGGGCGGGCACTCGATTTCGCGCGAGGAATACGATTACTCGAAAACCGTCGGTTACCAGCTCGGGCTGCGCGGCATGGACATCTGCACCGGCTGCGGGCCGGGTGCGATGAAGGGGCCGATGAAGGGCGCGACCATCGCGCACGCCAAGCAGCGCCACTACGAGAACCGCTACATCGGCCTGACCGAGCCCAGCATCATCGCGGCCGAGTCGCCCAACCCGATCGTCAACAGCCTGGTGATCCTGCCGGACATCGAGAAACGCCTGGAAGCCTTCGTGCGCACCGGCCATGGCCTCATCGTGTTTCCGGGCGGCGTCGGGACGGTCGAGGAAATCCTGTACCTGCTCGGCATCCTGATGAATCCGGCCAACGCCGGCGTGCCGTTTCCGCTGGTGTTCACCGGGCCGCCCGAATCGGCGTCGTATTTCCGGCAGATCGACCAATTCCTGCGCCTGCTGCTGGGCGAGGACGTGGCCCGGCGCTACCGCATCATCATCGACGATCCGGTGGCCGTGGCGCACGCGATCCAGGACGGCATCCAGACCGTGCGCGCGCACCGTGTCGAACAGCACGACGCGTTCTTCTTCAACTGGGAAATCACCATCGACTTGCCATTCCAGCAGCCATTCACTCCCACCCACGCGGTGATGGCCGCGCTGGATCTTCGCCGCGGCCGTCCGCCGCACGAGCTGGCTGCCGACATGCGGCGCGCCTTCTCGGGCATCGTCGCCGGCAACGTCAAGGAAGAGGGCATGCGCCAGATCGAGGAACACGGCCCGTACGAAATCCACGGCGATCCTGAGTACATGCGTGCCCTGGACACGTTGCTGCAAAGCTTCGTCGCGCAGCAGCGCATGAAACTTCCCGGCAGCCGCTACGTGCCCTGCTACCGCATCGTGGGCGGCTGACGCGTTGGCGCGTTGCGTGCGTCGACACGGCAGACAAGCAAGGCAGTTGCCACGGATTTCCACGGATGCGCACGGATCAAGACCCGACCTGATCCGCCCGCTTCCCAGCCATGTTGGCATTGGATGCACTCTCTACCTCAGTCATTCCGGGGCCATCGCCGGCTTCATCGGCGATGGAACCCGGAATCCAGCTTTCGACGGTCGATGCGAAGAGCTGGATTCCGGGTTCTCCCTCCGGGAGCCCCGGAATGACGAACCTGGTGAGTGTCATGTCAGCACCAACTGGCTGAGGGACAGCCCAATCAGGAAACTCGATGTCGCCAAGGTTGTCACGGCAGGCTGCGCGCCTGGCGCTCCCGCTCCCCCGCGCAAAGCGCGGGGGGCGGGCGGGCTTTTTCTTCGAATCGCGCGCAGACCTCGCGAAGCGTTCCGCTTCCCCAGCCATGTTGGCATTGGATGCACTCTCTACCTCAGTCATTCCGGGGCCATCGCCGGCTTCATCGGCGATGGAACCCGGAATCCAGCTTTCGACGGTCGATGCGAAGAGCTGGATTCCGGGTTCTCCCTCCGGGAGCCCCGGAATGACGAACCTGGTGAGTGTCATGTCAGCACCAACTGGCTGAGGGACAGCCAATCAGGAAACTCGATGTCGCCAAGGTTGTCCCGGCAGGCTGCGCGCGCGCCTGGCGCTCCCGCTCCCCCGCGCAAAGCGCGGGGGCGGGCTTTTTCTTCGAATCGCGCGCAGACCTCGCGGAGCATTGATCCCGAAATGCGCACGGGCTTCTGATCCGTGCGCATCCGTGAAAATCCGTGGCCGGGTTTTTGACCCCACGAGCACCAGCAACCACGCACTTCCACTATGCTTCGTGTGATGTCTTCCATTCGTCCGCTGTCCCCGGAACTTGTCAACCAGATCGCCGCCGGCGAGGTGATCGAGCGCCCGGCATCGGTGGTCAAGGAACTGGCCGAAAACAGCCTCGATGCCGGTGCGCGCCGCATCGACATCGAGGTCGAGCACGGCGGCATGCGGCTTATCCGGGTGCGTGACGATGGTGCCGGCATAGCCCCGGACGAGCTGCCGCTGGCGCTGGCGCCGCATGCCACCAGCAAGATCGCGAGCTTCGATGATTTGACGCGCGTGGCCAGCATGGGTTTTCGCGGCGAGGCGCTGGCATCGATCGCCTCGGTGTCGCGGATGACGATCACCTCGCGGCGCTCCGACGACGCCCACGCCACGCGCGTGGAGGGCGGCGGCAAGGGCGCGCCGCAACCGGCCGCGCATCCGGTCGGCACCACCGTCGAGGCGCGCGACCTGTTCCACGCGGTGCCGGCGCGGCGCAAGTTCCTGCGCGCCGAACGCACCGAGTTCGGCCACATCGACGAACTGGTGCGCTCGCTGGCGCTGGCGCGCCCGGAGGTCGCGTTCCGGCTGGTCCACAACGGCAAGCCGGTGCGGATGCTCA
>CAZAXF010000065.1:0-14747 GCA_964489055.1 uncultured Rhodanobacter sp. | reverse complement strand
ACTTGGTGAGTATCATGCCAACATCAACTGGCTGAGAAACAGCCCTAATCAGGTCACGCCAACAGCGTCATGCCGGACCGCTTCACGGCACCGACGTGCCAGCGACTACCGGTTCACTAACAAAAGGCCCCGCCAAGCGGGGCCTTTGTTCATCCACGAATGGCTCGAACCGTCACGCAGCTCTCAGCCGCTCGACAAAGTCATCCACCGGCTTCATGGGTGGCGTCGACGCGGCGCTGTCATCGAGGCTGGAGAGGCGATCCTGCAGGATCGTCTGGATTTCCGACCGCGCGAAGCGGTTCAACAGATCGCGGATCATCGGCTGGTAGCCGACGCCATGGTGCTTCGCGATCTCCTTGAGCGCATCCAGCAGCCCTTTCTGCAGGCGGATCGAGATCATCTGCAGTTCCAGCGCATCGTCCACCTCGCGCATCTCGGCGTCGGTGGCGACGCGCACATGTTCTGCGCTCTGACCCAGCGCCCCCGTCTCCCACGGGTTGCTGCCATGGGCAGCCGTCTTTTTGCGATTGGTGGCCATATCGTTCTCCTGTCGACTCATTTTCAGCGCGCCCCGCAGGCGCGCGGTTGACAACATGTCATGCCGAGCCGTACTTCCGGTAGATCCGAATTTCCGCATCGTTCGGCTCGCAAGCGGTCTTGATCTCCACATGCTTCCCGCGACATCCGGAACAAACACGACTTTCAGCAAGCGGTTGTGATTGGTGCAGGCCAGAAACCAACGCGTCTTTGGATCCGTCTGGTGCTCGGCGCGGGTGTCGAACAGATCGCGACCTCGGCGATTCTCGAAGCACTCCATGAGTTCCTGGGGAGTGACGTGATGCTTGTCGCGCAGCTTTTCCGATACCCGATGGGAAATCTTGAGCTTCATGGAACATCCCTGTCTCGAACAACTTCACTGTATATACAAACCACATTACCAGCAACACGGTATCATAGCTTCGTTCATGAACATCACCGCACAGTCAAGCAATACAACACATCAAAGTGCCTACCACGAGTCACGACGACCACGTCACCAGCCACCGGCAGATGCGCCGAACGCCGGCTCCAGGGACGACATTCTTCCAAATACAATGCGTTGCGAGTCAACATCCGTTCCGCAGACCTACAGTTCGATGCCCAAGGACGCAGGCCCCGGAAGCCCGTCCCAGACTTGAGCCAGAGGCAACCGGGAACCGCGCGAACCGCCGAACCCGCCGGGGCAGTGCCCGCCACGACACGAAACGATGCAATTCGGCTGCATTTGCAAGCGCCGGGTCCCCTCACGCCAAACCTCAACCCGTTGTTGTAGCACGCGTTGTATCGCGTATTTCAACGACGTCGATCGACATGTCACTGTCAACGTTACTGCCACAATGACAAGACGTTTCCTTCGCGAGTTGGCGGCTCGAGCCGTGAGGCGTACGAATAGTACGGCTCAGCTCCGTAAACGTGGTCACATCGTGTGCAAAGCCACCATACCCGCGGAAAGAACCGCGGCTCCAATGCCGGCGAGTTAGGGAAACTCTGATTTTGCTCGTCATCCCGGAATACTCGCGCCATCCATGGCGCTCGCGCTGCGCGCCGCCTTCGGCGTTCGCGTTTGCAATCCCCGGATCGAGTCCGGGGCAGGCTCTGCAAACGCAGTCGCGGAGCGATATCCGGGATCCAGTGCCTTTGTATTGCAACACGTTGCGGAGTAGACACTGGATTATTCGCTGCGTCCCGCAGCTCACCCTTCGGGCCGTCGGCTTTGCCGACGTTCGCTACGGCATTCCCGGATCGAGTCCGGGACAGGCTCTGCCTCGGCAGTCCCGCTTCCGCGGGAATGACGATGGCAAGGTTTGATCAGACCTTTCCTGGGCGAACATTTGCCAGTGGTCGAAGCCGAGGCGATGGCGGGGATGTTCCCGATCGCAACGTTCCGTACAATGCGATGCGTCACTCATCGCGTACCCGCACCATGACCGACGACTTTGACCGCGACCGATTCGACGACATCATCCTGGCGCTGCTGTGGCTCAACAGTTTCAGGGAACCGGGCGGCCATCGCGCATGGAAATCGCTGGACTGGGACGCGCTGGATCGCCTGCACGAGCGCGGCCTGATCAGCAATCCGCGCAGACGCGCACGCAGCGTCTCGCTCAGCGACGAAGCCGTCGACAGCGGACATCGCCTGTTCAGGCAGTTCTTCGGCGACCCCGCCCCTGAAGAGCCGGCCGCCGGGCAGGCCCGCCGCAAGCCCCGGAAGCCTGCCGCGGAACTGCCGGAAGTCCGTCAGTTCAAGATCACGCTGTCCGGCGTCAGACCGCCCATCTGGCGGCGCATCCAGCTTGCAGGCAACGCCAGTTTCTGGGACCTGCACTGCGCGATCAATGACGCCATGGGCTGGGATGACATACACCTGCATGCATTCCACTTCGAGGAGCAAGGCCGACACGTGCAGATCGGCATCCCGATGGATGACCTGGACATGGGCGACACGCCGGTCCGGGCCGACTGGGACGTGCCCGTCGCCGAATTCTTCGACGCGCCCGGCAGCCAGGGCGACTACGTGTACGACTTTGGCGACGACTGGCGCCACCGGGTCGTGCTGGAAGCGGTCGTGCCGCGCGAGGCCGGTACGAGGTATCCACGCTGCATCGACGGCGCCCGCGCCTGTCCGCCGGAAGACTGCGGCGGCCTGCCCGGCTACCAGCGCCTGTGCGCCGTGCTCGCCGACCCGACCAACGCCGATGATGAAGGCGAGCAATTTCTGGAATGGCTGGGTGAGGATTTCGACCCCGACGCATTCGACCCCGCCGGCGTACGGTTCGACTCGGCGAAGCGGCGACTGAAGGATTTGCTCAGGAACGATCCCGGCTTTCGCTGAAGCACGTCCGGGAACCTGCGCCGGTTCCGATCCGCGGCGAGCGGCGGGAAGCGGAACATCTGTCCGGCTATCGAGTTTGGTACGGAAAACGGGATTCCGGGTTGTGCCCGCAAACCGCGCGGGCAGCCCCCGAAATGACGCTTTGGGCGAAACGAGGCATGCCCGCAGTCCGAAAACCGGGTGTTGCGTGTGTCTGGAAGGGAATGGTGGCCAGGGGCGGAATCGAACCACCGACACGCGGATTTTCAGTCCGCTGCTCTACCAACTGAGCTACCTGGCCACGGGGTGTTGATCGCGCGAACGCGTTGCGCGCATCGCGACGCCGCATGGCGCCAACGGGCGACCGTGAACGGGGTATTACAGCGGCCATCGGCACAAGCGTCAAGCATCCTGCGTTTCGTCCATGCGCCACAAGGCCCGATCGAGGTCGTGGTCGAGGCCGAACGCGGCCATGGGCACGCGGCCGTTGCGCACATCCACGCCTTCGGCACGCAGCCGCCGCGACTGTTCGTGGAATGCCCGGCTTCCGCGTGGCAGCGCGATGGTTCCGTCCGCATGCAGCACGCGATGCCACGGCAGGTGTACGTCGTCCGGCGTGTCGCGCAGTGCCGTACCGACCAGCCGCGCGCGGCCGGGCAATCCCGCGCGCGCGGCGATCTGGCCGTAACTGGCAACCCGTCCTGCGGGAATCGCGGCGATGGCCGCGTAGATGCGCCGGTAACGTTCATCCATCATCGGTTCCACAGGATCACATTCAGCTACGCAAACACGCAACTGTCGGAAGCCCCTCTCCCGCAACGGCTGCATCATTGGGGGAGAAAGCCGGGGTGAGGGGGCGCGGTCAGCTACCCGCGACAAAGGGTCGTGAGCATGCACTGCAACCCGGCTCATTTCGTTTCGAATCCAGCGACATCGCACATTGCAGCCCCGCCCCCTCACCCAACCCTCTCCCCCGCAACGCATTGCGGGGGAGAGGGCTTTCCCGGCGCCGCACGCAGGTTGTGAAGACCCCCTCTCCCCCAACGGCTGCATCGTTGGGGGAGAGGGCCGGGGTGAGGGGGATGTGGTCAACACCCGGCGAAAACCAGCCATGAACATGCAACGCAACCGGGCTCATGCTGTCTGGACCGAAGCTACGTCGCACATTGCGACTTCGCCCCCTCACCCAACGCTCTCCCCCGCAACGCATTGCGGGGGAGAGGGCTTTCCCGGCGCCGCACGCGGGATCCGGCGCGACATGCGGGCAATGCGGGTCAGGATCATGTGGGCCGGCGGCGCCAACCCACCAGCATGCCGTAGATGCTGATCGCCAGCCACGCGGCCTCGAGCAGAAAAGCCGGCAGGTTGAACGCACCGAACAGCAACGACAGCATCACGCCGATCGCTCCCAGTGCATTCATCAACTGGTAGATCCAGCCGTTGCCGTGCAGCTTGCGGGACTGCAGCAGGAAAAACGCCAGCAACACCAGCGCGACGCCGACAAAGCCGGCCCATTCATGCCAGGGAATGTTCATGGATTCTCCCGTGTCCGTTGCCTGACCGCTTCGAACAATGCGATGCCCGTAGCCACCGACACGTTCAGGCTCTCCATCTCGCCGGGCATCGGGATGCGTGCCAGATGGTCACAGGCCTCGCGCGTGAGGCGTCGCATGCCCTCGCCTTCGCCACCGACCACCAACGCGGTGCGCCCGGTGAGGTCGATGTCATACAGCGCGGCCCCGGCATCGCCGGCAAGCCCTGTCAGCCACACGCCGGCATCCTTCAATTCGCGCAGCGTGCGCGCGAGGTTGGTGACCTCGAGCAGCGGCACCCGGCCCACCGCGCCGGCCGAGGCGCGCCGCACCACCGGCGTGATCCCGACCGCCCCATCCTTGGGCACGATCACGGCCGTTGCGCCGGCCGCCGCCGCGCTGCGCAGGCAGGCGCCGAGGTTGTGCGGATCGGTGATGCCATCGAGCACCACGAACATCGCATCGTCGGCTTCCAACAGGGCTGCAAGGTCATGCTCGCCCCGGGTCGGCGGCGTCTCGTAGCGGACCGCGACGCCCTGGTGCCGGGCGTGCCCGGAAACCCTGTCGAGCATCGCGCGCGGGCGCGTCTGCACGCGCACGCCAAGCCGCCTGGCCTCGTCGGCCAATGCCGTGACGCGGGTGTTGTGGTTTCCGCGCTCGACCAGCATCTCGTGCACGCGCGACGGATCGTTGGCCAGCGCGCCTTCGACCGGGTGGATGCCGACAATCCAGGTTTCGCTCATGGTGATGCCGCGCGCCTCGTTGGCAGGGCAGGTGTTTCCAATCCCGTCATTCCGGCGCTGCCGGCGCTCGTTGCGGGCAGAACCCGGAACCCGGTGCCTTGATGACCGAAAGTCGCCGGGTTCGGGATCGCCGCTGCGCGGCGACCGGGATGACGAGAATCATGCTCATCGGCGCCGACGTTGTTTTTCGCCCGTGCCTCGTGTTCCCTCATCACGACCCGATACCATCCGGAAATCGATCTTGCGGTCTTCCATGCTGGCGCGCAGCACCTTGACGCGTACCTCATCGCCCAGCCGGAACACCTGCCCGGTGTGTTCGCCCTTGAGCTCATGGCGGCGGGCGTCGAACTGGTAGTAATCGTTGCGCAACTGGGTGATGTGCACCAGCCCGGAAACCTTCGACTCGTCGAGCTCCACGAACAAGCCGAACGAGGTGACGCCGGTGATGATGCCATCGAACTCGGAGCCGACGTGCTGCTCCATCCACGCGCACTTGTAGCGGTCGTCCACGTCGCGCTCGGCTTCCTCGGCGCGGCGCGCGGTGCGTGAGCAGTGCGCGGCCATGGTCGCCATCTTGCTCTCGGTGTAAAGATAGGCCGATGGCTTTCCGCCCTCCAGCGCGTAACGGATCGCGCGATGGACCAGCAGATCCGGATAACGCCGGATCGGCGAGGTGAAGTGCGCGTAGGCGGAAAGGGCCAGCCCGAAATGACCGTGGTTGGCGCTCTGGTAGCTCGCGAGGCTTTGTGCACGCAGCAGCACCGAGCGGAACAGTTCGGCGTCGGGACGATCGGCCACGCGCTTGAGCAGCGACGCGAAATCGCGCGGCTTCACCTTGTCCAGGGCCGGCAGTTTCAGCTTGAATTCGCGCAGGAAGGCCAGCAGATCCTCGTACTTGTCCGCGGGCGGCGGCGCATGCACCCGAAACGGCGCGGGGATCTTTTTCTTCTCCAGAAACTTCGCCGCCTGCACGTTGGCCGCGACCATGCATTCCTCGATCAGCTTGTGCGCGTCGTTGCGCTCGTGCGAGCCCAGCGACACGACTTCCCCGTGCTCGTCGAGCCGGTAGTCGACCTCGGTTGTCTCGAACTCGATCGTGCCGCGCCGCTTGCGCGCCGCGTCGAAGGCCTCGTACAGCTTGTGCAGGTGATCGACGTGCGGCAGCAGCTTGCCCATCGCGCGACGTGCCTCGCGGTCGCGCTCGCCGACCACCTGCCAGACCTGATCGTAGGTCAGGCGCGCGTGCGAGCGCATCAGCGCGGGGTAGAACTTCGCGCGCGTGACCTCGCCCCTGGCACCCACGCGCATCTCGCAGGCCATGCACAGACGGTCGGCATCCGGGTTCAGCGAGCAGATGCCGTTGGACAGCGTTTCCGGCAGCATCGGCACCACGAATCCGGGAAAGTACGCCGAGGTGCCGCGCTGGTAGGCCTCCTCGTCCAGGGCGGTTTCCGGTTCGACGTAGTGCGACACGTCGGCGATCGCCACGATCAGCTTGAAACCGCCGCCGCGCACCGGCTCGGCATACACCGCATCGTCGAAATCGCGCGAGTCGGCGCCGTCGATGGTGACCAGCGGTACATTGCGAAGGTCCACGCGGCCGGCGTGTTCGGCCTTGCTGACTTGCTGTTCGATCGCCTCGGCTTCGCGCGTCACGTCCTCGGGCCACGCGTGCGGCAGGCCGTGGCTCTCGATCGCCATTTCCACGATCAACGAAGGTTCGAGCCACTCGCCCAGCACGCTGACGATGCGCCCGATGGGCCCGCGCTGCGGAGTCGGCGGGTCCACGATTTCGGCGACCACGATCTGGCCGGCGTATGCGCCGTTGCGCGCATCCGGTGGAATCAACACATCCTGGTGCAAGCGGCGGTCGTCGGGATCGACCACCACCACGCCGTGTTCCTCGACCACCCGCCCCACCAGCCGGGGCGAGCGCCGCTCCAGCACCTCGCGGATCGCACCCTGCTGGCGCCCGCGCCGATCAATGCCGACCACCGAGGCCAGCACCCGGTCGCCGTGCAGCACCCGGCGCATCTGCGCCGGCGACAGGTACAGGTCCTCGCCGCCCTCGTCCGGGCGCAGGAACCCGTAGCCGTCGGCGTTGGCCAGCACCGTGCCCGCGATCAGGCCGATGCGTCCGGCGGGGGCAAGCCCGCCGCGCCGGCTTTCCAGCAACTGCCCGTCGCGCAGCATCGCGCGCAGGCGCTTGTCCAGCGCCTCGCGGCGCTCGGCATCGTCCAGGCCCAGCGCCTCCTCGATCGCATCGGGCCGCAACAGGCTGCCGTGCTCTTCCAGAAGCGCCAGGATCGCCTCGCGGCTGGGAATCGGGTGCGCGTACCGTTGCGCCTCGCGTTCGGCGTGCGGATCGACGATGCCGCCGCGACGCTTCGGCTTGCCGCGCTTGCGCCCCGGCGGCCGGGCCGCAACCGGATCCGTCTGCGCCCTGGCAGCCTTCTTGTTGCCTGACTTTGCGCGCGCGCCGGACTGGCGCGCCGTACGGGATGAGGGTTTTTTGCGTCTGGGCATTGCGCCAGCGTCGCGGCGCGGCGGCCGGAAAGCAAGACCCGCCGCCTATGGCGCCCTTCCGGCCTGCAGGCGCTCGACGATCGCCAGCGAACGATGCACGTGCTGGTCCGGCGTCAGGCGATCACGCCTGGAAGAAAACACCGCCACCACCTTGCCTTCACGGTCCAGCACGAACGTGGTGCGCGGCAGGAAACCGTGCGTCACCGGCTTGCCCAGCACGTCGATCACACCCTTCTGGGGCGGCATCATCTCCAGGCCGTAGCGCGCGGCGATGGCGCCATCGGGATCCGACGCCACCGCAAACTTGCCGGCGCAGTACTTCGGGTCGGCAGAAAACCGGTTGAGCCGCGCGACCGAATCGGCCGAGACCCCGATGATGGTCGCGCCCGCCGCCTTGAACTTCCCGCTTTCGGCCGCGAAGGTGTGCGCCTCGAGGTCGCAGCCACCGGTATAGGCCGCCGGATAGAAATAGACCACCACCGGCCCCTTGGCCAGCGCCTGCTTCAACGAGAACGTGAAGTCCTTGCCGGCCAGGCTGGCGGTGGCCGTGAAGTCCGGCGCCGCCGCACCCGGCTTCAACGCCGCCAGCGCAGGCACCGCCAGCAACGCCAGCAAGGCAGCAGCCGTGATCACACCAAAGATTCGCTTGTGCATTTCCGCTTCCTCATGCGACAGCGGCCAAGCTAGTATCGCAGCCGGCACGGCGCAAGGCGCCCCGGACCGTGCCGGCGATTGACAGCCGCGCCGGCGGGGCGCTATGGTACGCGGCTCGCTGGCGCCAGACGCCGCGAGTCCACACCTGCCCAGGTGGCGGAATTGGTAGACGCGCTAGCTTCAGGTGCTAGTGGAGGCAACTCTGTGAAGGTTCGAGTCCTTTCCTGGGCACCAGGTTTCGATGAAAAACCCGCGCCAGGCGCGGGTTTTTCGTGTCAGCCGCGATCACGGTGGCCCCATCCGATCATGCATTTACGACGCCCTAACGGGCGGGGCACCAAACTTTCCACAGTGAACTGCAGCGTCCCCCGACGAGGAAGGTGTGTCTTGTCCGTGCATCGATTTTTCCTGGCCGCCGCCGCATTCGTGCTGGTTGCGGGCGCGGCGCTCGCCAGCCCGGCGCCCGCCAAACCGTTCAACATCAGCACACCGGAGAGCTTCCACGCGCAGCTCGCGCAGGTTCAGGCAGGCATGCAGGCCGGCGGTGCCTATGCATTCCTGTCCGCGCGGAACCGTGCGCGCGTCGAGGAGCAGATCGCCACGATGTCGGCGATGTTCCAGCGTCACGGCAACATCCAGGCCATGGACGACGCGCAACGGGTCGAGCTGTACAACGCCCAGGAGACGGCCAACCACATCCTGACCCGCGGCCGCGAAGGCAATGTCCGCTGCGCATGGATTCCGCCAACCGGCTCCCACGTCGCGAAAACCCATTGCTGGCGCATCGATCGCTGAACGTCCCGCGCGACACCCGCCTGCATGGGGACGGTCCGGTCAACCTCGCGCGCCACGTGCATTTCTTGATTTGCTGACGCGCAAGTGCGCAGTTGCCAGTGCTGCTGGCCGACCCTAAAATGCGCAGGCCACCATGCTGGTGGTTGACCCGGTGCAATGCCGGGAAATCCAACGGAACCTGGACAAAAAGGGGACAACACAATGAAAAGGACACTGACAGCGCTTGCGCTGTTCACGGCGGCTGCGTGCATTGCAAGCGGCGCGCAGGCAAAAGACCTGACGGGCTGGTTCATCAACGGCGGCGCGGGCACCGCACATTACCGCGCAACGACTCAGGGTGTTTCCGGCAGCGACTCTGACACCAGCTTCCAGGTCACCGGCGGCTGGCGATCGCAGTTCATCGGCGTGGAAGCCGGTTACGTCGATCTCGGCAGCGTCAGCGCGCACGACGATCTCGGCGACAGCGCCAAGCTGTCCGGCAAGGGCTGGACCGTGGGCCTGGACGGCCACTTCAACCCGACCGACAAGTGGTACATCTCGGCGCGCGCCGGATTCTTCAACTGGAAGCTCGACGCACGGGCCACCATCGCGGATAACGGCAGCAGCACAACCTACTCCGACAGCGACCGTGGCACCAACGGCTATGCCGGCGTGGGAACCGGTGTGGATTTCAACCGTCACCTGAGCCTTGGCGTGAATTTCGATTACTACCAGATCCGCAAGCACGGATACAAGATCCACGCGAAGGTCTACACCGTCAACATGGAATACCGCTTCTGACTCCATCGCCACGGTTGCGATCCGGACGGGCGCCACGCAGCGCCCGTCTTTTTCTCCACGACCACGGCTTCACACCCGCAACCGGTCACCCTCGCGTGCCACCAGCTTGTAGAGCGCAGGCATCAGGAAGATGCCGATCGCGAGGCGCGAGATCATTCCGGCGACGATCACCAGCGCAAACGGGCGCTGCGAATCAGTGCCGACGCCGTGCGCAATGGCGGCGGGCAGGAGGCCGAGCGCCGCGACCAGCGCGGTCATCAGGATCGGCCGCAGGCGCAGCGCCGCCGCTTCGTGCGCGGCGGCGAGCTTGTCCATGCCGCCGAGCCGGAGTTCGTTGGCGCAGGAGATGTAGACGACGCCGGTCAGCACCGAAACGCCGAACAGCACGATGAAACCGATCCCGGAAGACACCGAAAATGGCGTGCCGGTGACCCACATCGCGAACACCGCGCCGACCGGCGCCGACAGCAGCACGCCGATCACCGTGATCAACGGAAACTTGAAGTTGTCGTACAGCACGAACAGCAGGCCGAAGATCACCAGCACCGTGATCGGCAGGATCACGCGCATCTGCGCGCGCGAAGCGGTGTATTCCTTGTACTCGCCGCCCCACTCCAGGCGATAGCCCTGCGGCAGCTTGACCTTCTGCGCGACCTGGTGGATCGCATCGTTGACCGCGCCGGCGAGGTCGCGGCCCTGCACCGAGAACTGCACGCCGATGTAGCGCGAACCGTTTTCGCGGTAGATGAACGACGCGCCGTTCTCGACCTTGATGCTGGCGAGTTCCTTCAGCGGCAACTGCTGGCCGTCCGGTGTCGCAACCGGAATGTCGCCGATCTCGGTCGGGTTGTCGCGGAAGCGCTTCTGCAGGCGCACCACGAGGTCGAACGACTTTTCGCCCTGCACCACGGTCGTGGCGACGTCGCCGCCGACCGCGGCCTCGATCAGATGGTTGATGTCATCGACGTTCAAGCCGTAGCGCGCGATCTTCGCGCGGTTGACGTTGATGGCCAGGTTCGGCTGGCCCAGCTCGTGCACCAGCGTGATGTCGGTGATGCCGCGCACGTGTTCCATCACCTGCTTGATGGCCTTGCCTTCCTTCTGCAGCGTCGCGAGGTCGGACCCGTAGATTTTCACCGCCAGCGCGCTCTTGAGGCCCGTCTCGGCCTCGTCCACCGCGTCCTCGGCGGGCTGGGTGTAGTTGAACTGGATGCCGGGGAAGCGCTCCAGCTTCTTGTCGATGGCGGCGATCAGCGCGTCCTTGTCGCGGTACCTGCCCTTCCACTCGGAATAGGGCTTCAGCCCGACGAAGAATTCGTCGTTGAAGAAGCCGGTGGAATCGCTGCCGTCGTCGGGACGGCCCAGCTCCGAGGTGACGGTGGTGACGACCGGGAACGACATCAGCACGTGGCGGATCTGCGGCGAGATTTCCGAGGCCTTGTCGAAGGAGATCGAGTACGGCATGGTCGCGCGCACCCACAGCGAACCCTCGTCGAGGTGTGGCATGAACTCCGCGCCGATGCCCTGCATCATCAGCAACGCCAATCCCAGCAGCACCGCGGACGCGATCGTCACCGGCCACGCATGTGCCTGGGTGCGCTCGAGCGCGCGCACGTACCAGTGCTTGAACTTCTCGTAGATCCGGTTGCGGCGTTCGCGCACGCCCTTGCGCATCAACAGGCCGCACAGCACCGGCAGCAGGGTCAGCGTCACCACCAAGGATCCGATCAGCGCGAAGATCATGGTGTCGGCCATCGGCTTGAACAACGTGCCCGATGGACCGGTGAGGAAGTAGATCGGCAGGAAGCTCGCCACGATCACCGCGACCGCGTACACCAGCGGTCGGTCGATCTCGGCCGCGGCGGTGAGGATCACTTCCTTGAGGTCGTAGTCGGTGCCGCGCCGCGCGGCAAGCTCGCGGAAGATGTTCTCGACCATGAAGATCGCGCCATCCACGAGGATGCCGAAGTCCACCGCGCCGATGGAAAGCAGGTTGGCGGAGGCGTTCTTGAGGTCCAGGCACAGGAACGCGAACAGCAGCGCCAGCGGGATCGTCACCGCCACGATCAGCCCGGCGCGGATGTCGTAGAGGAAGAACACCAGCACCACCACCACGAGCACGAGGCCGATGGTGAGGTTGTGCATCACCACGCCCTTGGTCTGGTCGATCAGGTGGGTGAGGTCGTAGTACGGATGGATCCTGACGTCCCTGGGCAGGATCGACTGGTTGAGTTCCCTGGTCTTGGCTTCGACCCGCTTCAGCACGTCCTCGGTCTTGGAGCCGGTGAGCGCCAGGATCACGCCCTCGACCGCGTCGTCCTGATTCATGTAACCGAACTCGCCCAGGCGCGGCGCGATGCCGATCTTGACCTTCGCAACATCCTTCACCAGCACCGGCGTGCCATCGTGCACCGCCAGCACGATGTTGCCGATGTCCTTCGGCGTCTTGATGCGCCCGAGTCCTCGCACGTAGAAGAACTGCCCACCCTGCTGGTAGAAGCCGCCGCCGGCGTTGGAATTGTTGGCAGCCAGTGCGTCCTCGACCTGCGCCACCGACAGGCCGAGGCCCGCGATCTTCACCGGGTCCAGCAACACCTTGTACTGCATGGTGCCGCCGCCGAAACCCGAGTCGTCGGCGACGCCCGGGACCGAGCGGTACTGGGGCGCGACCACCCAGTCCTGCAGGGTCTTGAGCTGCATCGGCGAGCGGTCTGTGCTCTGCAGCACGTAGCGATAGACCAGTCCGGAAGGCGGCGACAGCGGGCCGACGTCGGGCGAGACGCCATCGGGCAGGTCGATGCCCGGCAGGCGGTTGAACACCCGCTGGCGCGCGAAGTAATGGTCGGTGTCGTCGCTGAAAGTGAGCGTGACATCGGACAGGCCGTACAGCGAAATCGAGCGCTTGGTGACCAGGCCCGGTATCGCGTTCATGCCGAGCTCCATCGGCACCGTGATCTGCTGCTCGACCTCTTCGGCCGAATGGCCCGGCCACTGCGCGACGATGTCCACCATCGGCGGCGACAGGTTGGGATAGGCGTCCATCGGCAGGACCTTCCACGCCCACACGCCGGCCGCGGCAATGCCCAGCGACAGCAGGATGATCAGCAACCGCTGTTCCAGCGCGAACGCGACGATACGGTTGATGAGCGACGGCTTGCGCGGACCGCCCCCTGGCATTTCCGGCGCGCTCATTGCGACTGGATGAACTGCAGGAAGATCGAGCCGTCCGCGACCAGCTTGGCGCCGGCCTTCAGCCCTTCGGGAACCACGTAGCGGTCATCGACGCGGGTGCCGAGCGTGACAGGCCGGCGCGCGTAGCCGCCGTGCTTGTCGAGCACGTACACGAACGGCAGGTTCTCCTCGTCGCGCAAGACCGCCGAGACCGGTACCAGCAACCCGTGTTGCGCCTTGTGCGCGCGGATCCGCACGCTGACATACATCTGCTTCTTGAGCGCGCCGCCGGGGTTGTCGACGCTGACGCGCGTCTGCACCGAGCGCGTGCCGGGGTCGACCACCGCGCCGACATTGGTGACGGTGCCAACGAGCGGCTTGCCGCCATCGCCGGTGACGATCTCGGCGGCATCACCATCGTGGACGCGGGCGACGTCGTCGCCGAACACCTGCGCCATCACCCACATCTTCGAGGTGTCGGCGATGGTGAAGACCGGTGTGTCGCCGGCGGCAAGGGTCTGTCCCGGCGCGATGGATTTTTCGACCACCGTGCCTGTGATCGGCGCGCGCACCACGCCCTGGCCGCCCGCCACCGGCTTGCCGGCGCGGATCTCGTCGATCGTCTTCGGATCGACGTGCAACGACACCAGCGTCTGCAGCGCCGCGTCGCGGTCGGCGTCGGCACTCGCGGCATCGGCCTGCGCCTGCGCGTTCTCGCGCTCGGATATCGCCTGGCGCGCGAACAGCGCGCGGTCGTTCTTCGCCACCGCATCGGCTGCGCTGGCGGCCAGCAGCGCCTTGCGATAGGCGCCGGCTGCGCTGGCGAAATCCGGCGAATCCAGTGTCGCCAGCGCCTCGCCCTTTTTGACGTGGTCACCGAGGTCCACCAGCACCCTGGTGACCGAACCCGAGAACGGCGCCAGCACCTGCGTCGCGCGGTCGTGGTCGAAATCCACCACGCCCGTGGTGGTGATGGTGGTGCGGTAGTCCGCAGGCTCGATGGTGACGACCTTGAGGTGCTGCTGCTGTTCCTTGGTCAGCGTGACGTCGTGGGGTTTCGTAGCATCCGGCTGCGCCTGCTTGCCGGAACAGGCGGTGAGCAGCGCCACAGCCATCAATGTGCCGACCAATGCAATCCAGCGACCACGTCCGCGCTGGTGCAGCAACCTTTCGTCATTCCGGACGTGCCCGCGCAGCGGGCGCGATCCGGAATCCAGGTTTTGGATCGGCGCGTCCGCTGCGGAAATGGCGGGGTCCGGAACAGAGAGCCACAATCCCGCACGTTCGTCATTCCGTGACTGCGGGCGTGCGCAACCGGCATGCACGTACGATGGCCAGGTGTCGCCGGGAAGCTGGATTCCGGGTTCCATCGCCCGCCTTGCGGGCGATGGCCCCGGAATGACCAGGGTGGAGACGGACCGCCTCGCCTCCCCATCTCCGCCATCCCGGGCGCGCCGGCGCGGGACGCGGGAAAAACCCTGACCCTCGTCATCCCGGATTTGCCCGCGCGAGACGCGGGAAAAACCCTGACCCTCGTCATCCCGGACGTGCCCACGCGGGACGCGTGGAAAACCCCCACCCTCGTCATCCCGGACGTGCCCACGCGGGACGCGTGGAAAACCCCCACCCTCGTCATTCCGGACGCACTCGCGCGAGACGCGGGAAAAATCCCCACCCTCGTCATTCCGGACGCAC
>CAZAXF010000064.1:0-14823 GCA_964489055.1 uncultured Rhodanobacter sp. | reverse complement strand
ACATCCTGTACCGCAAGCAGTTCTACCAGAGCCTGCTGGAGGACTACTTCGACGAGTCCAAGACCATCCTCATCACCACCCACCAGGTCGAGGAAGTGGAAAACATCCTCACCGACCTGTTGTTCATCCGCGACGGCAAGATCGCGCTCTCGACCACCATGGACCAGATGGGCGTGCGCTTTGCTGAAGTGCTGGTGAACGCCGACCGCGCCGAAGCCGCCCGCGCGCTGAACCCGCTGGATGAGCGCAACGCGGTGTTCGGCAAGAGCGTCTTCCTGTTCGACGGTGCCGACCCCGCGCAGCTTGCGCAACTGGGCGAAGTGAAACGCCCGTCGGTGTCGGACCTGTTCGTCGCCATCATGAAAGGGACCTACGAATGAACGCCATCGCCAAATCCCCATTCGCCTGGCTGCTGCGGCGCGAGCACTGGGAATCGAGACGCGGATTCTTCTGGGCGCAATTCTGGGGCGCTGCGGCGCTGCTGATCGTGACGATCCTGGGGATCATCGCGGTGGAGGCGCTCAGAATGCGCGCCGGCGTGGATGGCGCGGACGTGAGCACCGGGCTCACCAGGCTGTTGGTCAACGCCAAGGCACACGACTACGGGACCGTGAACCAGATCCTCGGTTTCAACATGCTGATATTCGGGGGCATCGCGTCGATCATCTTCAGCTTCGTGGTGTTCTTCTATCTGCTGGGCGCGCTCTACGACGACCGACGCGACCGCAGCATCCTGTTCTGGAAATCGCTGCCGGTCTCGGACACCACCACGGTGATTTCCAAGATCATCGCCGCCCTGGTGCTCGCGCCATTGCTCGCGACCGGCGTCGTGCTGGCCGGCTTTGTCGTCTGGCAGGTCATCGCGAGCCTGTGGCTGCTGGCGCACGGCGTCAATCCGTTGGTACTGATCTGGGCGCACGGCGCGCCGTACGCGGTGTGGCTGCATTTCCTGGTCGCGATCCCCGTGAACGCAGTCTGGGCCCTGCCGACGGTCGGCTGGCTGCTGTTCTGGTCGGCCGCGGTGCGCAGCAAGCCGTTCCTGTGGGCGGTGGTCACCCCGATCCTGGCCGCGGTGCTGAACTGGTGGATCGCGCTGCTGGGCCTGCCGCACATCGGCTCGGAGTTCTTCCTGAAGAACCTGCTGGCGCGCCCGCTGTTCAGCGTGATCCCGGGCACCTGGATCGGGTCCGAGGACATGCAGCAGTTCGCCGCCCGGTTCCAGACGCATTCCGCCGACTACACGTTCAACGGAGCGATCTATGACTACGGCGCCATCGCGCACGCCTTTGCCAGGCCCGACATGTGGATCGGTGCGGCGGCCGGCATCGTCCTGATCGGCGTCGCGATCTGGTTCCGCCGCTGGCGCGACGAGGCCTGAGTACGCGAGGCAGCCAGAGAACTTCAGGGAGTCCTGACACCATGAAAAAGTCCACAATCCTGTCCGTCGCTGCGTTGCTGCTCGCAGCCGCGCTCACCGCCTGCTCGCCAAGCATCAACCAGGACCTGAGCCATCAGTTCTCCTTTGACGGCAAGGGCATGGTTATGCACGCGCCAGGCAAGCCCGACGCCCGCATCGAGCGCGATGGCAGCCTCGCCATCGGCAATCGCAAGATGGCGGTGACGCCATCGCAGCGTGCGCTGCTGAGGCAGTATTACCAGCAAGGCGATGCCACCATGAAGGCGGCCAGACAGGTAGCCGAGGTTGGCGGAAAACTGGGCAAACACGTGGCCGACAACCTGATTCACTCAGTTTTCAGCGGGGATCCCACCACCGCCGAGAAACAAATCGAGACGCAGTCGAACGACATCGAGACCGCGGCCAACCAGCTCTGCAACAAGCTCGACGCCATGAATGCCACCGAGCAGGAAATCGCAACGCGGATTGCCGCGCTCGCCCCGTACACGCTCGATCACCATGAGATCCGATGCGATACGAGCCACACCACGATGCACGGCCCAGACGGGACGATCACCACATCAACAGGCGTCCGCATCCGGAGCAAGGATGGTTCCGGCCTTGCCACGACCTATCGCTCCGACGAGAAATCGAAGGATGCGCATCCTGCAGACGCTGCAACGTCACCCGCCCGGACGACGCACAGGGGGAACCAGCCATGAAGGTGCTCCACCGGTTCGGAATCATTGTTCTTTGTTGCGGCCTGGTTGCGCTTGCCGCCTGCAGCCACGGCCCGGAGCCCGCGGGCCAGCCGGCAGGGAAATCGCAAACGTGGCTGGGCAGCGTGATCGATCGCGCGATGGACAAGGCCAGCGTCGAGCTTGCCAACAAAAACATCAGCGTATCCGGTGACAACACCCCGAAGGCCGAGATCACGCCCAGGGGCGACCTGCTGATCGACGGCAAGCCGGTATCGTTGACGCCCGCGCAGCGCAAGCAGGTGCTGGCCTACCGACAGCAGGTCGTCGCGCTGGCACGCCAGGGCATCGCCGTCGGCAAGCAGGGCGCGACGCTGGGCGTGAACGCGGCCAGCCAGGCCATCGCGGGGGCGCTGTCGGGCAAGTCCGAACAGGAGATCCGCGACCAGGTCGAGGCCCAGGCCACCGGCATTCGCCAGGCCGCCGCGAAAATCTGCGACAGCCTGCCAAGGATGATGGAGAGCCAGCAGGAACTTGCCAGGGCGGTCCCCGCGTTCAAACCCTACGCCGACATCACTCCAGCCAGGATCGCCAAGTGCCGCAGGGACACCCTGAAGGACCACGGCGACAACCACTGACCCTTCCCGGGAGTCCACCGAGGTGCGCGGCGGCGTCTTCGCCGCCGCCCGCTGCGTGCTGCCCGCAATCCACCGCCCCGAATGAGAAAGGCCGATGTTGAAATATCCGAAAACGCTGCTGGGCATCTATGCCACGATCCTCACCGTCGCGTTCGGCGCACTGCTGCTGATGGGCGCGCGGACGCCGGGTGCCGCCGACTTCGACACCATCAACGTACACCGGATCAACGTGCGCGAGCCGGACGGCACGCTGCGCATGGTGATTTCCGACCGCAGCAACTTCCCGGGACTGATCGTTCACGGCCACGAGTACCCACACCCGCGACCGCGCGCGGGCATGTTGTTCTATGACGATGAAGGTACCGAACAGGGCGGCCTGATTTTCTCCGGCAAGATGGGAGCGGACGGCAAGGGCGACAGCGGCCTTTCGTTGACCTTCGACCGCTACGACCAGGACCAGCAACTGCAGTTGATCGGGCTGGACCAGGACGGCCACGCGTTTGCCGGCCTGCGTGTGAACGACGTGTCCGACGTGCCGATCCTCAAGATCATGGCCGACAGGAAACGCCTGAAAACGCTCCCCGATGGTCCCGAAAAGGCCGCGCTCACGGCGAAGATCGCGAAGGAGAGCGCGGGTGCGCCGCGCTACTTCTCCGGCAAGTCGATGTCCGGCAATGCGGTGGTCATGCTGAAGGATGCCAAGGGCGTCCCGCGCCTCGCGCTGATGGTGACGCCGGACGGCAAGGCCTCCATCGACTTCCTCGACGCGCACGGCAAGGTGCAGCGCACGCTGACCACCGACGCCACGTCGGGAGAGCCGGCCACGGGACCCAAAGCATCCGATTCCGGGAAACCCCGGAACAATTGACCGACGGCAGATCCGTTTCGTGGTCGGCGACAGCGGAATACACGCTCTCGGGAGTCCGCGCGACCCGTCATCGATTCGGGCGCGCAGCGGAAACCGCGCGCATCGCAGGACGGTCGTGCCCGCTGGCGTTCCTTGCCCTGTCGATGCGGCGCATTCACTGCACTGCAGCCGCACCTGCCACCCGACGGTAACCGGCACCGCCGGAAAAGGCCCACCGTAGCGGTACGGCACCGCGATTCCGCGGCATCCTGCAACGGATGCCGCGGTATGGGCGGCCGCCGCAGCCGCAGGACAGGGAACCGTCAGTGGCTGCCCTCGCCCGCGGCGTGGACGTGCCCGTGGGTCAGTTCGTCCTTGGTTGCCTTGCGGACATCGGCCACCTCGACATCAAAGTGCAGGGTTTGCCCTGCCAGGGGATGGTTGCCATCGACGGTGACAGTATCGTCTTCGACCGCAACCACGGTCACGCGGATCGGTCCCTGCGGCCCGCTGGCCTCGAACTGCATGCCTGGCTTCACATCAGGCATTCCCTGAAACGCGCTCTTCGGCACTTTCTGGACCATTTTATCGTGGCGGGGGCCGTAACCCTGCTGCGGCTCGACGTCGACCTTGAAGGTGTCTCCCGCCTGTTTGCCGGCCAGCGCCTTTTCAAGACCCGGCACGATGTTGCCGGCACCGTGCAGGTAGACCAGCGGATCGCGTCCACGCGAGCTGTCAATGACCTCGCCGGCGTCGTCGGTCAGCGTGTAATGGATGGAAGCGACGCTTCGATCTGCAATTTGCATTGGGATTCCCGTGAGCATGCGAATATCGCCGACGTGCAGCCGGCACGAATTTCCATGATGGGCGGCGCACGCGTGCTGCGCAAACACCATGGAATCAGGACCGGCGCCGAAGCAGGCGTGGCCGGCACCCGTCGACGGCGGCCCCGGGACGCCCGCACAACACGCGACGGGTCATTTCCCGCCGTGGATGCCGCCCCTGGTGAGCGCGATCGGATCGAGCAGCTTCTTGAGTTCGGCTTTGGACAGGCCGGTGGTTTCCAGGGCAACCTCCAGGATCGGTCGTTTTTCCTTGTAGGCCTGCTTGGCGATCGCGGCGCCCTTCTCGTAGCCGATCACCGGGTTCAGCGCGGTGACCAGGATCGGGTTGAGCGCCAGGGCCTCGTCCACGTGCTGCTTGTTGACCTTGAACCCGGCGATGGCCTTGTCGGCCATCAGGCGCGAGGCGTTGGCCAGGATCGTGATCGACTGCAGCAGGTTGTACGCGATCATCGGCAGCATCACGTTCAACTGGAAGTTGCCGGCCTGCCCGCCGACCGTGATTGCGGCGTCGTTGCCGATCACCTGCGCGCACACCATGGCCATGGCCTCGGGGATCACCGGGTTGATCTTGCCCGGCATGATTGAGGAACCCGGCTGCAGCGCGACCAGCTCGATCTCGCCGATGCCCGCCAGCGGCCCGGAGTTCATCCAGCGCAGGTCGTTGGCCATCTTCATCAGCGCGCACGCCAGCGTCTTCAACTGGCCGGAAAGCTCCACCGCGGCGTCCTGCGCGGCCAGGCCCTCGAAGAAGTTGTCCATCGGCGTGAACTTCACCCTGGTCGCCTTGGACAGCTCGGTGCAGAACGCGCCTGAGAATTTCGGATCGGCGTTGATGCCGGTGCCGACCGCGGTGCCGCCCTGCGGCAGCTCGCGCATGCGCTTGCCCGCATCCTCGATGCGCGCAATGCCCGAAGCGACCTGCGCCGACCAGCCCGACAGTTCCTGCCCGAAGGTCACCGGCATCGCGTCCATCAGGTGCGTGCGGCCGGTCTTGGCGACATTCTTCAGTTCGCGCGCGCGCTTGTCGATGGTCTTCTTCAGGTGCTTGAGTGCCGGCAGCAGTTGCTTGTGCACGGCCAGCGAGCCACTGACGTGGATCATGGTCGGGATCACGTCATTCGAGCTTTGCCCGTAGTTGACGTGGTCGTTGGGATGGATGTTGACCTTCGAATCACGCGAGGCGACATGCGCGATCACCTCGTTGGCGTTCATGTTGCTGGATGTGCCCGAGCCGGTCTGGAAGATGTCGATCGGGAAATGCGCGTCGAACTCGCCCTCGGCCACGCGCAACGCGGCCTTTCGGATCGCGGAAGCCTGCCGCGGCTTCAGGTGTTCGAGCTTCAGGTTGGCATCAGCCGCCGCCGCCTTGATCAGGCCCAGCGCGCGGATGCATTCGCGCGGCAACGTCAGGCCCGAGATCGGAAAATTGTCGACCGCGCGCTGGGTCTGCGCGCCCCACAGCGCGTCCGCGGGCACCTTCAGCTCGCCCATGCTGTCGTGTTCGGTACGGAAGTTCGGCATTGCGGGTTCCATCGTCCAGTGAAACCGCCAATTGTAGCGGCGGCGGCGTGGGCCGAGGCCCCTGTAGTGAACCGTCAGGAAGAGTAAATTCACCACGGATCGACACGGATGCAAACGGATCAAGCACAACGGCTTCGAGAAACGTGGTTCGTGTTGAATCCCGGCAACGAAAACCCCGTTCGTGCTGAGCGTAGCTTGCGTCAGCAAGCGAAGTCGAAGCACCGATCGACGCAGCCACTTCGATCCCGGTGCTGCGCGCCTACGCTCAGAGCCTTCCCCGGCATGCTTGAGCCCGGGAACGAACGGTGAGAGCGCGAATTGTTCGGAGTCTGGTTGGCCCCATCCGTGCTCATCCGTGTTCATCCGTGGCAAAAAGCACTTCTCGGCGCGACGCAATCGGGCCACGCCAAGTCGGTGTGCCACCGTTACAATTGCGCGCCTGCGATCGACACGGAAATGCCATGCAGCTCGACTCTCTCACCGCCGTTTCGCCGCTGGACGGCCGCTACGCGGCCAAGGTCGAGGCGCTGCGCCCGATCTTCAGCGAGTACGGGCTGATGCACCGGCGCGTGCAGGTGGAGACCGCGTGGCTGATCGCGCTGGCCGATGAACCGGGAATCGCGGAATTGCCACCGTTCCCGGCTGCCCCGCGTGCCGCGCTGGAAAGGATCGCCGCCGATTTTTCGGTCACCGACGCCGCGCGCATCAAGGCCATCGAGGCCACCACCAACCACGACGTCAAGGCGGTCGAATACTTCATCAAGGAACGCATCGGCGACGATGCGGCGCTGGCGCAGGCAAGGGAGTTCGTGCACTTCGCCTGCACCAGCGAGGACATCAACAACCTTGCCTACGCGCTGATGCTGCGCGACGCCCGCGACCACGTGCTGCTGCCGGCACTGGATGGCGCGATCGACACGCTGCGCGACCTGGCCCACGCCCACGCCGCGCTGCCGATGCTCTCGCGCACCCATGGGCAGACGGCATCGCCGACCACGCTGGGCAAGGAGGTGGCCAACGTCGTCGCGCGGCTGCAGCGCCAGCGCGCGCATCTTGCCGACATCGCCATTCCCGGCAAGATCAACGGCGCGGTCGGCAACTTCAACGCGCACACCATCGCGTACCCTGAAATCGACTGGCGCGCGTTCTCCGAACGCTTCGTCGAATCGCTGGGGCTTGCGTGGCAGGCGTACACCACCCAGATCGAGCCGCACGACGGCATTGCCGAGTTCTGCGACGCGCAGCGACGCATCAACGTCATACTGATCGACCTTGCGCGCGACGTGTGGGGCTACATTTCGCTCGGCTATTTCCGGCAGAAACTCAAGGACGGGGAAGTCGGCTCGTCCACCATGCCGCACAAGGTCAACCCCATCGACTTCGAAAACGCCGAGGGCAACTTCGGCGTCGCCAACGCGCTGCTGGGGCACTTCAGCGAAAAACTGCCGATCAGCCGCTGGCAGCGCGACCTCACCGATTCGACCACCCTGCGCGCGCTGGGCGAGGCCTTCGGCCACGCGCTGATCGGGTTCGCATCGCTGGACAAGGGCCTCGGCAAGCTGGAAGTCAACGCCGAACGCATCGCCGCCGACCTGGACCATGCCTGGGAGGTACTGGCCGAGGCCATCCAGACCGTGATGCGCCGCCACGGCCTGCCCGAGCCCTATGAGCAACTGAAGGCGCTGACCCGCGGCAAGGGCATCACCCGCGAGGCACTGCGCGGCTTCATCGAATCGCTGGCCCTGCCCGACGCCGACAAGCAGCGGCTGCTGGCGCTGACGCCGGCAACCTATACCGGCCTTGCCGCCGGCTTTGCGCGCGACATCTGACGTGGCCGCGCCACGCATTGAAATCCACGCGGGCCGCAACCCACCGCTGGGCATGCCGCCGGCGCGCTTCCTGCGCGATTACTGGCAGAAGCATCCGCTGCTGGTGCGCGGCGCATTCCCCGGATTCAAACCGCCACTGTCGCCGGACGAACTGGCCGGGCTGGCGTGCATGGACGGGGCGCTGGCGAGGATTGTCGTGCGCACCGGGGCCGCCGGAACGCGAGCCCGCGGTCACGCGGCGGATGAAACCCGCGAGCATCCCCGTGCAAGAGCAGATTCCGGATCGCCGCTGCGCGGCGTCCGGAATGACGAGCAACGGAAATCACGCGACAGCGCCCGATCGCCGCTGCACGGCGTCCGCAATGACGGGGAACGGAACTCACGCAACAGCGCCGAGTCGCCGCTGCGCGGCGCCCGGAATGACGGGGAACGGAAAACACGGAGCAGTGCCCGATCGCCGCTGCGCGGCGTCCGGAAGGATGGGGAACGGGACGTCTGGAACGGCGGGGAATGGAAGGTGTACACGGGCCCGTTCGACGACGAGACCTTTGCCGGCCTGCCCGGGCGCGACTGGACGCTGCTGGTGCAGGATGCGGACAAGTGGGACGCGGACACCGCGGCGCTGCTGGAGCATTTTTCCTTCATCCCGGACTGGCGGATCGACGACGTGATGATCAGCTACGCCGCCGACGGTGGCGGCGTCGGCGCGCACGTCGATCAATATGACGTGTTCCTGGTGCAGGGGTCCGGACAGCGCCACTGGGCCATCGACACCCGGCCCGACCCGCCGGTCGATTTCCGCGACGACGTCGAGCTGAAGCTGCTGCGCAGGTTCAATCCAACCCACGAATGGGTGCTGCAACCGGGCGACATGCTGTACCTGCCGCCGGGCGTGCCGCACGATGGCACCGGCGTCGGCGAATGCATGACGTACTCGATCGGCATGCGCGCACCGGCCGCCGGCGAGCTGCTGTTCGACCTGGCCGCGCACCTGGCCGAAACGCTGCCCGAATCGCGGCGCTTTGCCGACCCGGACCTGAAACCGGCGACCCACGCCGGCGAAATCGATACCGCGGCGCTGGCCCGCGCGCGCCGCGCGCTGGGACCGATCGCGGCGATGCTCGATGACGATGCCTTCGGCGACTGGTTCGGCAGCTTCATCACCCGCTACCGCGCGGCGCACGCGCCGTTGCCGCGCAAGCGCGCCATCACCCCCGCGGCGCTGGCCGCGCGCCTGCCCCACGCGCTGGTGCTGCGCGATCCCTGGAGCCGCTTCGCGTGGCGCCGGCGCGGACGCAAGGCTCGGCTGTACGCCGCGGGCCAGGCTTTCGACGCACCACTGGCGTGGGCACGCGCGCTGGCCGCGCGCGAACGCCGGCTCGACGGGCAACGGCTCGCGAATCTGCCACAACCCTCGCGCGGTGCCGGCCTGCTGGCCGAACTCGTCAACGCCGGGCACTTCCGGTTGCGCAAGCGCTGACCCGGAGCCGGTCCGGCAAGGCTCGTCCGGGTGCCGGAAATTTTCCGGTGGCTGCGTCACGGATTTTGTCCGTGGAGGTTTCTGCCGCGGCACTCCTCGCCTACAATCGGGGCAAGCCAAGAACCCGGAGGGGGGTACACCGGCATGCCGATCCCGGACGAATTCCACGTCGAGATCTGTGACTGGGCCAATCCGTCCGATCGGGAAGCATTGACGGTCGTGCGCGAAAACGTGTTCGTACTCGAGCAGCACGTGCCGCCCGAACTTGAAATCGACGACGACGATCCGCCCAGCACGCACGTGCTGGCGCGCGGGCTGGACGGCACCCCGATCGGCACCGGGCGCATCACGCCCGCCGGCGTGATCGGGCGGATGGCGGTGCTGCCCGACCGGCGTGGCCGCGGGGTCGGCACGATGGTGTTGCACGCGCTGCTCGACCTTGCGCGAACCAATCACCTGGATGCAGTGAGCCTGCACGCGCAACGCGATGCGGTGGCGTTCTACCGCAAGCATGGTTTTTCCGTCGAAGGCGACGAATTCGAGGAAGCCGGCATCCCCCACGTCAACATGCAGCGTGAACTTGCACCGCACACCCCGCCCGAACGCGCATCCCCGCCCCCGCCGCCGCCAGCCGAGCCGCTGCGCGCGTCCTCGCGTGAGGAACTGATCAGCGTGACCCAGCAACTGCTGTCCGGCGCGCGGCACAGCATGTGCGTGCTGGTGCGCGAGCTGCACCCCATGCTGCTCAACGACACCGCCTGCCTGGTCGAGCTGCGGCGCCTGGCGATCTCGGGGCGCGGTGCCTCGATCCGCATCATCGTGCAGGACCTCACGCGCGCAATGCAGGAAGGCTCGCGCCTGCTCGACCTGGCACAGCGGCTTTCCAGCGTGATCGAATTGCGGCGGCCGGTGGAGCCGGCCGACCTGGAGTATCCCTCCGCGTTCATGTGCACGGACGCCCAGGGCTACCTGTTCCGGCCGATCGAATACCGCATGGTCGCCACCGGCTCGACCTGGGCGCCGGGCCGCCACGCGCAATTGATGAACCTGTTCGAGGAGGTCTGGGCGCGCTCGGCGGCGTGGCCGGAATTGCGCGCGCTGGGCATCTGAACCGCAGGTTGCCGCGGGTCCGGTCGATACCGCATCGCAGCATGAAAGCGTTATAATTTCGGGTTGCGGCGCAACGCGCTTGCCGACTGCGCCGGAAACCCATCCCTTTTCGTGGTGACCATCGTGAGTGACGGCGGCAGCTTGTTGCGGCAGTTGGCGGAAACATCGCAGTTCGGCGGCGGCAGCGCAGCCTACATCGACCGGCTGTACGAAGACTGGCTGCACGACCCGGATTCGGTGCCGCAGTCCTGGGCGACCTGGTTCCAGAGCCAGCACGGCCCGGGCGACATGCCGCGCAGCGACGCCGTCGCACGCATCCTCGCGGCCCAGGAGCAGGCCCGGCGCGCGGGCGCCCCGATCGACGATGCCCACGCCCGCAAGCAGGCGGGCGTGCTGCGCTTCCTGACCGCCTACCGTTCGCGCGGGCACCTGGCCGCCGAGCTCGATCCGCTGGCGATTGCGCCCAAGCGCCCCGCGCCCGACCTCGACCTGCCCTTCCACGGCCTGTCCGACGCCGATCTCGATACCGAGTTCGACTGCGGCACCTTCGCCGGTGGCGGCCAGCGCATGACGCTGCGGGAGCTGCGCAAGCGCCTGCGCCGCACCTACGTCGCCAGCATCGGCGCCGAGTTCATGCACATCAGCGACCACGTCCAGCGGCGCTGGATCTACGACCGCCTGGAAAAGGCCAGCGGCGATGCCGGACTCGACGAGGCCACGCGCAAGCGGGTGCTGGCCAAGCTGACCGCGGCCGACGGCCTGGAGCGCTACCTGCACACCAAGTACGTGGGCCAGAAACGCTTTTCGCTGGAAGGCGGCGACTCGCTGATCCCGCTGCTGGATGACCTGATCCGGGGCGCCGCGGACAACGACGTGCACGAGCTGGTGATCGGCATGGCCCACCGCGGGCGCCTGAACGTGCTGGTCAACATCCTCGGCAAGCCGCCGCAGCAACTGTTCGCCGAGTTCGAGGGCAAGCACGAGGACACGGGCAACCCGGCGCACTCGGGCGACGTGAAGTACCACATGGGGTTTTCCGCCGACATCGCCGCGCCCGCCGGCAACATCCACGTGGCGCTGGCGTTCAACCCCTCGCACCTGGAAATCGTCAACCCGGTGGTCTCCGGCTCGGTGCGGGCGCGCCAGATCCGCGCCCACGACGGCACCCACGGCCACGTGCTGCCGGTGCTGATCCACGGCGACGCGGCGCTTTCCGGCCAGGGCGTCAACATGGAGCTGTTCAACATGTCGCAGACGCGCGGCTTCGGCGTCGGCGGCACCGTGCACATCGTGGTCAACAACCAGATCGGCTTCACCACCGATTCCGAGGACGGCCGCAGCACGCTGTACTGCACCGACGTGGCCAAGATGGTCAATGCGCCGGTGCTGCACGTGAATACCGACGATCCGGAAGCCGTGCTGCAGTGCATCCGGCTGGCGTTCGATTTCCGCCAGCAGTTCCACAAGGACGTCGTGGTCGACCTGGTCTGCTATCGCCGCCACGGCCACAACGAGGCCGACGAACCCTCGGCCACGCAGCCGATCATGTACGACGTGATCAAGAAGCTGCCGCCCACGCGCGAGCTGTACGCGAAGCAGCTGGTGGAACTCGGCCTGATCGGCAAGGACGACGCGAAGGAGCAATTCGACGCCTACCGCGCCGAGCTCGACGCCGGCAAGCCGGTGACCGAACTGGCCCCGCCCGGTTCGCAGCAGTTCGCGGTGGACTGGTCGCGATTCGACAAGTGCTCGCTCTCCGAGGACGTCAAGACCGGCGTCGCGCGCAAGACCCTGGACGAACTGGCCGGGAAGATCCTCACCTGGCCCGACGACGTCACGCTGCATTCGCGCGTGGAAAAGATCTACCAGACCCGGCGCAAGATGGCCGAGGGCGAGCAACCGCTGGACTGGGGCTACGCCGAAAACATGGCCTACGCCACCCTGATCGCCGAAGGCAACGGATTGCGCCTGGTCGGCCAGGACACGCCGCGCGGCACGTTCTTCCACCGCCACGCCGAGCTGCACGACCAGGAAACCGGCAACGTGTACACGCCGCTGGCGCACGTGCGCGAGGATGCCGCGGTGCAAGTGGTCGATTCGCTGCTTTCCGAGCTGGCCGCGATGGCGTTCGAATACGGCTTCGCCACCGCCGACCCGGACACCCTGGTGGTCTGGGAAGCCCAGTTCGGCGACTTCGCCAACGGCGCGCAGGTGGTCATCGACCAGTTCATTTCCTCGGGCGAGGCCAAGTGGAACCGCCTGTGCGGCCTGGTGCTGCTGCTGCCGCACGGCTACGAAGGCCAGGGGCCGGAACACTCCTCCGCGCGCCTGGAGCGTTACCTGCAATTGTGCGCGCTGGACAACATGCAGGTGTGCGTGCCGACCACGCCCGCGCAGATGTTCCACCTGCTGCGCCGGCAGATGCTGCACGCGTGCCGCAAGCCGCTGGTGGTGATGACCCCGAAATCGCTGCTGCGCCACAAGCTGGCGGTGTCTTCGCTGGACGACCTGGAGAACGGCAAGTTCCACCTGGTGATTCCCGACACGCGCGTGAAGGGCAAGAAGAAGGTCAAGCGCGTGGTGCTGTGTTCGGGCAAGGTCTACTACGACCTGTTTGAAGAGGCGGAAAAGCGGGAAATCAGCGACGTCGCGATCGTGCGCGTCGAGCAGCTCTACCCCTTCCCGCGTCCCGAGGTGACCGCCGAGCTGGACAAGTACCCGAACGCGAAGGAAGTGGTCTGGTGCCAGGAAGAACCGCAGAACCAGGGTGCCTGGTTCCAGATCCGCCATCACCTGCAATACTGCGTCGACGGCGACCACAGCCTGCATTACGCCGGCCGCGCGCGTTCGCCGGCCCCGGCGTGCGGCTACCACAACATCCACGTTGCCGAACAGCAGGAGCTGGTGCAGCAGGCGCTGGTCGATCCGGTCGGCGACAACCATTCACTCGAATAGCCCTCCCCTTCAAGGGGAGGATTGGGTGGGGATGGGTTTCCAGCTTTCACCGAACTTCCAACCTCCCTGCTTCCCCTGAGCAAGCGGGTCCACGGCATCAACCGATCCACCAATTCAAGGACACCCCATGTCGACCGAAGTCAAGGTTCCGGTACTTCCCGAATCCGTCAGCGATGCCACCATCGCGAGTTGGCACAAGAAGCCTGGCGACGCCGTCCAGCGCGATGAAAACCTGGTCGACCTGGAGACCGACAAGGTGGTGCTGGAAGTGCCCTCGCCCGCCGACGGCGTGCTCAAGGAAATCCGCCACGAGGAAGGCGACACCGTCAACAGCGAGGACGTGATCGCGATCCTCGAGGAAGGCGCGACCGCCGAAGAGCCGAAGGCGGAGAAATCCGGGAAGGCGGAAAAGGCAGAGAAACCGGAGAAATCCGCCAAAGCGGAACAGGGACCGGGGACCGGGGACCGGGGACCGGACAAGGCCGCGGCTGACGACAAGAAGCCGGCCAAGGCGCCCTTGGGGTCCGAAGACCTGTCGCCGGCGGCGGCGCGGTTCGCGGCCGAGAACAAGATCGACGTTTCGCAAGTGAAAGGCACCGGCCGCGGTGGTCAGGTGACCAAGGAAGACTTGGTCAACTTCCAGCGTTCACCGAAGCCGGCCGCCGCATCGGAATCCGGTCCCCGGTCCCCGGTCCCCGGTCCCGCGCCGCAAGGCGCCCGCCCGGAAGAACGCGTTCCCATGACCCGCATCCGCGCCAAGATCGCCGAGCGCCTGATGCAGTCGAAGCAATCCACCGCGATGCTTACCTCGTCCAACGAGGTAAACCTTGCCAAGGTGGTCGCGATGCGCAAGGAACTGGGCGAGCAGTTCCAGAAGGTCCACGGCATCAAGCTGGGCTACATGAGCTTCTTCGTCAAGGCTGTCAGCGAAGCGCTGAAACGCCACCCGGTGGTCAACGCCTCGGTGGACGGCAACGACATCATCTACCACGGCTACCAGGACATCTCGATCGCGGTGTCGACCGACCGCGGCCTGGTGACGCCGGTGCTGCGCGACGCGCAGGACATGAGCTTCGCCGAGATCGAGAAGGCCATCGCCGATTTCGCCAAGCGCGCGCGCGAAGGCGGCCTGAAACTCGAGGAGCTGCAGGGCGGCACCTTCACCATCACCAACGGCGGCATCTTCGGGTCGCTGTTCTCGACACCGATCGTGAACCCGCCGCAGAGCGGCATCCTGGGCATGCACACCATCAAGGAACGCGCCGTGGTCGAGGACGGCCAGGTCGTGGCGGCACCGATGATGTACATCGCCATTTCCTACGACCACCGCATCGTCGACGGCAAGGACGCGGTGCTGTTCCTGGTCGACATCAAGGAGCAGCTCGAGAATCCCTACACGATGCTGTTGGGTATCTGATCTGGGGGTCGGGACTCGGGACTCGGGACTCGGGACTCGGCAAAAGCAAAAACCGCGTGGACTTCGGACTCATTTCTGCCATGGCCC
>CAZAXF010000063.1:7322-15944 GCA_964489055.1 uncultured Rhodanobacter sp. | reverse complement strand
GTCCCGAGTCCCGAGTCCCGAGTCCCGAGTCCCGAGTCCCGAGTCCCGAGTCCCCGTTCCTGATCCTGATCCCCGGTCCACCCCATGATCACCATCACCCTCCCCGACAATTCCACCAAATCCTTCGACGCACCGACCACGGTGCGCGAGGTCGCCGCCTCGATCGGCGCAGGGCTCGCCAAGGCAGCGCTGGCCGGCAAGGTGGATGGCAGGCTGGTCGATCTCTCGCACGCCATCGACCACGACGCACGCGTCGAGATCGTCACCGAAAAATCGCCCGAGGCGCTGGACATCGTCCGCCACTCCACCGCGCACCTTCTGGCGCAGGCGGTGCAGCGGCTGCATCCGGGCACCCAGGTGACGATCGGGCCGGTGATCGAGGACGGCTTCTACTACGACTTCGCGCCGAAGGGCGAGCCGTTCAAGCCCGAGGACCTGCCCGCGATCGAAGCCGAGATGAAAAAAATCGCGAAGGAATCGCTACCGCTTTCGCGTAGCGTGAAGTCGCGCGACGAGGCGGTGAAGTTCTTCCGCGACATGGGCGAGGACTACAAGGCCGAGATCATCGAATCGATCCCGTCCGACGAGGAACTGTCGCTCTATTCGCAGGGTGAATTCACCGACCTGTGCCGTGGCCCGCATGTGCCTGATACCGGCCGCCTCAAGGCCTTCAAGCTGACCAAGACCGCCGGCGCTTACTGGCGCGGCGACAGCGACAACGTGATGCTGAGCCGAATCTACGGCACCGCGTGGCTGAACGACAAGGACCTCAAGGCCTACCTGACCCGCATCGAGGAGGCCGAGAAGCGTGACCACAGGAAACTCGGCAAGCAGCTCGACCTGTTCCACATGCAGGAAGAGGCGCCCGGCATGGCGTTCTGGCACGCCAAGGGCTGGACGCTTTGGCAGCAGGTCGAGCAGTACATGCGCCGCGTGTATCGTGACTCGGGCTACGAGGAGGTGCGTTCCCCGTCGATCCTGGACGTGTCGCTGTGGAAGAAATCCGGCCACTGGGACCACTACAAGGACAACATGTTCTTCACCGAGTCGGAGAAGCGCACCTACGCGGTGAAGCCGATGAACTGTCCGGGCCACGTGCAGATCTTCAACGACGGCCTGCGCAGCTACCGCGACCTGCCGATCCGCTACGGCGAATTCGGTTCGTGCACCCGCAACGAGCCGTCCGGTGCGCTGCACGGTCTGATGCGGGTGCGCAATTTCATCCAGGACGATGGCCACATTTTCTGCACCGAAGACCAGATCGAGCAGGAAGTGCTGGACTTCCACCGCCAGGCCCTCAAGGTGTATGCCGATTTCGGCTTCACCGGGGTGGAATCGAAACTGGCACTCCGGCCCGAATCGCGCCTGGGTTCGGATGAAATCTGGGACAAGTCCGAGGCGGCCCTGCGTGCCGCACTCGCTCGCGCCGGTGCCGAGTGGGAGGAACTCCCCGACGAGGGTGCCTTCTACGGCCCCAAGATCGAGTACCACCTGCGCGACGCGATCGGCCGGGACTGGCAGCTGGGCACCATGCAGGTGGATTTCTCGATGCCGGGGCGCCTGGGTGCCGAGTACGTGGGCGAGGATTCGCAACGCCACACCCCGGTGATGCTGCACCGCGCCATCGTCGGCTCGATGGAGCGCTTCCTGGGCATCCTGATCGAGCACCACGCCGGCAACTTCCCGACCTGGCTGGCCCCGGTGCAGGCGGTGGTGATGAACATCACCGACGGACAGGCCGACTATGCGGCCGGGGTGGCAAGGGCCCTGAATGACGCCGGCTGGCGCGCCGAGGCGGATTTGCGCAACGAGAAAATAGGCTATAAAATCCGCGAGCATACGTTGCAGAAGGTGCCTTGGCTGCTCGTGGTCGGCGACCGCGAGATGGAGAGGGGCACCGTTTCCGTGCGCACACGTTCCGGGGAAGATCTGGGCGGCATGCCGCTGTCCGGCTTCATCGAACGGCTTGAAGCCGAACCCGGGCCGCGTTGACGAATGCACGCCAGGCATGGCTGGCGAACCTGAGCAGGAGAACACCGTATCGCAACCGAAAACAAGCGCAATCGGCGTAACCAGGAGATCCGTGTTCCGCGTGTTCGCGTGATCGACGCCGATGGGGAGCAGGTCGGCATCCTCGACCGCGACGAAGCCCTGGAGCTGTCCGCAAACGCCGGCCTGGATCTGGTCGAAATCCAGCCGAACGCCGATCCACCTGTGTGCCGGATCATGGATTTCGGCAAGTTCCGGTTTGACCAGCAGAAAAAGGCGCACGCCGCGCGCAAGCGCAGCCGCCAGCAGGAAACCAAGGAGCTGAAGTTCCGTCCCACCACGGACATCGGCGACTACAACATCAAGCTGCGCAACATGGTCCGGTTCCTGGAGGACGGCGACAAGGTCAAGGTCAACATCCGCTTCCGTGGCCGCGAAATGCGACACCAGGAGCTGGGCATCGAACTTGCGCAGCGCATTCAGAAGGACATCGCCGAGCAGGGAGTGGTCGACCAGTTCCCGCGCATGGAAGGCCGCCAGATGACCATGATGATCAGCCCAAAGAAAAAGTAGGGTTGTTCGAGGAAGTAATGTTTCAATCGTTCGGGTGTGGGTGCGAAGTCGTCCCGCCCGACACCAACATCCCCTCTCCCCCAAACGGCTCCATCGTTTGGGGGAGAGGGCAAAGGGTGAGGGGGAAATCCCTCAAGTTGTCGAGACGATTCGGCGACGCGCGGGCCAGCCCCCTCACCCCAACCCTCTCCCCCGTGCAGAAAGCGCACGGTGGAGAGGGAGCAAAACCAACTTCCCTCTCCCCCGAACGGCTCCATCGTTCGGGGGAGAGGGCAAAGGGTGAGGGGGAAAGCCCCCCAGGTTGTCGAAGCGTTTCGGCAGCGTGAGGGTCAAGCCCCCTCACCCCGATCCTCTCCCCCGTGCAGAAAGCGCACGGGGGAGAGGGAGCAAAACCAACTTTCTTCTCCCGCAACGGTTTCATTGTTGGGGGCAGGGGACCAAGCCACCGCGGAGCGGTGGTGACTCGACCGGATTCCGGTCACAACAAGCCGGCAAGGGCATGGATGGAAAGTGCGATCGAGCGATCGCCGCCCGCGCCAGTCACCAAAACCGAAAACGGAGTGGCAACCATGCCAAAGATCAAGACCAACCGCGGGGCCGCCAAGCGGTTCCGCAAGACCGCGAGCGGCAGGTTCAAGGCCGGCCGCGCATTCCGGTCGCACATCCTCACCAAGAAGTCGACCAAGCGCAAACGCCGTCTGCGCGCCCCCAACCACGTGCATGAGTCCGACACCAGGCGTGTCGCGCGCATGCTGCCCTACGTCTGAGCGGAGGACACCACCATGGCACGAGTCAAGCGTGGCGTCACCGGGCGTGCGCGTCACAAGAAAGTCCTGAAGGCCGCCAAGGGCTACTACAACGCGCGGCGCAAGGTCTATCGCGTCGCCAAGCAGGCGGTCATCAAGGCCGACCAGTACGCATACATCGGTCGCAAGCAGCGCAAGCGCCAGTTCCGCGCACTGTGGATCGTGCGCATCAATGCCGGCGCGCGCCAGTTCGGGCTGTCCTACAGCCGCATGATCGCGGGCCTGGGCAAGGCCGGCGTCACCGTTGATCGCAAGGTGCTGGCCGACCTGGCGGTGCATGACATCGCAGCGTTCGGCACCATCGCCAACAAGGCCCGCGAGGCATTGGGTGAAAAGCCCGCGCCGATTCCGGCGCAGCCTGAAGTGGCCCCGGCAGCGGCCGGACCGGCCGGCAAGCCGAAGAAGGCCGAGGCTGCACCTGCCGCGGCCGCGAAGAAGGCGCCTGCAGGCGAGCCGTCGGGCGGCAAGGCGGCGGACAGCAAGAGCAAGGCCACCGGCAAGTCCGGAAAGGATGACCTGACCCGCATCGAGGGCATCGGACCGAAAATCGCCGAGCTGCTGCACGCCGAAGGCATCCACACCTTCGCGGTCCTGGCCGACACCACGACCGAACGTCTCGGCGAGATCCTGCACGCGGCCGGCAGCCATTTCGCGTCGCACGATCCGGGTACCTGGCCCGAACAATCGAAGCTGGCTGCCGACGGCAAGTTCGACGAGCTGGACGCATTGCAGCACAAGCTCAAGGGCGGCCGTTCCGCCTGACCAGCCGTCGTTGCCCCGCGATGATGGATGCAGTGTGTGGGGAAGGGCGCAGGTCCTTCCCCACATTCACGTTCGGGATGCGCCATGAGTGAACTGGACAAGTTGCTGGAAAATGCGCTGGCGGACGTGGCGGCGGCCGCGACGCCCGAAGCCCTGGAAGCGCAACGCGTCGCGCTGCTGGGGAAGAACGGCGCGCTCACCCGGGAGCTGAAGGCGCTAGGAAAACTGCCGCCGGAGCAGCGCCGGGCGCGCGGTGCCCAGGTCAATGCCGCCAAGGACCGGCTTGCCGAGGCGATCGCGGCGCGCCGCGTCACGCTGGAGGGCGCGGTGCTGGAACGGCGGCTTGCTTCCGAGGGCATCGACGTCAGCCTGCCGGGACGCAATGGCGGCCGCGGCACGATCCACCCGGTCACGCGGACCTTCGAGCGGATCGAGGCGATTTTCGCTCAGCTCGGCTACAGCGTCGCCGAGGGCCCCGAGATCGAGGACGACTGGTACAACTTCGAGGCCCTGAACTTTCCCGCGCACCACCCTGCGCGCGCGATGCACGACACCTTCTACTTTGCCGACGGGCGCATGCTGCGCACGCACACCTCGCCGGTGCAGATCCGCACCCTGCAGGGCGCCACGCCGCCGGTCCGGATCATCGCGCCGGGCAAGGTGTACCGCAGCGATTCGGACCAGACCCATTCACCGATGTTCCACCAGGTCGAAGGCCTGCTGGTGGATGATTCGGCGACCTTCGCCGACCTCAAGGGCACGCTGGAAGCCTTCGTGGCCGCGTTCTTCGGGCGCGCCCTGGCGATGCGTTTCCGGCCCAGCTACTTCCCGTTCACCGAGCCCTCGGCCGAAGTCGACATCCGCTGGGAACATCCCGACGGCGGTGCGCGCTGGCTGGAAGTGCTCGGCTGCGGCATGGTGCACCCCAACGTGCTGGTCAACTGCGGGATCGATCCCGAGCGCCATACCGGCTTCGCATTCGGCATGGGCGTCGATCGCCTTGCAATGTTGCGCTACGGCGTTACCGACCTGCGGGCGTTTTTCGAGAACGACGTGCGTTTCCTGGGGCAGTTCGCATGATGCGGGCGGGACCAGGGACCAGGGACCGGGGACCGGGCAGGCAGCCTGACCCCCTGCGCTGTCCAGGAGCCGGGCTCACCGAACTCGACCCAACTCGTTCAACCGGTACGGCGTACACGATCGGCACCTACCCAATCCTCGATCCTGGCCACCATCGGGTCCCCGGTCCCCGGTCCCCGGTCCCCGTATCCTCATGAAATTCTCCGAAAACTGGCTGCGCGAGCTTGTCGATATTCCCGGCGACCATGCCGCACTGGTCGAGCGGTTGACGGTGTCCGGGCTGGAGGTCGAGTCGGACCAGCCGTTGGGTGCTGCACTGGATGGCGTGGTGGTCGCGCGCATCGTCGGCTGCGAGGCGCATCCCGACGCCGATCGCCTGCGCGTGTGCCGCGTCGATGCCGGCGACGGTGAAGTGCAGATCGTGTGCGGCGCGCCCAATGCGCGTGCGGGACTGGTCGCGCCGCTGGCCACGCCGGGGGCGAGGCTGCCCGGAGGCATCACCATCAAGGCCGCCGTACTGCGTGGCGTGGAGTCGCGCGGCATGTTGTGCTCGGTGAAGGAGCTTGGCATCGGCAGTGACGCGTCCGGGCTGATGGAATTGCCCGGCGACGCACCGGTCGGGCGTCCGCTGGCCGAATACCTCGGGTTGCCCGATGCCTGCATCGAGTTGAGCCTGACCCCCAATCGCGGCGACTGCCTGGGCATGCTGGGACTGGCGTCCGAGGTTGCCGCCGAGTTCGGTACGCGCGCGAAGCCGTTTGCGCCGCGAGCCGTGGCGCCGGCAATTGCGGCGCCGCGGGAAATCCGCCTGGAAGCCGGCGCCGATTGCCCGCGCTACCTTGGCCGGGCGGTGCGCGGCATCGACATGACCGCGACGACGCCGGCCTGGATGGCCCAGCGCCTGCGTGCCGCGGGCGTGCACCCGGTCAATGTCGTGGTCGACGTCACCAATCACGTGCTGCTGGAGACGGGCCAGCCCATGCACGCGTTCGACGAGGCCACGCTGGCGGGAGCCATCGTGGTGCGGCACGCGCAGCCCGGCGAATCCATCCGGCTGCTGGATGGCAGTGACGCGACGCTCGACGGATCGTTCCTGCTGATCGCCGACAACGACAAGCCGCTGGCGGTCGCCGGGGTGATGGGCGGCCACGATTCACGCGTCACCGCGGGCACGCGCGACGTGTTCCTGGAATCGGCGCACTTCAGCCCTGCCGCGATCATGGGCCGGGCGCGCAGGCTTGGCCTTGCCACCGATGCCGCGCACCGCTTCGAGCGTGGCGTGGATCCGGAACTGCCGCGTGCGGCGATGGAACGCGCGACCGCGCTGCTGCTGGAAATCGCCGGCGGCCAGGCGGGCGAAATCATCGAAGCCGCACTGCCGGAGCACCTGCCGCAGCGCCTGCCGGTGTCGTTGCGGCGCGCGCGCATCGCGCGGGTTCTCGGCATCGGCGTCGATGATGCCGAAATCGAGCGCATCCTCACCGCGCTGGACATGACGGTGGAGGCGCAGGCCGAGGGCTGGCGCATCACGCCCCCGTCGCGACGCTTCGACATCGAGCGCGAGGAAGACCTGATCGAGGAAGTTGCGCGCATCCACGGTTACGACCGGGTGCCTTCGCGCCTGCCGGCCGGCGTGCCACCGGCGCCGCGCAGTGACGAATCGACACTGCCGGTGCCGGCATTGCGCGCGGCGCTCGCGGCACGCGGCTACCACGAGGCAATCTGCTACGCCTTCGTCGATCCCGGATCGTTGCGCGGCTGGCAAATCGACGCCGCCGCGGTACCGCTGGCCAACCCCTTGTCGGCGGAGATGGCGGTGATGCGCACCTCGCTGCTGCCGGGACTGGTGGACGCGCTGGGCCGCAACCGCAATCGGCAGCAGGCGCGGGTGCGTTTGTTCGAGAGCGGGGTGGTGTTCGGGATGCCGGAATCGGAAGAATCCAATGCGGCGCCGGTGGAAACGGCGATGCTCGCGGCGGTGGCGTGCGGCGGTGCGCATGCCGAGCAGTGGGGCGAGTCGAAGCGGATGCTGGATTACTTCGACATCAGGGGCGACCTTGAGGCGCTGCTTGCCTTGACCGGCGCCCCGGATGCCTGGACGTTCGAGACCGGCGACCTTCCGGCCTGGCTGCACCCCGGGCGGGGCGCGCGGATCCTGCGCGACGGCAGGGCAGTCGGTGTGATCGGCGCGCTGCATCCGTCGCTGCAGGCCGCGGGCGACCTGCCCGAGACGTTCGTGTTCGAGCTGGCGCTGGATGCGTTGCGCCCGCGGCGCATTCCGCAAGTGGCGCCGTTGCCGCGTTTTCCGTCGATCCGGCGCGACATTGCCGTGGAAGTGGACGAGGCGCTGGCGTGGTCACGCATCGCCGACAGCCTGCGGTCGGGCCTGCGCCCGCTGCTGCGCGAACTGGTGCTGTTTGACTGTTTTCAGGGCCCCGGCGTAAGCAAAGGTCGAAAAAGTCTCGCCATCGGCTTGATTTTGCAGGACGAATCGCGCACGCTTACAGATCAGGACGCCGACCATTGCGTGGCGGATGCCGTTACGCTGCTGGAACGCGAGTTTGGGGGCAGATTGAGAGGTTGAGATGACGCTGACCAAGGCAGCCATGGCCGAGCGCCTGTTTCTCGACGTGGGCCTGAACAAGCGGGAAGCCAGGGAGTGCGTGGACGCCTTCTTCGAGGTGTTGCGTGAGGCGCTCGAACAGGGGGAGCCGGTCAAGTTGTCGGGTTTCGGCAACTTCGACCTGCGCAACAAGAATCAGCGACCCGGACGAAACCCGAAGACCGGCGAGGAAATTCCCATTTCCGCACGCCGCGTCGTCACGTTCCGTCCCGGGCAGAAGCTGAAACTGAGGGTCGAGAACCATGCTGGATCAGGGCAACAATAACGAACTGCCGCCGATTCCCGCCAAGCGTTATTTCACAATCGGCGAGGTCAGCGAACTGTGTGCGGTCAAGCCGCACGTGCTGCGCTATTGGGAGCAGGAGTTTCCGGCCCTGAACCCGGTCAAGCGGCGCGGCAACCGGCGCTACTACCAGCGCCACGACGTGCTGATGATCCGGCAGATCCGCGCGTTGCTGTACGACCAGGGCTTCACCATCACCGGCGCCCGCGCACGCCTGGAAGGCCAGCAGGGCAAGATGGAAGCCACCATCTCGCACCAGATCGTGCACCAGATGCGGCTGGAGCTGGAACAGCTGCTGCAGGTGCTGCGCGAACCGCTGCACAAGATTTGAGTGTCGCCGCATGCGCGTGCGACGGCCCGTGATCGGTTATCATGGACATTCCGGTAAACGGTCGGGGCGTAGCGCAGCCTGGTAGCGCATCTGCCTGGGGGGCAGGGGGTCGTGGGTTCGAATCCCGCCGCCCCGACCAATAACAAAAACGGGCCCAAGAGGCCCGTTTTTTGTT
>CAZAXF010000063.1:0-7222 GCA_964489055.1 uncultured Rhodanobacter sp. | reverse complement strand
CTGCGGAGCCATGGATGGCGAAGCGAACATCGGCGAAGCCGATGGCCCGGAGGGCGAGCGCCAGGAAGGCGCGAGTAATCCCGCCGCCCCGACCAATAACAAAAACGGGCCCAAGAGGCCCGTTTTTTGTTATTGGCCAAGGTGGGAATGAGAACCGGCAGCTTCGCAAGAAGCTGCCGGTTCGACTGCGGAGCCATGGATGGCGAAGCGAACATCGGCGAAGCCGATGGCCCGGAGGGCAGGCCGCCGCGTGGCCGGGCCACGGCGGCGCTGCATGTGTTCCGCTCTTTCCGGTCCCCGGTCCCCGAGTCCCGAGTCCCGACTCCCGACTCCCGACTCCCGACTCCCGCCCTCGTCAATACAACAACCGCGTCCGGATCGTGCCCTCGATCGCAAACAGTTCTTCGCGCAGGGTCTGCAACTGCGCTTCGGTTGCGGCCACGTCGATCACCACGTAGCCCAGTTCGCCGCCGGTCTGCAGATACTGCGCGTTGATGTTGACACCGGCGCGCGAAAACACGTCGTTGATCCGCGAGAGCACGCCGGGCACGTTGTGGTGGATGTGCAGCAGGCGGCTGCTGCCGGGGTGTCCGGGCAGGTTGACCTCGGGGAAGTTCACCGCCGACAGTGTCGAGCCGTTGTCGCTGTAGCGCACCAGCTTGGCGGCGACTTCCGTACCGATGTTGAGCTGGGCTTCCTGGGTGCTGCCGCCGACGTGCGGGGTCAGCAACGCGTTGTCCAGGTCGCGCAGCGGCGATTCGAATGCTTCATCGCGGCTCTTGGGCTCCTTCGGGAACACGTCCACCGCCGCACCGGCCAGGCGGCCTTCGCGCAGCGCCTCGGCCAGCGCATCGATGTCCACCACGTTGCCGCGCGAGGCGTTGATCAGCATTGCGCCGGGGCGCATGCGCGCAAGCTGGTCGGGACCGATCATGCCCGCGGTGTCGGGGGTCTGCGGCACGTGCAATGTCACGATGTCCGCGCGCGCCAGCAGGTCGTCCAGGTCGCGCGTGGCCATCGCGTTGCCCAGCGCCAGCTTGGGCTCGATGTCGCGATAGATCACGTGCATGCCCAGCGCTTCGGCCAGCACCCCGACCTGGGTGCCGATGTGGCCGTAGCCGATGATCCCCAGGGTCTTGCCGCGTATCTCGAAGCTGCCTTCGGCGGACTTGGCCCAGCCGCCGCGGTGGCATGCCGCGTTGCGTTCGGGTACCCGGCGCATCAACAGGATCGCCTCGGCAATCACCAGTTCGGCCACGCTGCGGGTGTTCGAATACGGGGCGTTGAACACCGGCACGCCCAGCTCGCGCGCGCCGGCGAGATCGACCTGGTTGGTGCCGATGCAGAAGCATCCGACCGCAAGCAGCCGGCGGGTGTGCTCGAGCGCTTCGGCGTCCAGCTGGGTGCGCGAGCGCAGGCCCACGATGTGCGCGTCGGAGATGGCCTCGAGCAGATCTGCGCGCGGCAGGGCCTTGTCGTGGTGTTCGACCCACGGGTAGCCGGCCTGGTGGAAGGCTTCGACGGCACTCTGGTGGATGCCTTCCAGCAACACGATCTTGATGTCTTTCTTGGGGTACGAGGTCTTCATGGGCAAAACGGCACCGGTGCAGGACAAGCTGATAGGCTAACGTGATTCCGCCAGTTCGCGAAAGGCCACGCATGGACATGAACCACCAACGCCGCACCCTGTATCCGGACATCGAGCCGTTCGACAGCGGCATGTTGCCGGTGTCGAAGCTGCACACCCTGTACTACGAGCAGTGCGGCAATCCGCATGGCAAGCCGGTGGTGTTCCTGCACGGCGGACCGGGCGCGGGATGCAACGCGAAATGCCGGCGTTTCTTCGATCCCGCGGTGTACCGCATCGTGCTGTTCGATCAGCGCGGATGCGGGCGTTCCACGCCGCATGCGGAGCTGCGCGAGAACACCACCTGGAACCTGGTCGCCGACATCGAACGCCTGCGCGAGCACCTGCGCATCGAGCGCTGGCAGGTGTTCGGTGGCTCGTGGGGATCGACGCTGTCGCTGGCGTATGCCGAAACCCATCCCGAACGCGTGACCGAGCTGGTGCTGCGCGGGATTTTCATGCTGCGCGAGCGCGAACTGAAGTGGTTCTACCAGCGCGGCTGCGACATGTTGTACCCGGATGCGTGGGAAAAATACCTGTCCGCGATCCCCGAGGCCGAGCACGACGACCTGATCATGGCCTACCACCGCCGCCTGACCTCAAACGACCCGAAGGTGCGGCTGGCGGCGGCGCGCGCGTGGTCGGTGTGGGAAGCCTCGACCAGCTTCCTGCTGCAGAACGACGAGTACATCGCCGCCGCCGCCGGGGATGAATTCGCGCTGGCCTTCGCCGGGATCGAAAACCATTATTTCGTGAACCGCGGCTTCTTCGAACACGACGACCAGTTGCTGCGCAATGCCGGCAAGCTGCACGGCATTCCCGGCGTCATCGTGCAGGGGCGCCACGACGTGGTATGTCCGGCACGCAGCGCCTGGGACCTGCATCGCGCGTGGCCGGAAGCGAAGCTCGTGATCACCCCCGACGCCGGGCACTCGGCCTTCGAGGCCGGCAACGTCGATGGCCTGATTCGGGCCACCGACGGATTCCGCGACAGCGCGGCGTGAACGGTGACCCGTGTCCGTGACGTCCCTTGAAGGCAGATTCCGGATCGCCGCTGCGCGGCGTCCGGAATGACGGTGGGGGGATGGCGCAAGCGTGGGGTGCCGGCGCGAGCGGGGCAAGCTGGTGGCCACTGTGGCGTGAAGCGTCCGGCGCCGCACGTACTTGCAAGTACCTCGTCATTCCGGGGCCGCGCGCAGCGCGGAACCCGGAATCTGCTTCGGCTGCGTTGCCCGGCGCTCAGGCCGCCGCGCGCTTGGCATCCACCTGCTGGCGCGGGCCGTTCTGCAGGGCTGCGCGCACGTGCGCGACCAGCAGGTCCGTCTCGGCCTCGTTGATGCCGAAGTGCGGGGTGAAGCGCAGCGAATTGGCACCGCCGTGGATCACGTTGATGCCGTGCTCGCGCAGGTATTCCTCGGTTGAATTCGCACCGAAGCACTTGAACTGCGGCGCCAGTTCGCACGAGAACAACAGGCCGGTGCCCTGCACCTTGGTGATCAGGCCGTCCAGTTCATCCTTGAGCGCGGAAAATTTTTCGACCATCTCGGCGCCACGGTCGCGGATGTTGGCGCGAAGCTCGGGCGTGACTTCGGCCAGCACCGCGCAGGCGATGTCCAGGCCACGTGGGTTGGCGGTCATGGTGTTGCCGTAGATGCCCTTGCGGTAGAGCCCGGCGGCGCGCTCGTTGACCGCCAGCACCGACAGCGGGAACTGACCGCCGTTGAGCGCCTTGGAATAGGTTTCCATGTCCGGCGCCGGCAGCTTCTCGAAGCCGGGGTAGTCCACGATCGAGAGCACGCCCTGGGCGCGCAGGCCGGCCTGGATGGAGTCAACCAGCAGCATCGAACCGTTCGACCGGGTCAGCTCGCAGGCGGCGGCGTAGAACTCGGGCGTCACCGCGCGGCCGGGGTCACCTTCGCCCATCACCGGCTCCAGGAACATCGCCTCGAAGAACCAGCCATTCTTTTCCGCCTCGTCGAAGGCCGCGTGCAGCGCGTCCACGTCATACGGCGGGATCACGATCACCGAATGCTCGTCGCGGAAGCTGGCCAGGTTGGCCTGGTAGGTCTTGCGGGTGGAATCCGAATACAGCGCCGGGCGCTCGGTGCGGCCGTGGAAGGCGCCCTTGACCACCAGCCGCTTGATGGTGCGACCGGCGTATTTGGCGCCCGGATCGGTCATGAGCTTGGCGTTGACGTCGGCGATGCGACCGGCCAGCGTGACGCTTTCCGAACCGGAGTTCAGGCACATGAACTTCGCGAACGGGTGTTCGCCGCGGTGGTGGCCGATTTCCCGGCGCAGCGCCTCGGTGAACCTGTGCTGCGCCAGCGACGGCGTCATCACGTTGGCCATCGCCTGCGGCCGGGCAAGTGCCTCGAGCACCGCGGGCGGGTTGTGGCCGAAGCCCAGCATGCCGTAGCCGCCGCAGTCATACAGCACCGCGCCCTTGAGGGTGACCACCCACGGGCCGCGCGCGGCCAGCGGGATGTACGGGCAGACCGCATCATCGGGATAGAAATTCACGAAACCGGACTGCACCGCGTGCAACTGCGCGTCCTCGTCCAGGCCCAGTGCGTCCGGCTGGTCGGCCTGCAACTGCTTGAACGCGGCGTGCGCGTCACCGATGGCGGATGCGAGATCGTCATCGCTGGCGGCAAAGCGCTCGATGGTGGCGTCGTCCAGCCCTTGGGTGCGGACCTTGCCGCCCTGGTTGCGCAGTTCACGCAGCATGTCGATCGATTTCATGGAAGCCTCCGGACGCGGCAACGCGCCTGGCGCGTCACTCGTAAGTGGTTCAGCGGGAAAAGAAAATCCTCATTTATTCTAGCAGGTCGCCGATGTCGGCGTAACCCCCGCGTGGTGCCGCATGACGCCTGTCAGTTGCCATGCTTGACGGCTGCGACTGGCCTTGGCGTGGGCCTTCACGCAAGCTGGCCGGGCGCGTTGCGGAGTCGCCTTCATGCAGCCACGTCGAACCAGATGGTCGCCTGCCTCGCCGGCGCGCGCGGCCTGCCCGGGTACGTTCGGGCGGTACCGAACCGGATTATCATTGCCGGGCGACCCCGGAGCCCTTGATGACCGCGCTGATCGCCCACTCGCCGCTCCACCTGGCGGTGCTGTCCATCGTGCTGGCCGGGTGCTGCGTGCCCGAAGCCGTGCGGATCGCGTATCGCAGCATGCGGCGCGGCGCGACCTACATGGACCGTGCATCGGCCCATGTCAGCGTGGTCGGGCTCGGTGGCGGTGTGTTGCTGGGCTTCCTGGCCGCTTTCAAGATCCCGTTGGCGACCATCACGCAGCACCAGGAAACGCTGTTCTGGAGCGGAATCGTGCTGCTGGCCGGGGGCACCGCGTTCCGGTGGCACGCGATCCGCGCCCGCGGTCGTTTTCTTGCACGGCACCTCGAGCCCCACGTGGGCCGGTATACGGTGGGCCAGGGTCCTTACCTGTTGTTCCTGCATCCGGCATTCGCCGGCGCGCTGGCGGCGTTGCTGGGCGTCGCGCTGGCGCTGACCAATCTCGCCAGCGTGCTGGCGGTGCTGGGTGGCGCGCTGGTGAGCTACACGCGGCGGATCTACACCGAGGAATTGGTGCTGCGCGACCATTTGGGCGAGGCTCGGCGCCGTACGGAGCGGCGCGGCGGCTAGCTGCCGGTTGTTGTGCCCCATGGGCGCGTACGGCCCCAAACTGCACGGAACCATCGCCATGGCGCCATTGATCGCGCATTCGAGTTTCCACCTGATCGTGTTCGACGTCGCGATCGTGGTGTGCTTCGTGCCGGAGTGGTATGGCAGCGTGTTCCGGCGGGTGGAGAAGGGCGCCGTGATCCGCGACCGCGGCTCGCACATCTGGCTGGTGGTCGCGATTGGCGTGGGGTTCTTCGTAGCGTTCGGCTTCGTGTTCGGCAGTGTGCCGGGTACGACGCTGGCATGGCACCAGCCGGTGCTGTTCTGGATCGGCATCGCGCTGATGCTGGCCGGGCGCGCGTTCCGCTCATACGCGATCCACGTGCTGGGCAGGTTCTTCACCCGTACGGTGGCGACCCGCGCGGACCAGTACGTGGTCGATACCGGACCCTACCGGCTGATCCGGCATCCGTCGTATTCCGGCGCGCTGGTGATGTTCCTTGGCATGGGGCTGGCGATGACCAACTGGGCGGCGCTGCTGGCGATCATGGCCGGCGCCGCGATCGGCTATGGATACCGCGTGCACGTCGAGGAGCAGGCACTTTGCGCCGACCTTGGTGAACCCTATCGCGATTACATGCGGCGCACGCGGCGGTTCGTGCCGCATGTGTGGTGATCGCACCCAGATGGCAAGCGCGTACCATGTGCAAATGAGGTGGCTGGCATGAAAACCGCGATCGCTCCCGATGCCTGCCTGCGTGAAGCCCTGGTCGGTTCGCGCGGCTGGCACACGCGGATCTTTCCCTGGATCTGGCTGGTATGGCTGGTATGGCTGTTCATCGGCCCGACGCTGTTCGGCCTGAAACGCTTTCCGGACTGGCAGCTCGCAACCTGGCTGAGCGTGCCGGTATTTCTGGTCCTGTACGCGCTGGCGTACACCCGCCCGCGCCGGCACATCGTCTGGTATGCGGCGGGGATCTTCGCGCTTGCCGCGCTCGTGACCGTGTACAACCCGTACGCGCAGACCTACCTGATCTACGCCTGCGCGGTTGCCGCGTGCTGGAGTACACCGCGCCGGTCCGGGACGCTCGTGCTGGCCATCGTCGCGGCATACAGCGCATGGTGGTTCCACCTGCAACTGCCGTGGCAGGCGCTGCTCAACGCCTGGATCCTGTGCCCGATCATCGCCGGCCTGATCATCACCGAGCGCGTCCAGAACCGCTACCGCGCCGACCTTCGCCTGTCGATGGACGAAGTGCGCCGCCTTGCCGCGAGCGGCGAGCGCGAGCGCATCGGTCGCGACCTGCACGACCTGCTGGGGCACACATTGTCGCTGGTCACGCTGAAATCCGAATTGGCCGGGCGCCTGATCGAGCGCGATCCGCGCCGGGCGCGCGAGGAAATCGCCGAGGTCGAGCGGGTGGCGCGCGAGGCGCTCACGCAGGTGCGCAGCGCGGTTTCGGGCATTCGTGCGGCGGCGCTGGTGTCGGAACTGGCTTCCGCAAGGCTGCTGCTGGAAACCGCCGGCATGCGGATGGACTATGCGCGTGATGAACGTGAGCTGCCGCCCGGCACCGAAACCTGCCTGTCGCTGGTGTTGCGCGAGGCCGTCACCAACATCCAGCGCCACGCGCGCGCCAATCGCGTCGAGGTCACAGTGACCACCGAATCCGGGCGGGTGGTGATGCGGATCCGCGACGATGGTCGCGGCGGGGTGAACGAGCGTGGCAACGGCCTGACCGGCATGCGCGAGCGGATCGAGGCCTGCGGCGGCAAGCTCGTGATCGACTCGCCACGCGGACACGGCACCTGCATTGAAGCATCGCTGCCGTTGCCGGAGGTGCAGGGGATTTGCCTCGCGGACGCGCCGGCGCCGGCCGCCGTGGTTCCGCTGTCACGCCACGCGGGCAGCCACCCATGATCCGGGTGTTGCTGGCCGAGGACCAGGCGATGGTGCGCGGCGCGCTGG
>CAZAXF010000062.1:0-16928 GCA_964489055.1 uncultured Rhodanobacter sp. | reverse complement strand
GGGATGGCTTTTCGCTTCGCCCGGCATCCCCCCGGCGCTGCGCGCCGACCCCCTTTGTGCCGAAGGGGGTAAGTGCCCTCTCCCTTCGCAGGAAGGGGGACCGAGGGGGATGGCTCTTCGCTTCGCCCGGCATCCCCTCGGCGCTTCGCGCCGACCACCCTTGTTCCGAAGGGGTGGACATCACACGCTCCGCGTCGCCACCACCGGCGGCACGTTCGCAGCGCGCAGCGCCGGCCCCAACACCGCGAGCTGGCCCAGCAGCCACAACGCGATCGCGCTGGCGGGCAGGTAGTACCAGGGCAGCCGGTCCAACTGGTAGTGCTGCATCAAGTAAAGGTTGATGCCGAACGCGAGAACCATCCCGAGCCCAACCCCGGCACTGCTGAGCAGGAAATTCTCGGTCTGGAAGTAGCGCAGGATGTGCGTGCGCGTGGCGCCGACCGCGCGGCGGATGCCGATCTGCCGCCGGCGCTGGCCGACCCAGAAGCTGGTCAGGCCGACGATCCCGAACGCGGTCACCGCCAGCATCACCACGCACACCAGTACCAGCATCCACACCATGCTGCGGGTGTCGGCGAAATACTTGTCGCGCACCTCGGTGTAGGTGCGGCCCTTCACCACGGCGTTGGGCGACAGCGCGGAGAGCTTTGCCGTGGCCTCACGGAGCACACGCGCGCGATCGGCCGGCGCGCTGCGCACGATGTAATTGGTCAGGAAGCCACTGCTGCTCAGCGGAAGGAACATCGACCAGTGGAACGCCGCCAGCCCTTCACCGTTCTGGTTGGGCCGCAGCACGTCGGCGACGATGCCGACCACCGTGTAATGGTAGTCCTTGCCGATCCATATCTGCTTGCCGAGCGCGTCCTCGCCGGGCCACAGGCGCGCGGCGAGGCTCTGTGTCACCAGCGCCACATGCGAGGTCGGAACATAGCTGTCACCCAACTTGCTGTCGGCAAACTCCTCGCTGGTGAAGAACCGCCCCCGCAGCAACCTCAGACCCAGGGCCTTGTCGCCACCGGCGGTGAACAGGTAGGTCGCGACATTCGGGCTGTCCCTGCTCATGACGTCCTGTGGCCCGGTGCCGACATTGCTGTTCCACCCGTTGTTGGTCAGCGGCAACGTGTTGATGACACCTGCAGCGGTAACGCCCGGGATCTGCCGGAGCGCCGCCACGTTGCGCGGGATGTCGTCGGCCGCGAGTTTCGGGTCGACGCCCAGTACGCGCGCGATCGAAATGCCCTGCTCGTCGATCGCATCGGGCAGGTGCATCTGTGCGATGCGCTGCCCGATCATGAACACGGCGTTGCAAAGCACCGCGCATGCCAGTGCGATCTCCATGACGATCAGCAGCGCCGGGATCCGGTGCTTGCGCAGCGCGGCGAGAATGGGTTGGATGTCCATGATGATTCCTTGTCACAGGGCGGGCACAGCCCGCGGCACATTCGGCGGACAGTGCCCGCCCTACACGCTCTTCAATTGCGGCGCCGGCGCCACGACACAGGCGCGCCACGCCGGCAGCAACCCGGCGATCAAGCTGGCCACCAGCGCGACCACGAACGTGGCGAAGAACATCGTCGCGTCCAGGTGCGCGAGGCTTGCGTATTGCGCCGGCTGGTGACGGATCGCCCACAGGCCCAGTTCGGCGAAGACAAGGCCCAGCAGGCCGCCGGCGACACCGATCATCGCGGACTCGACCATGAACTGCGCAAAGACCGCGCGCCGGGTCGCGCCCAGCGCGCGCCTGACGCCGATCTCGCGCGAGCGGCGCAGGCACTTCGCCAGCAGCAGCCCCACGGTATTGACGATGCAGATCAACAGGAATCCGAACGCGAGATAGGCCTGCAGCCTCACGTCATCGGGAACCACCTGCTCCAGCGCCAGGAACTGCATCAGGTCGGGGAACACCACTTCGGGTCGATGGAACCGGCCCTGTGCAATCTGCTGCTGCACATAGTTGGACAGGAACGTCTTGTAGGCCGCGGCATCGGAGGCGCTGGCGAGTTCCAGCCACAGGCTCACGAACACGCAGGGCGACGTCTCGAGGTGGACGATGTCCGCGGTTTGCCAGCAGCTGATGTTCTCCGGATCCATGCCGTCGGCCCGCGCGGACTGCAGCGGCACGAACACCCCGTCACCCTCGCCGTAGCCGCGACCGCCGAGGCTGACCGCGTAGAAGCGTGGTTGCGGAGCCCAGTGCTTCAATACGCCGATCACGCGGTAATCGTGATCACCGACGCGGATCACCCGCCCCACGCTGTCCTTCCCGCCGAACAGCTTGTCGTTGAGGAAGCCGGCGATCACGGCAACCCGCGCACGACTCTCGCCATCGCGCTCGCTCCAGCCGCTGCCGTATTCGAACGGCGCGTCGAACATCGCGAAGAAATCGGCGGTGGTCATCACGGCGTCGGTGAAGAACGCATGCTGACCGCTGCGCGCCGGCGTGACCTTGGCCTGGGACAGCGCCATCACGGCCTGCCGCCTGGCCTTGTGCGCACGCATCAGGTTCATCGCGTCGGTGTAGGGCAGCAAATTGCCCCACGGCGGCTTGCTCTGGCCGGGCACGTAGCCTTGCGCCGGCAGCGGATCGATTTCCGCCGTGAAGATCCGCGCGCTCTTCTGCGGCAGCGGATCGCCCGACAGCAGCTTCAGCACCGTCAAGGTGGTGATCGATGCGCCGATGCCCAGGCCCAGCGCCAGCACCATCAACGCGGTGAGCACCTTGTTGCGCTTGAAACTTCGCAGTGCGAGATCGAGGTAATAGCCGAACATGCAGTTGCCCCTCAGGTGAAAGTTTTCATCGTCATTCCGGGGCCGAGTGCAGCGAGGAACCCGGAATCCAGCTCTTCTCGTACCGCCCGGAACGTGGATTCCGGGTTCTGCCCGCGATGAAGCCGCGGCCAGCCCCGGAAGGACAACCATGTGGAAAAATCCGGATTCCCGGGCCTTGGCTTCATCACACGCTCCTCGTCGCCACCACCGGCGGCACCGCCGCGGCGCGCAGCGCCGGCACCAGCACCGCCAGTTGCCCCAGCACCCACAGGCCCACCACGCCGACCGGCAGGTACCACAACGGCAGTCGCGGCACCTCGAAGAACTTCATCAGCAACAGGTTGATGCCAACGGCCGCGACCACGCCGACCACGATGCCGAACGTGACGATCAGGAAATTCTCGACCTGGAAATGACGCAGGATGTCCGCACGCGTCGCACCGAGTGCGCGACGGATGCCGATCTGCTTGCGCCGCTGCGCCACCCAGAAGCTCGCAAGGCCCACGATCCCGAACGCGGTCACCGCCAGCAGCGCCACGATCACGCCGGCGAGCAGGCCGGCCATCGAACGGTCGGTCTTGAAGAAACGCTCGCGCAGGAACGGAATCGTGTGGCTGTCTTCATGATCCAGCACCACGTCCGGCGCGATCCTCGCGACCGCCGCGCGCGCCTTGGCCATCACGCGATTCAAGTCCTCGGGCCTGGCGCGAATCAGGTAGGTCCCCGCCAGCAGCCCGCCCGGCAGTGTGGGAACGAACACCGACCATGCGGGCGCGCGCTTGCCAAACCGCTGCGGATGGGACATCACAAGATTCGCGACCACGCCAATCACGCGAAATTGGTATGAGCCGCCCCAGAATTTCTTGCCGAGCGCGCTTTCGCCCGGCCACAAGCGTTCTGCCAGCGCGCGCGTAACCAAAACGCGTGAGGATGCCGGCATGTAATCCTGGCCTTTCAGCGCCTGGTAGTCGGAAGTTGCCGGGAAATGTCCCGTCACCAGCTTCAGGCCGAGCGCCTTGGGCGTGCCAGGTTCTCCCTGGTAGAACTGGACCACGGATCCATAGTTCTTGCGGTCGAGGGTGATGCCATTTACGCCACCCTGTTGCCCGAATGGCACGGAGCTCACGACGTGCACCGATTCGATGCCCGAAATCGCGCGCAATCCGGCGAGCATCCGCGCATTCAGGTCCGTCGCCTGCGTTGGATCGAATCCGGACACCACGATCTCGCCCAGCGACGCTTCATCCACGCCACTCACGATGTGCATCGCCGACAGCCGGTTGGCGATCAGGAAACACGCATTGACCAGCACCGCGCAGGCCAGCGCGATTTCCATCGCGATCAGGAACGTCGCGAGCTTGTGTTTCTTCAGCGCCGAAAGGATGGGTTGGAACTGCATGCAGCGTTTCCTCAGTTTGTTTCGTCATTCCGGACGCCGCGCAGCGGCGATCCGGACTGCGTTTGCAGGATTGCAAACGCAAACGCTGAAGGCGGCTCGAAGAGCGAGCGCCATGGATGGCGCGAGTAATCCGCTCTTTCCGCCTCGCGCGAAAAGCAGATTCCGGGTTCCGTCCGCGACAAGGCCGCGAACGGCCCCGGAATGACGGCATTTTTCGGCCCGAAATCTCATCACCTGTCCGCAGGCTCCTACAACGTCTTCAACTGCAGCGCCGGCGCGACGCGGCTGGCCCGCAGCGCGGGCAACGCTCCCGCCAGCAGGCTGACCGCGACCGCCAGCACGAAGGTGGCCACGAACATCGACACGTCCATGTGCACCAGATCCGAATACGGCGCCTGCTGCCGGCGCACCAGCCACAACCCGACCAGCGTCAGCAGCCACCCGCCGATGCCGCCGACCAGGCCGATCAGGCCGGCTTCGGTCAGGCATTGCGCGAACACGCCGCGACGTGAAGCACCCATGGCCCTGCGCACGCCGAACTCACCCGCGCGACGCAGGAACTTGGCCAGCAACAAACCGACCATGTTGAACAGGCAGATCGCCAGAAACGCGAATGCGAGCCAGGTTTGCAACTTCACGTTGCGCGGAATCACCTGCTCGTGGTTCAGCCACTGCATCAGGTCCAGCATGCGCGTGTCGGTGTTCGCGAAGCGGCCCAGTGCCTTCTGCTGCTGCGCGTAGTGCTTCAGGAACGCACGATAGCCGGCCACCCTGGCCGGGCTGTCCAGTTGCACCCACAGCGCAACCCACAGGCACGGCGAGTCCTGAAGGTGGCCAGGCACCGCCGGGCCATTGCCCCAGCAGGTGAACTGGAAAAAGTTGCCGTCATTGACTTCCAGTCCAGAGAAAAACGGCATGAACACGTCTTCCGGCTTGCCGTAGTAGCCCATCGAAGTCATGTTGCCGCTGATGCTGCCCAACGGGTCGTAAAACAACGGATGTGGCCGCCACGGCTTCAGCACGCCGACAATCCGCACGTTCGAATGGCGAATGCGCAAGGTCTTGCCCACACTGTCCTTGCCGCCGAACAACCGGTCATTGAGGTCGCTGGAAATCACCGCGACGTGCGCGCGGTCCTTGTTGTCCGCGGCCGTCCACGCGCCGCCGTACTCGAACGGCACGTCGAACATCGAGAAGAAGTCGGCCATCGTGGACTGCATCGTCAGCATCAATGGCGGATGATCCACGCCGGGCGTGCTGACCTTCACTGGACTCTGCACCACGATGGCCTGACGATCCGCACGCTTTGCGCTCCACAGGTCCACCGCCGAGCGGTAGTCCATCATGGGCAGCGGGTACGAAGGGTTGTACCAATCAGCCGGCGTGGGATCGACCTGCGGGAAATAGACCTGTGCGCTCCTGCCCGGCAGCGGATCGCCCGACAGAATGTGCATCACAGTCAGCGTGGTCATGGAAGCGCCTATACCGATGGCGATCGCCAGCACCATCAGCACGGTGAGCAGCTTGTTGCCCTTGAGGCTGCGGAAGGCGAGGTCGAGGTAATAGCCGAACATTCATTCACTCCGTTTCACATCCCCCTTCGATCCGAAGAGGTATTTCGCCTCCCCCTTCGCATGCGAAGGGGGATTGAGGGGGGTGGCTTTTCGCAACCGCGCCATCCTTCCGGCGCTTCGCGATCGCTCCACGCCGCCCCCTTCCTGCGGAAGTGGCAGCCATCACACGCTCCGCGTGGCCTCGACCGGCGACACCCTGGACGCGCGCCGGGCCGGGCCGAAGACGGCGGCCTGCCCCAACGCGAGCAGGGCCAGCACGCCGACCAGCACGTACCACACCGGGATCCGCGACATCTCGTAGTGGCTCATCAGCCACAGGTTCAATCCGATCGCGAGCACGATGCCGACCACGCACCCGCTGCCGGCGATCAGCAGGTTCTCGGTCTGGAAGTAGCGCAGGATGTCCTGCCGCGTCGCGCCCAGCGCGCGGCGGATCCCGATCTGCTTGCGGCGCTGGCCGACCCAGAAACTGGTGAGTCCGACGATCCCGGCGCCGGTGACGCACAACAGGATCAGGCAGATCACGCCCATCAGGATGGCCATGCCGCGATCGGCCCGGTAGGCGTGCGCGCGGATCTCGGCGAACGAGTGCACCGAGCGATCCTCGAAGCTCCCGCCCGTCTCGATCACGCGCATCGGATTGGCGGCATACAGCGCCCCGGGAGCCGCGCGCATCGCGGCTTCGAGTCGTCCGGGCCTGGCGCGCACCGCGTAGCGGGCGAACCCCGCGTCCAGCCGGATCGGCACCAGTATCGAGTTCCAGAACCAGTCGTTGGCCCAACTGCCCGCGCTCGGAACCTGCATGCGGTCGATCACGCCGACGATGGTGGTGGCCGCGTCCCGGTCGAAGGCATAGATGGTCTTGCCGAGGGCGTTGCCGTCGGGGAACAGCTTGTCGGCAAGCGCCTTCGTGACGATGACCACCGGCGGCCGGTGCTGTGCGCGAAAGCCTTCGTGCCGCACCTCGGCCGCGGTGAAATTGCGCCCCGCAACGAGCTTCAACCCGAGCGTGGCGATCGCCTGCTCGTCGCCGAAGTAGAACGCCGCGTGGGCGGTCGGCTTCCGCTGGTTGGGCTGCAACCCGACCCCGCCGCTCCAGGTGCTGTTGACCAGCGGCAGGGTATTGATCGCGATCGCCGACTCGACGTCCGGCAGGCGGCGCAACGTCGCCACGTCCTCCCGCTGCATGGCGTCTAGCTTGTCGATCGAGGCGGCGTCATCGCCGGTGGGCGCACCGACCCACTGCTGCGTGACGACGAACAGGTTGTTTTCGTTCAGGCCGCTCGGGCGCTGCACGCGTTCGAGGCGCTGGCCGATGATGAAGATCGCGTTGCACACGATCGCCAGCGTCAGCGCGATCTGCAGCGTGATCAGGACGACACCGCCCTTGTGCTTCTTCAGTGCGGCCAGGATGGGGTGGAGGGTCATGTTCGTATCCTCATCGAATCGTCATTCCGGACGCGGCGAAGCCGCACTCCGGAATCTGCTTTCATCAGGATGCGTATCAAAGAGCAGATTCCGGGTTCGGCCCTTCGGGCCGCCCCGGAATGACGGAACCTTTTTCTGCCTTCAGTCCGCATCAGGTCTCATGCCGCATTCAATTTGATTTCAACTGCCATGCCGGCTGCACCGCGGCGGCGCGCATGGTGGGGTACAGTCCCGCCACCATCGTGGCCGCGATCGCCACGCCCAGCGTGGTCACCAGCAGCGACCAGTCCAGGCGCGCGAGCTCGGCGATGTCCCTGGGCATCACCCAGCCCACGCCGGCGATGCCGAGCCAGGTCAGCGCCAGGCCCAGCGCCCCGCCCGCCAACCCGACCATCCCGGCCTCGATCAGGAACTGCGTGTAGATCTCCCGTCGCGAGGCGCCCAGCGCGCGACGCACCCCGATCTCGCTGCTGCGGCGCAGGAACTTCGCGAGCAGGAGGCCCGCGGTGTTGACCAGGCACACCAGCAACAGGCCCAGCGCGACATACAGCGAGATCCGCGTGTCCGGCGGCACCACTTGCACGTGGTCGAGCCACGCCATCAGTCCGCGCAGGCGGACGTTGGGCGCCCAGTCCGGATGCCGCTGGCGGGCGAAGCCCTGCAGGTACGCCTCGTAGCGCCTGGCCTCGGCCGGGCTGTCCAGCTGCGCCATGTAGGCGATCCACACGCAGTCGGAATGTTGCAATCCCACGAAGCCCGATTCCCTGGGGGCTTCGGAGCAGTTGGTGTTGCCGTCGTTGGGCATGCCGGCCGCGATCGCGGTGTTGAACGGCAGCAGCACGGCCTCGTCCTGCATGTTGAAGCCGCCGGTGTTGACCACGTCGTAGAAGCGCGGCTGCGGCTTCCAGTCCGCCATGACCCCGACCACGCGGTAATCGCGACCATCGATGTCGAGACGCTTGCCCACGCTGTCGCCGCCGCCAAACACCCTGGTGTTGAGTCTGCTGCTGATCACCACCACCTGCGATCGCTTCGCATCGTCGGCGGCGCTCCAGCCGCCGCCGTACTGGAACGGCACATCCAGCATCGGGAAGAACTCGCTGAACACCGCGTGTCCACCGGTACTGATCGGATGCCTGGCGGGATCGGCGGGCACCACCGAGGGAAAGATCATGTACATCGCCGACTGCAACTTCGCGCGGTGGTCACGCATCAACGCCGTGGCATCGCCGAAGGTCAACGCGTCCGGCGGACCCTTGTCGCTGTCGGGATTGTTGGCCTGGAACCGCGGCCCCCACGCATCGATCTGCGGCACGTAGAGCTGCGAGGACTTCCACGGAATCGGATCGCCCGACACCGCGCGCAGCACCGACCACGCCGTCATCGAGGCGCCGACGCCAAAGGCGATCGTGACGATCATCAACGCCGTGAGCACCTTGTTGCGCTTCAGGCTGCGCAGGGCGAGATCGAGGTAATAACCAAACATGCCGTTGACCCTTGTGTGAAAATCTTCATCGTCATTCCGGGGCCGAGCGCAGCGAGGAACCCGGAATCCAGCTCTTCGTGTGCCGCCCAAAACATGGATTCCGGGTTCTGCCCGCGATGAACCCGCGGCCAGCCCCGGAATGACAACAATGTGGAAACGTCCGGATTGCCAGGTCCCGGCTTCATCACACGCTCCTCGTGGCCACCACCGGTGGCACCGCGGCGGCGCGCAGCGCAGGACCAAGTACGGCCAGTTGCCCGATCAGCCACAGCGCGACAGCGCCGACGGGCAGGTAGTACAAGGGCAGGCGCGGCAGCTCGTAGTGCTGCATCAAGAGCAGGCTGAGGCCGTAGGCCAGCACCATGCCGAGCACGATGCCGAAGCTCACGATCAGGAAATTCTCGGTCTGGAAATATCGAAGGATGTCGGCCCGGGTGGCGCCCAGCGCACGACGGATGCCAATCTGCTTGCGCCGCTGGCCGACCCAGAAACTGGCCAGGCCGACGATGCCGAGGCCGGTGACCAGCAGCACCGCGACGATCACGCCGACCAGCATGCCGGCCATCGCGCGGTCGTCCTGGAAATAGCTGTCGCGGACTTCATCGAAGGTGCGTGCGCGGGCGATCACCCGTTGTGCGTCGATCCGCTTCAGCGCCGCGATTGCCGCCGCCTGGACGCGCTGCCGATCCTGCGGCCGGGTGCGCAGCAGGTAGCTTTGGTCCTTGGCCGCGCCCATGCGCAGCGGAATGATCATCGAGTACTGCGCGGTTGCGGGATCATCGGGCCGGGCACGTACGAGTTCGCCCACCACACCGATGACCCGGAAACTCGCAGTCGGCGTCAGCCAGAACACCTTCCCCAATGCGCCGGACCCGGGCCACAGGCGCTCGCCCAGGGCGCGCGTGATGATGACCGGCATCGGAAAGCCCTTGCCGCTGCCATCGGCAAGCGCCTTCAACGCCACGTCCGCATTCACGTATTCGTCGGTACTGAAGCCGCGTCCCGCGATCAGCTGCAAGCCGAAGGCATGAATCAGGTCTTCGCCGAAGTAGGTTCCGGCACTGACCGTCGCATGCGGTTGCGTGGGTGAAAGCAGCACGTTGGCGTTGGACGATTGGCTTCCAAACGGCAACATGTTGGTCATCGCGACCGCCTGCACGCCGGGGATCTGCCGCAGCACGGCAAGATCGGCCCGGGCGCGCGCGTAGCGATCCTTCTGGGGCGCGACGGGCGCCTGTTGGATCTGCACCAATTGATGTTCGGCAATGCCACTGCGTATCTGCATGTGCTGCAGTCGTTGCGCGACCATGGAAACGCCGTTGCACACGATCGCGCAGCTCACCGCGATTTCCAGGACCAGCAGGACCAGGATGGTCTTGTGTCGGCGCAGCGTGGCAAGAATGGGCGCGATGTCCATGTCAGTTGCTCTTCAGTTGCAGGGCAGGCGACACGTTGCAGGCCCGCCAGGCCGGCAGCATTCCGGCGATCAGGCTGGCGCCGACCGCGAGCGCGAACGTGGCCAGCAACATCACCGGATCAAGGTGCGCCAACGCCGCGTAGTCGGAAGGGCGTCGCCGCACCAGCCACAGGCCAAGCAACGCCAGCAACAGGCCGCCCCCGCCACCGGCCAGTCCGATCAGCCCGGACTCGGTCAGCAGCTGCGCGAATACGGCGCGCCGGGATGCGCCGAGCGCGCGCCGCACACTGAGCTCGCCCGAACGACGCAGAAACTTGGCCAGCATCAATCCAACCGTATTGATCAGGCACACCAGCAAGAACCCGAAGGCCAGCCAGGCCTGCAGCCGCACGTCGCCGGGCACCACCCGGTTGTAGGCCAGCCATTGCATGACATTGCGCAGACGTACGTTGGGCGCCCGCTGGAAGCGGCCCAGCGCCTTCTGCTCTTCGGAGTAGTGCACCAGGAACTGCTTGTACGCGGCGGCCTTCGCCGGGCTGCCCAGTTGCACCCAGAATTGCAGCCACACGCAGGTGGCGCTCGGATAGGTTCCGCCTGCACCACCGCTGCCGTCGCCCCAGCAATCGGTCGAGCCGCTGTGTTCGAAGTGCAAGTCCAGCGCGGTCTCCAGCGGCACGAACACCTGCTCGTGGTAGTTGTACGAACCGGTATTGAGATCGTAGAAGTGCGGGTTGGGCCGCCAGCCGTCGAGCACGCCCACCACGCGGAAGCTGGTGCCGCCCAGCCGCAGCGTCCGTCCCACGCTGTCAGCACCCTTGAACAACTTCTCATTGAGCTCGCGCGTGATCACCACGTTCCGTGCGTGCGACGCATCGTCGGCCGCACTCCAGGCATGTCCGTACCGGAACGGCGCATCGAACATCGGAAAGAAATCGGCCGTGGTGTAACGCGCGTCGACGTAGAAAGGTGAGAGCGTCGAGGAGCCCGGCTCGACCGGAACCGAACCGCCTGTCATCAGTGCCTGCCGGTCGGCACGCTTCGCGCGCAGCAGGTTCATGCCGTCGATCAGCGTGACCTGCGGCGGCGGCATCGTGCCCGGCATGTAGCCACGTTGGTCCTGCGGATCGATCTGCGGGTAATACAGCTCACCACTCCTGGCGGGAATCGGATCGCCCGAAAGCACGTGCAACACCGTCAGCGTGGTCATGCTGGTGCCGATGCCGACCGCGATCGCCAGCACCATCAGCGCGGTGAGCACCTTGTTGCGCTTGAGGCTGCGCAGGGCGAGGGCGAGGTAGTAGGCAACCATTTCATTCCCTCCGGCTCAAACCCTGCGCGTGCCGATTGCCTTTGCGCTCCGCCCCGCATCCCCCCGACGCTGCGCGTCGACCCCCTTCGTACCGAAGGGGGTGAACGGCCTCCCCTTCGCTTGCGAAGGAGGTCTGACGCGAATGGCCTTTCGCTTCGTCGGACATCCCCCGACGCTGCGCGTCGACCCCCTTCGTACCGAAGGGGGTGAATGGCCTCCCCTTCGTTTGCGAAGGAGGTCTGGCGCGAATGGCTTTTCGCTTCGTCGGACATCCCCCGACGCTGCGCGTCGACCCACTTCGTGCCGAAGGGAATGAACGGCCTCCCCCTTCGCTTGCGAAGGGGCATTCAGGGGGATGGCTTTTGGCCCGGGTCTCCATCGCCGATCACCCCGCCGTGCACTCGACCGGCTGCGCGGCGAACGAGTAGTAGGGCATGGCCATGCACGCGGCGCCGGCGATGATGCTTGCCTGGTCCGGGTTGCGCAGTCGCATGCGCTCCTCGCGCAGGGCGCGCACTTGCTCGGCGCTCGGGCGCACGACCGTCGTCGGCAGTGTCACGACCGGCGTCGTGGTGGCGGGTACGGTGGCGTCGGCCACGACATTGGCGCTCCACGCGTGGAACCACGCGAGAATCGCGAAGTTGATCGCGATGGCGACTGTGATGATGACGAGCTTCTGGATGATCTTCATGATTTCAGCCCTCAAGTAGAAGCGACATCCCCCGATACTTCGCAACGTCACGACATCCGCGCGGAGCGCACCTTCACCCACACCGACTTGCCTTCCCTCTCCCGCTCAACGGGATGGCCAACACTCTTCTCCCTCCCCTTCAAGGGGAGGGCCGGGGTGGGGATGGGTTTGTTGCTGCATCCACCAGCAAACCCACCCCCACCCAACCCTCCCCCGGAGGGGGAGGGCTTCATGGCGCGCTGCTTTCGACGACAGCCCCGCCCGATCGTGATGGCGTGTGGAAGCGCGGTTCCTCGGCGATGTCCACGGCCTGGCCGTCGATGATGTGCACGCTGCGCTGGGCACGTGCGGCCAGTTCGGGATCGTGGGTGACCATCACGATGGTCGCGCCGTCGCGGTGGATGCCTTCCAGCAGTTCCATCACGCTGCGCGCCATCTGGGTGTCGAGGTTGCCGGTCGGTTCGTCCGCCAGCAGCAGGCGCGGACTGCCCGCCAGTGCGCGCGCGATCGCGACGCGCTGCTGCTGGCCGCCGGACAGCTCGGCCGGATAGTGCTTCATGCGCGAGGCCAGGCCCACGCGTTCCAGCGAATCCTTGATGCGGCTGTCGCGTTCGGCGGACTTCATGCCCCGATAACGCAACGGCACCTCGACGTTGTCGTGCACGTTGAGGTCCGGGATCAGGTTGAAGCTCTGGAACACGAAACCGATCTTCTCGTTGCGGATCTTCGAACGGGCGTTGTCGCCCAGTCCGCTGACGTCGGCGCCGTCGAGCAGATATTCACCGCCGGTGAAACTTTCCAGCAGCCCGGCGATGGTGAGGAAGGTCGTCTTGCCCGACCCGGATGGCCCCATCACCGCGACGAATTCACCTTCGGTCACGTCGATGTTGAAGTCGCGCAGGGCGTAGGTCTCGACCAGTTCGGTGCGATAGACCTTGGAAAGGTGGGTCATTTTCAACATGGTGCGGACTCCTCTATGTAGCTGGTTGGGCAATGACGCTTGAACGTCCTTTGGTTGTTTCGGGACTGGGGACCGGGGACCGGCCAAAACGGGGCTTCTCCGGTCCCCGGTCCCTGGTACCCGGTCCCGGCTTCAGTGACTGATCGCGACCTTGGCCGCGCCATTGAAATTGCTGGTACCTGAAATCACGACCTTGTCGCCGGCCTTGAGGCCCTGCAGGATCTCGACCTTGTCGATGGAGCTTGGCCCGAGGGTCACCGGTGTCTTGTAGGCGATGCCGTCGCGCACGACGTAGGCGTAACGGCCGCCGGATTCGTCGACGAAGGAACCGCGCGCGACGGTGAGCACGTTGTCGCGCTTGTCCAGCACGATCCGCACCGACAGGCGCTGGTTCTGGCGCAATTGCTTCGGCTTGTCGCCTTCAAAGCGCACCCGCGCCACCACTTCGCCGTTGACGACTTCCGGCGAAATCGCGCTGACCGCGCCCTTCCAGGTGTTGCCGTTGCCGCTGATCACCGCGGGCATGCCGGGCGCCAGGTCGCGGGCAAAACTCTCGGGCACGTTCACCTGCACTTCCAGCGCCGAAAGATCGACCACGGTCAAGAGCTTGGCGTCCTTGGGTACCGTCGCCGTCTGGGCGATGAAGAGCTGGCCGACCTGGCCGTTCACCGGCGAGCGTACGTTGAGGTCATCGACCTGGCGCTTGAGGTCGGCCACCAGCAGCTTCTGGCGTTCGTAGGCAAGTTTCTTGGCCCGGATCTCCAGGGTCAGGCTGGAATCGTCCATGCCCAGATTCGACTTGGCGTGCCGCAGCAGGATCTGCGCCTTTTCCAGCGCGTCGTGATGCCGGTCCACGTCAAGCTGCGACACCGCGCCCTGCTTGAACGCCTGCTGGTAGCGCTTGAGGTCGCGCGCCGCACTCTGCTCGTCGATCTTCGCGTTCTCGAAGGCCTCCTGGAGCTTGGCGCGCTGCTGGTTGGCGTCGATCTTCGCCTGCTGGTAGGCGACCTGCATCGCGTCCTCGTTGTTCTGTTCCTGTGCGAGCTTGGTGGTGAGTTCGGGACTGGCGATCACCGCCAGCACCTGGCCCTTGGTCACCTTGTCGCCGGCGTGCACCCGCAAGGTCACCGCGCCGCCGGCCCGTGCGTACAGGGTGGGACTGACCGCCGCCACCACCCGGCCATCGGCGGCAATGTCGCGCACGAACGAGCCGCGCTCGACGGTCGCGATCTGCAACCGCGAGCTGCTGACCGACGCACCGGCGGAAAACAGCCGCACCGCACCGGGCACCAGCCACACCAGCAGCACCAGCACCGCCACGCCGATACCGGCCAGGATCACCAGCTTCTTCTTGTCGACGTGCTTCTCGATGATGCGGTCGGTGGCGGAGGTGTCGCGAATACTCATCGGGGTACATGTCCACGCCGCGGGATTGCGGCCTCACCCATACAAGAGCAATTGCGATGCCAACCGGGCAGGATGTTTTTCCCACGCTGTTTCAACAACTTGCAACGTTGCCAAGATCCGGAAAAGTGTCCGCGGACACTCCGCGGACACCCGCGAACAGGTGCCCGCACACCTCCGCTGCGACCCTTTGTCGTTCTGGTGCATCCTTGTGGTGTGGACCGACCAGCGAACTTCCAGCAGCACGTGGCGACCGAGCTCGTCGAGCGCCTGAAGCAAGGCGACCTTCGCGCTTTCGAGACCATGTACCGGCGTTTCGAACACGCCGCGTGGACACTGGCGCTGCGCCTGACCGGGCGGCGGGATGTTGCCCAGGAAGTCATGCAGGACGCCATGCTGAAGGCGTTCGAGCGTGCCAACCAGTACCGCGGCGACGCACCGTTCGCCGCGTGGCTGCGCAAGCTGGTGGTGAACGAGGCGCTGATGCAACTGCGTCACGACCGCCTGCACATGATCGAGCTGCTCGACGAGTCGCAGATGGACGACTCGACGCCGGTGCCCTGGACGCTGGTCGATTCCGCGGTGCTGGACCAGGCCCTGAACCGGCTGCCCGATACGGCACGTGCGGTGCTCTGGCTCTACCACGTCGAGGGTTACACCCACGTCGAAATCGCCGCCGCGTTCGGGCGCTCGGTGAGCTTTTCCAAATCGCAACTCGCCCGCGCCATCCGGCGCCTGCGCGAGTCGATGCTGCCACAAGTGGAGGACATGCCATGCACGACCGGCCCGACCACGACTCCATGAACCAAGACGCGCACCTTCGCGCCGCACTGCGCGCGCTGCCGACCGAACGGCCGCCGGAGGATGGCTGGCCCGCCCTGGCCCGGCGCGCTCGTCGCCGCCGCGCAGCCCGCCGTATCACGTGGACCGCGCTGCCTGCCGCGCTCGCTGCCGGCGTCGCGCTGGCATTGCTGTGGCCACGCGCACCACTGCAATCGGCGAAGCCCGCCTCGACGCCGGTTGCGCGGCAGTCCGCCGCGATGCAGCCCCGTGCGCCGACTGCCAACAGCCTTGCCGCGCTGCAGGCAAGTTCGCGCCAGTGGCAGCACTGGGTGCAGACGCTCGACGACAACGGTGCGCCACTCAACGGACGCGCACTGGCCGAGGCAGTGTCCGTGCAGGACCGCATCGCGCTGATCGACCTGCAGCTTTCCGCGACGCACGATCCGGCCACCCTGGACACCCTCTGGCGGCAAAGAATCAGCCTGCTGCAGCGGCTTGGCCTGCTGCACCTGGCGCCCCACACCGTGGCCGCGCGCTCGGATGCGGCCACGCTCCCCACCATTCCGATGTGACAACGAGGCATCCCATGAAACGACTGCTTCCCGCCGGTTTCCTGCTGCTGGCCTGCGTGGCCACCGCCGCGCCGCCCACGTCCAGCCACCCGCAATCGCCCGCCGGCGACGCGGCCCTGCAGCGCCAGATGGCGGAACTGCAGACCCGCATGAATGCGCTCGCCAAACGCATGGCGACGCTGTCGGCAAAGCTGGGCGACGACGCCAACGCCACCGCACTTGCCTACCTCGCCGACCGCAAGCGCGCGATGCTGGGCATCGCCGTGCGCCACGAAAAGGACGGCACCACCGTGGTCGCCGTCACCCCCGACAGCCCGGCCGAGCGCGCCGGCGTGAAGGTCGGCGACGTCATCACGGACATCAGCGCGCGCTCCATGACATTCCACGGTACCGCGCCCGCCGACCTGGCATGGCTCCGGGCCGGCGAGCCCGTCGAGCTTACCGTGCTGCGCGACGGCAAGACGTTGCACCTGAAGGCGACGCCCGAGCGCTTCCAGACCGCCGACTGGCAGGCCACCGCACGCGCAGCCGAACGCGCAGCCCGGGCCGCCGCGGCCGAAGCGCAGTCGCATGAGCTGCGCGCCGAGATCCAGGCCCGGATCGACCAGGCGCGCGAAGCCGCGATGCGGGCTGCAGAGCATGCCGGCGATCGCTGGCAGGTCTTCGGATCGCCCTGGTGGGGGCTCAATCTCGCGCCCCTGAATCCCGACCTGGGCGGCTACTTCGGAACCAACCAAGGCGCCCTGGTGCTCTCACGCGACGCCGACCGCTATCCGCAGATCCGGCCCGGTGACGTGATCACCGCCGTGGACGGAAAGCCCGTCGCGCGCCCCGGCGACGTGGTCCGCGCCGTACGCGCCGATCGCGGCGACCCATCCGTCCAATTGACAGTGCGACGACACGGAAAACCGGTCAAGCTGGCCATCAAGACCCCCTCCACATGGTTGCCGCCGCTGCCGCCTCCACCACCGCCCGCACCCCCGGCACCACCCACGCCAGCCGCTCCCGTTCCCCCACCGCCACCCGCCTCGGGAACCCCGCAACGCTGACAAGGCCATCCCCCTCAATCCCCCTTCGCGGGCGAAGGGGGAGGCAAGTCACCCCCTTCGGAACGAAGGGGTGAGAACGGGCGCTT
>CAZAXF010000061.1:0-17820 GCA_964489055.1 uncultured Rhodanobacter sp. | reverse complement strand
GCCGTCCGGTTTTTTTGTGCCGCACGGAAGAACAAATAGCGCCATCCGCGAATGAGCGCGAAGGTCGCGAATGGATACCTCCCCCTTCGCTTGCGAAGGGGAAATGAGGGGGATGGCTTTTCGCTCCGCCCGTCGTGCGCAAAGCGCACGCTACTCGATCGAGTCCCGAGTCCCGAGTCCCGAGTCCCGAGTCCCGGCCCTCAATGCACCCAATGCCCCCCACGCCGCGACGGCATGGCGGGAAACGCGCCGGCCGATGCGCCACCGGCGGCGGTGCGCTCGCGTTCGGTGGGCGGGCGCACGCGCCAGTAGTGGGCGACGGCCTCGACCGCATCGGGAATCTGCACCAGGCAGGCCTCGTATTCCCGGTCGTCGAGCTTGGCGATCGGCACGTCGGCGGCCAGCACGCCGTCGTCGACGGCCAGCGCCATGATCGGGCCCAGCATTTCCAGCAGTTCGCCGTCCTCGGCCAGGCGCGTTTCCCAGATCGATGCGCGCAGGTCGATGCCGCGGCTGAAACCTTCGCACCAGCCGGCGGCGCTCAGGTCGACCCGCGAGGCCTGTTCGGCCGCCACCTCGCCCAGCACCGGCTCGTACATCTCGTCTTCGAGTTCGGCCGGGATCGAATCGTTGAGCTTGGCCAGCAGCTGCAATACCGCGGCCCCCTGCTCGGGGTCTTCGAACGGTGCGTGCAGCACCTCGGGCAGCCATTCCTCGGGAAGCGCCGGGTCGGGCCCGATCGCCAGCGCGGTCAGCATGCCGTGCACGCCGTCCAGCAGCATGGTCTGGTCCGAGTCGTGCGCGTGGCCGCGCAGGTACCGGTCGAGGATCTCGAGCTCGGCATCGTCGATGATTTCGCGAATGGCGGGTACTTCGTCCACGCTTCAAATGATCGGGGCGCGCCGGTCAGTTCGCAAGCTCCAGGATCACCGGCGTGTGATCGGATGGCCGTTCCCAGGTGCGCGGCACACGGTCGATGGAAGCCGCGACCATGTGCTCGCGCAGGGCCTCGCTGGCCAGCACCAGGTCGATGCGCAATCCGAGGTTGCGGCGGAACGCGGCCTGGCGGTAATCCCACCAGCTGAAGTGTCCCGGCTCGTCGACGAACGCGCGGAAGGAATCGACGAAGCCGAGGTCGAGGATGCGCCGCAGCGCTTCGCGTTCGGGTTCCGAACACAGGATCTTGCCGCGCCAGGCTTCCGGATCGTGCACGTCGCGATCTTCCGGGGCGATGTTGAAGTCGCCCAGCACCACGACCCTGTCGTGGCGCTGCAACTGGTCGCGAAGGTAGTCGGTAACGGCGGCCAGCCATTCGAGCTTCCAGGCGTACTTTTCGCTGCCCACGCTCTGGCCGTTGACGACATACAGGTCGACGATGCGCACGCCGCCGACGGTCGCGGCCAGCACGCGCTTTTGTGGATCCTCGAACCCGGGGATGCCCGCCACCACGTCGGCCGGCGGCTCGCGCGCCAGGATCGCCACGCCGTTGTAGGTCTTCTGGCCGGAAAAGACCGCGTGGTAGCCGAAGCCCTCGATGGCCTCGCGCGGAAACCGCTCGTCCGGCAGCTTGGTTTCCTGCAGCGCCAGCACGTCCGGCCGCGCGTCGCGGCACCACTGCTCGACGTGCGGCAGGCGCACGTTCAACGAATTGACGTTCCAGGAAGCTATGCGCATGGGCACATTGTAATTGCCCGGCCAAGGCCCCAGAGTGGACGACACGCTTGAGGAAACCGCCGCCATGCTCGCCACCGACCTGCTGCTGCTTGCCCTCGACGACGATCGCGGCACCGTGTTGCCGCAAGCTTCCATCGGCCTCGACTTCGGGCTGTCCGGCGCGCTGGTGATGGAACTGGCGCTGCGCGGGCGCCTGGCGGTCGAGGACGAACACGTATCGACCACCGGTGGCGACACCGACGATCCGTTGCTGGACGATGCGCTGCGCGCGATCGCGGCGGCACCCGGCAAGACCCTCGCGCACTGGGTGCGGCACCTGTCACACGACGTCGGCGGCGTGCGCCAGCGCCTGCTGGACCGGCTGGTTTCCCAGGGCACGCTGGAGAAGCGCGAGAAACGCGTGCTGCTGTTGTTCCACTGGAACGTGTATCCGGAAAAAGACGCGCGCGTGGAGCACGACATCCGCGCGCGGGTGGATGCCGCGCTGCTGCACGGCGAGACGCCCGATGCCGCGACCACCTGCCTGATCCATCTCGCCGCCGCGTGCCGCGTGACCGACGCGATCTATCCACGCAAGGAACACAAGGCCATCCGGGCGCGCATCGACGCGCTGGACGATGCCGGCAAGGCCGGCGCCGGCGCGGTATCGGCGGTGATCGCGCAGACCCAGGCCGCCGCCACCATGGCCGCGATCACCGCCTCGACGATCGCCGCGACCAGCGCCGCAACCAGCGCCGCGTGTTCGGCCAGCGCGGCGGCTTGTACCTGACGCGACCGACCGCAACTCCGAACCCGGCGGGCAGTGCCCGCCCTACACTCGTCGCGATTCCGTGAACCGCGGCCACATGGTCCATCCCGCGCAGGGCGGATACCGTCCGCCGCGTGACCTTGACGCAAAACCGGCGGACGGTGCCCTTACGCGGTCAAGCCGTAGCTGGCAAGGAGTGCATCCGGCTGCGGTGCGCGGCCGCGGAAGGCGATGAAGCTTTCCAGCGCCGGGCGGCTGGCACCTACGGCCAGGAATTCGTCGCGGAAACGCGCGCCGGTCGCCGCATCGATGACATTCCCGCCGTCGCCGGCGTGCTCCTCGAACGCGCTGAACACATCCGCCGACAGCACTTCGGCCCAAAGGTAGCTGTAGTAGCCGGCCGCGTAGCCGCCGGCGAAGATGTGCGTGAACGCGTGCGGAAAACGCTGCCAGGCCGGCGGATGCAGCACCGCGGCTTCGCGCCGCGCCGCCTCCAGGGTTTCCATCACGCGCGCGCCGCGCGCCGGGTCGTAGTCGGAGTGCAGCAGGAAGTCGAACAGCGCGAATTCCAGTTGCCGACACAGGAACATGCCGGCCTGGAAATGCCGCGCGGCCAGCATGCGCTCGAACAGTTCGTCGGGCAGTGACTCGCCGCTCGACCAGTGTTTCGCGAACAGGTCCAGCGCCTGCCGGTTCCAGCAGAAGTTTTCCATGAACTGGCTGGGCAGCTCCACCGCGTCCCACTCCACCCCGTCGATGCCGCCGATCGAGGGCAAGTCGATGCCGGTGAGCATGTGGTGCAGGCCGTGGCCGAATTCGTGGAAGATGGTCTGCACGTCGTCGTGGGTCAAGAGTGATGGATGCCCGCCCGCCGGCGGCGCGAAGTTGCAGGTGAGGAAGGCGACCGGAACCTGCCGCGACTCGCCATCGCGAAAGCGCGCGCGGCACACGTCCATCCACGCGCCACCGCGCTTGCCGCTGCGCGCGTAGAGATCCAGGTACAGCCCCGCGATCACTTCCCCGGCCGCGTCGCGCATTTCGCAGTAGCGCACGTCGGGATGCCACACGTCGATGCGCTCGCGCGCGGGCTCGACAGTGATGCCATAAAGCTTGCCCGCCAGCGTGAACAGGCCGTTCAACACCGAAGGCAGCGGGAAGTACGCCTTCAACTGCTCCTCGTCCAGCGCGTAGCGCGCGCGGCGCAATCTTTCCGACGCCCAGGCGATGTCCCAGGCTTCCAGCGCCTCCAGGCCGAGTTCGGTACGCGCGAATTCGCGCAGTTCGGCGAGCTCGCGCTGCGCGACCGGCCTGGCGCGCGCGACGAGGTCGCGCAGGAACGCGAGCACTTCGCCCGGGTTCGACGCCATCTTGGTCGCCAGCGATTCCTCGGCGGCGTTGGCAAAGCCCAGCAACTGCGCGGCTTCGTGGCGCAGTGCCAGGATCTTCTCCATGCGCGCGGAGTTGTCGAACCGGCCGGCCTCGGGGCCCTGGTCCGACGCGCGCGTCTGGTAGGCCCAGTACACGCGCTCGCGCAAGGCGCGGTTGTCGGCGAAGGTCAGCACCGCCTGCACCGAAGGCTGGTGCAACGTCACCAGCCAGCCGCCGAGGTCGCGTTCGCGCGCGGACCCGCGCAGTACCGCGCGGCCCGACGCGGGAATGCCGGCCAGGTCGCGCTCGTCCTCGATGTGGTGGTGCCACGCGTCGGTGGCATCCAGCACCGCGTTGGCGTAGGCGGTGCCGAGCCGGGACAGCTCGCTGGCGATTTCGCGAAAGCGCGTGCGCGCGGGTTCTTCCAGCGCCACGCCGGCGAGGCGGAAGTCGCGCAGCGCGTGTTCGACCAGCGCGCGTTCGGCCCGGGTGCGTTGCGCGAAATCCGGCGCATCAGCCACCGCCTGCACCGCCGCGAACAGCGCGCGGTTCTGGCCCAGCGCGGTTTCGAAATCGGTGATCTTCTCCAGCGCGGCCTCGTATGCGGCGCGCAGTTCCTTCGTATCGGCGACGGCATGCAGGTGCGATACCGGCGCCCACGCACGCGCAAGGCGCTGCTCGAGGCGTTCCTGCGCCAGCATCACGTGTTCGAAATCGCGCGGTGCATCCGGCGCGGCCAGCGCATCGATGCCGGTCTGGTATTCGGCAAGGATCGCCTCGATCGCGGGCACCACGTCCGCGGCGCGGATTTTCGAGAAGGCGGGCAACGCGGCGTCACCGCGCAGGGGATTGTCACTGGACATGGGCGCTCCAACCGATTCCCCAGCGTGGCGTTGCCGCAGGGCAAAATCAAGTTACGATCGCGGCATGGCAACGGTGCCGCCACCGGAACTGTACCCGCTGCTGGGCCGGACCGCCGTGTTCGGCCACCTCAAGCGGCACGAGATGGAATCGTTGCTGCGCGAGATGGCGTGGTTGTGGCTGCCCGGCGGCGCGCCGCTGTACCTGCGCGGGGAGGAATCCGACGCGTTGTACCTGCTGAAATCCGGCAGCCTCGGGGTTTTCGGCACCCCACGGATGGGCGGTGAGCCACGCATGCTCGGCGTGCTGCCGGCCGGCGTGACGCTGGGCGAAGTCGGGCTGATCAACGGCGAGCCGCGCACCCACAGCGTGCGCGCGCTGCGCGATTCGGAAGTACTGCGGCTCTCGCGCAAGGCGTTCGAGTCGCTGGTCGAACGCCATCCGCTGGCGATGCTCGGAGCGGCGCAGGTCGCGGTGCACCACCTGCAGAACGAGGACGCCCCCAGCCTGCCGCGCACGTTCGCGATCCTGCCGTTCAATCGCGACATCGACGTGCAGGCTTTCGCCCGATCGCTGCAACGGCGGCTGCTGGCCTGGGGCGAATGCAGCCTGATCGGCGCCGCGCAGGGACAGGGCCATGACAGCGACTGGTTCACGGCGCGCGAGACCGAGGCGCGCTACGTGCTGTACGTCGATGACGGTGATGCGTCCTGGCGGCGCCTGTGCCGGCGCCAGGCCGACGCGCTGCTGCTGCTGGCCGACGCCGACACACCGCCGCGTGACTGGCCCTACCCGGTCGGCGTATCCACCCCGCGCGACGCCACCATCTGGCCACACGATCGCGCGTCCACCGGCGAATTCACCTATTGCCGGCCGCGCCACCTGGTGCTGCGCCATTCGCACGGAAAGTTCACCCACGGCGCCGCGGCCGCGTGGCGGGCCCGGCTTGGCGGCGAGGAGCCGCGCCACCACCACTGGCGCCACGGCGACGACGTGGCGCGCCTTGCCCGCCTGCTGACCGGCAACGGCACCACCCTGGTGCTGTCCGGCGGCGGCGCGCGCGGCTTCGCGCAGATCGGTGTGGTCCAGGCACTGCGCGAGACGGGCATCGAAATCGACACGGTGATCGGTACCAGCATCGGCGCAATCATCGGTGCCGGCGTCGCGCACCAATGGAACGACACCAGGTTGCGCGCAACGTGTCACCGCACCATGGTCGAAGGCAAGCCGCTGGGCGACTGGACGTTTCCGCTGGTCGCGTTGACGCGGGGCGCGCGCACCACCGCCCTGATGCGCGAAGCCTTCGGCGAAGTGGACATCGAGGACCTGCCGCTCGACTACGCCTGCGTATCGGCCGACCTGACGCTGGGCACCACCGCGGTGCATCGCACCGGCAAGCTGTGGCGCTGGCTGCGCGCCTCCAGCGCGGTGCCGGGAATCCTGCCGCCGCTGTTCCACGACGGGCACGTGTACGTCGATGGTGCGGTGATCAACAACCTGCCCACCGACGTGCTGGCCGAGGAAATCCACGGCCGCGTGATCGCGGTGGACATCGGCGCCGACGATACCCTGCGCGCCGGGGTGGAAGAGGCCGCATCGCCGCCCTGGCCGGTGGTGTGGGCCGAGCGCAAGCGTCACGACTGGCGCCCGGGTGCGTTCGCGATCCTGGTGCGCGCGGGCATGGTCAACTCGGAAACCGGCAGTGCGCGGCGTCGCGAGCTGGCCGACCTGGTGTTGCGTCCGGACATGCAGGAAGTCGGCATGTTCGACTGGCACAAGTTCGATCGTGCAATCGAGATCGGCTACCGCTGTGCCCGCGACGCGCTGCGCGAGGGATTTCCCGCACCGCGCCGGGGCGACGGCGCTACCATCGCCTGAACAGGCAAAACCGCAACCACGATGCAACCGATCAGACCATACCGGGGTACAACGCCAGCGTTCGGCGCACGGGTGTACGTGGATCCGGCGGCCACGGTGATCGGCGACGTGGAACTGGGTGACGACGTGTCAATCTGGCCGGGCACGGTGCTGCGCGGCGACGTCGAACGCATCCGCATCGGCGCACGCAGCAACGTGCAGGACAGCGCGGTGCTGCACGTCACCCACGACGGCCCCTACACGCCCGGCGGCCATCCATGCATCGTGGGCACCGACGTCACCATCGGCCACGGCGCGGTGGTGCACGCGTGCACCATCGGCGATGCCTGCCTGATCGGCATGCACGCCACGGTGATGGACGGCGCGCGGGTGGAACGCCATGCCATCGTCGGCGCCGGCGCGCTCATCGCGCCGGGCAAGGTGGTCGGCGAAGGCGAGCTCTGGGTCGGCAACCCCGCACGCTGCGTCCGCAAGCTGTCGGAAACCGAAATCGAGGCGCTGCACTATTCCGCGCAGCACTACGTCAAGCTCAAGGACACCTACCTCGCGCAGGAGTTTGCGTAGCGTGCGCTCCGCGCACGATTGAACCCGCACATTGCATCGCGATTTTCCCGTGCGCAGAGCGCACGCTACGGCCCGCGCGGGGAAACCAGCATCACGCCGGAACCAACAAACCTGCGTAGCGTGCGCTCCGCGCACGATTGAGCCTGCACATTGCAACGTGATTCCCTCGTGCGCAGAGCGCACGCTACGGCCCGCGCGAGGAAACCAGCATCACGCCGGAACCAACAAACCTGCGTAGCGTGCGCTCCGCGCACGATTGAACCGCACGTTGCAACGCGATCCCCCGTGCGCAGAGCGCACGCTACGGCCAGCGCAGGGCCTGCAGCGCGGCGTCGGTGTCGGGCCGGATGCCGTGCCAGCGTTCGAACGACGCGGCGGCGGTCTCCACCAGCATGCCCAGTCCGTCGAACGCCGATGCGCAGCCTGCCTGCCTGGCCCAGGCCAGGAATCCCTCCGCGGCGCGCCCGTAGCTCAGGTCGCAGACTGCCGTGTGCGCATGGACCAGCGACGCCGGCGGCGACAGCGCGGCCTCCTGCACGCCGGCCGAGGTCGCGTTGACGATCAGGTCTGCGGAAGCCTGTTGCGCCAGGTCGTCCCAAGGGCAGGCGTGCACGCGCGCGGGGTCGGCCAGGGCTTGGGCAAGCTGCGCCGCACGCTCGAAGGTACGGTTGGCGATCACCAGCGTTGCCACATCCGCGTCCAGCAGCGCGAACGCCACCGCGCGCGCAGCGCCTCCGGCGCCCAGCAGCAACACCGACTTCGCGCGCGGATCGACGCCGCGGCGCGCGCCAAGATCCGCCAGCAGGCCGGCACCGTCGTTGCTGTCGGCCTCGATGCGCCCGTCGGCAAGCCGCGTCAGCACGTTGGCGACACCGAGCCGCGCCGCGGTCGTGGTGGCCACGTCGGCCAGCGCAAACGCTGCGGCCTTGTGGGGCACGGTGACATTGGCGCCGCGCCCGCCGCCGGCAAGAAAAGTGCGCACGGCGGATGCAAACACCGCCGGCGTGGCGTCGATCGCGGTGTATTCCAGCGCGATCCCGGCCTGCGTCGCGAACCGGTGGTGCAGGCGCGGCGACAGCGAGTGCGCGATGGGATGGCCGAACACGGCGTAGCGCGGAAGGTCGGTCATTGGCTGAGTGTAAGCGCGCCACGCAATGTTCGTCGCAGCCCGTGAGACGCCACCGGTGCAGGATCACGCCAACCCGCCACGGAGCATCCCATGCGCCACACGACTTCCCGCACCGGCACCACGAATCGCTTGCTTGCGCTGCGCCGCAGCCGCGGGCCGCACCCGCCGGCACAGGTCCGCCGACACGAACGCCGCCACGCGGCCCGCCACCGGCGTGGCGCCCCGGCTGCGGCCACGCCGGATCCGGTCATGCTTTTCGCGGCCACCTGGCTCGCCTGCGGCCTGGTTTTGCTGGGCTTGACCCCCTTGCCGCTGCACGATGCGACGCTCGGCTGGTCACCGGCGTTCTGGGCGCTGGCCGCGCCGGCGATGGTGCTGGTCGCGTACCGGGCCTGCGCACGGTGGTCGGCCTGCGGCGGCGGAAGGTAGATCCGCACCCGCGAAAGTTCCGGTCGGGACCGCGGCAACTACGCCGACTCGCCGCTGCGCTTGGCTTCCATCCGGCGCAGCAGCTCGCGCATGATGCAGGCGTACAACTCCGTGCCCAGGTGAGCATCTTCCACACCGGCGTCGATGGACGGGTTGTCGTTCACCTCGATCAGCACCGCGCGCTCGCCGTTCTGCTTGATATCCACCCCGTACAACCCGTTGCCGATCGCGGCTGCACCGCGCAGCGCCAGCTTCACCACCGCCGGCGGCGCGTCGTCGATTGCCATGCACTCGAATCCGCCGGAACGCGCGCTGCCACGGGCACCGTGATTGTAGATCTGCCAGTGCCCGCGCGACATGAAGTACTTGCAGGCGTACAGCGCCTTGCGGTTGAGCACGCCAATGCGCCAGTCGAACTCGGTGTACAAAAATTCCTGCGCGATCAGCAGCGCGGTGCTCTGGAACAGCCGCGCGGCCGCATCGGCCATCTGGTCGGGGTCCTCGACCTTGACCACGCCGCGCGAGAACGAACCGTCGGGAATCTTCAGCACCAGCGGAAAGCCGAGCCGCTCCGGCAGCTCGCGAAGTTGTTTCGCGTCCTCGCGGAACAGCACCTCCGAGCGCGGCACCGCCAGCTTGTGCGCACGCAGCAGGTCGTTGAGGTAGATCTTGTTGGTGCAGCGCAGGATTGAGGTCGGATCGTCGATCACCACCATGCCCTCGCGCTCGGCCTTGTGCGCGAAACGATAGGTGTGGTCATCCGGCGCGGTGGTCTCGCGGATGAACAATCCGTCGTATTCGGCCAGGCGCGGATAATCGTGCTTGCCGATGGCATCGACCTCCACGCCAAGCGCGCGCCCGGCCGCGACAAACTGCTTCAACGCACGGGCGTTCGAGGGCGGCATCGCCTCCTTCGGATTGACCAGCATCGCGAGGTCGTAGCGGAACTGCCTGCGCGCGCGCGGCTTGCGCCACAGGCGTTTGGAGAACGCATCCAGCGCCTGCGCGAAGGCGTCCTCCTGGGCGTCGTCCAGGGTGTGCAGCCCGACCGGCTTGATCGCATTGATCCGCCACACCCGCTCGCGCGTGAACTCGATCCGCAGCAGCGGGCAGGGAAAGGTTTCGAACACCTGCCGCGCCAGGTCCTTGAGCGCCGGATACGAGGTGACCCCGAAGTACACCAGGATCCCGAGGTCGGTGGTGTCCTGACCGCCGGCCGGGAGGAAGTGCGCAAGTTTCTGGTTCAGGTCCTCGACGTCCAGCCCGTACAGCGAACGCTTGCGCAGGTCGCTTATCGTGCGCACCGAGGGAATCACGCGGTGGCCACGCGCCTCGCCCAGCAACGATACATAGTGGCCGATGCCCAGGTACTTGTAGCTGCGGCACAGGTTGATGACGTGGGTGCGCTCGTTGCCGCCCAGCGGCTCGCGCAGGTACTGCGTCGCGGTCACGACATTGTCGGACGGATAGTACGAGCCCCAGTCCGAGGCCTTTTCCACAACGATGACCAGCCGGCTCATCGATCACTTCCTGGTTGGTGCCCGCCGGGGCTGATGGTGCGCGCAGTGTCGACAGGAAACGCGCCGGACGCAAGGCCCGGACGCGTGGCTTGCGCGCCTCGCCCGCCGCCGCCTACGCTGCGCGCATGACCGGCCCGACCCCGCCCATCCGCCACGCCACGCCCGCCGACCTGGAGGCACTGCTGGCGCTCGAGGAAGCGAGTTTCCACAGCGACCGCATCAGCCGGCGCCAGTGGCGACGCTACCTTCGCAGGCCGAGCGTCGGGGTGCTGGTGTGCGGCCCGCCCGGTGACCTGTCGGGCGCAGCGGTGGTCTTCTACCGGCAGCATGCGCGCGTCGCGCGGCTGTACTCGCTGGCGGTGCGCGCCGACCGGCGCGGCGACGGCGTCGGTGCGACACTGCTGGAGGCAGCCGAAACCGACGCGAGGGGCCGCGGGTGCAGCCTGATGGCGCTGGAAGTACAGGTGGGCAACCGCCCCGCAATCGGGTTGTACGAACGCGCCGGCTACCACCGGGCCGCGCGCGTCGCCGGGTACTACGAGGACGGCACCGATGCCTGGCGCTACGCCAAATCCATGACCGCCGCAGCGCGCTGAATCGCGGCAACGTCTTCCATCCATTCGCCGCCGCGTGCGGCGGGCAGGTGCGGAACGCTGCCGGCGACCGCGAACGGAAATGCCGCGCGCAGGCCCTGACGCCCGGCACATGCGCGGGTCAACACCCGGGCCTATACTTTCTCCATCGTGCACGCACCCGCGCGCGCACGCCACCGCCCGTCACGGAACCATGCCGGGCACCATCATCGCGACCGGGTTGCCACACCGGACGGCCCGGGAAAGGAGGCGCCGCCATGACCCGAACCATCCCCCTGCTGTTTTCCCTGTCCGCCGCGCTGCTCGTCGTGGCGCCGGTTGCTTCCGCCGCGCAGGCGCCGACGTCGCCATCGACCCGTACAGGTCCGGATCACGCCGCGCAAGCTGCCCCGAAAATCCACCAGACCACGGACAAGCAAACCAGGGAATACCTCAAGAAGATCGGGAAGGCCTCGACGTGGGGGCATCCGGACCTGTTTGGCGAATATGCCGGCATCACCCGGTACGCCAAGGGCGACTACAAGGGTGCGATGAAGTACTTCAAGTACGGCGCGCGCTACGCCGACAAGCTTTCCCAGCTTGCCATCGGGTTGATGTACGGTGCGGGCCTCGGGGTCGAGAAGGATCCGGTGAAGTCCTGCGCCTGGCTTGCGCTGTCGGCCCAGCGCGATTACCCGAAGTTCGTTGCCACGCGCGACGCGGAATGCAGCAAGTTGAGCAAGCAGCAGCGTGCCCAGGCCGTCGCCGAGGTGCAGAAGCTGCTTCCCGAATACGGCGACAATGTCGCCATGGCGCGCATGGCGCGCGAGTTGCGGCACGCCAGGTCGCAGATGACCGGCTCGCGGGTGGGTTTTGGCACGGGCGTGACCTCGGCGAGCGCCGGGCCCGGTGGCAGCGTCAACACGAACAACGGACCGGGCGTGGTAAATTTCGGAAAAACGTTCTGGGCACCATGGCGCTGGGATCCAAAAAAATATTTTGCGGCACGCAACGCGATGTGGACCGGGACGGTCACGGTGGGCAGCATCGAGAAGGTGCAGAACCCGACGCTCGGACCCGCCGGCACCAGGCCGGCCGGCAACGCGCAACCGGCGCCGGCATCAAGCGCGGACCATTGATCCTGCACCGACACATCGCCATCGGAGAATCGCGCGCATCGGGCGGCACGCGATCCGGTCGGCGGCGCGCCGGAATGCAGCCCGCATGTGACCACGGGCGGTCATGCCTGCCTCGCCGCATGGTTTCCTGGCCGATCGTTCTGCTGGGGGTCGCGTTGCTCGCCGGCTGCGGGCAAAAGGGCCCGCTGTATCTGCCCACCCGCTCTGCCGCACACGCAACCACCACCCCGGTTCCGGCACCGGCCGTGTCTGCCCACGGGCCGGCCGCCGCCACGACCGCGGCCGGATCCCCGGCCGACCCGCGCTGATCGCGCCGGGTATCCGTGGCGCTGCCCTTCACCAAGATGCACGGCCTGGGCAACGACTTCGTCGTGCTGGACGCGCGTGCCGGCCCGCTGCCGATCGACAGTGCGACGATCGTAGCGATGGCCGACCGCCACACCGGCATCGGTTTCGACCAGTTGCTGGTGATCGAGGCCGCGGACGATCCCGGGTGCCTGGCACGCTACGCAATCGTCAACGCCGACGGCTCGGCGGCGGAACAGTGCGGCAACGGGGCGCGCTGCATCGGCGCGTGGCTGCATCGCGCCGGCACATTCGCGATCGGCGCGGACGCAAGACTGCAAAGCCCTGCCGGCCCGGTCGGCGTGCGCCTGCTCGACGCCGCCACGGTCGCGGTCGAAATGGGCGAGCCCGATTTCGAGCCCACGCGGATCCCCTTCGACGCCACGGCCACGGCCGACACGCATCCCGTCGAAATCGAGGGCGAACGCCTTTCCATTGCCGCCGTGTCGATGGGCAACCCGCACGCGGTGCTGGAAGTCGACGACATCGACCATCCGCGCATCGACCGGCTGGGCCCCGCACTTGCCACGCACCCGCGCTTCCCGCGCGGCGCCAACGCCGGGTTCGCGCAGGTGCTCGACCCGCGCAGCATCCGCCTGCGCGTGCACGAACGCGGCGCGGGCTGGACGCGCGCCTGCGGCAGCGGCGCGTGCGCCGCGGTCGCGGCGCTGCACCGGCGCGGACGCGTAGCCGACACGGTGCGCGTGCAACTTCCCGGCGGCGAGCTGGTGATCGAATGGCAAGGCCCCGGCCACACACTCTGGATGACCGGTCCGGCAACGTTCGTGTTCGACGGAGTATGGCTGGACGCGCCATGAGCGGCCTGTCGTGTTGCGGCGGCCGGCACGCGGGACGACGCGGTCAGGCCAGATAGATCAATCAAGAGCAGTTTTGACGCGGATGGACGCGGACTGGCGCGGATCAAAACCTATCCTGATCCGCTTTCCGCGGTTATCCGCGCCAATCCGCGTCCAGAAAGCTTTTGGCCGCACTGCTGCGTCGCGCCGTTTGCGTTCAAGACCACGAACACGCACACTTTGCCGCAACCCGATGACAGGCATGCGCGCATGGCCGAACTGACCCTGAAACAGAGCCTCGAGGCGATGGACGTCGCCGAATACCTGCGCCAGCACCCGCGTTTCCTGGAGAACTTTCCCGACGTCGCCACCGAGCTGGTGATGCCGCGCGAGAGCGGGCCGGCGGCGTCGTTGTCGGCCTACCAGCTCGAAGCCCTGCGCGCGCGCAACCAGGAACTCAACCAGCGGCTGGCCGAGCTGGTCGAAACCGCCAGCGACAACGAGCAGTTGATGGTGCGCGTGCACACGCTCACGGTGGGCCTGCTGCGCGACGACACACTGGCCGACACCTGCCGGAGCTTCGTGGCTGCACTCAACGAGGATTTCCACACCGCGCTGGTGCGCCTGGTGCTGTTCCGTGAAGTGCCCGACCTGGCGGGCACGCCCTGGTTCCTGGGGCTGCCCGAAGGCGCCGGCGCGCTGCCGCAGTTCGCCGATTTCCTCAAGCGCGGAGATCCCGCCTGCGGACGCCTGGCGGCCGAAAAGCTGGAACGGCTGTTCGGCGCCGAGGCCGGCCGGGTGCAATCGGCGGCACTGCTGAAGATCGGCGGGCAGGGCCTGCTCGCCATCGGCAGCGAGGACCCCAACCGCTTCCACCCGGGCATCGGCACGCTGTTCCTGAAACTGATCGCGCAGGCGCTGGACGCCGCGGTGACCAGGTACCCGGTCGAATGACATGACCTCCGGGTTGGCTGCCGACACCGCGCGGTTCCTCGAATACCTCAGGGTCGAACGCCACTACGCGCCCGGCACGGTGCGCAACTACGCCCACGCGATGCAGGCCCTGACCGGGTTTGCCGACGCACTGGGAATTGCCCGCTGGGACGAGCTGCGCGGCGAGCAATTGCAGACCCTGGTGGCCAACGAGCACCGCCGCGGACTGGAACCGCCTTCACTGCGCGCGATGCTGTCGGCGTTCCGCAGTTTCTTCCGCTTCCTGGCGCGCGAGGGCAAGGTCCAGAACAATCCGGCCGCCGGCGTACGGTCGCCCCGCGTGCGTCGCAAACTGCCCGAAGTGCTGGACGTGGACGCCGCCGCGACCCTGGTCGGGATCGACAACGGTGATCCGCTGGCACTGCGCGACCACGCCATGCTGGAACTGCTGTACTCCAGCGGCCTGCGCGTATCCGAGCTGTGCGGCACGCGCTGGCGCGACCTCGATGCCGACCAGGGCCTGCTGCGCGTCACCGGCAAGGGCTCGAAGACCCGCATCGTGCCGGTCGGGCGCATGGCGCTGGCCGCGCTGGCCGCGCTGCGCGAATCGCAGCCGGCCGCAGCGGATGACCCGATCCTGCGCGGCCGCGGCGGCAAGCCACTCAGCGCCGGCGCGGTGCGCGCCGCGATCAAGCGCCGTGCGCGCCAGCGCGGTGTGTGGCAGCGCGTGTATCCGCACCTGCTCCGGCATTCGTGCGCCTCGCACCTGCTCGAATCCTCGGGCAACCTGCGCGCGGTGCAGGAACTGCTGGGCCACGCCGACATCGGCACCACCCAGATCTACACGCACCTGGATTTCCAGCACCTGGCCAGGGTCTACGACGCCGCGCACCCGCGCGCCAAGCGCAAGGACAAGGGAACCGACCACGGGTAGCAATTCCGCGGCACCGGCCTTTCCCCACCCGGCACCCGGATCCCGCCGCGCGCGCAACTGCATCGGGTGACCCCACCTACCCTCGCCCCTCTTCCCTCGCCCCTCGCCCCGCGCCCCGCGCCGCGCCCGGGTTGGATTCACGCCGCCCGCCCCCACCTATCCGGCATCCCCTTCGCTGCGAGGCCGCCATGGAGCCGTTCCACGCCACCACCATCGTGTCCGTGCGCAAGGACGGCAAGGTCGTCCTGGGCGGCGATGGCCAGGTCACGCTGGGCAACACCGTGGTCAAGGCGAACGCGCGCAAGATCCGCCGGCTGGGCAAGAGCTCCAACGTGCTGGCCGGTTTCGCGGGCGCAACCGCCGATGCCTTCACATTGTTCGAGCTGTTCGAGGACAAGCTGGCCAAGCACAACGGCCAACTGGTGCGCGCAGCGGTGGAAATGGCCAAGGAATGGCGCACCGACCGCCGCCTCGGCCGGCTGGAGGCCATGCTGGCGGTGGTCGACAAGGACGCCTCGTTGCTGGTTTCCGGCAACGGCGACGTGCTCGAACCCGAGCACGGCCTGATCGCGATCGGCTCGGGCGGTCCCTACGCCCAGGCCGCGGCCCGCGCGCTGCTGGAGAACTCCGATCTGGACGCACGCAGCATCGTGGAGAAGGCCCTGGGCATCGCCGGCGAGATCTGCATCTACACCAACCACAACATCAGCATCGAAGAGCTGGGGACCGGGGACCAGGGAGCGGGGACCGGAACGTCATGACCCGCTCTGCAATCCTGTCGGGCTGCGCCCGCAGTCAGGCCGTGCGCGTTGCCGCCTGGTTCCACTTCGACCGGTCCCCGGTCCCCTGTCCCTGGTCCCCGAAATGTCCGAATTGACCCCCCGCGAAATCGTCAACGAACTCGACCACTTCATCATCGGCCAGCACGACGCCAAGCGCGCGGTGGCGATCGCACTGCGCGACCGCTGGCGGCGTCAGCAGCTCGATCCGGCGTTCCGCAACGAGGTCACGCCCAAGAACATCCTGATGATCGGACCCACGGGCGTGGGCAAGACCGAGATCGCGCGCCGGCTGGCCACGCTTGCCAAAGCGCCTTTCGTGAAGGTGGAAGCGACCAAGTTCACCGAGGTCGGCTACGTTGGCCGGGATGTCGATTCGATCGTGCGGGACCTCGCCGACGTGGCCTACAAGCTCACGCGCGACCTTGCCAAGGAGCGCGTGCACTCGCAGGCCGAGGAGCACGCCGACGAGCGCATCCTCGACGCGCTGCTGCCGCGTCGCGAGGGCAGCGGCGGCTGGGACGAGCAGGGCGACCAGCAGCAGCTCGAATCCGATTCCTCCACCCGCCAGAAGCTGCGCCGGCAACTGCGCGAAGGCGCGCTGGACGAGCGCGAGGTCGAACTTGAATTTGCCACCAACGTCGGCGTCGAGATCATGGCGCCGCCGGGCATGGAGGAAATGTCGCAGCAGTTGCGCTCGATGTTCCAGAACATCGGCGGCGGCAAGACGCAGAAGCGCAAGTTGAAGATCAAGGCCGCGCGTCCGCTGCTGATCGACGAGGAAGCCGGCAAGCTCCTGAACGACGACGAACTGCGTACCGAGGCGATCGAGAACGCCGAGCAGAACGGCATCGTGTTCATCGACGAAATCGACAAGGTCGCCCAGCGCAGCGACTGGGGCGGCGCGGGCGTCAGCCGCGAAGGCGTGCAGCGCGACCTGCTGCCCATGGTGGAAGGCTCCACGGTGTCCACCAGGTACGGGCCGCTGAAGACCGACCACGTGCTGTTCATCGCCTCGGGCGCATTTTCCGTGGCCAAGCCCTCGGACCTGATTCCCGAACTGCAGGGCCGGCTGCCGATCCGGGTGGAACTGTCGGCCCTGTCGGTGGAAGACTTCAAGCGCATCCTAAAGGAGCCCCACAACGCCCTGACCAAGCAGTACACCGCGATGCTCGGAACCGAAGGCGTGAGCGTGGATTTCACCGACGCCGGGATCGCGCGACTGGCCGAGGTGGCCTTCAAGGTCAACGAAAACACCGAAAACATCGGCGCCCGCCGGCTGCAGACCGTGATGGAACGGCTGCTGGAAACCATCTCCTTCGAAGCCGCAGACAAAAGCGGCGAAAAATACTCGATCGACGCCGATTATGTAGACAAAAACCTCAAGGAACTTGCTTCCAACGAGGATTTGTCGCGCTACATCCTGTGAGGATCGGAGCCGGGCCATTTGTGTCCGGCTCCGCTAGAATGCCGCCATGGGCAAGGTTCTGAAATTCCGGTCGCGGAGTCCGCGACCCAGGCTGCGCAGCGCCCTGCAGCGTGGCGAGCTGGTGCGCGTGTGGCGCGGCGGACTGGAAGATGGCAGCTTCTGCGGCTACCTCGCCGGGATCGGCCGCGAATGGCTGTTGATGTGGGTGGTCGGCGACCAGATCGGCTTCGACGGCTTGTATGCGATGCGCCTGGCCGACATCACCGACGTCGAGGCCCCGGACAGCCACGCCGGCTTCATCACCCGCGCCCTGGCCGCACGCAACATCCGCCCGCGCCTGCCGCGCAACTTCCCGCTCGACGACATCACCCAGGTGGTGCGCGCATCGGCCGAATACGCGGCGGTGATGTGCGTGCACGTGGACACCGAGGACGAACAGGAAGTGTGCTACATCGGCCGTCCGCTGGGCATCGAGGACGACGGCTTCACGCTGCAGGAAATCACCCCGGACGCCGAATGGCTGCGCGAGCCCTCGTTCTTCGGCTGGGAAGAAATCTCCACCGTGAGCTTCGACGAACCCTACGCCCGGATCCTGCGCGAAGTCGCCGGGCAGCCGCCGCGGATCGATTTCGCCGGGTCGGGGTTTGGCGGCGTGAGCTGAGTTTCGGGCGGGACTCGGGACTCGGGACTCGGGACTCGGGACTCGGGACTCGGGACTCGG
>CAZAXF010000060.1:0-18121 GCA_964489055.1 uncultured Rhodanobacter sp. | reverse complement strand
GATGCTGGCAGCCCTTGGGCTTGCCGGTCGTACCGCTGGAATACATCAGGAACAGGGGTGCCTCCGCATCCATGTGTTCCGGCTCGATCCGCTTGCCCTTGTACTGCTTGAGGACATCGTTAATGAAGACGTCGCGCCCCTCGACCATCGGGGTCGGCGAGCTGTATTTGCCCGGAAAACGTTGCCAGACGAGTACCTTGTCCACGTGCTGGCCGGTTTCTTCGGCAGTCTTTACCGCGATGTCGGCGTTGGCCTTGTGGTCGATCAACTTGCCCGAACGCCAATAGGCATCCTCGGTAATGAGGTAGCGACTGCCGGAATCCTGGATGCGCTGACCACAGGACTGGCCCGAGAACCCGCCAAACACCTGCGAGTGGATGATGCCCAGTCGCGCACAGGCGAGCATGGTAATGGGAAGCTCGAGCGTCATCGGCAGGTGCAGGGTCACCCGGTCACCCGCCTTGAGCCCGCAGTAGTCACGCAGCAACGCCGCCATTTCATTCACGCGGATGTACAGCTCCTGGTAGGTCATCGCGTACGGCTGGTCGTCCTCGGGCTCGCCGACGAAAATGAACGCGGCCTTGTTGCGATACTTTTCGAGGTGCCGGTCGACACAGTTGTAGCAGGCATTCAACTTGCCGCCGACAAACCACTTCCAGAACGGCGGATTGCTGGTGTCGAGCACGGTGTCGTAGGGCTTGAACCACGTCAGCATGTCCGCGTATTCGCGGAAGCAGTCCGGATAATTCTCCTCGCTGAACCGCTTCCGAATATCCGGATCGCTGAGGTTCGCCTGCTCGACAAAGCTCTTGGGTGGCTGAATGTACTGTTCTTCCTTCCAGTGCACCGCAATCTGCGCTTCATTGGCGCCGGTGCGTTCTTCAGTTTGACTGTTGGCTGTCATGACTTTTTCTCCGTCTTCCTTCAAACCATCATCATACAACTCGGCGACCGATTGGCTCGGCGACGGATTGGCAACTTGCCGGGTCGACACCACGCCGCGGAACCCCACGCTGCCGGGTCCACGCTCCACTGCAGATTCGACACACGCGACGGACCCGGTCCGGCCCGTCACGCGAAGGGCTGATCAGGCGCCGCGCGGTCCCAGTGGCAGCACCGTCCGTTTGAAGGTGCTGTTGGTGACGATCGCGAAACTCGTGTACATCGCGATGACCCCGCAGAGCACACCCATCCCGCCACCGGCGAGACTCAGCGACTTGATTCCCGTCAGGCCACCGGCACCAAGCAGAAAATAGGTCACCCACAAGGTCAGGAATATCCACCACAGGGCCCAGTTCAGCTTGAAGGTTCCAACCCACATGTACAGCGTGAAGAAACCCCACAGGATCAGCGCGACATCGATTCCGTTGCCGACACCGGACAAGTCCAGTGACTTCATGCCGCCCAGCCACAGCAGCAACGCAAACCACACCCAGAACGCACCGTATGAAACGAACGCGGTCATGCCGAAGGTGTTGCCGGCCTTGGCCTCGAGCACCCCGGCGACGATTTGCATCAGGCCGCCGTATATGAACGCCAATGGCAGGACGACCACCATGCCCCCGGCCGGGACCATGCCCGCGTTGACCAGGCTCAGCATGACCGTGGTGAGCCCGAAACATATCAGGCCCAATGCCGCAGGATTGGCCTGCGGAGTCACCGCTTTCATTTCGTCTGCCATGGAAGCCTCCTGTAGATCCCCTACAAACTGGTCATGATTTCAGACCCGGCCCGGATCCCGGGTGGGCGGCATCGATGGAGTTGAAGCCCGGTGCCGGGATGTGGCGCTCCCGAATCTGGAACCCTCAAAAAATGTTGACAAAACGCAGGTACAGCGCATTGGTCCTGACGGTGTTCTGACCGGAAACGCCGGCCATGTACCAGACCGACAGCCACCGACTGCTGCCCCAGTTGAATTTCAATCCACCACCCACATCACTTTCATGACAGCCACCCGGTGCTGCACAGGTGAATACCGGCGCGGCACCCGGCATGGTTGCGCCGGTTGCCTTGTCGGTGCTGCTCTCGTTTTTCTGGTAGTTGAAGTTGACGAATGGTGCAATCGCATCCGTGGCGTGGTAGAGGACCGAGAATTGGCCGAAATACGTGTTTCCGATCTCGGTAACGGTACCCCCGACGTGTCGATTGCTGGCGAAACCCGCGCCGAGCGTCCCGTCCAGTTCCCATTTGTCAATGTTGACGTCACCGATGAAACTCGGCATGTACTCCCAGAAGTGGCTTGAAAGATCGTTGCTGCCGAACGTGGTTGAGACGATGTTCTGGAACCCGACCGTCGAGTGCGGCGTGGGCTTCCAGTAAGCCGTGAAGTCAAGCAGTGGATCGCCCAGACCCGAGACGCTGTTCCCATGACCATAGACGCTGATCGTGGGTACCAGCACCTCCCAGAAGAATCCGGTATTGGGCATCGACTTGAATGAAAACAGGTGTGCAAACCGGGTGATCCCGGCAATCAGATGCGTACTCGGGATGCTCACGCTGTTGCCGTGGCTGTCGTACTGCTTCCCGCTGACCTGACCGATACCGGTCTGGATGAAAACGTTCGCAGACGGAACGATGGGCAAATCCCATTCGCTCGGGCCGACGATGGCATAGGTCGGGTTGGCGGCGAGCGCGCCCGCGCTGACCATTGAAACCGCTACCCCGACCGCCACGGAGGACAGCAGCAGCGCCATCCGTTTCCTTGCAAGGTTGCCGAGTGCACGCATGCCTCCATGGGGCAAACGACCCGGACAGATGTGCTCATTGGAGCTGATTTCGTACCGGATGCTCATTCTCGTTACCTCTGCTGCGGAATCACATTTCCCCGGGACACGCGCGTTCGACACGCGTACGACGATGCCGCGACGCCCCGGGCGCCCGTCAACAACAGATTTGCTTGCCGCCAACGTGACACCGACCACAGCGTGCGCGCACGCGTGGACATTGCAGTGGCGTCATGCCGGCTCCGGCCAAACGAAATCGGGGCGCAGCGCCTCGTAGACCGGTCGCCCGTCGTCGGGTTTCGGATTCCCGGCCGCCGGATCGAAGAATGCGTGGTACGTCGGTGGCATCCTGGCCTCGTCGTAACCCATGAGGCCTGGGGCAATCACGCGAATCCGGCGCTGTTTGTCATCGACCATGATGGGCTGACCGCAGGTCGCGCAGGTACAAAGCTCCAACGGTCCGTCCGGGTTCTGGTCGTTGTACGGTTGCCGCTTCAAGCCATCGGGATTGTCGACCTTGAGGTCTCCATACTTGAAGAACGTCACGTGCAGGCGGTCTTGCCCGGTCACGCGTCTGCAGATCGAGCAATGGCAATCGTGGCTGTCCAGATACTCTTGATCGGAATAGGTGTGAACGTGCTCGCAACCCCCGCTGTATGGATGTGACATGATGCGTTCCTCTTGCTGGGTGAATGGATGAGTTGGCTGGCTCTACTCAGGTCGGAACGGTGCCGTCAAAGTGAATCACCGAGCGGATGACCTTGCCGGCGTGCAACAAGTCGAATGCGTCGTTGATCTTCTCCAGCGGCAGCACCCTGGAAACGAACTCGTCAACCTTCAACTCGCCTTGCATGTAGCGATCGACGTAGCCCGGCAGTTGCGAGCGGCCCTTGACTCCACCGAACGCCGCACCGCGCCACACGCGGCCGGTGACGAGCTGGAACGGGCGCGTGCTGATTTCCTGCCCCGCCGCGGCCACGCCAATGATCGTCGACTCGCCCCAACCCTTGTGGCAGCATTCGAGTGCGGCGCGCATCACGTTGACATTGCCGATGCATTCGAATGAGTAATCCACGCCGCCGTCGGTCATGTCGACGATCACCTGCTGGATCGTCGCGTCGTGCTCCTTGGGGTTCACGTAATCGGTCGCGCCCATCGACCTGGCCATCGGCCACTTGTCCGGGTTGATGTCGATCGCGATGATGCGCGCGGCCTTGGCCATCACTGCGCCCTGCACCACCGCGAGGCCGATGCCGCCCAGCCCGAACACCGCAACCGTGGACCCCGGTCGTACCTTGGCGACGTTGAGCACCGCGCCGACACCGGTGGTGATGCCGCAACCGAGCAGGCAGACCTTGTCCAGTGGCGCTTTCGGATCGATCTTCGCGACCGAGATTTCCGGCAACACCGTGTATTCGGAGAAGGTGCTGGTACCCATGTAGTGGTGCAGCATCTTGCCCTTGTACGAAAACCGCGAGGTGCCGTCCGGCATCAGGCCCTGACCCTGCGTGACGCGGATCTTCTGGCACAGGTTGGTGCGGCCGGACTTGCAGTACTCGCATTCGCCACATTCGGGCGTATACAACGGGATCACGTGATCGCCCGGCTTCACCGACGTCACGCCAGGCCCGACTTCCTCGACGATCGCGCCACCCTCATGACCCAGGATCACCGGAAACAGGCCTTCCGGATCGGCGCCTGAAAGCGTGTACGCATCGGTGTGGCAAACGCCAGTGGCCACGACACGCAACAACACCTCGCCCGCCTTCGGACCCTCCAGGTCGACTTCCTCGATGGTGAGTGGTTGCCCCGCTTCCCATGCGACTGCCGCGCGTGTTTTCATCTTCGATCGTTCCTGGTAACCGTCACCCTGGCAACAAGGCAGGCCGTGACTTGACGTCTTCGTGGCCGGGCCGCGCAATTGCCGGAGCCAGCCACGACGGGACTCATCAGCCCGTGAGCTGCATATCACATGCCAGTTCTCGAAGAAGCTTGCCGGCGGGGATTCAGTAACTTGAAGCGGCCGCGCATCTGCCTGTCACGCTTGCTGTGTCAAATTCGTGACAGGTGCTTGTGCCGATCGCGTTACAGCCGCCACCTTTCCAGGTTTGCTCAGCCGCCCTGGCGCTTGCGCCTTACCATGCCGCGCTGGGGATCGTATCCCCACACGGCCAGCCCCAGAAAGACGATCAAGGCAGCGACGACGGCACCGGCCGCGACCCAGTTCATCTGCCCGTACATGGCGAACCGGATCAGGTCGATGCCGTAGGTGAACGGATTGATCCTTGCCAACTGGTAGATGACTTCGGCCCCGGATTCCTGCAATTTCCACAACGGGTACAGCGCCGGCGACAGGAAGAACATGGGAAAGATCACGAAGTTCATGGCCCCGGCGAAGTTCTCGATCTGCTTGATGTAAACGGACACCAGCAGCCCCATCGCACCCAGCATCAGGCCGGTCAGAAACATCGCCGGCAACGCCAGCAACAGGCCGGGCCACCAGGGAAGATCGAGCCTGAATATCGCGCAGACCGCGAAAAATGCATACGCCTGCAGGATCGACAGAAAAGTGCCGGCGAAGAGTTTGCACGTGAGCAACACCCAGCGGGGCAGTGGCGCAGTAAGCAGCAGCCGCATCAGCCCCATCTCGCGGTCATAGACCATCGCCAGCGACGACTGCATGCCGTTGAACAACAGCACGATTCCGACCAGGCCCGGCACGACATAAACCGGGTATTCAACATAGGTTTGGTACGGCGGAATCACGGAAACGCCGAAGACGTTCCGGAAACCGGCCGCGAAAATGAGCAGCCACAGGCTCGGCCGCACCACCGCGGAGATCAGGCGTCCACGCTGGTGCGTGAATTTGACGGTCTCGCGCGCGGAAAGCGCGGTCAGTGCCTGCAGGACGTGGCTCACGGTCGACATGGCAGAACCAGCTCCTGGTTGCCGGGCGCGGGGCCGTACCCGTCCCTGGCCGGAATGGTGTTGCAACCGGGCGCGCCGGTGTTCGCGGACAACGGCATCACGGTGAGGCCATGCAGCGATCCACGCCCCGGAAGCATCAGATGGCCTCCTGTTTTTCTTCCGGCGCTTCACCGGTCAATTCGAGGAAGGCGTCGCGCAGCGAATGACAACCGGTCTGCTCGCGCAACGCAGCCGGCGTGCCGGCGGCGACCCAGCGTCCCTTGTGCACGATGATCACGCGGTCGGCAGATTCGGCCTCATCGACGAGATGTGTCGCCCACAGGACGCCCACGCCACGATGCACACACAGCGAGTGGACGTACTCCACCAGGTGCGCGCGCGAGGCGGGATCAAGCCCCACGGTGGGCTCGTCCATGAGCAGTACCACCGGCTCGTGCAGCAACGCCCGTGCCAGTTCGACCCTGCGGCGGTTGCCGCCCGAAAGCGCCCGTGCCCTGTCCTTCGCCCTCGCGGTCAGGTCGATGCGGTGCAGTTCCGCTTCGATGCGGGGGCGGGTTGCGCGCCCCATGCCGTGCAAGCGCGCATGGAAACGCAGGTTGGCAACGACGCTCAGATCCAGATCGAGCGTCGCCTGCTGGAACACCACGCCGAGACGTGCGAGGGCCTGCCGGGCGTGGTGGCGCATGTCAAACCCGGCCACCTCGATACCCCCGGCATCGGGCACGAACAATCCGGTCAGCAACTGGAACAGCGTGGTCTTCCCGGCACCGTTCGGCCCGAGCAGGGCCACGAATTCGCCACGCGCAACACGGAGGGACAATCCGTCCAGCGCCTTGATCGAGCCATAGGATTTGCTTACCCCGTCAACCGCAAGGGCAAGTGACGGCATGTCATCGCCGTGCACCGACGGCGCGGGCACATCGGCCTGGCGGGAGGTGTTCATCGCAGTACGCCATGTGGCCGGGGTGCGGTCCGCACGACGCACGCCTCCAGAAACGCGCGGGGCCTCACGGATCCTCCTTGCCACCCAGGGTCTTGTCCGCACCGGCTTCGGGCGCTCCGGAAAGCAACCGTGGATGGCGTGCCAGCAACCGGCGGCTGAGCGCCGCAACCTCGGGACTGTTCAGATCGTGACTGCCCGTTTGCTCGACACGATAGTCCAGGACAACGCGCGCCGGCGCATCCCCCAGAAACAATATGCGGTCGGCGAGCACCAGTGCTTCATTGACATTGTGGGTCACGAACAATACCAGCGGCCGCACCCGTGCGCACAGCCGGCGCAGCAACCCGCGCAGCTGGTTGGCCGCCGGCATGTCGAGCGACACGAACGGCTCATCCATCAGCAGCAGCCAGGGCTCGACAACGAACGCCCGCGCCAGCGCGGTGCGACGCTGCATGCCGCCGGAGAGTTGACCCGGCCAGGCATCCCTGGACATGCCCAGCCCGACCTCTTCGAGCAAGGTGTCCGCGCGCGAAACGCGTCTGCGGTCGTGCGCCAGATGCCCGGCTTCCGCCAGCCGCACATTGTCGCCGACCGTCAGCCAGGGCATCAGCCGCGGCTCCTGGAACACCATGCCCAGGCCCGGGGGCGACTGGCCGGGTTCGGCCAGGGGCGCGCCGTCGTAGCGGATCGCACCCGCATAGTCGGAGTCCAGGCCGGCAACCAGGTTGAGCAGTGTGGTCTTGCCCACACCGGACGGCCCGACGATGGCGACAAATTCACCCGCGCTGACGGTGACGTCGATATCCCGCAGCACTGCGACGCCGTCGAACCGCTTTTCGCTGACCTGGATGTTCAAGCCTTTCATCCGCGCCACCGCGTCGCGCGTTGTTCGAGAGGTCGCATCACGCCGGCTTCGATGGCCAGCACCACAGCGGCAAACGCCAGCGTATACGCCAGGATACTGGTGATGTCGAAATACTGGAAAAATATCGACAATTCAAAACCGACACCGTTGCTGCGTCCGAGCAGTTCGGCCACCAGCACGATCTTCCAGATAAGCGCCAGGCCGTTGCGGGCAGATGCCATGAGGTACGGATAAAGCTGCGGCAGGATCACCCGATACAGCGTCGCTGCCCGCGGGACGCGGTACACCTGCGCAACCGCCAGCAAGCGCGCGTCGACCGCCCGCGTACCTTCGCGCGTTGTCACGACCACGACCGGGATCTTGTTGACGGCCACGGCCACGATGACAGCCACCTCCGTGAGTCCGAGCCACAGGTAGCACAAAATGATGACCACCAGTGCCGGAATGTTGAGCGCAAGCACCAGCGCGCCATCCAGCATCAAATTGAGCCTGCGAAAGCGGCCCATCATGAAGCCGATCGCGGCGCCGATGGTCATGGCCACGACAAATGCGGCCGCCACCCGACCCAGGGTAATCGCAAGCTCCAGAGGAAGCTGGCCGCTGCGCGTGTAGCGATAGATGGCGGCCAGCACCGCGACCGGGGTTGGAAGCATGTCGCTGCTGGCAGCCAGCGCGGCAATTTCCCACACCACCGCCAGGCCGATGAGCGACACCACCCGCCACAGCCACGCGGGACCGAAAGGTGGCCTGAGCCGCTCCCACATCAAACGCGCCGCGGCTCCCTCCGGGGCCGTCGAAGCAACGATTCCTGGCGCGCGGTCTCGCCCGTGACGCCCGTCGGCACCTTTCATGGCAGGCGGAATCCGGCCCAGAACACGCCGGGGGGCAACTCGCGGGCCCCGCCCGTGAGCCCGCCATTGCTTTCCCTGGCGATGACCTGGAACAACTGCCCGGCCGCGCGGATTTCAGGCGCGCCGAAGTGGTGGACGATGCCTTCCCGGTAACCCTGTCGTATGGCGGCGAATACGGCATCGTTGCCGGGCTTGATCTTGTCCCGGAGCGGCTGCCAGGCCGCATCCGAGCTGGCGAGCACGTGTTTGGCATCGTACGTGGCGGCGACAAAGTCGCGCAGGGCGCCGGGGTGGGTTTTTGCCCATCGTTGCGAAAACACCCAGCCCAGCAGCGGCGGCTCGGTGTCGATGCCAAGGCCCTTGAGCATCTGCTCGACCGTGATCAACCGTTGCATTCCCTGCGCAACGAGCCGGGCGTTGTACTGCCAGTAGTTGATCGCGGCCGGCAACCGGCCGTCGAGCACCAGATGATTGATCAGCGGTGGCGCAGCGAATTGGGGAGTCGCAGAAGACTTCAGGTTCATCCCGTATTTTTCACGGGCGTAGGCACGCGCAATCAACCAGCTCTTGTCCACCGGGCCGCCGGCGACGCCGACTTTTTTGCCCTCGAGATCGACCAGCGATCCAATCCCCGCAGCCGGATTGACGATGACCGCGCCCACAGCCTTCGAATACGGAACAAACTGGTAGTCCCGGCCATGCGCGCGCAGGCTGGCCACCCAGAGCCAGTCGGAAACGACCACGTCCACTTCGCCACTCAACAAGGCGACCTTCAGCGCGTTCTTGGAAGCCAGCGGCACCACATCCAGCCGGATCCCGTGTTTGCGCGCCAGGCCCAACCGTTGGACGGTATCGATCTCCCAGCTCACCGTACCGAATTCAAGCACCCCGACCCGCAACGGGCGGACATCGTGCGAACCGGCCGCGCGTGCCGCGGCGCCCGGCATCATCGCCACCAGTGCGACGCAGATGAGCGCGACAACATGCGTGATGCAATCGGTCGAAGCCATGTTCACCCTCGCCCGCCAACCTTTCATGTCACAGCCTTCCCCACCCCATCGCGATTCCTCCCGGGCTCTCCCGATCCAGGCGGACCTGGTCCTGTCGCAGCGTAGCCGATCGGGCGTGCCGACTGACGGAAAGCCTCTCCAGGCGGGGTCCGGGACGGATGCCCCGTGCATTGAAAGGCGGAGAGTCCATCGCGGATTGCCGGCTGCGACCCAGAAGCCAAACAGGCGCTGCTTGATCGGGTCAAGGGGCCGGAACGGCCAGCAAGACCCGGTCAACTGCGGTGACCAGCGGCCCCCAACACGGGTAACCGGGCGCGCCCCGAAACCGGCCCGACGCGCTCCACGCCATCGGCAACGCACTCACGAAAACCGGATCCGCCATCACGTGCACCATCGGAACCTGTTCACCAGCCGCGGGCCCCGAGCCCACTCGCCCCGGGTGCGGACGACGCGCACACGCCGCCAGCGACTGGCATCAAGCAGCCAGCACGATCCACGCCGCACGCCCGTCTACTCCTTGATGTTGTTGATCGACTTGATCCAGGTGATGATCTTCCAGAGGTCGCCTGCCTTCTTGATCGTCACACCGCCCTGCTGCGGCATCAGCGCAGGGGTCTCCGTATGTGCGCGGGCGTACCCGTCCGCCTGGAGTTTCTGGCTTCCCAGCGTTACCAGCCGGAACAGCGTGTCGTCCAGATGGTCGCTGCCGTAGATCCATACGCCGTTGTCCAGCGGTGGGCACATGCCCCCGCCGCCGTTGCCGCCGTGACAGCTGCTGCAACCGTGATTCAAAAACGATTCGTGGCCTTCCTTGACCACGGTGGCATTCGATGTCTTGTACGGATTCGTCAAGGTGCCTTTTTCGGCGCGCTCGACCACGTCCACGGGATCGTCGTCGTATCCCTTTATTTTCTTCACCACTTGCGCCTTGGCGACTTCGTTGGTCCACGTCCCGTCTGCGACCGCTGCCTGCAAGTCCAGGTACTCCACTCGGGACAGATTCCCGTCGCCGTTGGTATCCGCGGCCTCGAAGTTCAGGTTCGGCATGGCGGCCAGGGCTTCCTTCCTTGACACCATCATGTCGTGATTGGTGTCCATCGACTCATAGGTCGGGGGAACCTGCACGCTCTGGGCACTCGCCGGGGTTGCGGCCGGACTGCCGGGAGCCGTGGCGAACGCCAGGCCGATGCTGGACGCGGCAACCGCGGCGACGGCGACGACGACGACTGCTGCATATACATACGCGGTCTTGTTGAACATGTGACTCTCCTCCGTACAAAATGATGAAATCAACCTGTTCGTGGTCGTGGCAGCCACCACGTTCACGCCGCATCGCGCAGAAGACGATTCACGGTACGATCGCGATACCCCATGGCAAACGACCGACCGGCACTGAAACCTCGGGTTTGAGCGACGCCACGTCGACAACGGTGATGTCGTTGGTTTCACCGTTGACGACGTACAGTCTGGAACCGTCGGTAGACAACGCCATGTGCCAGGGCCGCTGCCCGACGAGAATGTAATCGGTGACCTTGTAGGTCCTGGTGTTGACCACCGCAACGTGGTTGGCGGGTCCGAGCGCGACGAACGCCTTCGAACCGTCCCTGGACATGACGATGCCGACCGGCTGGATGAATTCCGAGCGCATCCCGGGAATCGCAAAATTGATCGTCTTCATGATCTGGTGCGTCTTCACGTCGATCACGGACACCGTGCCGCCCACTTCCGAGGACACCCACACGTAGCGACCGTCAGGGGTGAACGTGGCCACCCGCGGGCGCGTCGGTACCAGCACGTTGGCGACAAGCTTCAGCGTCTTGTTGTCGATGAAGTGCGCCATGCTCGTCTGTTCAGACGTCGCCACGGTGATCTGGTTGTTCGGGCTCACGCGCATCCCTTCGGGTTCCACGCCGACGGGGATCTGGGCCAGCAGCTTGCCGGTAAGGGCGTTCAGCACCGTGACCTCCGCATTGTCTTCGTTCGCGATGTAGATCCGGTTGCCATGCTTGCCCACGGCCATCAACTCCGGGTCCGGTCCCGAGGGCAGATGCCGCGTGACCTTGAGCTTCGCGACATCGATCACATCGATGCGGTTGCTGTCGCCCACGGCGACATAGACCCACTTCCCCCTGGGCCCGGCGATGATGCCGCGCGGTCGCTGTCCGGTGGGAATCGTCTTGATCGTCTTGAGCGTGCTGCTGTCAACGACGGTAACCGTGTTGCCGCGCTCGTTGCTGACGAAAAGCTTCGCCGCCCACGCCTGCGGTGCCGCGGTCGCAAGCAGCAAGCACACGCCCGCGACCCATCCACGCCATGGATTTGCCATCGTCGTCATCTGGAAAACCTGCACTGGCTTTGTGGTTGGTCGAAACCCAGGGTGTCGGTCTGGTATTTCGGATGCAGGAAGCCGGGCTGCGGCGAGATCGAGACCAGCGCCAAGGGCTCCATGAGCAGGATTGGCTGCCGCAACTGGTGGTCCCATGACCGGAAATTCATGCCCTGGCCCTTGTAGCCCGAAAGCTTCAAATCGTCGGACGCGATGTATTTCCGGATCGTGTTGACATCGTTGCTCTTGCCATGCACCACGGCCATTCCGAACAAATGGATCGCAAGCCACGCCTCGTAGTCACGTTCCGTTATCTCGCGGCCCGCCAGTTTGAGAAAGTCATGGTGCAGTGCCAGGCCGCCGTAAGATTCGTAACTGGGGCCCCAGGCCGTCGCCACCAGGCCGTAGGTGCCGACGACCGGCCGCGGGTCAGTCGTGCGGTACGGCAGATACAGGCCAAAGGAATTGCTTTCGTCGGCGACGAACGCCACGTCGTAATCTGGCACGCCGCGGGTGAGCCTCGGCATTTGCGTCTGGATCTGCTGGTATCCGGTGTCCGTGCGCCGTGAGCCGGTCTCGAGCTTGTATGCGCGCTCCGCAACGATCTTCGCGCCGTAGAGCTTCGCTGCGCGCTTGACCGCGTTGGCGTAGGCGACGTCGGCGGGGTACTTGCCCCGCACGAGGAACCATCGCGTCCATTTCTTCCAGACCAGATACTGCGCCAGCGCATCGGCGCGCATCGCATAGCTCGGGACAAGGTGGAAAATGTTGCTTCGACACTGCTTCTGGCGCAGTACGTCGTTCTGCGCACGAATATTGAGAATGATTGCGTTTTTCGCCTTCGGCAGGTCCGCAACCGCAAGCAGGTCCGCGGCCTTCAGGTCCGCGACGATGAGCCGTTGCCCGGCAGACAGGAGTTTCCTTGCCTCCGCGACCACGTTTCCGCCCTGCGGCACAATCGCCTTGTCGAGCACGAAGGTGTCCCCGGTGAACCTGCCCGTGAGGTTGTTCTGCTGGTTCGACAAGCGCGCGCCCGCCAATCCCTTGTCGGGAAGAATGGGCTCGATCAGCGACAATGGCGGGGGCTCTTTGTACTGCTTGCCCAGGTACACATAATGGGTTACCAGTGCGCCGCTCCTGTGCGCACTCTTGCCGGCGCCCTGGGCACCGGCTGCTGCGGCAAAGCCCGCTGCAGCGAACGCCAGGGCGAGTGCGCAGGCGGCGACAAGGGTACCGCGGAGCTTCATCGTGCCGGATCCCGTCCACTGCCGGTGGAACCTTGCGGGGTGGCGAACCGTGCCATCAGCTCGAGTGTCTTGACGGCGGCATCACTCCCGTTGTCCCTGGCGATGTCGAGCGCGGTTTCTCCCGTGTCGGAGCGGGCCTGGAGATTGGCACCTGCCTGGATCAGCAAACCGATGATGGGGGCGTTGTCGTAACCGGCCGCGATCATCAGTGCCGTGACCCCGCCCCGGGCCCTGGTATTCACGTCCGCGCCTTTGCCGAGCAACAACCTGCCGATTGCGAGCGGAGACACCCCGTCGCTCACGTACTGTCCATGATCGACCATGCCCCCCGCGCGCCGTCCGCTGTTCTTCAGGTGCGTTGCCGTGATCATCAACGGGGTCAGACGGTTGGCACCACACTGCACGTTCGGTGAGGCGCCTGCCTTGATCAACGCTTCGGCGGCCCGGAAACTGCGGAAATTCAGCGCGATGCACAGCGGTGTCAGGCCGTCCGAATCGGTCATCTTCAGACTGGCGCCGTGGCGCAGCAGCGCCTCGACCGATGGCACATGATCGCGATAAGCAGCCTCCATCAGCGGCGTGAAGCCGTCGCCATCGCGCTGGTTGACATCCGCGCCCAGCTTGAGCAACAGCTCGACGGTGGCCGAATCACGCGCGCTGGCCGCACTGGTCAACGGTGTGGAACCCATGGAGTCACGCTTGTCCAGATCCGCACCGTGCCCGGCGAGAAACTTGATGCGCTCGGGATCGGACGCCACGACCGCTTGCATGAACAACGCGCTTGCGTCGGCCCCCGCCTTCAGCTCCTTCTTCACGCTCTCCAGCGTCATCACCTCACCCGGCGCCACCTGCGACATGTCGATGTGGGTCAGGTCCGTATCCAGCGGTTGCGTGAAACGCCCGAAGATCGGCTGGCCGGCATTCATCGAGGAGTAACTGCCGTGGGCCGGCAGATCCCCACCCACGATGCACTCGCTGCATTTGACCAGCGGCACGCCGGAGTCTTCGAGAATGGCCTTGATCTTGTCCCGGGATGCAGCCAACGCGTCGTCCAGGGCGTACTTGAGGATGGCGTCCGTCGGACGTACCCCGATCGCCATCGAAAACTGCAGTTGCACATCGTCCGCCATCATGTTGGCTGGCTGCAACACGATCGGCGCGTGCTTCACGGTTTTGACGTAACCCGCGAACGGACCCCATACACCGACCACATCAAGCTCGCCCCGCGCCATCCGTTCCACCTGCCACCATTGCTGGGTCTTCGGATCAATGTTCGTTTCGCGGCTGACCGGGAGAATGTCGAGGCCGTTCTTGAGGCCGTGTTCGGCAAGCGCCTGACGCAACGCGGAGGCTTCGTAGACGCCAACGCGAAGCTTTTTGAGTGCAGGGTCATCCAGGCCCTTGATATGGATCCCGCTGTCCTTGCGGTACGCAAAGACGTAGGTCGACCGATAAATCGGGTCGGTCATGAGCACCCCGGGGAGGCCCTCGGGTATGTCTATGAGGAAATCGCAGTGTCCGAGAGGTTCCGCAGCCGTTCCAAACGCCCTTTTTATCAGGCCGTGACTGACATACGACATCCAGTAGAAACCTACCGATGTGTGCATCGCATCACCAAGAACCTTGGCGATCCTGTTATCGATGCCCTGTCCTGCCTTGTTCGAAAAAGGCATGTTGCCTGGATCGACACAGGCGACAAGGGGACGCATCTGCTGGTGCAACGCGGCCTGCTTGGCCGCGGTTTTCTCCGCTGGTGTCAGTTCATCGAACGTCTTGCCGAGGTTGTGGTAGGTCTGCGCCCGTGCGAGCCCGATTCCGCCCACGAACAGGACAATGCATCCGATGAATGGAACAATACCGAGTTTCACGTAGCACGACTTCAATTTGATCGTGACAGCGGCTGCTGTCACCCGGGACCGACAAGAAGAAAATGCCGGGGATGCATCACATGCAGCCCCGGCAATTTCACAAGGTGAGGACTACCGCGGCCCTCGTTGTCCACCGATATGCAGTTACTTCGCCGCGTTGGCCGCTGCCACTTGTTGATTCGTGGGGATGCGGAATGTGTACAACGTGCCACCCTGTGGAACGAGGTTCAGCTTGGTCGCCTTGGCCATCGCGGTCGCACCAATCGCGCCGTACTTGTCGTTGAAGTTCAGGCCAGCGGTAACCGGCAGGCCGATCCAGCCACCGATGCCCGCGAAGACCGACACGTATTGCTTGCCGTCGATCTTGTAGGTTATCGGGTTGCCGATGATCCCGGAACCAAGCTTCTTCTGCCACAGCACCTTGCCGGTCTTGGCGTCCACGGCCCTGAAGTCGCCATTGAGCGCACCGTAGAAGACCACGCCGCCAGCCGTGACCAGCGCACCGCTCCAGGTCGGGTACTTGTCCGGAATCTTCCACAGGATCTTGCCGGTATCGACATTGAACGCCTGGAACTGGCCCGCGAGTCCGGGTTTCCTCATGTACATGTACACGTTGGCGAACGCGTAACCGGAGCCCTGTTGCGTACTGGTGCGCTTGAGCGGCGTATCTTCCATGCACCACTGGTTGGTCGGCACGTAGAAGACCTTCGGGTTGCTCGGATCCACCGCCACCGGCTGTTGATCCTTGCCACCCATGGCCGCCGGGCAGGCCTGCACCGCCTTGTTGAGCTCAAACGGCGAGTGCGCCTTCACCTTGATCGGACGATCCGTACCGCCGACGTCGATCTTCTCGGCCCAGTTCACGTAGACATAGTTGTGTGCACGCAGCACCTTGCCGGTCCTCCGGTCGAGGACGTACGCAAAACCATTGCGATCGAAGTGCACCAGCACGGGACGATCCTTCTGGCCGTCGATATCCATGTTGACCAGCACGTTTTCATTGACGCCGTCGTAGTCCCACTCGTCGTAAGGCGTCATCTGGTAGGCCCACACCAGCTTGCCGGTCTTGGCGTTGCGCGCCATGATCGACAAGGACCACTTGTTGTCCTGGGTGCCGTTGTTGCACTTCTCCCACGTGTCGTACTTGCAACGATACGTCGGGCTCCAGGTACCGGGGTTGCTGGTTCCGTAGTAGATCAGGTCCAGCTTCGGGTCATAGCTGATCCAGCCCCAGACTGTGGCACCACCGCGCTTGTACTCGCCCTCGGGATACTCGTTGACGCCCCTGTAGCTCTTCAGGGTGCCATGCTTGGGAACGGCCTTGTTGGTGTCCGCCGTCATGCATGTATCCTCGGCACTGCCGTTGTCCCAGCACTTCCAGACCCGCTTTCCGGTGGCGATGCTGTAAGCGGCGATACTGCCGCGGGCGGCGAGCTCGGCGCCACCGTAGCCGATGATGATGTTGTTGCCGGCGATCACGCCCGCGCCGGTCATGGTCTGGCCCTTCTCCGTGTGCGCAATCTTGTCGGTCCAGTCCACGTCACCGGTCTTGGCGTCCAGTGCAATCAGGTAACCGTCCAGCGTGTGGAAGATCACCTTGCCGTCGGCGTAGTTGAGGCCACGGTTGACGGTGTCACAGCAGGCCACGCTCACCGCCGCCTGATCGCGATTGTCCTTCTTGACGTAATTCCAGACCGCCTTGGGATTGTCCGGGTCGGACAGATCCAGCGCCTGCACGACGTTCGGCCAACCGCTGACCAGGAACATCATGGGCTTGCCATCCACATCGACAACCAGCGGCTGGCCTTCCTGGCCACGCAACGAGCTCAGGGACTGGCTCCAGGCGAATTGCAGGTTGGACGCGTTCTGGGTGTTGATCTGCTTCAACGCGCTGTAGCGCGTCATCGAATTGTTGCGACCCGGCGCGGGCCACAAATCGGGGTTTTGTGCGCGCTGGGCGATGGCTGCGGACGCGCTCGTTCCGCTTGTCTGGCCGGCCGCCGAGGCCGCACCGGCAACCAAGGCGAGACAGGCCACTGCTGTAACGCAGAACCTGAATCGACGCGTACGGTCACTGTTTTGAGAGCTCATGGGCATCTCCCTCTCCTCTGCAGGTCGCTGAACAAAATAAGCGGTCGGTCACGCTCGGATGACCGCATACGGATTCTTGATTCTTGCAGCGTCTTTTCTACTCCCGGTTCTCCAATGCTCCGCTGCGCGGCGAGGTGTCATCAACGCAACCAGATCCTGTTTCGCACAGATCATGCGACCCGGCACGGCGTGTCAAGTACAACGATCGAGCCTCCCGGACTCCGTGATTGCCTCGACGCGCGAAATTTGCGGAGCACGGCCGGATGAACCACTCGTTCGATCAGGCCGATATCCGGACACCCCGCACGCAACCGCTGCGTAGCTGCGTTGGTGGCTGCAGATCGCGTGCCAGATTCCAGCGTTGCATCAGCTCGCAGATTCAATACCTTGGAGACACTGGATCCGTGGTTGTCACGATGGGTGTCACGAATCCGGTACATTGTTGTAACGGACACATGACAGTCGAGCGTGTTGCCCCGGCGCGAGGGTGTTGCCCCGGCGTGCATGCCGATCCGCAAGCCGCCGTCACCCAGTTGCCGCCTTGCTCCGAACGGCCTTTCCCGGGTCGGGTGGGCCCCGTTCGATCGTCGTGCGCCGGTGCCATGTCAAGCTTTCAACGTGACGCACCACCTGCGCGGGCCGCGGCTTGTCACACGCTCGCGCCCCGGCGAGAATGGTCACTTTGCGGGCAGCAGGCCCGGACCCGGAGATGGCTGTGACTGAACGCGTCCTGTGGCTGGACCAACTGCGGATGACCGACCTCGCCAGGGTGGGCGGCAAGAACGCCTCGCTGGGCGAGATGATCGGCAACCTCGCGAAACTTGGCGTGTCGGTGCCCGGCGGCTTCGCCACCACGGCCGACGCGTTCCGCGAATACCTGGACGACAGCGGGCTGGCCGAACGCATCCGCAAGCGCCTGGCCGAGCTTGACGTGGAGGACGTCAACGCGCTGACCACGGCCGGCAAGGAGATCCGCGGCTGGATCGTGGACACCCCGCTGCCCGAAACCCTCGGACATGCCATCCGCGAGGCCTACGCGAAACTGTGCAGGGACGCGGGCGGCGACGATGCACCGGTGGCCGTGCGCTCCTCGGCCACCGCCGAGGACCTGCCCGACGCGAGCTTCGCCGGCCAGCAGGAAACCTTCCTCAACGTCACCGGCATCGACGCGGTGCTGCACAACGTCAAGGAAGTATTCGCATCGCTCTACAACGACCGCGCGATCGCCTACCGCGTGCACCACGGCTTCAAGCACGAGGACGTGTTCCT
>CAZAXF010000059.1:0-18372 GCA_964489055.1 uncultured Rhodanobacter sp. | reverse complement strand
CGAGTCCCGAGTCCCGAGTCCCGAGTCCCGAGTCCCGAGTCCCGAGTCCCGGATCAACCCCCATCTCGCAAAATCGGAACCAGCCATGAACACCACCACGACCACCGAAACCCGCCCCTTCGAAGCCGAAGTCGCCCAGGTCCTGCGCCTGGTCACCCATTCGCTGTACTCGCATCGGGAAATCTTCCTGCGCGAGCTGGTTTCCAATGCGTCGGATGCCTGCGACAAGCTGCGTTTCGAGGCGATCGAGAATTCCGGATTGATGGGTGAGGACAGCGACCTGCACATCGACGTCGAATTCGACAAGGACGCCAGGACCGTCACCGTGCGCGACAACGGCATCGGCATGACCCGCGACGAGGTCGTATCGAACCTTGGCTCGATCGCCAGTTCCGGCACCCGGCGTTTCCTCGAATCGATGAGCGGCGAGCAGCAGGCCGATGCGCGCCTGATCGGCCAGTTCGGCGTGGGCTTCTATTCGGCGTTCGTGGTGGCCGAGAAGGTTACCGTGCTGACCCGCCGCGCCGGCAGCGAAGCCGGCGAGGGCGTGCGCTGGGAAAGCGACGGCCAGGGCGAGTATTCACTGGCCACCGAGGAGATCCCGACGCGCGGCACCGCCGTGATCGTGCACTTCAAGGAAGACGATACCGAGTTCCTGGACCACTGGAAGCTGCGCGAGCTGATCCGCAAGTATTCCGACCACGTGGCGTTCCCGATCCGGATGAAGAAGATCGAGGATGGCAAACCGACCGACGAGTGGGAGACGGTCAACGACGCCTCGGCGCTGTGGTCCAAGCCGAAATCGGAGATCAGCGAGGACGAGTACAAGGCGTTCTACAAGTCGCTCGGCCACGACTTCAACGATCCGCTGGCCTGGACCCACAACCGCGTCGAGGGCAGCCAGCGCTTCACCACGCTGCTGTACCTGCCCGCGCAGCCTCCGTTCGACCTCCTGATGGGTGCGCGCGACGAGCGCAAGGGCGTGAAGCTTTACATCAAGCGCGTTTTCATCATGGACGCGGCCGAGGATCTCCTGCCCAACTACCTGCGCTTCGTGCGCGGCGTGGTCGATGCCGACGACCTGCCGCTGAACGTCAGCCGCGAGCTGCTGCAGCACAATCGCCAGATCGAGCGCATCAAGGCCTCGTGCGTCAAGCGCGTGCTGGACCTGATCGAGAAGCTGGCGCGGGACGACGCGGACAAGTTCAAGACCTTCTGCGCGGCCTTCGGCAACACGCTGAAGGAAGGCATCGTCGAGGATCCGTCCAACCGCGAGCGTATCGCCAGACTGCTGCGCTTCGCTTCCACGAAGGGCGAGGGCGCCGAACAGAACGTGTCGCTGGATGACTACATCGCCCGCATGCAGCCCGGCCAGGACGCCATCTGGTACGTGACCGCCGACAGCTTCAAGGCCGCGGCCGGAAGCCCGCAGCTCGAGGCCTTCAAGGCCAAGGACATCGAGGTGCTGCTGATGTTCGACCGCATCGACGAGTGGATCATGGGCCAGTTCACCGAATACGAGGGCAAGACCTTCCGCAACGTGGCCAAGGGCGAGCTGCCGCTGGACGAGGCGGCGAAAAAGCAGCAGGAAGAGGCCGCCAGGGAAGCCGAGCCGCTGGTGCAGAAGCTGAAGGAACTTCTGGGTGAGCGCGTCAATGACGTCAAGGTTTCCGCGCGCCTCACCGATTCACCCTCGTGCCTGGCGCTTTCGGACTACGAACTCGCGCCGCACCTTGCGCGGCTCTTGCGCGAGGCCGGCCAGGAGGTGCCCGAATCGAAGCCGACCCTGGAGATCAATCCCGCGCACCCGCTGGTCAAGCGCGTGGAAGGGGAGGCCGACGAGGCAAGTGCGAAGGACCTCGCGCTGCTGCTGCTGGAGCAGGCGGAAGTCACCGCCGGCGCGCAACTGCCCGATCCGGCGGCTTTCGTCCAGCGGATGAACCGGTTGCTGCAAGGCGCGGCGTGAGTCCCGCCGGCCGGCCGGCGGCAGGCCGGGCAGCGCGGGTCGGCCTGCCTGGCGGGGCTTCCGGTTTCACGCGGGCCCACCCCGGATGACGAAGCAGCCGTCACGCCTGCGCGAAGGACGCAGGAAGGGCAACCTGACGGGATACGGCCGGTCAGTGCTCGTCCTGCTTGCCCTGTTGGCGCTGATGCCCGCGCAGGGCATCGCCGGCGAAAGCCCTGCCGCGTACTACTATCTGCGGGTGGGTGCCTACGTGCATTTCTCGTCGAGCCCCAACCACAAGGGAGCTCCGGTCCTGGTCGCGATCGAGCGGCACTGGCCCGACGACCGGTTCCTGGGGCTTGCCCTGTTCCCCAATTCCTTCGGACAGTTCTCGCAGGCCGTGTACTACGGGTGGTCGTTTCCCTTGCCGCGCATCCATGAAGGTGTCTACTTCGAGCTCGCGGCGGGTGTGATCCACGGCTACAAGGGTGAACACAGGGATGCGATTCCGTTCAACCACTCGGGCATTGCCCCGGCGGTGGTGCCCGCCCTGGGCTATCGACGGGAACGCTGGGGTGTCGACATGGCACTCCTGGGCGCGGCCGGTGTGCTGTTCACCCTGGACTACCGGTTCGGCAACTGACCGCTGTGCGTTGCGTGATGCCCCGTGCCGGATGCGCGCATGGCAAGATGGAACCATGGACGATCAACCTGCCACCCGCCTCGACGCCTGGCTGTGGGCGGCGCGTTTCTTCAAGACCCGGGCGCTGGCCAGGCAGGCGATCGAGCGTGGTCGGGTGATGATTGCCGGCGCGGCCTGCAAACCCTCGCACGCGGTGAAGATCGGCGACGCGCTTCGGGTCAAGCGCGGCGAGGAAACCTTCGAGATCGAAGTGACCGGCCTCGCGCGCAAGCGCGGCTCGGCCGCGCTGGCCCGGACGCTGTATCGCGAATCCGACGCCTCCATCCAGGCGCGTGAAGCGGCGCGCGCGCAGCGCCGCGCCGAGCGCGCCGGCTACCGGCCGCCGCCGAAGCGGCCCGACAAGCGTGCGCGGCGCCTGATCCGCGCGCTTGGTGACATCGACGCCGGTTGATCGGTGGAATGAACATCTTTCCGGGCTGGTGGACAGGCGTGGGTTCGCGCTCTGCCCGGAGCCTCGGCGCTTCTGTTGCCTGGCGATGGATTCGGTGGCGCCGAGCGCCGAAATGTGGCGGGTTCGACGTGCTGCTGCAAACCCGGGATGGCTTTGTGCAGGGCCTTCGCGAACAGTCGATTTGACAAACCGTTTCTGGCCATCAAGATCAGGGGTGCAGGGGGTTACCCGCCACCGCGCATGGAGGTATCGCCATGACGGACAAGCAGCCCAACCCCACCACCACCGACGCCGGCGCGCCCGTTTCCAGCGACGAACACTCACTGACCATCGGTCCCGATGGTCCCATCGTCCTGCACGATCATTACCTGATCGAACAGATGGCCAACTTCAATCGCGAACGCATCCCCGAGCGTCAGCCGCACGCCAAGGGGGGCGGTGCCTTCGGCCATTTCGAGACCACCGCGGATGTCAGCCGGTACACCCGTGCCGCGTTGTTCCAGAAAGGCGTCAAGACCGAAATGCTCGCGCGCTTTTCCACCGTGGCTGGAGAGCGCGGCAGCGCCGACACCTGGCGTGACGTGCGTGGCTTTTCGCTGAAGTTCTATACCAGCGAGGGCAACTACGACATGGTCGGCAACAACACGCCGGTTTTCTTCCTGCGGGACCCGCTGAAGTTCCAGCACTTCATCCGCAGCCAGAAGCGCCGCGCGGACAGCGGCCTGCGCGACCATGACATGCAGTGGGACTTCTGGACCCTGTCGCCGGAGTCCGCGCACCAGGTGACCTACCTGATGGGCGATCGCGGCGTCCCCAGAAGCTGGCGGCACATGAACGGCTACTCCAGCCACACCTACATGTGGGTCAACGCCAAGGGTGAGAAATTCTGGGTCAAGTACCACTTCAAGACCGACCAGGGAATCGAGAACATGACCCAGGAAGAAGCCGATCGCCTGGCCGGAACGGATGGCGATTACCACCGCCGCGACCTGTTCGAAGCCATCCGGCGCGGCGAGCACCCCAGCTGGACGCTGTACGTGCAGGTCATGCCCTTCGACGACGCGAAGACCTACCGCTTCAATCCCTTCGACCTCACCAAGGTCTGGCCGCACGCGGATTACCCGCTGATCGAGGTCGGGCGGATGACACTGGATCGCAATCCGACCGACTTTCATACCGAGATCGAGCAGGCCGCGTTCGAGCCCGACAACCTGGTGCGCGGCATCGGCCTGTCACCCGACAAGATGCTGCTTGGACGGAGTTTTTCCTATGCCGACGCGCACCGCGCGCGCCTTGGCGTCAACTACAAGGAGATCCCGGTCAACCGGCCCAGGTGCAAGGTCAACAGCTACAGCAAGGACGGCGTCGGGCGTACGATGAATGTTTCAGACCCCGTCTACGCGCCCAACTCCAAGGGCGGTCCGAAGGCCGATCCGTCGCTGACCGACGAGGCGGGCTCGTGGCGCGCGGATGGTGACATGGTGCGTGAGGCCTACACGTTGCGCAAGGACGACGACGACTGGGGCCAGGCCGGCACCCTGGTGCGCGAGGTCATGGACGATGCGGCGCGCGAGCGGCTGGTCGCCAACATCGTCGGGCACCTCAAGAACGGTGTATCCGAACCGGTGCTCGGCCGCGCGATCGAGTACTGGCGGAACGTTGACAAGAGCCTCGGCGACCGCGTCGCCAAGGGAGTGAAAGGCTGAATCGCCGGTTCCCTTTGCGACGGAACGCGCACGGTATCCCCGTGTTCGTTCACGTCGTGAAGGCAACCGGCAGTATCCAGCCGGGATGCGCGGCTCGTCGAGCGCAGCCTCACTCCGGGCTGCGTCGGGCGTGTCGCGTCTGCCAGACGTACAGCGGGATGCCCACCACCAGCAGCACGAAGTTCCAGAACACGGCTTCCTCGCCGGCCCCGATCACCGCCCACAGCGAGAACGCGAACGCGGCGCAGGCCAGCGCCAGGTGGCGCAGCGGCAGCGGCCGGCCGGTACGGCGCGCAAGCACGATGTCGGCCATCGCGGAGAACAGGTAGGCGACGACCACGCTCAGGGTCGACAGCAGCACGATGAATGTGAACATCGCGATCATGCCACGCGTGTAATTGGTCATGACCACCAGGCTGGTCAGGACCGCGGCCACCAGCAGCCCCAGCGTGGGTGTCGCGTGCCGCGACTCGCGCGCAAAGAACGCCGGGAACAGGCCGTCCCTGGCCGCGGCCTGCGGGAACTGGCCCGCGATCAGGATCCAGCCGTTCAACGCACCGAAACACGACACGGTCGCGGCGCCGGCGATCAGCAGGCCCGCCCAGCCGCCCCACATCACGCGACCGGCCGCGGCGAACGGAGCCGCCGATCTGGCCAGCTCGGCCGCCGGCAATACACCCATCACGGCCGTGGTGCAGGCGATGTACACCACCGCGGCGATCGCGGTGCCGAGCATGGTGGCACGCGGGATGGTCCTGTCCGGATTGCGCACATGGCGGGCGGGAATGGTGGCGGCTTCCACGCCGATGAAGGCGAACAGCGTTGCCGCGACCGACACGTTGATGGCGTTGATGGGCGAGCCGGCCTGCGGGCCGGGGATGAGCAGCTGCGGATTGAAATGCACGAAGCCGAAGAGCGCCAGGGCAAGCAATGGCGAGATTTTCAGGATGGTGGTGACGACCTGGACCGCGCCCGCGCGGCGCACGCCGGCAATGTTGACCGCGGTCAGCACCCAGATGCCGGCCAGGGCCGTGAGTGCACCGAAAAGGGGCCTGGTGCCGATCGCGGGAACGAGCGCGGAAAGGTAACTGGCGAACGCCACCGCGATCGCCGTGTTGCCGCCCACCAGGCCGACCCAGTAGATCCACGCCACCAGGAAACCGATGCAGTCGCCGAAGGCCTCGCGGGTGTACGCGTACGGCCCGCCCGCGCGTGGTGCGCGTTCCGCGAGCCGGTAGAACACGCCCGCCAGCAACAGCGCGCCCGCGGCACTGATCAACCAGCCGACCAGGCTGTAGCCGCCGTAGGGCGCCAGCGAAGCCGGCAGCAGGAATATCCCGGAACCGATCATGTTGCCCAGCACCAGCGCGGTGGCAGCAACCAGTCCGATCTGGCGTTTGGACATGTTCAAGACCCCTCGTGTTGCCGTGGACGGCGGCGAAATCGCGCGGCTGCCGTGGGCCGGCAGCCGGCTGGTCGCGTGCCCTGGCGCACGCTACGCTGGCCGCACCGGATCCCCCGAGGGTTGTGATCATCGCACGCATTGCCATCACGCGCGCGGTCAGCCGCGCCCTGGAACGCTGCGAGCTGAGCCATCTGCCGCGTCGGCCGATCGATCTTGCCCTGGCGCGCCGCCAGCACGCAGGCTACGAGCAGGCATTGCGCGAGGCCGGATACGATGTGCGCCAGCTTGCCGAGCTCCCGGAGCAGCCCGATTCGGTGTTCGTGGAAGACACCGTGGTGGTGTTGGACGAGGTTGCGGTGCTGACGCGCCCGGGCGCGCAATCAAGGCGCGCCGAGGTGGCATCGATGGAGGCGGCGCTGCGGGATCTTCGCCGGGTGTTGCGGATCGAGGCGCCGGGTACGCTGGACGGCGGCGACGTGCTGCGCCTCGATCGCGTGCTGCATGTGGGGTCATCCGCGCGCAGCAACGCCGAGGGGATCGCGCAGCTTGGACGGCTGGTTGCACCGTTCGGCTACACGGTGCGCGCCGTGCCGCTGCGCGATTGCCTGCACCTGAAATCCGCGGTGACGCGGGTCGGGCACCGGCGATTGCTGGTGAATCCGGACTGGGTCGATCCGCGCGAGTTCCCTGGCTGGGAATGCGTGCCGGTCGATCCCGACGAGCCTTTTGCCGCGAATGCGGTGCGGGCAGGCGAGACGCTTGTTCATTCGGCGGCGCACCCGCGTACGGCCGCCCGGTTGCGGGATTTCGGCATACCCGTACACGAGGTGGACATGTCCGAGACCGAAAAGGCCGAGGGTGGCGTCACCTGTTGCAGCGTGCTGGTGGACACCTGACCGCGGCAACGTTCCGGTCGGTCCCGGCCTGCCCACGCATCAGCCCGATCTGCGGGCAGCGAATGCCCGTGCGGCGCGCGGTGTGTGCCATCGGGGCGCCGCAGCAGCGGGGTGGTGGGAAATTCGGGTCAAGGGCCGCTGGTGCCCAGGGGATCCACTATGCTGGATTCGTCGCCATCACGGAGCGCAGACATGCCCGAAGTTTCCCGTGCCGCCCGCCTTGCGCGGATCGGATCCTGGCTGGCGCTGGTCATCGGTGTGGTCGCGATCATCGTCGTGGGGCTCGCGGGGCCGCTCTACCGTCATGACGCGGCATCCCTCGGCACCGCCTTCGGCATGATGGCCAAGGGGGCGTGGATCGGGGTCGCGGCGTTCGTCATCGGCGTGGCCGCGCTGGTCGCCACCCTCGTCACCCGCCGTTTCATCGCGGCAATCGCGGCGCTCGTGGGGCTCGCGTTCGGCGTCGTCGCCTTCGGCGGACCCTGGTTGTTCCAGCGTCAGGCGCGCGCGGTGCCACCGATCCACGACATCACCACCCGTCCGGGCGATCCGCCACGATTCATCGCGCTCGCCGCCGAGCGAAGGAAGGCACCCAACGGCCTCGCATACGGCGGTGGCGATGAAAAGCTCGCCAAGGCGGAAACGCGCGCATTGCAGCGCTTTTTCGACTCGCCCGCCGGGCGCGCGCAACCCGGCCGCGATGCCGCGATGGCGGCCTGCCGGAGCTGGGGACCGAAGTGCCTGGCCGCGGTGCAACACACCTGGTATCCCGATATTCGGCCACTTCAAGCGCAGGGCGTCGCGCCCGATCGTGCCTTCGGCGCCGCGCTCGCCAGTGCCCGGGCGATGGGCTGGCGGATTGCCGCCGCCGATCCCGCGACGCGCCATATCGAGGCCACCGCCACCACGCGCTGGTTCGGGTTCAAGGATGACGTGGCCATCGACGTCACGGCGGCCGGCGATGGCAGCGTGGTCAACGTGCGTTCCATGTCACGGCTGGGCCTTTCCGACGTGGGCACCAACGCGCGCCGCGTGCGCACGTACCTGGCCAGGCTGGAGCGGCGCCTGCACGGCAACTGACGATGCGGCGTGCGGCCTGGAGCGCCGCGTCGCACATGCCGTGCGCGGAATGGGATTCGAACGCGATACCGGATAAGCTGGTGCGGGGATCGGAGTTGTGGGTTGGCGGCGCTGGACCGGATCGTCCGGGAATCGCGGCGCCAGCGCCCCGCCCGCGCTTGCGTGGGGCAGGGGATGGGCCGAAACTATGCAGCGCCGATACCGGGAAACGCGATGCCTGTGTTCGACATTTTCAAGCGGTTGGTAGGGACGACCGACGTCCGCGAGCGGCGAGGTGACGACCGGGTGCGCGCTACCTTGGGTGCGCGGGTGCTGGTGGTGGACGATTCGGCGACGATCCGTGCCGTTCTCGGCAAGATGCTGGTGCAGGACGGGTACGACGTGCTCAAGGCGGCGGACGGCGAGAACGCCGTCGAAATGGCACAGTCGCAATACCCCGACCTGATCTTCCTGGACATCGTGCTGCCGGGCATGTCCGGGTTCGCGGTGCTGCGCGCACTCCGGCGCGACACCCGCACGCGGACCACGCCGATCATCATGATGAGCGGCAACCAGCAGGCGACCGAGCAGTTCTACGTGCAGCGTTTCGGTGCGGACGGCTTCATCAAGAAGCCGTTCGGGCGCGCGGAAGTCTTCCATTCGATCCGCTCGCTGGTGCAGGCGGGACGGATGGCCGCGCGCGCCGAGGCTTCCCCGGAAGACAGCATCCCCGAAGGCATGACGCCGGAGGAGTGGGACGCCATACCCGACGTCGCACTGCCCGATGATGCGCATGCCGCCGCGGCTGGTGCGACCGGCCAGGACCGCCCGGCGCAGGCCACGGCGGCGGCCGCGACAGGCCCCGCCGGAGCGCCGGAAACCGAACCTCCTGCCGCGGCGATGCCCGAACCGGAACCGGTGGCTTGCGCCGGTTCGCAGGCGCAGCCGGAAGCAGCGGCCACGCCACCGTCCGGGGCCGAAACCACGGCGCCAGACGATCGGCAACCGACGCCGGAATCGGAGGGCACGGGCTCCGGCCCGGGACCGGCGACCCCGGCGCGGTCCTCGTACGGGCTTTCGGGCCGGGTGCATTTCATCACGCCGTCCGGGGTGAACGCGGGGACGGCCGGTACCTGGTCCGTGGCGGCACGCAGCATGGCGATGCGCCCCAGCCTGGGCAGGCCCCGGCCCGGATCGGAGGACCCGCAGCCGCTGCACGCCCCCGCTGCCGCGGACGCGCCGCGTTCGGAGCATGAAGCGGATGCGGATGAAACCGCGGATTCCCCGGTCGCGCGTGACGAACCGCGTGGCTGAACCGCCTCGCAGGCATGGCTGACCTGCGGCGTGCGTGCCTTTTCAGGAACCGGACAGTTCGTCGCGCAACCGGTACAGGGCGTCCAGCGCCTCACGGGGCGACAGCGTGTCGGGGTCGATGGCGCGCACCGCCTCGGCCAGGCGCGCCAGGTCCGGATCGACCTGTGGCGCGGCGGTGAACAGGTCCGACTGCGGCGAAGCGTCCGCATGCGGCCCGGCGGCTTGCGGGCCGGCGCCATGCGTGCCGCGTTCGAGCGCGGCCAGTGTCTGCTTCGCATCGCGGATCACCGCCCCGGGGATTCCGGCCAGCGCGGCGACCTGCAGGCCGAAACTGCGGTTGGCCGGTCCCGGCTTGACCGCGTGCATGAACACCAGCCGTTCGCCCTGTTTCGGATCGCTGTATTCGACCGCATCCAGGTGCACGTTGGCGATGCCCTCGAATTCGGCAGCCAGCGCGGTCAGCTCGAAATAGTGCGTCGCGAACAGGGTGAACGCGCGGTTCACGGTGGCCAGGTGCACCGCCGCCGCGCGCGCCAGCGCCAGGCCGTCGTAGGTGCTGGTGCCGCGCCCGACCTCGTCCATCAACACCAGCGAGCGCTCGGTGGCGTTGTGCAAAATGCCGGCGGTCTCGCTCATCTCCACCATGAAGGTCGATCGTCCGCGCGCCAGGTCGTCGCCGGCCCCGATGCGGGTGAAGATGCGGTCGATCGGGCCGATGCTGGCGGACGCCGCGGGCACGAAGCTGCCGATGTGCGCCAGCAGCACGATCAGTGCGTTCTGGCGCATGTAGGTTGATTTCCCGCCCATGTTGGGGCCGGTGATCATCAGCATCCGGCGGTTGTCGTCCAGCGCGAGGTCATTGGGCTCGAACGGCTCGTCGCGGACCTGCTCCACCACCGGATGGCGGCCGTGCTCGATCGTGATCGCCGGCTCGTCGACCATCTCGGGGCACACCCAGTCCAGCGCACCGGCGCGCTCGGCCAGCGCCGCCAGCACGTCCAGTTCGGCCAGTGCCTGGGCGGCCTGCTTCAGGGGACCGAGCCTTTCGGCCAGTGTGTCGAGCACGCCGTCGTACAGCGTGCGTTCGCGCATCAGCGCGCGCTCCTTCGCCGAGAGTACCTTGTCCTCGAACGCCTTCAGTTCCTCGGTGATGTAGCGCTCGGCGTTCTTGGTGGTCTGGCGGCGGGTGTAGTGCGCCGGCGCCTTGTCTGCGTGGGCCTTGCCGAATTCGATGTAGTAGCCGTGGACGCGGTTGTAGCCGACCTTGAGCGTGGCGATGCCGGTGGCCTCGCGTTCGCGCTGTTCGAGATCGACCAGGTACTGGTCGGCGTGCGTGGCCAGCTTGCGCGATTCATCCAGCTCGGCATCGTAGGCGTCGGCGATCACGCCGCCTTCGCGCAGCAGCGCGGGCGGACGCTCGACGATCGCGGCACGCAGCAGGTCCACCGTGTCGGCGTGTTCGCCGATGCGTGTCACCAGCTCGCGCAGCAGCGGGGATTCCAGCGACGCCAGGGTTTCCTTCAACGCGGGCGCTTGCGCCAATCCGTCGCGCAGCGTCGCCAGATCGCGCGGACGGGCGCTGCGCAGCGCCACGCGCGCAAGGATGCGCTCCAGGTCGCCGATGGCGTGCAGTTGTTCGCGCAGCCCGTCCAGCTGACCCGATCCGGCCAGGGTGGCGAGGGCTTGATGGCGCAGCCGCAGCCGCGCATGGTCGCGCAGCGGCCGATGCAGCCAGCGCCGCAGCGCACGCGCGCCCATCGGCGTGATGGTGGCGTCGAGCACCCCGAGCAGGGTGTAGCGAAGATCGCCTGTCGGATGGGTATCGAGCTCGAGGTTGTGGCGGGTGGCGGCATCCATGGCCACGGTTTCCTCGGCGCTTTCCACCGCCAGGCCGGTCAGGTGCGGCAGCGCGGCCTTCTGGGTTTCCTCGAGGTAGCCGAGCAGGCAGCCGGCAGCGCCGACCGCAAGCGGCACGCCATCCACGCCGAAGCCGGAAAGGTCGCGGGTGCCGAAAAAGCGCGTCAGCTCGCGCCGGGCGCTGGTGGCGTCGAAATGCCAGGGCGGGCGCGTGCGCAGGCCGTTCAGTGATGCCACCGCCGGCGGCCATTCCACGTCCTCGCCGACCAGTGTTTCGGCGGGCGTGAGGCGCGCCAGTTCGGCGGCCAGCGCGTCGGCATCGGCAACTTCGGTCAGCAGGAACCGCCCGCCGGCCAGGTCCACCCACGCAAGGCCGTACCCGGATTTGTCGGCCGCGATCGCCAGCAGCAGGTTGTCGCGGCGCTCGGGCAGCAGCGCCTCGTCGGTGAGCGTGCCGGGTGTCACCACCCGCACCACCTTGCGCTCCATGGGGCCCTTGCCACCCGGATCGCCGATCTGCTCGCAGATCGCCACCGATTCGCCCGCGCGCACCAGTCTGGCGAGGTACGACTCGACCGCGTGGTAAGGCACGCCGGCCATCGGAATCGGCGCGCCGGCCGATTCGCCGCGCTGGGTCAACGTGATGTCCAGCAGCCGCGCGGCCTTGCGCGCGTCGTCGTAGAACAGCTCGTAGAAATCGCCCATCCGGAAGAACAGCAGCGTGTCCGGGTATTCCGCCTTGGCCGTCAGGAACTGGCGCATCAGCGGGGTGTGGCGGGCGAGGTCTTCGCGATTCATCGGCACTTGGCCATCGCGGCCGGATGGAGTAGAAATGGGTATTTCAAGTTGCCAAGTTTCGCATGAACACGATGCGGGTTCCCACCGATGACGCGCTGCACGCCCTCGGCCAGACCGTGGCCGAGGTGCTGGGTGAGCGCGGCCTGATGCTGGCGAGCGCCGAATCGTGCACCGGCGGCTGGATCGCCAAGGTGCTTACCGACATTTCCGGAAGTTCCGCCTGGTTTGCCAGCGGCGCGGTGACCTACAGCAACGAAGCCAAGCAGTCGCTGCTGGGCGTGACCGCGGCAACGCTGGCCCGGGTCGGCGCGGTAAGCGGGGAATGCGCGCGCGAGATGGCGGCCGGCGCGCTGGCCTGTTTCGACGCTGACGTTGCCGTCGCGGTGACCGGCATCGCCGGTCCGGCCGGAGGCACGCCGGACAAGCCGGTCGGCATGGTGTGGATTGCGTGGCAGCGCCGCGAAGGCAGCGGGCGTGCACAGGAATTCCACTTCGACGGCGACCGCGACGCGGTGCGCCGGCACACCGTGGCCGCGGCGCTCGAGGGCATTCGGAAAATCCTGACAACCTGATGCGGCCTGCGCCGCTGGCGGATCGCGGGCGGTATGAAATAATGGCCACGCCATCGCCGCGGTCGTCTCGCCCCGTGAGAACGCCCGCCCCGATACTTCACGCAGACACACCATTCGAGGGTTCGCAAATGGACGACAACAAGCGCCGCGCACTGGCCTCCGCACTGGGCCAGATCGAAAAACAGTTCGGCAAGGGCGCGGTGATGCGCATGGGCGACCGTACCGCCGAGGCCATCGACGTGGTTTCGACCGGCTCGCTCGGCCTTGACGTCGCGCTGGGTGTGGGCGGACTGCCGCGTGGGCGCGTGGTGGAAGTCTACGGGCCCGAGTCCTCGGGCAAGACCACGCTGACGCTGCAGGTGATCGCCAACTGCCAGAAGAACGGCGGCACGGCCGCGTTCGTGGATGCCGAGCATGCGCTCGATCCGACCTACGCGGAAAAACTCGGCGTCAACGTCGACGACCTGCTGGTGTCGCAGCCCGATACCGGTGAGCAGGCGCTGGAAATCGCCGACATGCTGGTGCGCTCGAACGCGGTGGACGTGGTGGTGGTCGACTCGGTGGCCGCGCTCACGCCCAAGGCGGAGATCGAGGGCGAGATGGGCGATTCCCACGTCGGCCTGCACGCGCGGTTGATGAGCCAGGCGCTGCGCAAGTTGACGGCCAACATCAAGCGTTCCAACACGCTGGTGGTGTTCATCAACCAGATCCGCATGAAGATCGGCGTGATGTTCGGCAACCCCGAGACCACCACCGGCGGCAACGCGCTGAAGTTCTATTCCTCGGTGCGCCTGGACATCCGCCGCATCGGCTCGGTCAAGAAGGGCGACGAGGTGATCGGCTCGCAGACCCGGGTGAAGGTGGTCAAGAACAAGGTTGCGCCGCCGTTCCGCAAGGCGGAATTCGAGATTCTCTACGGCGAGGGCACCTCGTACGAGGGCGAGCTGATCGAGCTTGGCGTGGCCCACGACCTGGTCGAGAAATCCGGCGCCTGGTACAGCTACGACGGCGAGCGCATCGGGCAGGGCAAGGAAAACGCCCGCCAGTACTTCAAGGAAAACCCCGACAAGGCCCGGCAGCTTGACGAGGCCCTGCGCGCCCGGTTGCTGCCCGAATCCCGCAAGGGTGCCACCGCCGCCGAGGATGCCGAAGGCGTCGAGGCCTGACATCCCCGCGCCTCTCCGCCGGGGTGAGTGGCGGTGCCTGCGACCTGCCGGGGGCCGGCCGCGCCGCCACGAACGCCCGAACCCTGGTTGGACATCGCCTGGACGTGTCGCGAGCCGTAGCGTACGCTCCGCGCACGACCGGTGGGGTATTGCCGGGACCGATCATGAGCCGTAGCGTGCGCTCCACGCACGACCGGTGGGCCATTGCCGGAACCCGTCATGAGCCGTAGCGTGCGCTCCGCGCACGACCGGTAGGGGCATTGCCGGGACCGATCATGAGCCGTAGCGTGCGCTCTGCGCACGATCGACACGCCTGCACCGGTTCGTGCGCAGAACGCACGCTACGGGTGCGCGCGTGGCCGTGCGATTGCCGGGCTACCCTGGTACGCGTGGAGGCAGCCCGGACGTTTCGCGATCCCGGTCGCGAGCACGCGCCCTCCTACAATGACCCCCCATGCGACGCAAGCAAAAACCGGACGCCGACAGCGCCGACCGCAGTGCCTACGACCGAGCGCTGGCCATGCTGGCGCGGCGAGAGTATTCACGCCGGGAGCTGCGCACGAGGCTGGAGCGCGCCGGCTGCGACGAGGAGGAATCGGGCATCGCGCTCGACCGCCTGCGCGCGCAGCACTACCAGGACGATGAACGCTTCGGCGAGATGCTGGTGCGCACGCGCGTGGGCCAGGGTTATGGGCCCGCACGCGTCCGCGCCGAATTGCGCTCGCACGGCCTGCCTGACGAGATGATCGGGGCCCTGATCGACGCGGCCGACGCCGATTGGGAGTCGCTGGCACGCGCGCAGTTGCGCAAGAAGTATGGAACCCGGCCGGCTGCCGACCACGCCGAACGCGGCAAGCGGGCCGCATTCCTGTCGCGCCGCGGCTTTGCCGCCGACACGGTTAGAATCGTCGTCCATTCCACGCTTGGCGACCCCGGCGACTGATCCAGCGTCTTGATTCGAGAAATCGACACGGCGGATCGGCCAGAATATCTTTCACCTGAATTTTCATACGCAACTACATGAAAACTGCAGAAATTCGCGCGCAATTCCTCGAGTATTTCAAGGAGCGCGGCCACACCATCGTGCCGTCCGCGCCGCTGGTGCCGGCCAACGATCCGACGCTGCTTTTCACCAATTCGGGGATGGTGCAGTTCAAGAACGTGTTCCTGGGCAGCGAGAAACTGCCGTACGTGCGTGCGGCGGACGTGCAGCGCTGCCTGCGCGCCGGCGGCAAGCACAACGACCTGGACTCGGTCGGCTACACCGCGCGCCACCACACCTTCTTCGAGATGCTGGGCAACTGGTCGTTCGGCGACTATTTCAAGAAGGAGGCGATCGAGTGGGCCTGGGACCTGCTGACGCGCGTGTTCGGGTTGCCGCCCGAAAGGCTGTGGGTGACGGTCTACCACACCGACGACGAGGCCTACGGCATCTGGAAGGACGTCGTCGGTGTGCCGCCCGAGCGCATCGTCAGGATTGGCGACAACCAGGGCGCGCCGTATGCGTCGGACAACTTCTGGCAGATGGCCGACACCGGCCCGTGCGGCCCGTGCTCGGAGATCTTCTACGACCATGGTCCGGAGATCCCCGGCGGTCCACCCGGTTCGGAGGGGGACGACGGTGACCGCTACATCGAGATCTGGAACCTGGTGTTCATGCAGTTCGACCGCGCCGCCGACGGCACGCTGTCGAAGCTGCCCGCGCCGTGCGTGGATACCGGGATGGGCCTGGAACGCCTCGCCGCGGTGCTGCAGGGCGTGCATTCCAACTACGAGATCGACCTGTTCCAGCGCCTGATCGTGGCCGCGCAGGAACTGACCGGCTGCAGGGACCGCGAGAACAAGTCGCTGCGCGTGATCTCCGACCACATCCGCGCCAGCGCGTTCCTGGTCGTCGACGGCGTGCTGCCATCCAACGAGGGCCGCGGCTACGTGCTGCGCCGGATCATCCGCCGCGCGCTGCGCCACGGCTGGATACTCGGCGTGCGGGATGAATTCTTCTGGAAGATGGTCGCGCCGCTGGTTGCCGAGATGGGCGACGCGTATCCGGAACTTGCAGCGAAACAGGCAGTCGTCGAGGAAGCGCTGCGCGTCGAGGAGCAGCGCTTCAGCGAGACCCTGGAACACGGCATGAAGGTGTTCGACGAAGTTGCCGCCCGCTCCGGCGAGACGATCGCCGGCGAGGACGCCTTTCGTCTCTACGACACCTATGGTTTCCCGGTGGACCTGACCGCCGACATCGCGCGTGAGCGCGGCCTGGCGGTGGACATGGCCGGGTTCGAGCGCGCGATGGCGGCGCAGCGCGAACGCGCGCGCGAGGGGAGCAGGTTCGAGAGCAGGACGCAGCTGCCGGCCGAGGTCGCCAGCAAGCTGGCTCCCACGCGGTTCCTTGGCTACGAGACGTTGCAGGCTGAAGACTGCAAGGTACTCGCGATCCTGCGGGATGGCAGGGCCGTGGATGCGTTGGCGCCCGGCGAACCGGCGGTGATCATCCTGGATCGCACGCCGTTCTACGCCGAATCCGGCGGGCAGGTCGGCGACACCGGCGCGCTCGAACACGCGGCGGGACGCTTCATCGTCAACGACACGCAAAAGTTCGGCGGCCAGTTCCACGGGCACCTCGGCGACTGGCAGGGCAACGCGCCGCTTGGGGTCGGTGACGTCGTGCTGGCGCGCGTGGACGGCGCGCGTCGCCAAGCCACGGTGCTGAATCATTCGGCGACCCACCTGCTGCACGCCGCGTTGCGCGAGACCCTCGGCGAACACGTGACCCAGAAGGGCTCGCTGGTGGCGCCCGATCACCTGCGCTTCGACTTCTCGCACTTCCAGCCGGTAAGGCCGGAAGAACTGCGCCGGATCGAGGACCGCGTCAACGAACAGATCCGCCGCAACCAGGAAGCCGAAGTCCGCCACATGGGCTACGACGAGGCCATCGCCGGCGGTGCGATGGCGCTGTTCGGCGAGAAGTACGGCGACAAGGTGCGGGTGCTGAAGATGGGCGATTTCTCCACCGAGCTGTGCGGTGGCACGCACGTTGCGCGCACCGGCGACATCGGTTTGTTCAAGATCGTTTCCGAATCGGGCGTCGCGGCCGGTATCCGCCGCATCGAGGCCTTGACCGGCGCGGGCGCGATGGCGCACGTGAACGAAGAAGAACAGCGCCTCGGCGAAATCGCCGGCCTGCTTTCCGCGCAGCCTTCCGACGTGACCGACAAGCTGCGCCACCTGCTGGATCGCAATCGCGCGCTCGAGCGCGAACTGGAATCATTGAAGGCCCGGGCCGCGGGCGCGGCCACGCAGGATCTCGCCGCGAGCGCCCGCGAGGTCGATGGCATCAAGCTGGTCGCATCGCGCGTGGATGGCATGGATGCGAAGGCGCTGCGCGAAGCGGTCGATGTCCTCAAGCAGAAGCTGGGCGACTGCGTCGTGGTGCTCGCCTCGGCGCGCGGGGGCAAGGCATCGCTGGTCGGCGGCGTGCACGGCGCGGCACTCGGCCGACTCAAGGCCGGCGACGTCATCGGACACGTCGCGCGCGAAATCGGCGGAAAGGGCGGTGGACGACCCGACATGGCGCAGGGTGGCGGCACCGATTCGCCGGCACTGGACAAGGCATTGGACGGGCTGGACGGCTGGGTTGCCGAGGCGCTGCGCTGACGCGGCACCGTGCCGGAAGTCATGCCTGTTTTCGTTGCGCGGTCGGTGCATACGCTTATACTATTTGCCACGCATCGGTCGCACCTGCACCGGTCTAGTGCGGGTATGGAGGAACCTGGGTGCGCGCGGCATCCCGCGTGTGTTCGTGACCGCCCATTCATCACACCGCGTGACGCAATCCGGAGGGGAACGCGCGCGTCGGTTTCGGGTCCAATGGACTCGAGTACACGGAGTTCAAGCATGTTGATTCTGACGCGCCGGGTGGGGGAAACCCTGATGATCGGCGACCAGGTGACGGTGACGGTGCTGGGTGTCAAGGGCAACCAGGTGCGCATCGGCATCACCGCACCCAAGGATGTCGCGGTGCACCGCGAGGAAATCTACCAGCGAATCAAGCAGGAACAGGAAGCTGGCGCCGCGCGGCCCCCCGGACAGCCCGAGGACGACACACCACCCAAGCGTGATGCCACCAACGGCTGATGCCGGAGGCATTGGCTTTACCGGAAGGTGTTTCGCATTTATCCTGACCCGCCCGTTCACCGCGGCGGGCAGTGATTCGCTCGCCGTGTTGATTCAGTTGGCGTGACCGGGGCATGGATTCATCGGGGTGATTTCCCGAAAATGCCTGATGCATCGTCCGGGCAAGTTCCGGCTGGTCGCGCCGCCGGCTGCTGCACTTGCCTCGTGCCTTCAAATACAATTCCCGGAGCGATGCCCGAGCGGTCGAGGGGGCTCCGGCCAAGGGAGTAGAGGGTTCATGGCCTTCTCGAGGGTTCGAGGGATTCGTCTGGAGCGAATCCGGACGGCCCCCGGATCAAGTCCGGGGCAGGCTCCGGGTCGGCCCCGAGCGCAGCGAGGGGTGAGGCTCAGGATGAGCCGAGCATTTCCCGAACGGACGCCAAGTTT
>CAZAXF010000058.1:0-18450 GCA_964489055.1 uncultured Rhodanobacter sp. | reverse complement strand
CGAGGACACCCTGGGCGAGGCCGACATCTACGTCACCACCACCGGCAACCGCGACGTGATCACGCTCGAGCACATGCAGCAGATGAAGGACCACGCGCTGGTGTGCAACATCGGCCACTTCGACAACGAGATCCAGGTCGAGAAGCTGCAGCAGACGGCGAAGCACACCAACATCAAGCCGCAGGTCGACCTGTACACCTTCGACAACGGCAACTCGATCTACCTGCTGGCCGAAGGCCGCTTGGTGAACCTCGGCTGCGCGCACGGCCATCCGAGCTTCGTGATGTCCAATTCGTTCTCCAACCAGACCCTGGCACAGATCGACCTGTGGGCCCACAAGGACGAGTACGAAAAGAAGGTCTACCGCCTGCCCAAGAAGCTGGACGAGGAAGTCGCCCGCCTGCACCTGGGACAGATCGGCGTCAAGCTGACCAAGATGACCAAGGAGCAGGCCGACTACCTCGGCGTGCCGGTGGAAGGGCCGTACAAGGCCGACCATTACCGGTACTGACGGGCGGCGTGTGCTGCGCTTGCCTGGGCGAAAAGACGAAGAGTCGAGAAGGGGACGCTCGCTGCGCTCGCTCAGGTGAGGAGGCGGTGGCCACCGTGCCTGGTCGGATGACGGGTCGGTGGCCGCTGCGCGCGCTCAGGCGAAGAGTCGAAGAGGGGACGCTCGCTGCGCTTGCTCAGACGAAGAGGGGAAGAGGGGACGCTCGCTGCGCTTGCTCAGGCGAAGAGTCGAAGAGGGGACGCTCGCTGCGCGCGCTCAGGCGAAGAGTCGAAGAGGGGACGCTCGCTGCGCTCGCTCAGGGGATAGGTGAACGGCGGCACTGGGTGCGCGTATCTGGGTCAGCGGGCGCCGTTCTCCGGTATGCGCTGTGGAGATCCCGATCCCTTGCGCTTCAGGGCAATGAACGCGTTGAGCTTTCCGAAGAGCCGCTCGATCCTGTGCTGCAACGACTTGTGATCGTCAAGGAACCCGAGATCCTCACATATCCGGAGCTGGGTATCGAGCTCGAGCAGCGAGCCTCGTGCGATCATGAGAAAACGCACAAGTTCCGCTTTGCTCCCACGCGCCGCACCCTCCGCGATGTTCGAAGGTATGCTGACTGCGCAGCGGCGCATCTGTGTTACCAAACCGAACCGCTCATCCGACGGCAACTTGCCCGTAACGCCATAAGTCTCGCGCACCAAACGCATCGCATCCTGCCAGATCTCCAAGTCGTAATGGCGTGGCCGCAACATACCCAGTCCTCCGTCTGTTCACCTCTTCCCCTGAGCGAGCGCAGCGAGCGTCCCCTCTTCGACTCTTCCCCTGAACGAGCGCAACGAGCGCCCCCTCTTCGACTCTTCCCCTGAGCGAGCGCAGCGAGCGTCCCCTCTTCCACCCCCACCTACCCGAACCGCTCCAGTTCAGGCACATGCGGCGCGTAGTGCCGCCAGCGCCCGACCGAGCTCGAGTAGACCGGCTGGCGGGCCTGCCAGACGCTGGCCGACTGCACAGGGGCGGCGTCGGCTTCGCCGGTCTCCCGCCGCGAAGCGCCGATGAAGTCGCACAGTCCGGCAAGCGCCGCGTCCGTATCGGTCACCAGCGTTTCGTAGTCCAGTTCGTGGATCGGAATGCGCAGGGCCTTCATCCAGTGCGCCATCAGCATGTCGTGGTCGGCCATGAATGCCGCCATGTCATCGAAGTCGTAGGCGAAGGCCATGTCCGGGTGCGCGAAATCCTGGCTCCAGAGCGACAGTGCCGTGTCGCGGCGATCGCGGCGCAGGTGGATCACGCGCGCCTGCGGGAACATCGCGGCGACCAGGTGCAGGTAGCGGAAGTTCATCGGATCCTGGTCCAGATACCACCGGGCCGGCGCATCGTCCTGCACGGCGAGCGTGCGGTACAAACCGCCCGCCTCGGCCAGCGCGGCGGGACTGTCGAGGTGGCGACCGCCAATCAGACGATCGGCAATGTAGCGCAGCGCGCGCAGTTCGCCGCGGTCGCGCGCGCCCGCGGCACGCGCCAGCAACGTGGCGGTCAACGTGGTGCCGGTCCGCGGAAGACCGACGATGAACACGGGCACGAAGTCCCGGGCCGGGGCGCCGGTCGCCGCGGCAACCACTGCGCGCGCCTGGGCGGCCATGAACGCGTGCCACGCGGGGCGATCCCATGGCTGCTCGCCATGCACCATCGCGTTGGCCTCGCGCAACGCCGCGGCCGCGGCCGCGTAGTCGCCCAGATCGTTGCGCGCCTTGGCCAGGGCAAACCCGGCCGAGGCCCGCGAACGCACGGAAAACGCATGATCGCGGAATTGGGCCTCGAAGCGCCGGATGTCGGGGTCCGCGGGATCGGAATAGCGCCGGATGTTGGCCAACGCACCCAGTACCTGCCGCCGGTCCAGGTCGACACCGGCTTCGATGGCGGCAAGGTAACGCGCGCGCGCCTTGTCGAAATCACCCATCTCGCGCGCAACGTGACCCGCCTGTACCAGCAGATCCGGCGCCGACGGCGTCCGTTCAAGCGCCTGCTCGCAGATCCGCGCGGCGATCCCGTGGCGGTCACACTGTTCTGCCGTCTTTGCGCAACGCAGGCTCAGGTCCGCCGCGAATTCGTTTGCCGCGCATACCGCAAGCAACACTTCGGCCGCGGCGCTGACGCGCCCCTGGCTCTGCAGCACCCGTACCAGCAGGCCGGCCAGGTCCTCGCGCGCCGGCTCCCGGCGCAACGCGTCGCGCAACAGCGCCGCGGCCTCCGGCGCCCGGTCGCGCTCGAACAGGGCGCGCGCCCGGGCGAGCGGATCGGCGTTGGCGTTGGCTTCGGCGTGCATGCTGGGATCCGCGGCGGGTGTGTCCTTTATCATATCCAGTCCCGCCGCAAACCCCGTCCACCAATGAACCAGACCGCTCCCCCGACACCCCGCGCGGGCGAGGCCGCCCGCGCCGCCAGCCCGCGCCTGCGTGGACTCGACGACCACGCATCACAACGAATCGTCGCGACGGCGCAGGCGCTGGGCCTTGGCCGCGCCGAACAGGCGGCGGCCCACCTGGAACCGGTTCTGCGCAGCCACCCGGACCACCCCGAGGTGCTGCGCCTGCACGCGGGCATCCTCAGCCTGCGCGGCGACCAGAAAGGCGCGCTGTCGGCCATGCAGCGCGCCGTGGAACTGCGCCCGATGGATGCGCTCTACCACAACACGCTGGGTTCGGTGCTCGGGACCTCGGGTGATTTCGACGGCGCGATCCGCGCCCTGCGCCGCGCCTGCGAACTCCAGCCCGGACTCGCGCTCGCCTGGTACAACCTCGGCCTGATGCTGACGCGCTGCGTGCGCAACGAGGAAGCCATCGAGGCCCTCAAGCACGCAGTGGAAATCGCGCCGGACAACATGGACGCACGCGCACTGCTGGGCGACCTGCTGCGCATGCGCGGGGACGCCGGGGCCTCCGCGGAAGAATACCGCCGGGTACTCGCTGAACAACCCTGGGCCGGGATGGCCTGGTGGGGCCTTGCGGACCTGCGCACCGGCGCGCTCAAGCCCGAAGACGTCGAACGCATGCGCACCGCGCTGGGCAATGAGCGCATCCACGACAACGACCGCATCGCCATCGGCTTCGCGCTGGCCATGGCGCTAGACGAACAGGGGCAATACGCCGATGCCCTGGAGGCGCTGCAGAAGGCCAATGCAATCGCACGCCTGCGGCAACGCTGGGACGCCAGGGGGTTCTCGGCGGCCATCCGCACAATCGAGGATGCGTTCACTCCGCCGCCGAACCCCGCGCCCGACGCGACGCTCGGCAAGGAAGCGTTGTTCATCGTCGGCATGCCGCGCTCGGGCACCACGCTGGTCGAGCAGATCCTCGCCTCGCATTCGCAGGTGGAAGGCGCCGGCGAGCTGCCCGACCTTCCCATGGTGCTGGCCGAGGAGTCGCGTCGACGCGGCCAGCCGTTTCCGCGCTGGGTTGCGGCCATGCAGCCCGGGGACTGGCAGCGCCTGGGCGAACGTTACCTGGAGCGCACGGCGCACTGGCGCAAGCAGCGCGCGAAATTCACCGACAAACTGCCCGGCAACTGGATGTACGTGGGCGCGATTCGCGCGATGCTGCCCGGCGCACACGTGGTGGTCTGTCGCCGCGATCGGCTGGAAACCTGTTTCTCGTGCTACCGCCAGCACCTGTCGGCCGGAAACGAGTGGAGCCGCACGCCCGAGGACCTGGCGGCGTTCTGGCGCGATTTCGACCACAGCGCCAGCCACTGGGCCGGGATGCACTCCTCGCACGTGTACCAGCACGGCTACGAAGCCCTGGTCGCCGAATCCGAACCTGCCATCCGCAGGCTGCTTGAAGCCTGCGCCCTGCCCTACGAGGAAGCCTGCGTGCGCTTTCATGAAACCACGCGCGAGGTGCGCTCGCCCAGCGCCACCCAGGTTCGCCAGCCATTGCGTGGGGACACCGCGCACGCGGATCGCTACGGCGAGCTGCTCGACCCGCTGCGACTGAGCCTGGGGCTGCCGGCCTACGGCGCCGACGCCTGAACCCGGCCATGCCACGCAGCGAGGAAGCCTGGCTCGCGGCAGTCCGTGCCGAGGCGTTGCGCGGCAATCCGCAACGCGCGCGCGCAATCGCCGACGAGGCCATCGCCGCGTTTCCCGGCTCGCCGGACCTGCGCCGCGCGCAAGCCGGCATCCTGCAACAGGCCGGCCTCGCCGATGCCGCCGAAGACGTGCTGCGCAACCTGCTCGCCGAGGACGCCGGGGACGCCGCTGCGGCCTTCTCGCTGGCGCGCATGCTGTGCGAGCAGGGACGTACGGCCGCCGCCGCACGCGCAATGCGCGCGTGTCTTGCCGTGCCGGCCAACCTCGGCGACGCAAATCTCGCGATCAGCGCAATCGAACTGCTGGACGGGTGCGACCGCAAGCGCGATGCCGCGGCGATCGCCGAAGCGGCCGTAGCGGCGCATCCGGATGACGCCCGCCTGCACGCCTACGCCGGGATGCTCGCGATACAGGCGGGGGAGTTCAAGCGCGCACGGGACCACTACCTGTTCGCGCTCGCGCACGAACCGCGCGCCGTCGAGTGGCACGCGCCAATCGGACTGTCGGCCGCACAGCGGTACGCGGATGACCAGCACCCGGACTTCGCGCGCTTTCGCGCCGCATTGCAACGCGAAGGCTTGTCCGAACTCGCCCGCGCCGAGCTTCACTTCGCACTTGGCAAGGCCTGCGACGACACGGGCGGCTACGCCGAAGCCGCGGAACATTTCCGAAGCGGGAACACCATTCGAAAGCGCCTCACGCCCTGGTCACGCAAGTCCTGGCGGCGGGCCGTCCAGGCGCGACTGGCCGCCACGCCCATTGCACACCGCGCGGATCCGACGCCGGATTTTTCACCGCTGTTCATCGTGGGAATGCCGCGCAGCGGCACCACGTTGCTGGCCGAGCGGCTGGGCCGCCTTCCGGGCGTGTGCAACCGCGGCGAACAACCCTGGCTCGCGCAACTGGCGCTGGCGCCTGGTTTGAATGGAACGCCGGACCAGACGGCGCTGCAGCGCGCGGCAGGACGGTACGCCGCACGGGTGCGGCAGGACGACGCCGCGGCGGCGCGCTGGTTCATCGACAAGCAGCCGCTGAATTTCCGCTACCTGGACCTGGCGCTGGCGCTGTTTCCCGATGCCCGCGTGATCCACTGCCGGCGCAACCCGCGTGACAATGCGCTGTCGTTGTGGATGCAGTGCTTTCTCGAAGACGTGCAGGGGTTCAGTTACGACTTCGGCGACATCACCATGGTGATGCGCGATGCCGAAAAATTGATGGCGCACTGGCGGCGTCGCCATCCGGATTCGATCCGCGCGGTACGCTACGAGGACCTCGTCGCCGCGCCGGGAGAGGTCATTGAAGGTCTGGCGAAATGGATCGGGCTTCCGGCGGACGATGCCCGTGACGTGGGAACGGAAGACGCAGCCACCGGCAACGTGATCTCCACCGCCAGCCTGTGGCAGGCGCGACAGCCGGTCCACGCGCGTTCGGTGGGCCGCTGGCGGCACTACGCGCCGCTGTTGCCCGAATTGCTGCGGATCCCTGAAAAACTTTCCTGAGGTTGCACGGCCCCCGGGGCCTCCATCGGCGCGCCGGTCAGGCATCCGGTTGCGCACCCGACTCCGCCTGTTCGGTCCACGGCGCCAGCCCCAGGGCCTCCCGCAACGGATCCAGCAGGCCCCCGTAGCGCGCCGCGAGGGGACGATGCCGATGCAGCGGCTCACGCACCTGCGCCGCGCTCAGGGTCTGCACGCTGCGCGGCGATTCGTGTGGGCGCAGGCAGGCGGCATGGAACGCCAGGTCGCAGAAATCGAGCAACGCGCGGATTTCCGCTTCGGGTTGTTCGGTCAGTGCCTCGTAACCCTGCTCGCGCACGTTTCCCGGATCGCGCGCGGCCCACTGCGTGGCGACGTGGTCGAAGGCCTTCCAGAACAGTCCCAGGTGTTCCAGGTCGTTGGTGAATTCCCATCCCCGCGGAAAGTACTGCTTGAAGCACGACCAGCAGTTTTCCAGCGGATCACGGCGGCACGCGATGATGCGGGCTCCCGGCAGCATGGCGCGAATCGCGCCCACGGCACGCCAGTTGCTGGGCAGCTTGTCGGTCGAGCGCGGCCGGCGGCTGCGCAGGGGTTCGGTGAGTTCCAGGTACCGTTGTCCAAGGCGCTGCCAGTCATCGGCCGTGGCCCCGGGCACCCAGCCGGGATAGCGCTGCCGGCGCCGGCTTGATTCCTCGGTCAGCACCTGCGGCAGGGCAGCAATTTCGCCCGCAGCCTCGACCTCGGGATGGGACGACAGCACCTGCTCGACCAGCGTCGTGCCCGAGCGCGGCAGGCCCACGATGAAGATGACGTCGTGTCCGAGCTGCGGATCCGGCGCGTGGACATGGGGTTGCTGGAAAATTTCATCCGCCTGCCGTTCCTGGGTCCGGAACCGCGCGACATCCCAGGGTTGCAACTCGCGCTTGCGCCGGGCGTTGGCCTCCAGCAGTCCGCGCCAGGCTTCCCCGTATGCCTGCCTGCGCTCGCACGCGAGCGCGAACGTGAACTGGAGCGCGGTGCGTTCGGCCGGACCCAGCCCGGACGGATGCGACAGCAGCTCGCGCATCCGGTCCGTCTCCGCGTCGGTCAGGGCCACCGTCTTGATGTCCACCAGCGCGACCCAGCCGGGCACGAACGTGGGGTCGGCGGCAAGCGCCTGCCGGACCGTGCGCGCACCATCCTCGGCGCGCCCGCACGCCACGTAGGCATTGCCGAGCTTGAGCAGGCCGGGCGCGAAATCCGGCGCCAGTTCGGCGGCCCGCTCCAGCGGCGCCAGTGCGGCCTCGATGCCGGCGTGGACAAACAGGTGTTCGCCAAGGTCGGCCCACGCCAAGGGTGATTGCGGTACCCGTTCGATCGCACGTTTCCGGACCGCAAGCGCGGCATCAACGTTGCCGGCATCCTCGCAGGTGCGCGCATAGTGCCACAGGGTCACGGCATCGTCCGGGGCCGCGCGCAAGGCGGCCTCGAAGTTGGCCAGCGCGGCCTCGTGGTTTCCCACCTGCACCAGCAGCAGCGCATACAGGCGCAGCACGTCGGGCTGGCCGGGCGCCTTCTCCAGCGCCTGCGACAATGCCCGCTGCGCGGCCTGCCCATCGCCGGCCGCCAGGGCGTCGCCCGCGCGCTGGACCAGGCCGCGCAGTTGCGGCTCCAGTTGCGCGAGGCGTGCTTCGACCTTGTCGGCATCGGCCCGCGGAGGCTCGAACAGCCGGTCCTCGAGACTGGCCACCTCAGGCCTCCGTGGAGGCCGCGGCCGGCCGCAGGTCGTAATGCCAATGATCCAGCATCGGCTGCAGGATCGGCAGGACCTCGGAAAAATACCCGCGGTACTGTTGCCAGTGCCCCACCGCACGCGTGGTGATGGGTTCCACCACCTGGGTGTAGCTGGGTGTGCGGATGTAGCCCTTTTCGCGGGCGCGGGTGGCGAACTGCAGCATGGCGTCGGCGTCCCCGAGGTCGAGGAACCTGGCGATCGCGTCGCTCTGCTTCCCGGGATCGGCCACCAGATCCTCGTAGCGCGACACCATCACGTCGGGCCCGAAGACCTCGACGTGATGCAGCCAGTTGCGCATCGCCGCGACGTAGGCGCGGGCGAGGTGGGTGAGCGACCTGCATGCCGCCACCAGCGGTGCCGCGTGGAAGTTCTGCAGGTAGCAGCTCCAGACCACGTCGCAGGGATGGCGCAGCGCGAGGATGAATTTCGCCCGGGGAAACAGTCGCTGGATCATGGGCAACCACAGCATGTTGAGCGGATTCTTGTCGACCAGGCGGGCATCCCAGCGACGCGAGATCCTGGCACAGCCGAGCAACACGTATCCCTTGCGCAGCTCGTCGCAGTCGCGCTGGGTCAGCCGATGCAGGTCCGCGGGCACCTCGATGCCGACATCGGCCAGCCGCGAGGAAAGCATGTTCAGGAAAGGCCGCTCGTCCATCGACTGCAGGCGCGGATGCGCGTCCAGCATCTGTTCCAGCAGCGTGGTCCCCGAGCGCGGAAAGCCCACCACGAACACGGGTGACTGGCCTGCGTCCGGGCCGCGCAGGTCGGGCCAGGCGCGGTGGTCATCCGCGCTCACGCGATCATCGACGCCCGGCAGCAACGGTGCGCCCGGCTCCAGCAGTTGCGGATTGGTTGCCTGCAGCGCCTCGATCTGCATGCGATGCCCGGTTTCCAGCGCGGCCATCGTCGCCGGCGCGTCACCTAGCTGGTCGCAGGCCTTGGCCAGGGAAAACCAGTGGCCATCGTCGGCGTCATTGCCGGGACCGGCGTTTTCCAGCAGCGTGCGCGCGAGGGCGTGGTCGCGCCGGCGCATGGCCAACTGGGCCTTCTGGATCTCGATCTCGTGCCGGATTTTGGCGGCGGACTGGTCTGACCCCGTCATCGCGGCGACCCATTGCAGTTTCGACTCGGCCTGCTCCAGGCGGTTGACGCGTTCGTACACCTTGGCCAGCAGCAGTTGCATCGGCCAGTCAGTGGGGGTGCGCTGGACCAGGTCCTCGACGAGCTCGAGCGCGTCCCAGGGTTCGCCGACCTGGACGAGCAGGTTGGCCAGCTCCACCTGCAGGTCGTGGGAAAGCGGCAACCATTCGCGCCAGGGCCGCACCAGTTCCTCGGCCTGCTGGTCGCGGCAGGCAACGCAGGCCCGTGCGGCATGGATGCGAATGGCGGCCGAAGTGGGGTCCAGCTCGCAGGCGCGCAGCAGGGTGTCCTGCGCTTCCCGCGGCTTGCCCAGTTGCAGTTGCAGCACGCCCAGTTGTTCCAGCTGGCCGGGTTGCTCCGGCGTCAGCCGCACCGCGTTGTCCGCGGCCCGCTCTGCCGCTTCGACATCGCCGACGCGCGCCAGCGCCGTTGCATAATTCCCCCAGTGCATGCCGTTGTCGGGGTAAAGTTCGGTGAGGCGGGCAAAAGGTTGCAGTGCGTCCCGCGGCCGGGCCTGGCGCTGCAAGGCCAGGCCCAGCAGCAACAGCACCTCGGCGTCGTCGGGATCGTTGTCCAATGCGCGGCGGCAAAGGTTCTCGCCCTGCACGGCATCGCCCGCCTGCAATGCCGCGACGATCGGCTTCATCACGCTGTCATCGGCCATTGCGTCGGCCCTTGTCCTGATTCGGGTTGGTGGTCAATTCCGTAGGTGTCCACGAAGTGTCGCGCGCGCCTCGGTGCAGCTGTCCGGGAGACCGGGACGGCATGATGCCTCAACCGGACTTCACCGGCGGCCCACCGTGCGGTGGAAGGATACGCGCGCGGCGCGCCTGATGAAAAAAGGGCCGCACGAGAGTACCCGTGCGGCCCTGAAACGTACAGCTTTCGTGTTGGTATCAGGCGTGTCCGATCAGAAGTTGACCGTGACGCGCGCCCAGTAGTACCGCCCGATCGTGTCGAAGTTCGCCGGATCGGTGTTGGCGTTCAGCGAGCGGTTGCCACCCAGCAACGGCGGCTGCTTGTCGAACACGTTGTCCACACCCAGCTGGACCCTGGTGTTGATCGGCTGGATGTTGTAGCCGACGTTCAGGTCGTTGTAGATGTAGGTACCGTAGCGGTCGTAGTTCTCGACCGCGCCGTTGCTCGGCGAGCCGTCCATGCGGAACGGGCTGGTGCCACGCATCCGCCAGCCCGCACTCCACGGGCCGAGCTGCCAGTCGAGGTGGACCTGACCCTTCACGCGCGGGATGAAGCACATGCCGCCGGCCGAGAACGGACAGGCTCCTTGCAGGTCCGATCCGAACCAGCCCATCTTGCCCGCGCCCTGCCGGATCCTGTTGGCAGGCGTGCCGGGGGCCGTCTGGATCTTGAAGTTGGACATGTAGGTCGCGTCCAGGCCAACCGTGAACTGGCCGAACGAGAACGCCGGCAACTTGTAGTTGACCGAAAAGTCGACGCCGTTGACGTCGATGCGGCCCAGGTTCGCGGTCGGCTGGGTCACCTGCAGCGGCTGGCCGGCGTTGGGACCGCTCTGGACACGCTTGAACAGGGGGCAGAACGTCAGGTTGCCCGCAAAACACTGGCTCAGCACCGTCTGCGCGTACACCGTGGTGATGGTGTCGTTTAGGTAGATCCGCCAGAAGTCCACGCTCGCGGAGAGGCCCGGCACGAAGTGCGGCGAATAGACCAGGCCGAAGTCGAAGGTGGAACCCTTCTCCGGCCCCAGCGGGAAGCCCACGGCCTGGGAACCGGACGTCAGCGCGATCAGCTGCTGCACGTTGGGCGTGTACCGGTCATCGAACGGCCCGGTTGCCGGCACGCCCGCGCAAGCCGGGTTGCCGGCATTGGGGTTGGCGCCCGTACCCGCGTACTCGCAGGGGTCGCTGGAGAGGAACGGCGCGCTGCTGACCGGGGCTCCGAACACATCGCCGATGGACGGTGCCCGGAATACCTTGGACATGGTGCCGCGCACCAGCAGGTCGTCGATCGGCCGCCATTCGACGCCGATCTTCCAGTTGTTGGTGCTGCCGAAGGTCGAATACTTGGACCAACGGTCGGCCAGCGTCACGTTCAGTCCGTGCGCGAACGGCAGATCCTTGAGGATCGGCACGAACAACTCGGCGTAGGCTTCCTTGACGTTGTAACCGCCCTGCAGGTGTGCCGAGCACTGGCTGCCCAAGGTGCAGGTGCCGGTGGCCGGGTCGAGTGCAATGGAGGTACTGACGGTGTTGTTCAGATACTCCTTGCGGTACGACACGCCCGCCGCCAGCTGCATGGTGCCCGCCGGCAGGTCGAACAGCCCGCCACTGATGTTGGCGTGATAGGTGCGCTCGATGTTCCAGGTATCGATGACCGCAGGCGCACCCGCCTTGCTCAGCACGTCCTTGGTGACGGCGGAGTTGAGGTTGAACGGGTCCCAGGGAGTGCAGCCGTCGATGATCGTGCTGAGATCACCCGGCGTCTTGACGCAAACGACCGTGTTGGTATTCGGATCCATCATGGACGGGCTGTTGATGCCCGGAAGGATCTTGGTCTGGTTGGGAAGCCCCAGGATGGTGTTGGTGGTGGAGACGTGGCCGTAGGTGTAGCCGACATCCCACTGCCAGTTGCGGTCCAGGATGTTGAAGTTGCCACGGACGCCCGTGATCAACTGGTCGGTGGTGTTGCCGTTCTTGGCGGAACGCGGGCCGACGGGCAGCATGCGCAGGCGCAGGCCGGAGCCACCGAGGGCGGAGAAATCCACGCCAAACGGGTTGTAGTAGCTGTCCTTGGAAACCGTCAGGCCACTCACGGTAAGCGTACCGAACACGGCCGGCGCGAGCTGGAAGCCGGCGCTGGTCTTGTTGTGGTACATCGTGGCGTAGAAGTCGATGTTGTCGGTGAGGTGGTAGACGCCCTTGAAGAACGCATTGGTGCGTTCCTGCGGGGTCAGGATGTAGTTGACGGCCGCGTAGTTGTAGAAGTCACCCGGCTGCGTACCGAAGCAGTGGTAGTCGCCGGGACCGGTCGGGCTGGCGCCGCCATCGAACGAGCTCGGATTCAGCGAAAGCACGTTGTCGCTGGAGCAGCCGAACTGGGTAGCGATGGCCTGCGGCACCGACACGTAATCGCGCAGCGCAAAGGTCGAACCGCCGATGCTGTAGGTCGGCACGCCACCGGAGGTACCGATGTTCAGGGCGTCCTTGGCGAACTTGCGCTTCGCCTGCAGGATAGAGTCGAACTTGTTGTAGCTGACGCCGGCCAGGATGCTGCCCTTGTCCGAGCTCTGGCCGAACATGAAGCTTCCGCCCTTGCGTTCGCCGTCGTTGTGATCGGAAATGCCGTAGTTCAACTGGAACTGCGCACCCTGGTAGTTGGACTTCAGGATGATGTTGATCACGCCGCCAATCGCGTCGGAACCGTAAATGGCCGATGCGCCGGAGGGCATCACTTCGATGCGCTGGACCGCGGCCGCGGGAATGGAGTTCAGGTCACGGTTGATGATGCGCTGGCCGTCGACCAGCAGCAGGGTACGGCTGGCGCCGAGGCCGCGCAGGCCGACCAGGGTCGAGCCACTGCCGCCGCCGTTGTTGACGGACGGGTTGGTCAGGCCGCCGGTGATTACCGGCAGGTCCTGCACCACGTCGCCCAGGGTCAGCTTGCCTGTCGCCTGGATCTGCTGCGCGGTAACGGCCACCACCGGGTTGTCGGTTTCGATGTCCACACGGCTGATGTGCGAACCGGTGACCACGATGGTCTGCAGGGTTTGCGGTTGTTGGTTCTGGTTGTTTTGCGTCGTGGTCTGGTTCTGCGCAAAGGCAGTACCCGCGACTCCCACGGCGGCAACGGCACCCAGCGAAAGGGCCGTCTGCACGGCCTTGGACAGCTCACTGCGGTCGAGTCTCATTGCACTCTCCAACGTCTTGGTTGTGTGAAACAGTTTCGGGAAAGGTCCCCGTCAGATATGCCGGCGAGGCCTCATCGAACCCTCGGCAGGTTCGCATCCTAACAACTTCGTAACCCTTTGGGAATACCCCGGCAACCTGCCGCGGTGCCGCGGAATGAAGCGCTCCCGCATTGGCGCGTGCCCCGTCCGCGACCCCGGAACCCGACATTCTGGGGTTCTGATGGCCACGACGCGCCGGAAATCCTGCCCGGAAAAAGCCGGGACACGGCCCCGAGCATAGCGGCAGATGTAAACAAAATATTAACAATGCCGAAACGGGCACCTGATTGATGTCGAAGCGCTCTGCCACTTTCATGCCGGGCAGGCTCTGGGCGCAGGCGTGTAGCGCCGGGGTTGAAGGGACGCGCCGAACGGTGCTTCGACTTCGCTTGCCGGCGCAAGCCACGTTCAGTACGAACGGGATTTTCGTTGCCGGGATTCGAGCAACCCGGGAACCGGCAAATCCCGGAATCGCTTCGCGATTCCGGAATGACGGGCAAGATCAGGGTTCCCCTAGAGGTCCTGGTGGTACTGGACGTACGGCACACGACCCTGCGCGGGCGCGTTGCCGGCGGGGCCGAACAGCAGCGGGGCGCGGCCCGAGCTCCACACGTTCTGCGCGCCGAAGTTCAACTCGCCGCGCCACGGCAGGCGGACGCTGATGCCAAGGTCGATGCCGCTCCAGCTCCAGCGCTGGTTGCGGTCCAGGGCGGCGCCGGGGAGATTGGGCTCCAGGATGTGGCCCACGATGGTGCCGCGCACGGCGCCGTGCTGGACACCGAAGCTCAGGGTGGTCTGGTCGAGCGAATCGTCCGCACCCAGGCCCGAACCCGGCAGGAACCTCACGCGGCCCACGCTGGCGCCCATTTGCAGCCGCGTATCGGGAGCCACGCGCAACTGGCCGCGCGCACTGATGTCGGTGGAGGTGCTGTCGCGAAACCACAGGGGGGCGGCAACGTCGGCGCCGCCTTCGGCCGGCAGCACCCGCGGCAGCAGGGCCGGCGGCGTGCGCGGGCGCGCGGCGGCCGGTTCGCTCTGCGACTGGCCCACCGACAGGTCGAGCTTCACGTCCCGACCGGCAAAGCCGGCGCCGATCTCGCCGCGCTGCATGCCGGCGCGATAGTCATCGAAACACGCCGGCCCCGCGGGCATCCCCGGCAGGCTTGCGGCGCAGGCCGGCACCAGGGGCGCCCAGCGGATGGTGCGCACGCCTGCGTGCGCGGTGATGCCGGGCCTGGTGACCAGGCGCACGCCCGCGCCGGTGAAGCGGGTGTTGCCCTGTGCGTTTGCCGCCACGCCCGAGGGCGCGGTCGCTGCATCGCCGCTGTTTGCCACCAGCGACAGCGCATTGCCGTCGCGTTGCCACAACGGCACGGTTTTCTGCCCGTCGGCATGCGCGGCCGGCGCTGGCGGCGGCGCGATCACCGGTGGTGGCGGCGTCTGGCCGAGCGCCCACAGCGGCGCGGCGATTCCGCATCCGGCAAGCAAGGCTTTGGCAAGCAGTCGACGCATCGTCAGATCCGGCAGGAAAGGCGCCGGGACCCGTGCCCGGCACAACAAGACCACTTTGTCTTTGGATTCGAATTGTACGCCACGTGGTTACATTTTGCTAACAATTTGTGAACCCGTGCGTGCGCGAATCGGACCGGCGCGGCATGGTTACTCGGGTTACACTCTCCCCTCACACGGGGGTTGGACCACACATGGCCGGCGACGTTCACCAACTGGCTGCCACGGCGGACCCGCAGCCAACCACTGCCGCCGCAGTGTTGCGCGCGGCCGGGGATGTGTGGGCGGCACCCGACATGGCGGCCATCGAGTCCGCCGCCCGGAAGTGGCTGGAGATGCTGATCCCCGGTACGCGCGTGGAACGCCGTCCGGGCGGCGACACGGTGACCGCCCCGGCCACGGGCGTACACCGGCGCGAAATCCCCTTGCCCGACAACGAGGTGCTGGTCATCAGCGCCGAGGGTGACGTGATCGACGGGGCGCTGCTGCAGGTGGCCGCTGACCGGATTGCCGCACGCGTCGACGCGCTCGTCAAGCAGTCCGCACTGGCAAACTCGGTTGAACAACTGGCACGTGCCGAGCGGCTGCAGCGTGCCCTGTATGCGATCGCCGACCAGGCCAGCAGCGCCGATACCGACATCAACGCGATGTTCCGGTCGCTGCATGCCACGGTCGGCACGTTGATGTACGCGGAAAACTTCTACATCGCGCTGTACGACGCGAAGACCGACCGGGTGCGGTTTCCCTACTACGCCGACAGCGTCGACCCGGAACTGCCCTACCCGAACGACGACATCCCGATGTCCGGGATGCTGCACGGCCCCACGTGGTACGTGATCCGCAAGGGCAGGCCGTTGATGGGCTCGCTGGAGGCCATCAAAGGCCAGGTCGATGGCCCCTTCGAGGGCAGCGGCGCACTGTGCGAGGACTGGCTGGGCGTGCCGCTGCTGCGCGGCAACGCCGTGGTGGGCTGCGTGGTGGTGCAAAGCTACGACACCGCCCATCACTACGATGCCGAGGATCGCGCGCTGCTGATGTACGTCGCCCAGCACATCCAGACCGCACTGGAGCGGCGCATGGCCCACGCCGAGCTGGAGCACCGCGTCGCCGAACGCACCGAGGCACTGCGCGACGCCAACCGCGTGCTGCAGCAGCAGGTGCTCGAACGCCAGCGCGGCGAACGCCTGCAGGCCGCGCTGTTCCGTATCGCCGAACTGGCCAGCACCACCGAGAGCATCGACAGTTTCTACGCCGCGGTGCACCGGGTCGTGGGCGGCCTGCTGTATGCACGCAATTTCTACATCGCGCTGCTGTCCGAGGACGGCACGGAACTGACCTTCCCCTACTCCGTGGACGAGCGCGATGCCCAACGCCACCCGCGCAAACTCGCCAACGGACTGACCGAATACGTGCTGCAGCACGGCACCGCGATGCTCGCGAACGCACCCGAGGTCGCGCGCCTGCGCGCCGCCGGCAGCGTGACCAAGCACGGCCCGGACTCGGTGTGCTGGCTGGGGGTGCCGCTGGTGTGCGCCGAACACACGGTCGGGGTGCTGGCGGTACAAAGTTATTCGCCCGAGCACCACTACACGCTGCGCGACCAGGAGCTGCTCACCTTCGTTTCCTACCACATCGCCAATTCGCTGGATCGCGTGCGCGCCAGCGAGTCGCTGCGCAAGGCGTACTCGAACCTTGAACAACGGGTCGGCGAGCGCACCCGGGCACTGGCACTGGCCAACCGCGACCTGCGTGCGCAGATCGCCGAACGCGAACGCATCGAGGCACGGCTGAAATACGAGACCCTGCACGACTCGCTCACCGGCCTGCCCAACCGCAGCCTGCTGATGCAGCGCCTGGAGCGCGCGCTGGAGCGCTACCACAAGGACCCGCGCAAGACCTTCACCGTGCTGTTCATGGACCTGGACCGGTTCAAGGTGATCAACGACTCGGTGGGCCACCTGATCGGCGACGACCTGCTGTTCCAGGCCGGCGGCCGCATCCGCTCGTGCCTGAAGTCCGAGGACGTGGTCGCGCGCCTGGGCGGCGACGAGTTCGGCGTGCTGCTGGAAGGCATCGACGATGTCGACTACGCCTGCGACATCGCCCGGCGCATCATCCAGACCCTGAATGCACCGTTCCGGCTGGCGACCAAGGAACTGTTCACCTCGACCTCGATCGGCATCGCGCTGGCGGCGCCGCACTACCGACACCCCGAGGAACTGCTGCGCGACGCCGATTCGGCCATGTACCGCGCCAAGGCCGATGGCCGCCACCGCTACGCGGTGTTCGACGAGGGCCTGCGCCAGCAGGCGGTGTGGCTGCTGGAGGTCGAGAACGACCTGCGCCGCGGCCTGACCCGCAACGAATTCGTGCCCTACTACCAGCCGATCGTGGACATCCACGATTCCAGCGTGGTCGGCTACGAGGCGCTGATGCGCTGGTGCCACCCGCAGCGTGGCGTGCTGCTGCCGGCGGATTTCCTGTCGGTGGCCGAAGACACCGGCATTTCCGAGACCATCGACTGGCAGATCTTCGAACAGGTCTGCCGCGACGCCAACGCGCTTTTCCGCGACAGCGACGCTTTCCTGGGCATCAACCTGTCCGCGCACCATTTCCGCAACCCCGCGCTCGACCGCCGCCTGCTGGAACTGCTGGAAGAACACGCGGTGCCGCCGGAACGTTTCCGGGTCGAGGTCACCGAACGCGCGCTGCTGGAGAACACGCCCGCGGTCAAGCGCACCCTGCAGGTATTCCGCGACGCCGGCATCTGCATCTCGCTGGACGATTTCGGGACCGGGTACTCGTCGCTGTCCTACCTGCACCAGTACCCGCTGCAGGCCCTGAAGATCGACCAGTCCTTCGTCGCCGGGCTCAGCGAGAAAGACGACAACAGCAGCGAGGCGGTGATCCGCGCGATCCTGGCGATGGCCGAGACCCTTTCGATGCAGGTGATCGCCGAAGGCGTGGAAACCCCTGCGCAACACGAACTGCTGTGCCGGCTGGGTTGCCACTTCATGCAGGGCTTCCTGTATTCGCGCGCGCAACCGGCTGAAGTCTGGACCAGCGGCGGCATTCCCGCGTTTCCGCAATGACGCGTGCGCCACGGATCCGTCGCGGCAGCCGGCGGCCGCGCCGCGGGCCGCTGCGCCGCATCCTGCGCTGGCTGCTTTTCGCGCTCATCGCCTTCCTCGTCGTCACCTGGCTGCCGGTGGTGGTATTGCGTTTCGTGCCGCCGCCCACCAGCGCGTACATGCTCGAACGCAAGCTGGGCCAGGTGCGACACGGCCGGCACGATTTCCGGATTCATTACCACTGGGTGCCGTTCAGCGAGATGGCGCCGGTGGCGCCGCTGGCGATGGTCGCCGGCGAGGACCAGACCTTTCCGTTCAACCACGGTTTCGACATCGCGTCGATCAAGTCGGCGATCGAGGTCGCCGAGGCCGGCGGTCGCCTGCGCGGCGCCAGCACCATCACCCAGCAGACCGCGCGCAACCTGTTCCTGTGGCCCGGCGGCGGGTTCTTCCGCAAGGGGCTGGAAGCGTATTTCACGGTGCTGATCGACGTCACCTGGCCCAAGCGCAGGATACTCGAGGTGTATGCCAACATCGCCGAACTCGGCAACGGCATCTACGGGGTCGAGGCGGCCTCGCGCGCGTATTTCCACAAGCCCGCCTCGCGCCTCACGGCGCACCAGGCCGCGCTGCTGGCCGCGGTGCTGCCCAACCCGCGCGGCTGGCACGTCGACCGTCCCTCGGCATGGGTATTGCAGCGCGCAGCCTGGATCGAGCAGCAGATGCGCCAGCTCGGGGGCGTGTCCTACGTGCTGGACAGGAATCCGCCGAGACCAAAGGGGACCGGTCGCTGAGCGCAGCCCGTGTCGGCGCACCGTCTTGCGGGGCGCGACTGGCGGGCGCGTGTGCCTGTCCGCAACAAGGCTCCCCGCCACCGCCCGCCGGGCACGGACACACGCGCCGCGCCGGCAAGGAAATTCCTGATTAGGGCGTTTCCTCAGCCACGTTGGCGTTGCGATGCACTCTCTACTTC
>CAZAXF010000057.1:0-18823 GCA_964489055.1 uncultured Rhodanobacter sp. | reverse complement strand
TTCGCCCGGCATCCCCCCGGCGCTTCGCGCCGACCCCCTTCGTTCCGAAGGGGGTAAATTGCCTCCCCCTTCGCTTGCGAAGGGGGATCGAGGGGGATGGCCCTTCGCTTCGCCCGCCGTCCCCCGGCGCTTCGCGCCGCTCCCTTCGTGCCGAAGGGGGTGGACTGCTGCGCTCGGCGCCACTTGCGTCATTGCATGCACCATGCCGACGCGCGCACCGCGCGAAAGTCTTTGCAATCAGGCACCTGTGAAAGCGCATTGCATCGCGAACGTGTCCGCGGACACTTTGCGGACAGTCCGCGAACGGTTCGCACGGAGTCAGCGTTCGACGGAGTCAGCGTCCGCCGGCTGAACGGTGCCCGACGAAAACCTGAATCAACGCACGCGATGCCGTTGAAGCCACACGCGGCACGCCGCTACGGTGAGGCAACGGCGTCGATGGACGCCGTCTTTTTTCCGCAAGAGGACAACCCGATGACCCCGCGACTTCACCGCAAAAGCACCGCGCTGGCCGTGGCGCTGGCAATGGCCGCGCTGACGCCGGCCGCGTTCGCCCAGGCCGCGCAACCCGCGCAACAGCAGGCCCCGACCCAGGCCCAGGCGCCCGCGAACAAGCCCGACACCGGGCCGGCGCCGACCACCGCCGAACTGCAGCAGTTCGCCGACGCCGCCCGGGACGTGGAAAGCATCAAGCAGGTCGCGCAGCCGAAGATCGCCAAGGCCAAGGACGCGGACGCGCGCACCAAGCTGCAGATGCAGGCCGAGAAGAAGATGGAGGCCGCGGTGCGCAGCCATCACCTGACCGTGAAGCGTTACGAGCAGATCGCGATGGCGGCGCAAACCGATCCTTCGATCCGGACCAAGCTGATGAAGCTGATGCAGAAGCCGGCCAAGTCGTGATCGTTCGAACCGCCGCGCACCAAAAACCCCGCCGTGATGGCGGGGTTTTTGTTTTCACGAAACGGGGTCGACGAATTCAGAACTTGTACTGCATCGAGATTCCGAACAGGTCGCCCGAGTTGTCGAAATAACCCACCAGGTTGTCGCCGGTGGCGGACATGTCGTTGACATCGCCATCGTTGACGAACAGGTGGGTGTAGCCGATGTTGAAGTCGAGGTTCCGGTTGGGCGAATAGGTGGCACCCAGCGAGATCCACTTGCGCGCACCGTCGGGGATGCGTGGATCGCGCGAGAAGTCGCGGGTCGGGGTCTGGTCATACGCCACCCCGGCGCGCCAGGTCCACTGCTCGCTCATCTTGTAGTCCATGCCCACCGAGCCGAACAAGGTGTTCTTCCAGCCGTAGTACTGGTCGATGTCGGGCTGGGCCGGGTTGGCGAAGTCGATCGCGAGCCGGCTGAATGAGCTCCAGCCGGTCCAGGACAGCTCCGCGCCCCAGGAGACCGGGCCCAGCGTCTCGTGCCAGTAGCTCAGCGATGCGGTGGCCGGGGTGGCGAAATCACCGCTGGCCGCGGTGGTCTGGAACAGCGGCGGCACGCCGGGCTGGGAGAGCACGAACTGCACGCTCTGGGGCACGTTGAAGTACGCGGTGCCGTCGATGGTGTGGTTGATCTTGGCGTGGTAGCTCAGCGCCAGGGTATCGCGCGGGGTGACCTTCCAGCGCGCGCCGGCCTGCCAGCCCCACTTCCAGTCGTCACCACGCATCCGCACGCTGCCATCGGCCGACTGTGGCAGGAACGTGGGCGCCAGGCTGAACGGCGGCGCGGCCAGTACCGCGCCCAGGTTGACCGCGTTGGAAAGATCGATGGTGGTCTTTTGCGCGACCACCGAAAAGCCCAGCGAGAAATCGGGGGTGACCGCCCACGCGACCGAGCCGGTGACGTCCAGCGACTTCACGCTGGACTTCAACGCCTGGTAGCGGCCCACCCAGCCGGCGTTGTAGTTGGTCTCGAGTCCGAACGGTGCGTTGACCGCGGCACCAACCCACCAGTTTCGTGCCACCGGGGCGATGAAGCTGATCGCCGGCACGCCGTGCACGCCGCCGCCGTTGCCGCCGTCGCCGCCCGAAAGCGGCTGGCCGATCGCGTCGGTCCCGCTGCCGTGGAACTTGGTGCTGACGTTGATTGCGGTGGCGTCGATCTGCACAGCGTAGGTGTCGAAGTCGGCCATGGACGCGGGGTTGTTGATGACCACCGAGGCGTCGTTGCCGGCCGCCTCGCGGCCCGCGTAGGCCCGGCCCATGGCCTGGACCGTGTTCTCGGCGATCTGGAAGCCGGACGCGGATGCCGCCGGACTGACCAGTGCTCCACCCACGGCCACGCTCAGGGCCGTGAGCGCCAGACCGGCCAGTGCCGGCAGGTGTTTCGGTTGCTTGCTCATCGGTGAATCTCCAGTCGAGGATCGTTGTGATGTGGATTGATCCGCGGGCCAGACCGGACTGCTGCGCCGCGGTCTTTCATACGTTTGTATGAATTTTGTTATGTCGACTATGGCACCCCGTTCTGGCCGGCGCAAGTGCGCGGGTCAAGTCGGCGTCGCCGGGGGTTGCGACCTGTACATGGACACTCCCTATACTGGGCCGTCCATTGCACGATTCGGGCCGGTCATGCCCCCTTCCAAGCCACGCCGACGGCCGCCATTGCTGAAGTCGCTGTCCTGTTTTCTGCCTTCGATCGTCGCGGTGCTGGTCGCGGTCTGGATTCCGCGTCCCTTCGAAGCCTACGCGCTGATCCTGCTGCTGGTGGGCGCGTCGCTGTCGATGGCGGCGGTGTCCCACGCGATCGGTTTCGGTTGCGAAGCGACCTTCACGCGCACGGCGCTGCGGCGCGGCGCGGCGCACCTGATCGCGCTGGCGATCCACACCGCGGTGGTCTTCGCGCTGGTGGCGTGGCCGTTGTTGATGCTCTCGCGGTCACCGTCGCTGGAGGCCACGCTGGCACTGGCCGTGGCGCTGGCGATCGCGGTCGCACTGCTGTGGCGGCTGTGGCCGGTGTTCGGCCTGGTGTTTGAATGGGGCGACGCGTTTCCGGCGGGCCAGCAGCATTCGTGGATCACCGCCGCGCTGGCGCGCAGCATCGGTTTTGCCCAGCACCTCACGCGCGGGCGCGAATTGTTCGTCTCGCACTTCCTTCCCGCTTCGCTGGCGCAACTGGCGATCGCGTTCGCGGCGCTGGCGCTGGCCGGCATCGGCACCCGCCTGCCTTCCGAAATCCGTACCACGGCGTTGCTGCTGTATGCACTGGTGCTGCTGCCGGTGTGCTCGCTGGTGGTGGCCAACCGCAGCCTGCGGCTGATGCTCGATGGGCGCCACCGGTTGCGGCTTGCGCCGGTGCAACCCTCCGCGGTGGAAGCCCTTGCGGCCACGCCCGCGGCCGAAGTTCCGGAAACGCCGGCAACGCCCGAGGCGCCACCGGCCGTGGCCACGCCCGCGCCCGCGCCCGAACCGGAGCCCGACGTCGCAACGCCGGTTCCCGATGCCGCGAGCACGCCGCAGGAAGATGCCGAACCCGCCGATGACGAGCCGACACTGCCGCAGGACCAGCTCGACGATGGCCTGCTGGCAGCGGTGGATGCCGGCGACCTGGAACTTGCCAGAAGCTGGCTGGAACGCGGCGCCAGCGCCGACGCGACGCCCGGACCCGACGCGCACGACCGGCGTTCAGCGCTGGTGCGGGCAACCGAGCTGTCCGACACGCACCTGCTGCGCGCACTGATCGCACATGGCGCCGACGTCAACCGCGTCCACGCGGGGCTGACGCCACTGCTGGCCGCGACCCGGGCCTGCCACCGCGGGCGTCCGGAAACCGTGACCACCCTGATCGCCAACGGCGCCGATCCGGCCATTGCCGACGGCGAGGGCAACACGCCGCTGCACCACGCGGCGCTGTGCGCCGAACCGGCGGTCGCGGCGATCCTGATCGACGCCCAGGCGCCGCTGGAGGTGCGCAACCACGACCAGGCCACGCCGCTGGCCAGCGCCGCCGGCGCCGCCAACTGGCCGCTGCTGGACTTCCTGCTCGAACACGGCGGGCAGGCCGCCGCCGCCCTGCCCGCTGCCGCCGACATTCCCGACGACGATCCCGAAGGCGTACGCACGCTGCTGCGCCACAAGGCGCCCGTGGACAGCACCGATGCGCTGGGCCGCAGCGCGCTGCTGCACGCCGCGCGCGAAGGCCACGCCGGGATCGTGCGCGTGCTGCTGGATGCCGGCGCCGACCCGGAACTTGCCGACCGCTACGGCACCACGCCGCTCATGGAAGCCGCGCGCGCCGGTGCCACCACGGTGGTCGAGCTGCTGGCGGAAAGGCATCCGGATGTACACGCGGCCGACAGCCACGGCCGGACCGCACTGCTGCTGGCCTGCCAGTCGCCGCGCGCGGACGCCGGATGCGTGCGCGCGCTGCTGGCGCTCGGGGCCGACCCCGCGCGCAAGGGTGCCGATGGCCGCAGCGCCATCGACCAGGCCAGCGGCGCGGGCCGCTGGGACCTGGTGGCGCTCCTGGACCCGGAGGCGCCACTGCCCACCAGCCACGCGACCCCGCCCGAACCCGAGGACGGCGCGGACACGCCCGCGCACCTGCTCGATGCACTGCGTTTTGCACACTGGAGCGTCGTGGCGACGTTTGCCGAACGCGTGCTCGACTGGTCGATGTCCGAACTGGCGGCGCTGTACCTGGACCTGGCCGACCACGCCGATGCCGAACCGCGCACCTGGCTGCTCGAACACGGACTGGCGGCCGAGGCCGTGCTCGACGATGGCAGCCGCCTGTTCGATGCGTTGCTCGAACGCCTGCCCGGATCCGTTCCGGCGCTGCGGCAACTGCTCGATGCCGGCGCCACGCCCGCGGGCGCCGGGCACTTCGCAATTGCCCTGGCGCGGCTCGGCGACAGCGCCGGGGACGTCAGGCTCGCGCTGGCCATGCTGGAAGGCGGCGCCGACCCGTTCGGCGCCGACGCCGACGGTCGCACGCCGTTGCACCACGCCTGCCGCCCGGCACTGCAACCGGTGCTCGAGGCGCTGCTCGCGCGCGGCGTCGATCCCAACGTGCGCGACCGCGCCGGCGCCACGCCGTTGCACCTTGCGCTGGAAACACCACCGGATACCGCGATGCCACTGGTCAAGGCCCTGGTGGCCCGCGGCGCGGATCCGGAAGTGCCCTCGGCCAGCGGGGAAACGCCGCTGGGCCTGGCCCTGGCCAGCGGCGCGCGCGGGATCGAATCGTGGCTGCGCTGGAACGACTGGAGCCTGCCGCGGCGTCCGTTGCACCCGTCCGACCTTCCGGCCGCCGCGGCCGACCCCGACGCCGTCGCGCGTCTGCTGGAACTGGGCCTGCCGGTGGACAGCCGCGATGATCGCGGCGCCACCGCCCTGCTGCGCGCCTGCGGCGCCGGCGCGCTCAAGAGCGTGCAGCGCCTGCTGGCCGCCAACGCGGATCCGGAGCTGGTGGTGGAAACCGGCGCCTCGCCATTGTCGGCGGCCGTCAGCGCGCGCCATGCCGACTGCGTGTTCGCGCTGATCGCGGCCGGCGTGGACGTGGACCGGCGCCACGCCGACGATGTCACGGCGCTGATGATCGCCGCCGCGCTGGGCTACCCGGACATGGTGACCACGCTGCGCGAAATCGGCGCGCAGACCGACCTCACCGATGCGCGCGGGCGCACCGCGCTGCACGCCGCGGCGCGCTTCTGCTTCGACAGCCGCGACAGCCTGCGCTGCCGCCGGCTGCTGGACGCCCTGCTGAAGGACAACCCGAATCCCGACACCCCGGACAAGGCCGGCGCCACCCCGCTGCTGGTGCTGCTGGGCGTGGACACCAAGCCCGGCACCGAATGCGACGGCACCCACCTTGGCGCGCTGCTGCCGGTGCTGCTGGATGCCGATGCGGTGCTCGGGCACGCCGACGAACACGGCGTCACCCCGCTGCACGCCTGCGCGATGCACGCATTGTTCGAGCCGGCGCGGGTACTGCTGAGCCGCGGCGCCGACCGCGAGGCGCGCGACTGCATGCAGCGCACGCCGGCGGACCTTGCGCGCGCGCTCGGCTACGTCGACCTGGCGCTGGAGCTGGCGCCGCGCCGCAGCCAGTTGCCCGGCGTCAACCAGACACTGCACACGCCGGCGCCACCGGCCGGCTGACCCCGGCCCGCATCCGCAACCGGAGCGGTGGGCCATCCGCGGAGGCCAGCATGCGCGAGGAGTATTTTTTCGAAGCCGAGGGATGCTGGATCAGCGAATGGTGGAACACCGACGCGGATGATGCCGTTTCCATCGCCCGCGCCCGGGTCGAGCCCGGAACCACCACCCGTTGGCATCGCCTCGCCGGAATCGTCGAACGCTACGTGATCCTCGCAGGGCACGGGCGCGTGGAAGTCGGCAGCGCACCGGCGCGCGACGTCGGACCCGGCGACGTGGTACTGATCCCGGTAGCCACCGCGCAGCGGATCACCAACCCCGGCAGGGACGACCTGGTGTTCCTCGCCGTGTGCACACCGCGCTTTCGTTTCGAGGCCTACGCGGGCATCGATGCCCCGGACGCGTAGCGGAAGGCGCCGGTGGTTTCAGGCACCGCGTTCGGGTTCGGCATCGGCGGCACCATCCGCGGCTTCGTCGTCGCGCGAATCGGCGGCAAACAATTGTTCGAGTTCGGCGAAGGCCTCGCGCGTTGTCTGGCGCAAGGCCACATCGTCGTCATACACCAGGTACTGGTCGCGCAGCAACTGCTCGTCGTGCGCGCGGAAGGTTTCCACGCTGGCACGGGCCCGGGCCTCGCCGAAACCCAGCGCGGACAACGTGAGCTTCGCCATCCGGAGGCTGGAATCATACGTCTCGCGCACCACGTCGCCGGGATCGGCGGTCAGGTCCATCAGGCGGTAGGCATGCTGGCGGTTGCGCGCCCGCGCGATGATCCGAAGGTTCGGAAACTGTCGCCGCACCAGGCGCGCGGTGCGCACGTTGGCCGCCGGATCGTCGGTGGCCAGCACGAACACCTCGGCCCGGCCGACCCCGGCGGCGCGCAGGATCTCCAGCCGCGTGGGGTCGCCGAAGTAGATCCGGGTACCCGAGAAACGCCGCGTGAGGTCGACCTGTTCGACCGAGTTTTCAAGCGCCACGAACGAGATCCCGCGCGCGTGCAGCAGGCGCCCGACGATCTGCCCGACGCGCCCGAAGCCGGCGATCACCACGCGCGGTGCGTCGGTGTCGATGTGGTCGAATTCGCGCACGCTGGCGCGCGCTTCGGGTATCCGCGCAACGGCCAGCACCAGCAGCGGCACCGCGGCCATCGACAAGGTGATCACCAGCACCAGCAATTCGTGCTGGGCGTGCGTCAGCAGGTGCCGCCCGGCGGCCAGCTTGAACACCACGAAGGCGAATTCGCCGCCGCCGGCCAGCACCGCCGCCAGGCGCACGGCATCGAGGTTGCGCATTCGCGGCGTCAGCCTCCCGACCGCCGCCAGTACCGGCGCCTTGACCGCCAGCAGCAACGCCACCAGCCCGGCCACCACCCACGCGTGCTGTTCCAGCAATTGCAGGTTGACGCCCATGCCCACGGTGATGAAGAACAACCCCAGCAGCAATCCCTCGAACGGCGCGATGTTCGATTCGAGCTCGTGCCGGTATTCGGAATCGGCCAGCAGCACGCCAGCCAGGAAGGTACCCAGCGCCATCGAGATGCCGGCCAGCTGCATCAGCCACGCGGTGCCGATCACCACCAGCAGCGCGGTGGCGGTGGACACCTCGATCAACTGTGTTTTCGCGACCGCGCGAAACACCGGGCGCAGCGCGTAGCGCCCGCCGATCACCACCACCGCGATCACACCCGCCACGTGCAGCACCGACAGCCACGAGGGATGCTGCGCCTGCGCCATGCCATGCGTGCCCAGCAGGGGAATCGCCGCGATCAGCGGGATGGCCAGGAGGTCCTGGAACAGCAGGATCGAGAACGCCAGCCGCCCGTGCGGACTCTGCAGCTCGCGTCGTTCGGCCAGCGTCTGCAACCCGAATGCGGTCGAGGAGAACGCCAGGCCCAGCCCGACCACCGCCGCGCTGACCGGCGCCAGGCCGAACCCGTAGAACGCGATCGCGCCGATCGCCAGGGCCGTTCCCAGCACCTGCGCGGCGCCGGCACCGAACACCGTGCGCCGCATCACCCACAACCGCTGCGGCGACAGTTCCAGGCCGATCACGAACAGCAGCAGCGCCACGCCCAGTTCCGATACCCCGGACACCGCGTCCGCATTGGCGATCCAGCGCAGGCCGTGCGGCCCGATCACGACCCCGGCCGCGAGGTAGCCCAGCACCGAGCCGAGCTTCAGCCTGCGCGAGAGCGGCACCGCGATCACCACCGCAACCAGGAACACCAGCAACGTTGGCAACCAGGAATGTTGTTCCACGAATCCGCCCGCTGCGCGACCGGCGTCGATTATGGCATTGCGCCGCGCGCGTAGCGCGTTTGCAGGAACGCGTGGAACGCGCGCAACGACTGCGCCTCGCCGCCGCGCGGGCGGCCGGGACGGTCGGCGTCGTTCCACGCGTACACGTCCACGTGCAGCCACGGCACCGTGGCGGGCACGAAGTTCTGCAGGTACAACGCGGCGGTGACCGCGCCGGCGTGGCGCGATGCCCCGGTGTTGCAGGTGTCGGCAATCGAGGAGGCCAGCATCTTGCGATACGGCTGCCACAGCGGCAGGCGCCACAGCGGATCGTGCACTTGGCGCGCGGCGGCCAGCAGCGCATCGGCCACGTCATCGTCGCTGGCGAACAGCGCCGGCAGGTCCGGACCCAGCGCCACGCGGGCGGCGCCGGTCAGGGTCGCGAAATCGATCAGGAGTCCGGGCTTGCGCTCGACCGCCGCGGCCAGCGCATCGCACAGGATCAGGCGACCCTCGGCATCGGTGTTGTCCACCTCCACCGTGATGCCGGCGCGGGTGCGGATCACGTCACCCGGCCGCAGCGCGTTGCCGGAAACCTCGTTGTCCACGGTCGGGATCACCAGCAGCAGGCGCACCGGCAGCTTCGAGGCCATCACCAGCCCGGCCAGCGCCAGCGCGTGCGCGGCGCCGCCCATGTCCTTTTTCATCCAGCGCATGCCATCGCGCGTCTTGATGTCCAGGCCGCCGGTGTCGAAACACACGCCCTTGCCGACCAGCGCCAGCAGCGGGTGTTCCGGGTTGCCCCAGGCAAGTTCGATCACGCGCGGCGCGCGTGCACTGGCGCGGCCGACCGCGTGCACGGTCGGGAACCCGGCCTTGAGCAGGCCATCGCCGCTCCACTCCCGGCACCTGGCCCCGTACCGGTCACCGACCTCGCGCACCGCCGCGCACATCTCGGCCGGGCCGAAATCCTGCGCCGGCGTGTTGACCATGTCGCGCACGCGCGTGACGGCATCGACGACCGGGGTGACCTCGCGCAACAGCGCGCGCGGCACCAGCAGCCGCGCCGGTTTCGCCCGCGCCTTGCGATAGCGCGCGAAATGGTAGCTGCCAAGCGCCCAGCCCAGTGCCGCATCCCGGGGCGCCAGCGCGTCGCCTTCCAGGCGGTAGTCGCCTTGCGGCAACCGCCAGGGCAGTCCGCCGAGCGCGAACTCGGGGGCGCTTGCATCGATGCCGCACAGGATCCGCGCAACCTCGCCGCGTGCATCGGCGACCTGGCAGGTGGCGCCGGCCTGCCCGGCGAAACCACAACCTTCGGCAAACCGCCGCTGGCGCGCACCAAGGCCCGCGGCGACCGTCGGCCACGTCGTGCGGGTCACCGGAATCAATGCCGGTGCCGGCCTGCCGGCGCGATCGGCAATCAGGCCGGACATGCGCCCGCCTTCCGGGGACCGTGGCGCCATGTCACGTACGGGCGCCCGTCAACATGCGGTCGCGCCGGACGTGCACGAGGCGCCGCCGGCCGCCGCGCCGGGCGAGGACACCTCGAGCACCTGGCCGACCTGCAGCATGTCGCTGTGCAGGTTGTTCCACTTGCGCAGGTCCTCGACGCTGACCGAACGCCGCTCGGCAATCCGCGAAAGCGTGTCACCCTTCTTCACGGTGTATGTCGCGGGCGGCGGCGGCGGAGCCATTGCCGCCGCCTGCGCGGCCGCGGCGCGCTGCTTCTTCACGACATTGGCCGCGGCCTGCTGCAGCGCAGCGGCACGGGAAATCTCCTTGGGGTTGCCGGCCAGGCGCGCGAATTCGTTGCCCGGCGCGTACTCCGGCGGCAGTCCTTCGGCCACCATGTAGGCGCCCACGGTATTGATGCGGTCCTGTTCGCTGGTAGCGTTGAGCACGGTGGCCTGGGCATACGGCAACAGATCGTGCCGGCGCAGGATCTCGCTGGCGCGTGGGCCACCGAGAAAGGCCAGGAACTTGTGGATCAGGTCGATCTTGGGACTGTCCGGCCGGTAGGCCAGGTAGATCGTCAGCGGCAGCGGATACTGCCCGCTGGCCACGCTGGTGACCGTGGGCTGGATGCCCTCGATCGAAATGGCCTTGATGCCCTCCTGGCGCCGCACGTGCACCAGCGTGGACAGCGCCAGCGCCTTGCGGTCCAGCGACACTTCCTGCTGCAGCGAGTCGATGTTGATGAACAGCCGCGGCACCGCGACCGGGTTGGCGCCGTTGCCGAACATCAGCCGGCGGAAGCTGAACTGCGTACCATCCAGTGGCGAGGCCACGCCGTCCAGGTCGATGGGCTCGTCGGGGCCGCCGACCTGCGACCAGTTCTTGACCTTGCCGTAGTAGATGTCGTGCACCTGCTTCAGGGTCAGGTTGTTCACCGGGTTGGCCGCGTTGGTGATCAGCACCAGCGCATCCCAGGCCACCGGCGTGAAGGTGAGCCCCGCTTCCTGGGGCCGGCGCGCGTAGGCCGGGCGCGCGCTGGCGGCAAGGTCCACCTGCCCCGAAAGCGCCTTGTCGATGCCGTCGATGGTGTTGAACGGCTGCACTTCCAGGCGACCTTCGCCGGTCTGGGCGAAGGCGCGCGCAACCGCATCGACCAGGCCCTCGGTGCTCACCTGGTCGCCGCGCACGATCAGCGCGGGCGCCGATCCGCCGGCTTTGTGGGGCTTGGCACCGGACGTGGCGGACGCAGCCGGGGCCGCGCCGGCGACCAGTGCAAGCGAAAGGGCGACAAGGGCGCTGCGAAACGGGGGCAATGACATGAACGAATTACCGTACAAGGTGCGGGAGAGGTCGCGCCCGATTATGCCCGAACCGATGCCGCGGAAGGCAATCCCGGTCACGTTTTGCGCGGTCCCGGGTTGCAGCGCCCGCGGCCCGGGCCCGGGCCTTGCGGCCCCGCCGGGAATGCACGCTGCACGCCGCGGGGAAAGCGCGGGCCGTCAGCGCGCCCCGAGCCGGATCTGCACCAGTTGCCCCTGGCGCGCCAGCGTCAGCACCAGCACCTGCGGGTGCAGGGCGAACTGCCGGCGAAGCTGCGCCACGGTCGGCGTGCGCGCATTGTTGACGCCGACCAGCACGTCGCCCCTGGCCAGTCCGCTGCGCGCCGCGCGGCTGCCGGGTGCCACGTGCGACACCGTGACGCCTTGGACCCTGCCGCGCGCGTTCCCCGACGACGCATCGGAAAAAGTGGCGCCGGCCAGGCGCGGATCCAGCGACGCACCCTGGACCTCGCCGCTGAGGGCGGTGAGCTTCGCATCGACGGTCAGGTGCCGACCGCCGCGGTCCACGCCCAGCACCAGGGTGCTGCCCAGCAGCGCCAGCCCCTGTGCATTGCGCAGATCCTGCGCATCCTTGACCGGCTTGCCGTTGATGCTGGTGACAAGGTCACCGGGTTTGAGGCCCGCCGCCGCCGCGGGCGAGCCGGGCAGCACGTCGGTGACCAGCGCACCACTGGAAGCCTTGATGCCGAGCGCCGCGGCCACGCGCGGGGTCAGATCCTGCACGTCCACGCCCAGGCTGCCGCGCTCGACCTTGCCGTGCGCGATCAGCTGCTTCATCACCCTGGCGGCGAGATTGGACGGGATCGCGAAACCCAGCCCCGCACTCGCGCCCGAGGGCGAATAGATCATCGAGTTGATACCGACCAGCTGGCCGGCGAGGTTCACCAGCGCGCCGCCGGAATTGCCGGGATTGATCGACGCGTCGGTCTGGATGTAGTTCTGTACGCCGCCCCGGCGCAGGTCCTGGCGCTGCAGACCGGAGATGATGCCCGAGGTCGCCGACTGCCCCAGCCCGAACGGGTCGCCGATCGCGACCACGAAATCGCCCACCCTGAGCTTCGAGGAATCGGCCAGCGGCAGCGCGGTCAGGCCGGGGGCGTGGATCTGGATCACCGCCAGGTCGGTCTGCGGGTCGGTCCCGATCACCTTGGCCTTGTAGGACTTGCCGTCGGTCAGGGTGACCTTGATGTCGTCGGAACCGGCCACGACGTGGTTGTTGGTGAGGATGTAGCCTTTTTTCGCATCCACGATCACGCCCGAACCCAGCGACTGCTGCACCAGTTCGCGCGAGGGCGGTACCGCCGGCAGCCCGAAGAACTGGCGCATGAACGGATCGCTGAAGAACGGGTTCACCGCAACCCGCCGGTGGCTGGTCGAGGAAATGTTGACCACCGCGGGCGAAACCCGCGCAAGCATCGGTGCCAGCGACGGCAGCGGCTGGCCGCCGACCGCTTCGGGCAGGGTTCCGGCGAACGCGGGCAAGGCCAGGGCCAGCGCGAGGGCGGCGACGGCGGAATACAGGCGGCGGGCGCGCGAGACGGGCAACATGACGGCTCCTGAAGACGGTTCCCTGCCCATTATCGAACAGACTGGGGCGGTTTTTCCCGCCCCCCGGCGACGCGTTCAGGCGCGGCTGCACACGGGTCCGAAATTTTTTGCCCCGGCCCCTTTACACGTCCGCGCAGGGAGCGTAGGGTTGGGTACCGCTCGTGATCACAACATCTTGTGTTTTTAATCGCTGATTTGCCCTTTAAATTGGGCTTGAAGCCGTTTTCGGGCGGGGGAAGGACAAGCATGGTGGTCTGGCAATCGAGCATGGCGCTGCGGACCGGTGGAAGCCGGCAGGGCGCGCCTTCCCGGCAAGGTTCGGATCCCTGAACACGGTGCCGACCGGCACCGTGTCGGGGGTATGGTCGTGGCAAACCGGGCAAACACGAACCCGGAACTGAATACAAAGGAAGCGGTTACGATGGGTACGGCGCGGATACGAGAAATTGCACGGTCGGTGGCGGAGGTTCCCTTGCAGCCGGCATCGCTGGACATCTGGGACAAGAAGTATCGCCTCAAGACCAAGCAGGGCGAGGCGGTCGATGCGACCGTGGACGACACCTGGGCGCGCGTCGCACGTGCGCTGGCCGATGTCGAGGCTACGCCGGAGCTGCGCGAGCACTGGCACGAACGCTTCCTGTGGGCACTCCGCCACGGCGCGATCCCGGCCGGGCGCATCACCTCCAACGCCGGCGCGACGGCGCACAAGCCGGCCACCTCCACCATCAACTGCACCGTGTCGGGCACCATCACCGACTCCATGGACGACATCCTGCAGAAGGTCCACGAAGCGGGGCTCACATTAAAAGCTGGTTGCGGAATTGGCTATGAATTCAGTACGTTACGGCCACGCAACGCGTACGTGTCCGGCGCTGGTGCCTACACCTCCGGGCCGCTGTCGTTCATGGACATCTACGACAAGATGTGTTTCACGGTGTCCAGTGCCGGTGGACGCCGGGGCGCGCAGATGGGCACGTTCGACGTCGCGCACCCGGACGTGCGCGAGTTCATCCGCGCCAAGCGCGAGGACGGCCGGCTGCGCCAGTTCAACCTGTCGCTGTTGATCACCGACGGCTTCATGCAGGCGGTCGAGGCGGACGCCGACTGGCCGCTGGTGTTCCCGGTGCACGTCAAGGAAAAGGACGAGATCGACCTGGCCGATCCCGCGAAGGTGGTGTGGCGCGAGTGGCCCAGCCACGAGAACTACATCGTGCGCGACGACGGCCTGGTCGCCTGCAAGATCTACGGGCACCTCAAGGCGCGGCACCTGTGGGACATGATCATGGTCTCGACGTACGACTACGCCGAGCCTGGCTTCATCCTGATCGACCGCGTCAACGAGATGAACAACAACTGGTGGTGCGAGCAGATCCGCGCGACCAACCCTTGCGTGACGGCCGACACCCGCCTCGCCACGCAGCACGGCATGGTGCCGATCGGCGAGCTCTGCGCGAGCGGCGCGGGGCTGTCAGTCACCGTCGATCGGCGCTCGCTGGGATCGACCGGCCGAGGCGTGGAAACGCGCACCGCCAAGCCCGCCTTCATGACCGCTGCGCGTGCGCCGGTCTACCGGGTGCGCACCGAAGACGGTTACGAGATCAAGGCCACCGAGTGGCATGACTTCTACACCGAGCGCGGCAAGATCAAGCTGCGCGACCTCGAAGTAGGTGACCGCCTGCTGGTGCAATCCGGCAAGGGCCAGTTCGGCAAGCAGGGCAGTGAGGACTTGGGATTGCTGCTCGGACTGATCGCCGGCGACGGCCATTTCACCAATCGCGGCAAGGAACAGCAAGCCGCGGTGGTCAGCCTGTGGGGCGAGGAACGCGCATTGGCTGACCGTGTGACGACTTACGTCAATACCCTGATCGCCCATACCGCACACAGAGTCCGTGATTATCACGTTGCGCCCGTCGCTGTCCCGCAACGCCGGATGGTATTTATCCGCTCCGTGCTGCTGGCCCGCCTGCTCGAGCACTACGGATTCAGCGCCGCGACCAAGCTGCGCGTACCGGAGGTGATCTGGCGGGGTTCGGAAGCCTGCGTCAAGGGCTACCTGCGCGCATTGTTCCAGTGCGACGGAACAGTGAACATTTCACGCGCCAGCCGAAGCTGCTCGATCCGCCTGGCGTCGAGCACGCAAGACCTGCTCAAGGACGTGCAGACGTTGCTGGCGAATTTCGGCGTGTTCTGCTGCATTCGCAAACGCCGCAATGCCCGCACCACGTCCCTGCCGGACGGCCATGGCAGCCGCCGCAGTTATGCGTGCGGGGCTCAATTCGAGTTGATTGTCGATGGCGAGTCCCGCGAGCGTTACATGGAAGAAATCGGCTTCCTGCTTCCCACCAAGACCAGCCGCTACCGCGCATGGCGAGCGGACAAGCTATTGCGCAAGCACCAGCGCTTCGCATCGCGCATCCGGAGCATCGAATACGTCGGCGAAGAAGCCGTATTTGATACCACCCAACCCGACAATAACGCCGTGATTTTCAACGGTTTGGTGACCGGGCAATGCGGCGAGCAGCCTCTCCCGCCCTTCGGAAGTTGCTTGTTAGGGTCGGTGAACCTCACCCGTTTCGTGCGCGATCCGTTCGGGCCGAAGGCGCGCTTCGACATGGACGAATACCGCGAGGTGGTGAAGGTGTTCACCCGCATGCTCGACAACGTGGTCGACATCAACGGCCTGCCACTGGAGCAACAGCGCAACGAGATCCTGTCCAAGCGCCGCCACGGCATGGGCTTCCTGGGGCTGGGCTCGACCCTGGCGATGCTGAAGAAGCGCTACGGCTCGGACGAGGCGGTGCAATTCACCGAGGACGTGTCGCGCGAAATGGCGGTCGCCGGTTGGGAAGTGGCACTGGAGCTCGCGGCCGAGAAGGGTCCCGCCCCGGTGCTGGCGAAGGACTACACCGTCACCGCCGAGATGCTGCGCAAGCGCCCGGAGATGGCCGCCGACGGCTGGAAACTCGGCGACACCATTCCCGGGCGCGTGCTGCACGCCAGGTACTCGCGCTACATGCAACGCGTGGCCGAGGTCGCGCCCGAACTGGTGGACCAGCTCGCCGAAACCGGCGCGCGCTTCACCCACCACACCTCGATCGCGCCGACGGGCACCATCTCGCTGTCGCTGGCCAACAACGCCAGCAACGGCATTGAACCGTCCTTCGCGCACAGCTATTCGCGCAACGTGATCCGCCCGGGCCGGAAGACCAAGGAAAAGGTCGAGGTGATGAGCTATGAGCTCCTGGCCTACCGCGCCTTCATCAACGCCAGGGCCAAGCCGGGTTCCGACGATCCGGAGGAAAAGCTTCCCGACTACTTCGCGTCGGCCGACGACATCAGCCCCATGCAGCACGTGGACATGCAGGCGGCTGCGCAGAAGTGGGTGGACTCGTCGATTTCCAAGACCGCCAACGTGCCCACCAGCTATCCCTACGAGGACTTCAAGGACATCTACTTCCATGCCTACCAGAAGGGCCTGAAGGGCTGCACCACCTTCCGCTTCAATCCGGCGGCCTTCCAGGGCGTGCTGGTCAAGGACACCGACCTTGCCAACACCACCTACCGCTTCGAGCTGGAAGACGGAAGCGTGATCGAGGCCAAGGGCAACGAGGAAGTCGAGTACGACGGCGAAACCCATACCGCCGCCAACCTGTTCGACGCCCTGAAGGAGGGCTACTACGGAAAATTCTGATGCCGGCCGATGCAACCGGCGCAGCGGCAGTGGCCGGTCCGTGCGGATGCTGAGGCGGGCGTCGGCTGATGTCGTTTTCGCGGGAGATGTTCGCCGGAGCGGCGAGCGTGAATCATCGAAAAATATTGCGCCAACCATGCTGTCATTGTGTGAAAATGGGTCCCGGCGACGTACGTCGCCATCTTGAAGTGCAACCACAGGTCCACTGTCAACGATCCATCCGGAGGAGCATCCGATGAGCAACGAAACGACGTTTCCGTGGAGCATCACCGAAGAGCCCGCGGCGGAACCGGCCGCACCGGCGGCGGCGCCTGCTGCCAGGAAACCGGCGCGCAAGAAGAAACCCGCCCGGAAAGCGGCCGCGAAAAAGGCTGCGAAAAAACCTGCCAGGAAGGCAGCCAAGAAGACCGCACGCAAGGCCGCGAAGAAAACCACGCGCAAGGCCACGAAGAAGACCGCACGCAAGGCCACGAAGAAGACCGCCAGGAAGGCTGCGAAAAAGACCACGCGCAAGGCCGCGAAGAAGACGGCACGCAAGACGGCCAGGAAGACCACGCGCAAGGCCACGAAGAAGACCGCACGCAAGGCGGCAAAGAAGACCGCCAGGAAGGCTGCGAAAAAGACCACGCGCAAGGCCGCGAAGAAGACGGCACGCAAGACGGCCAGGAAGACCACGCGCAAGGCCGCGAAGAAGACCGCGCGCAAGGCGACGAAGAAGACGGCCAGGAAGGCTGCGAAAAAGACCACGCGCAAGGCCGCGAAAAAGACGACCCGCAAGGCGGCTGGAAAGACCGCCCGCAAGGGTGCCCGCAAGACCGCGGCGCGCGGGAAGAAGTAGCCATCAAGCCCATGGACGCCGGCCCGCCGGGCCGGCGTCGCTTTCGCCCCCGGCGCAGGAACCCGATGCAATGACGATTCACATCACCAAGAAGATCAAGGGCTACCAGGTACTCGGCAACGAGCCCGGGGCCGCACCCGAACAAGCCCGCCCGCAACCCGCGCCGGCCTCCGGGGAGCCCGCGGCCGACGGGGTCAAGGTCATCCAGATGCACGAGAAACTCGCGCGTCCGGAAGTGCTGATCGGGGCCACCTACAAGATCAAGTCGCCGCTGTTCGAGCACGCGCTGTACGTCACCATCAACGACATCGTGCTCAACGGCGGGACCGAGTTCGAGATGCGCCGCCCCTTCGAGATCTTCATCAACTCGAAGAACATGGACCACTTCCAGTGGATCGTGGCGCTGACCCGCATCATGAGCGCGGTGTTCCGCAAGGGCGGCGACGTCACCTTCCTGGTCGAGGAGATGAAGGCCGTGTTCGATCCGCGCGGCGGCTACTTCAAGGCCGGCGGCGTGTACATGCCCTCGATCGTGGCCGAGATCGGCGCCGTGGTCGAGCAGCACATGAAGGCGATCGGCCTGATCAAGGACCCGGAACTGAGTGAATCGCAGAAGGCGCTGATGGCCGAGAAACGCGCCGTCTACGAAGCCGCGCAGAAATCCGCCGCCGAGCGCGACGACGATGCCGCCGTCGGCGCCGAGGACCACGGCGAATTCCCCGCCACCGCCGCCCTGTGCAGCAAGTGCAACACCAAGGCGCTGGTGCTGATGGACAACTGCCAGACCTGCCTCAACTGCGGCTACAGCAAGTGCGGGTAAGCAAAGCCTGGACGCGTGTCGCGCGTTTCATGTGACGCATCCGCCGGGCAGGCGCGGCGCACGTGCGCGATACGTCAATACCGAACCTGTCCCCATGGCGGCGCGTGACCGCCTCACGGCGATGAACAAGCGCCTGGACGGGCGGATCCGCCGATCGGCGATCGGCGTGAGCGTCGTCAAGACCGTCGTGCGATGGCGCCAGGCGGCCACCGGGTATTGCGGCACGGCGAACAAGACGCCACTCTAGGCACATGCTTGATACCGCCATCGTCAGTTGTCCCTATTGCGGCGAATCGATCGAACTGGCGATCGACGTTTCCGCCGGTGACCAGTCGTATGTGGAGGACTGCCAGGTGTGTTGCCGGCCGATGGAGGTCACGGTCACGGTCGATGCGGCTGGCGGATTCGACGTCACGGCGAGGGCAGCCGATGCGTGAGCCGATGACGGACGCGGACGGACTTGCGCCGTGAACCTGGCGTTCCTGCCGTATGGCGCCCTGGGCGTGCTGTGTGCCGCGCTGATCTCGCTGGTGGCGGGGATACTGCTGCTGGGCGTCGCGCACGCCTGGGGTCGGCGCCAGCACTGGAGCCATGCGGCCGAGATTGGCTGGGCGTGGCTTGTGACCATGCTGGCGACGGCCAGCATCGATACCTGGCACCTGCTGTACATGGGCGTGGTGCCGATGGAGTCGCCGGTGACCATTGCCCGCGTGCTTGCGCCGATCCACGACCCGGATACGCTGGGCGTGCGCGTGGTGTGCGAGTTCATCGGCGCCAGCGCCGGCGTGATGCTGGGCTGGCT
>CAZAXF010000056.1:10762-20053 GCA_964489055.1 uncultured Rhodanobacter sp. | reverse complement strand
CGTGTACGCCTCGCCGGTGCTGCTGGCCGACATCTGGCGCAAGCACGGCACCGAGGGCCTGATCGTGGTCAGCCCCGACGTTGGCGGCGTGGTGCGCGCACGCGCCGTCGCCAAGCGGCTGGACGACGCGGATCTTGCCATCATCGACAAGCGCCGCCCACGGCCCAACGAATCGACCGTGATGAACATCATCGGTGACGTCGAGGGCAAGACCTGCGTGCTGGTTGACGACATCGTGGACACCGCCGGCACCTTGTGCGCGGCCGCCGGCGCACTGAAGGACCGCGGCGCCAGCGAGGTGGTCGCCTACTGCACCCACGCGGTGTTGTCCGGGCCGGCCATCGACAACATCGAGAAATCACCCATGGACGAACTCGTGGTCACCGACACCATCCCCCTCAGCGAGGCCGGTGTCGCATGTTCCAGGATCCGGCAACTGTCGGTGGCCCAGCTTCTGGCCGAAACCGTGCGCCGCATGGCGTACGGCGAGTCGGTGAGTAGTTTGTACGTCGATTGACCGGGACCGGGGACCGGCACAGCAGCCCAACGAATACTCCCGGTCCCCCGTCCGGGACTCTTCATCCAGACTTCCCTGGTCGCGGGGAAGTATTTCTGTCACCGCAAGGTGACATCATGCAACCCGAGGTAACAAGCAAATGGCAACCATCCATGAAATCACGGCCGAACGCCGTACCGACCAGGGCAAAGGTGCGAGCCGCCGCCTGCGTCGCAACGGCAAGGTTCCGGCCGTCGTGTACGGCGCCGGCAGTGCCGCCGAGAACATCCAGTTCGATCACCAGAAACTCGCGCTCGACGCGCGTCATGACTGGTTCGCGTCGTCGATCCTCGACCTTCTGGTCGATGGCAAGCGCCAGAAGGTATTGCTGCGTGACGTGCAGAAGCATCCGGTCAAGCCGCAGTTCCTGCACCTGGATTTCCTGCGCATCGACGAGTCCAAGCCGATCCGCGCATACGTGTCCATCCGCTTCGTGAACCAGGAAAAATCGCCGGTGGCGAAGATGTCGGGCGTGGTGATTTCGCGCAACCAGACCGAGGTCGAGATCTCGTGCCTGCCCGGGGACCTTCCCGAACACATCGAGCTCGATCTTTCCGCGCTCGAACTTGGCGATGTGCTGCACATGTCCGACCTGAAGCTGCCGCCGGGCGTCGAGATCCCCGAGCTCAAGTTCGGCAAGGAATACGACCATACCGTGGTGTCGGTGCAGGAAATCCACGAGGAAGTCGAGGAAGAGCCGGAAGAGGCCGTCGAGGGCGAAGCGGTCGAGGGCGAGGAAGGTGCGCCCGCGGAGGCCGCCGAGGGCGAGGCCGACAAGCAAGCGCCCGAGGCGAAGGACGAACAGAAGTAGCGTCCGGATACGGCACGCCGCCTGCGGCGGCGCGCCTTCGCCCGCAAGGCCGGCCAGGGATGGCTGGCCCGCGCCTGCGCCGTCGGGGCTCGTTTCCGCTGGCGCCCTGTCTTTCGCCTGGTGGTTCAATCGATGTCCGGAATCCGCCTTGTCGCCGGCCTGGGGAACCCCGGCCCCGAATACCTGCGCAACCGGCACAATGCCGGGTTCTGGTTTGCCGACGTGTTGGCGACGCGCACCGGCGCGCGCTTCGATTTCGAGAAGCGCCTGCATGCGCAGGCCTGCCGCGTCACGGTCGGCGCCGTGCCGGTGCGGGTGATCAAGCCCGACACCTTCATGAACGAGAGCGGTCGCGCGATCGTGGCGGCACTGGGTTTCTGGAAGCTGGCGCCCGAACAATTGCTGGTGGTGCACGACGATCTTGACCTGCCCCCGGGCACCGCCCGGCTGAAGTTCGATGGCGGCCACGGCGGCCAGAACGGGCTTCGCCACATCATGGCCCAGCTCGGGCACGGCCGGTTCCACCGCCTGCGCATCGGCATCGGCCACCCCGGCGACCGCAACCGCGTCACGCCGTGGGTGCTCGGCAACCCGTCCGCGGCCGACGAGGACGCGATGCTCGATGCGATCATGCGAGGGCTGGATGAACTGCCACGGCTGGTGGCGGGTGATTTCAGCGAGGCGATGAAGAGGCTGAACACAAGCCGGGACTCGGGACTCGGGTCTCGGGACTCGTGAAAGCCGCGTTTTCGCGGGTGCGCTGTCTTTCGTCACCACGCCCCTGATTCAATCCGAGGAGAGCGTAATGCATTTGTTTTTGCTGTTGCCGAGTCCCGAGCCGCGAGTGGCCAGTCGCGCCCGAGAACGGCAATGCTTCGGTCGTCGGAGTCGTCCATGAGTATCCGCTGCGGCATCGTCGGCCTCCCCAACGTGGGCAAATCCACCCTTTTCAACGCGCTGACCAGGGCGGGCATCGCGGCGGCGAATTTCCCGTTCTGCACCATCGATCCGAACGTCGGGGTGGTGCCGGTGCCCGATCCGCGCCTGGCGCAGCTGGCCGAAATCGCGCAGCCGCAGAAGGTCATTCCGGCGACGGTCGAATTCGTGGACATCGCCGGCCTGGTCGCCGGGGCGTCGAAGGGCGAGGGGCTTGGCAACCAGTTCCTGGCCCACATCCGCGAGGTCGATGCGATCGCACACGTGGTGCGGTGCTTCGAGGATCCCGACGTGGTGCACGTGTCGGGCAGGATCGACCCGGTGTCCGACATCGAGACCATCGACACCGAGCTGGCGCTGGCCGACCTGGAGTCGGTGGACAAGGCCCTGCAGCGCGTCGAGCGGGCGGCCAAAACCAACGACAAGGAGGCCATGGCGCGGCGTCCGGTGCTGGAAAAGCTGCGCGCGGCGCTGGACGAAGGCCGGCCGGCGCGCTCGCTGGCGCTGGAGGACGAGGAACGCGCGGCGGTGCGCGAGCTGTTCCTGCTCACGATGAAGCCCTTGATGTACGTGGCCAACGTGCGCGAGGACGGGTTCGAGGGCAATCCACATCTTGATGCCGTGCGCGCGCGCGCGACCGCCGAAGGCGCCGTGGTGGTGCCGGTGTGCGCCGCGATCGAGGAAGAGCTGGTGCAACTGGATGAAGCCGACCGCGGCGAGTTCCTGGCCGCGATGGGCCTTGCCGAGCCCGGGCTCGATCGCGTGATCCGCGCGGCGTACAAGCTCCTGGGCCTGCAAACCTATTTCACCGCCGGACCCAAGGAAGTCCGGGCCTGGACCGTCAAGCGCGGCGCCACCGCGCCACAGGCCGCCGGGGTCATCCACACCGATTTCGAGAAGGGCTTCATCCGCGCCGAAACCATCTCGTTCGACGAATACGTGAAGTACCGCGGCGAATCCGGCGCCCGCGACGCCGGCCGGCTGCGGCTGGAAGGCAAGGAATACCGCGTGCAGGAGGGCGACGTCCTGCACTTCCGCTTCAACGTGTGAGCGCGCCGGTCTGGCCGCACAACCGCGATTCAGCGTCGCCGGGATATCCTCGGAGGTCCGTTCGGCAAGGAGGGTGGGTCATGCGTGTGATACCGGTCTTGTTGACGGTGGCCCTGGCCGCCGGTGGCTGTACCGCCCAGGCGGCGCGCGATCCGGCGCCCGCCCCCGCGGCAACCGCCCCGACCGCCGCGGCGTCGGAGACTACGGGCATGAGCCAGGCAGATGAGGGCAACTGGAAATTCGTGGAGGTCGGCGGGATCGCCGTGCCCGACGACGTGACCGCGACAATGCGCCTGCATGAAGGCCATGCGTCGGGCAAGGCCGGCTGCAACGCCTACAACGCGTCCTACGAAACCGGCGCCGGCGGACACATGAAATTCGGCCACGCGATGTCCACCAAGATGGCCTGCATGACCCCGACCGGCGCCATGCGGGTCGAGCGCGGCGTGTTTGCCGCGTTGCGCCACACGGCACGCATCAAGCATCAAGGCGACAGCCTGATCCTGTTGGATGCATCCGGCAAGCCGCTGGCCCGGCTGCATCGGCAGCCGCCGTCCTCCTGAGCCGCCTGGTTCAGTAGGTCACCGTCACCGTGACGGTGTCGTGGTAGGTTCCTGCAGGGGGCGTTGGTTGCGCTGGCACCCTGCCGTACACCGTGAGTGATTGCGTGTTGCCGGTGCCGGTACCGGCGATCGTATCGGTGCCCACGGTATTGCCCCAGGTATTGGTTCGCCCGGGATCACGATAGAGCTGATAGCCGATGCTACGGGCGCCCAGCGTCATCTTGCGCGCGTTGATGTTGCCGCCGCCGTGCAGGCCGGCGTCCAGCCCCACGTTGTAGGGTGTCCCGCGCGAGCATTGCACGCCCAGTGACGAGGTGGCATCGATGGCCGATGCCAGCAGCCCGACGGTGCCGAAATTCAACGTGGTGGCGGTGACCGTGCATTTGTTCACCACCGTTGCCGATACCGTGAAGGAGCCGAACCGCTCGCCGAGGCTTTCGGAGCAGGAAGACGGTGGGTTGGACCCCGGGCGCTGGTTGATGGTGATGGCGGTGTCGCCCGGCCCGTAGTGGTCTGCATAATGACCTGGCATGGCGGTGTTCTGTCCGGTCAGGACCCGGCCATAGAGGGTCGCCGTGCCGGTGATCGACTGTCGTCCCAAAAGGCCTCCCTGCAGCGTGATCGGGACCATCAGGGGCGTGGGGAAGCCGTAGAACTGGCTGCCCCAGACGGTGGAGCGGCCGGGATCCTGGTAGAGCTGGAACGCCAGTATGTCGTTGGCCGCGTCGTGCATCTGGCGCGGATTGAACGGACCGCCGCCCGGTTCGCCGATGCTGAAGCACACCATCGCCGAATACGTTGGTGGGAAGAACCCGTCGTTGCTGCAGGTGTAGGTAAGCGTTGCCGTGCTGTCGGTCCGGGTGGATTGTGGATCCACGTTGCCGAAGTTGAGGTTGCTCATCGAGGCACTGCAACTGATCGCGGCCTGCGCCGGTTTGAACCAGCACAGTCCAATACCGATCAGCAGCAACGCGACGCAGCAACGCAGCATCGGGTGGTTCATGGCCTGGTCTCCTGGCAGGTCAGCGGGCCGATCACGGGCACGGTTCCGGCCTGCGGGTGATAGTCGAATCGTGCGACGCATTGGCCGTGGGGCATCTTGACGTCCAGCACGTCGTGGGCCTGGAGGTGTTCCAGATACACCATGCCGCCGAAGCCGATCGTTGCCGGCGGCGCGGAACTGCCACGCAGTGTCGCCGTGCTGCCGACTTCCACCGGCCGTCCCTCGTCGTCGTGCAGGATCACCGAAGCGGCGTTCACGGGCGTTATGCCGAATTTCACCAGCGTACCGGCGCGGTCCGTGGGTACGACCTCGGCGTTGACGCGGCCGATGTCCACGTCCACCGGCAATTTCATCGGATCGATCGAAAGCTTGTTGCGCTGGTACGCGTTGAGTTGCGTGACCAGAAGGTCCCCCCGTGAACCGGTGACACCGATCGGACGATTCTCCAGCAGGACCGGCACGCCGGCAACGCCGGAGGTGGATACCACGGCAAAGGCGTTGTCTATGCGTCGTGCGAGAAAGAATCGACGGTCCATCAACACCAGCGCACCGGACAGATCGGCGTAGCCCTGAGTGTCGCCGTTGAAGGTCTGCGCACCGGCGAGTATCTGGCCGTGCGAACTGTTGTATCCGACCTGTGCCATGCCGCCATGTCGTCCGTTTCCGTCCTGCGCGCGCAGGCGCCAGCCAACGCCGCCGTCCGGGTTGATGGGCTTGCCCGCGTCGATTGCCACCAGGTTGCCGCTGTTGTCATGCTGGGCCGAAAGCGAGGCGGAAACGCCGTGGTCCAGCGACAGGGAGATGCCCAGGAACAGGCTGCGATCGCGCGGCGCGCCCAGATTCTGGTTGACCGAGAAATTCAATGCGACTCGCGGGCCGAGCGAACGGTAGTAGTACGCGCTGGCGTAGCGGTCGCTGGGTTCGCCCGGATATTGCAACGCCACGTAACTGAGACCGATGCTGCCCGTGTGACCCAGCATCAAGCCGGCCAGCACGTGATCGACCCGTCGCGGTGGTGGCAGGCTGTAAAGCGAGGCGATGTCCCGATAGTTGCCGAAGCTCCGGCGCGTATCGAGCGAGAAGTTGAAGTGTTCGTTGCGCCAGTCGTAGCCCACTTCGGCCTGGCGACCGCTCGCACCGTGGCCGTGACTGGCGGCGAGGGCCGTGCGCAGCACGCCGCCGGCGTCGCCGAGGGCAATTACCGCACCGACGCCACCTTCGACCAGCCCGGACGTGGCTTCGCCATGACCTTCCAGGGTCAGCCGGTCGGTGAACCCGCGCCGCCAGGTACCGCTGAACGCGGGGTCTGAACCGTAATCGAAGGACGCCAGCCCGTAATCCCGGCGCACGAAGCCCAGTTCCAGCGAAAAGTCGCTGAGACCCGGCTTCAGCAGCCGCCCGGTGACGTAGAAGGGGAAGGCGATGCTGCGCTGGCGACCCAGCGCGTCGGTGATCACGACCTCGGCCTGGCCGTTGCCGCTGATCACCGGGACCGTGTTGAGCTGGAACGGACCGGTCGGCACCTGGCTGCTGTATTGCTTGACGCCATTGACGTAAAGATCCACGGTCGAGGGCAGGTTGGCCTGACCGTAGAAGGCCGGCACGGGAAAGGTGACGAGGTCGGGTTGCAGGGCGAAGTTGCGTTGCAACTGGATGCCACCAAGTCGGGTGGCCCGCGACCAGTCGAGCGCGCCGCTGACGACGTCGCCAACGCGCAGCGTCAGTGCGCGGTCGACCCAGGAGCGGCTGAACGTGGTGTCCAGGCGAACGCTGTCCGTGTGCGTCCCGGCGCCGGGAAACTTCAGGCTGCGGCTCAGTGCGGTACTGGACAGCACACCCCACTGGTTGAAGGCGCGCAGCTCGGTATACAGCGAAACGTTGGTGGTGGCGCGGTTGTCGCGCGCACCGTACAGGTCGTAGTTGACCAGCAGGCCCGGCGAGACGGTCGGGTGAGGAATCACGTTGGCGCGTGCATTCAGTATGGCGACGTGCTCCTGGACCAGGTCGGGCGGCGCGTTGATCTCCAGTTGCTGGGTGGCAGCGTCGTAGTGCACAGCCACGCCCGGCAAGGCGGTGACGTCGAGCAGGCCATGTTCGGACGCCGGCAACCGGAACCCCAAGGCGCGCAGTGCCTCCGCCGTGGCGCGGAAGCTGTCGCCGGTCCGGATGAAATGGGCAATCCTGCCGGTGTCACGGCCGTTGACCACCACATTGAGGTACAGGCTTTCGCCGTGCCCCTGCGCGGTCGAGGTCGCGGTACCGTCGGGCACGATCACCGGCCCCGCGGTGCCGGGTGCGACCGGGCCGGGCCCGGGGCCCGCCGCGGCGGCGATCACCGGTGCCAGCAGTGCGCTAGCGAGGCAGGCCGCCAGTACGCAGCGTCTGGTCGGCAGGCTTGCCATTGATGTTCATCCTGATTGTGGTGCCGGCCGGCAGGCGTGCGGGCGCAACCTTGAGGGGCCAGTGCATGGTCATGCCGGGCAGGACGTAGCCGAGCAGTCCGGCCGTCACCTCCACCGGCGTGCCGCCTGGTGGCAGCAACGTCACGGCGCTGATCCGGGCGTGCCGCGATCCGGCGTTGTGGATCTGGAGAACCGCGTGGCCGTTCGCCTGCTCCAGCGACCAGCGCAGCGAACCTGCCGTGATGCCTGCCGGCGGATTCCCCGCCGGTTCCACGAATACCGGGATCGAATAGCGAAGCACGTACTGCACGCCGGTCTGCTTGTCTTTCCCCGACCCGGGCAGCTCGTCCACGAGCAGGCGGAAGGCATCTTCATGCCCGCCGCTGGACGGCGTTCCCAGGCGAATGACGCGCACCAGCTGGCGCGCACCCGGCGCCAGATCCAGCATCGGCGGACTGGCCACCAGTGCCCGGGTCGGTGTCAGGTTGTCCTTGCCATCCTGCTGGGTCCAGTGGAACACCCGGACCTGCGCGTGCAGGGGCTTGCTGCCGGTGTTGGTCAGCCACAATCCCTGCGCGCGCGTGGTGGCGGAAAACTCCAGGCCGACGGGTGCAACCTGCAGGCCGGAAGCACCCGCCGTGCCGCATGGCAACACCAACGCCAGGGCCAGGAGGCCAAGGGCAAGAAAGTGCCTGCGCATGGTCCGCGACTCAGTAGGTGACGGTCACGGTGACCGTGTCGTTGTAGGTGCCCGCCGGCGGCGTGGTCTGGGCGGGCACGCGGCCATACACGGTGTATGTCTGGGCCGTGCCGCTGCCGGTGTTGGACACGGTGTTGGTGCCGACGGTATCGCCCCAGACGGTCTGGCGACCGCTGTCGGAATACAGCTGGTAGCCGACCTGGTTGCCGCCATTGGTCATCACCCGTGCGTTGATGTCGCCGCTGCCGCCGCCGCTCAGGCCGACATCGTACGTGGCACCGCTGGTGCAGGTCACGGTGATGGTCGAGGTGCTGTCGACGTTGGCGGTCAAGGGACCCTGGGTACCGAAGTCGAGCGTGGTCGGCGCGACCGAGCTGACGTTGCAGGCGTTCTGGATGGTGATGGTCACCGGCATGCTGGCGGTGGCGGTGGCTGCTTGTGCGGCCGGGGTTGCGATGGTGCCGCAGGCAATGGCAAGGCCGGCGGCAAGCAGGGTGTTCTTCAGTTGCATCGTGGGTTCCTCCAGTGTTCATGAGTGTGACGACTCCGGTGCACCGAGACGTGGCGAGTCCGAAGTACGCCCCCGAAGTGCAGGATGCGTGCCAAGGCGTTCAGGGCGGAACACTTTTTAATATTTCCAGAACAATGGTTTACAATCCATGGTGCAGGCGTCGGTGGGTTTCTGTGGCGCCATGCGACCCGCCGCCGACACGCCTGGCCCGCACGTTGTCGCGGGAAACGGATGGTTGACTTGCCCGCCGGGAGCCGCGAAAATACGCAGTCTTTGTGAAGCAAACAGGCCAAGCCCGGGTGTCCGAGTACATGCCGGGTTGTTTGTGTCGGTGCGCCATCGTGCGTAGCGACATGCATTGAACGTCAGGGCGTCGCCTGCACGCAGGCTCCTACCAACCTGCTCCGTAGGAGCCTGCGTGCAGGCGATCGCCAGCTTTCAGGTTCAGGCAAACATACGAAAAATTTCCGGAGGGATACCCAAGCGGCCAACGGGGGCAGACTGTAAATCTGCTGGCTTACGCCTTCGGTGGTTCGAATCCACCTCCCTCCACCAGCTTCAACAAGAGGTGCAAGACGTTCAAGGAGGTGGATGCGAACCACCGAAAATGAAAATGGCGGTTCGACCGATTCGCCTGGAGCGAATCGGAACGCGACGCGAAGCGGCGCGGCCCCGGACGGGCGGAGGGCAGGATGCCCGGAGTCATCCACCTCCCTCCACCAGCTTCAACAAGAGGTGCAAGACGTTCAAGGAGGTGGA
>CAZAXF010000056.1:0-10662 GCA_964489055.1 uncultured Rhodanobacter sp. | reverse complement strand
GCCCCGGACGGGCGGAGGGCAGGATGCCCGGAGTCATCCACCTCCCTCCACCAGCAATGCCGGGAATCGAGAATCGGGAATCGGGAATCGTAAAAGCCAAAGCGGTTGCACCGGCCGGCTCCCGATTCTCCATTCCCGACTCCCAATTCCCGTCAGCGCGGGAGTAGTTCAATGGTAGAACCTCAGCCTTCCAAGCTGATGGTGCGGGTTCGATTCCCGTCTCCCGCTCCATGAAAAATCAACGCTCACGTAGCTCAGTCGGTAGAGCACTTCCTTGGTAAGGAAGAGGTCACAGGTTCGATTCCTGTCGTGAGCACCACAAGCCGGGACCGGCGACAAGGGACCGGTAGACCGACAACTTGCGAGATTTTGCCTTTCCCGGTCCCCGGTCCCCGAATCAGGAATCACCCGAAGCCGCAGCACCCACCCACGCGAACAAAACCCGCAGATTGCAGAAGAAGGTAACAACGCCATGTCCAAAGAAAAATTCGATCGCAGCAAGCCGCACATCAACGTGGGCACGATTGGCCACGTGGATCACGGCAAGACGACGCTGACGGCGGCGCTGACGAAGATTGGTGCCGAGCGTTTTGGCGGGGACTTCAAGGACTACGCGGCGATTGACGCGGCGCCGGAGGAGAAGGCGCGCGGGATCACGATTTCGACGGCGCACGTGGAATACCAGTCGCCGACGCGGCACTACGCGCACGTGGACTGTCCGGGACACGCCGACTACGTGAAGAACATGATCACCGGCGCGGCGCAGATGGACGGTGCGATCCTGGTGGTGTCGGCGGCCGACGGCCCGATGCCGCAGACGCGCGAGCACATTCTGCTGGCGCGGCAGGTGGGCGTGCCCTACATCGTGGTGTACATGAACAAGGCGGACATGGTCGATGACGCCGAGCTGCTGGAGCTGGTGGAGATGGAGATCCGCGAGCTTCTGACCAAGTACGAGTTTCCGGGCGACGACACGCCGATCATCACCGGTTCGGCGCTCAAGGCGCTGGAAGGCGACGAGTCGGAGATCGGGGTGCCGAGCATCCTGAAGCTGGTGGAGGCGCTGGACGAATACATTCCCGAGCCCAAGCGCGACATCGACAAGTCGTTCCTGATGCCGGTGGAGGACGTGTTCAGCATTTCCGGTCGTGGCACGGTGGTGACCGGGCGCATCGAGCGCGGCGTGGTGAAGGTGGGCGACGAAGTGGAGATCGTGGGCATCAAGCCGACCCAGAAGACGGTGGTCACGGGCGTGGAGATGTTCCGCAAGCTGCTGGACCAGGGCGAGGCGGGCGACAACGCCGGGCTGCTGCTGCGCGGCACCAAGCGCGAGGAAGTCGAGCGCGGTCAGGTGCTGTGCAAGCCGGGCACGATCACGCCGCACACGCGGTTCGAGGCCGAGGTGTACAGCCTGAGCAAGGACGAAGGCGGTCGTCACACGCCATTCTTCAAGGGCTACCGGCCGCAGTTCTACTTCCGCACCACCGACATCACCGGTGCGGTGGAGCTGCCCGAGGGCGTGGAGATGGTGATGCCCGGTGACAACGTGAAGATGTCGGTGACCTTGATCCACCCGGTGGCGATGGAGGAAGGCCTGCGGTTCGCGATCCGCGAAGGCGGTCGTACCGTCGGCGCGGGGGTGGTGACGAAAATCATTGAGTAAAGAGTGAAGTCGGCGGCTTCGCTGCCTGTAAAGAGTAAAGGGTCAGAGCGGAAGCGACATCTCGCGGCTTTCCGCTTGACTTCTTGCAGCGAACGCAGTGAGCGACTTGACCCTTTACAGCTCGCGGAGCGAGCGACTTGACCCATACGCCAGTAGCTCAATTGGCAGAGCAGCGGTCTCCAAAACCGCAGGTTGGGGGTTCGAGTCCCTCCTGGCGTGCCATGACATGTGAGTGCAGGTGCGGAAGAGCGTGCCGGAAAAGAAGAAAACCATGAGTGCAAAAGCGGAATCCATCCGATCCGGCAAGGCCACCGACGCTGGCCTGTTGACGCTCGCGGCGCTGATCGTGGTCGCGGGCGTGGCGGCGTACTACCTGCTGCCACAACTGGCCCCGGTGGTGCGCACCCTGATGGTGCTGGGGGGGATCGTGGTTGCGTGCGGCGTGGCCTGGTTCACGGCACCCGGCCGTGGCGTGCGCTCGTTTCTGCGCGAGACGCAGTTCGAGATGCGCAAGGTGGTCTGGCCCACGCGCCAGGAAACCCTGCAGACCACGCTGATCGTGATCGTGGTGGTGGTCATCTTGAGCATCATCCTGGGCCTGATCGACATTTTCCTGAAGTGGGCGATCCTCGACCACTTGCTGAAACTTTGAGAACATGAACGAATCGACAGGCAAACGCTGGTACGTGGTCCACGCCTACTCGGGCTTCGAGCACCAAGTCAAGCGGGCACTGGCCGAGCGCATCGCGCGGTCGGACATGCAGGACAAGTTCGGCGAGGTGCTGGTGCCGACCGAGGAAGTGGTCGAAATGCGCGCGGGCCAGAAGCGCAAGAGCGAGCGCAAGTTCTTCCCCGGCTACGTGCTGGTGCAGATCGAGACGACCGGCGAGGCACGCGCGCCGCGCATTGACGACGAGTGCTGGCACCTGGTCAAGGAAACCCCAAAGGTGATGGGCTTCATCGGCGGCACCGCCGACAAGCCGCTGCCGATCAAGGATTCCGAGGCCGACGCCATCCTGAACCGCGTGCGCGAAGGCATCGAGAAACCCAAGCCCAAGGTGCTGTTCGAACCGGGCGAAATGGTGCGCGTCACCGACGGCCCGTTCAACGATTTCAACGGCGTGGTCGAGGAAGTCAATTACGAAAAGAGCCGCCTGCGCGTGGCGGTACTGATTTTTGGACGCTCCACCCCGGTCGAACTGGAGTTCGGGCAGGTGGAGAAGGCTTGAAGCGGTAAGTCGCGCACTTCGTGCGCTGTAAGTAGGTAAAGAGTCAGCAGGAGCACGCTGTTACTGACTCTTTGCAGGCGGCGCAGCCGCCGACTGACAGCGAGCGCAGCGAGCGACTGGCATTTTCAACAACTGGAGGAGTCCCGCAGTCCCAGTGACGTGCAGACGCTTGAACTCCCGGAGAAAATACAATGGCAAAGAAGGTAATCGGCTACATCAAGCTGCAGGTCAAGGCCGGGGAGGCCAATCCGAGTCCCCCGGTCGGTCCGGCGCTGGGCCAGCGTGGCCTCAACATCATGGAGTTCTGCAAGGCCTTCAACGCGGCCACGCAGAAGGTCGAGAAGGGGCTGCCGATTCCGGTGGTCATCACGGCCTATTCCGATCGCAGCTTCACGTTCATCACCAAGACTCCGCCGGCCAGCGTGCTGCTGAAGAAGGCGGCCGGGCTTGGCAAGGGCTCGCCCAAGCCCAATACCGACAAGGTCGGCAAGGTGACGCGCAAGCAGCTTGAAGAGATCGCCAAACAGAAGGAGCCCGACCTGACCGCGGCGGATCTGGACGCGGCCGTGCGCACCATTGCCGGCAGCGCGCGCAGCATGGGCCTGACCGTGGAGGGCGTTTGACATGGCACGTGTGAGCAAGCGGTTCAAGGCGATGGCCAGTGCGGTGGAAGCGGGCAAGCCCTATCCCGTGGACGAGGCATTGAAGATCCTCAAGGACAACAGCAAGACGAAGTTCGTGGAGTCGGTGGACGTGGCCGTGCGCCTGGGCATCGACGCCAAGAAGTCCGACCAGGGCGTGCGCGGTTCGACGGTGCTGCCGCACGGCACCGGCAAGACGGTGCGCGTAGCGGTGTTCTGCCCCGAGGGCGAGAAGGCCGAAGCGGCCAAGGCCGCCGGCGCCGACGTGGTCGGCATGGACGACCTGGCCCAGCAGATGCAGGGCGGCGACATCGACTTCGGCGTGGTGATCGCCACGCCGGACGCCATGCGCGTGGTCGGCAAGCTCGGCCAGTTGCTCGGTCCGCGCGGCCTGATGCCCAATCCCAAGGTGGGCACGGTGACCGCGGACGTGGAAACGGCCGTGAAGAACGCCAAGGCCGGGCAGGTGCGCTACCGCAATGACAAGGCCGGCATCGTCCACTGCACCATCGGCAAGGTCAATTTCGAGGTCGACGCGCTGCGTGACAACCTGAATGCGCTGATCGCCGACCTGGTGAAGGTCAAGCCATCCACGGCGAAGGGCCAATACCTTCAGAAGGTATCGGTCTCGAGCACGATGGGCCTGGGCGTCACCGTCGATACGTCGACGTTGGTGACGGCGGCGAAATGATTTGTTGACGGGACTCGGGACTCGGGACTCGGGACTCGGAAGAGCCAAGAGCGCGCGGCGCTGCTTTTTCCGGATCCCCAACCCTTGTGCCGCTTCCCGGTACTGAAAAACGGAGCCGTGACCCTGGATTCGGTCCCGAACGAACGAGAACGCATGGTTCTTGATCCTTCGAGTCCCGAGTCCCGAGTCCCGGGTCCCGGCTTTTGAGGGCGAAGTTGCAGAACATCGCAACCAGCCGTCAAAGACCGCAGGTGGCGACGCGGGCCGAGTGCCCGCCAAGCCTCAATCGGAATCGCCGATACGGGATTCCCGCCTGCGCAGATGGTGTCGCCCGCAACGGATCACCGGAAGGTTGATCTCCGAGCGGACACCGAAACCTGGCACCGGAAGGTGCCGGCCGACCGGCAGGATGCCGGCGGTCCGTTTGGATCGGACGCATGGCGCGCGGAGCGCGTGGTGGGTCCATCGGAGGATGCAATGCCGCTCAATCTGGCACAAAAGAAAGAGCTCGTTGCCGAACTGGCCGAAGTTGCCTCGAAGGCACATTCGCTGGTTGCCGCGGAGTACGCGGGTCTGTCGGTCGGGCAGCTCACCGAGCTGCGCAGGAAGGCACGTGCGTCGGGTGTGTTCGTGAAGGTCATCAAGAACAACCTGGTGCGACGTGCGGTCACCGGTACCGAATACGAGTGCACGCAAGAGCAGCTCGTCGGTCCATTGCTGTATGCCTTCTCGACCGAGGATCCGGGTGCCGCCGGGCGCCTGATGAAGGAGTATGCCAAGAGCTACGAAAGCCTGAAGCCCAGGCTGGTCGCGATCGGCGGCAAGGCGTATCCCGCCTCGCACGTCGATGTGCTGGCGTCCCTGCCGACCCGTGACGAGGCGCTGTCGATGCTGCTCAGCGTGCTGGTCCAGCCCGCCACCCAGCTGGTGCGCGTACTGGCCGAGCCCGCCGTGCAGGCGACGCGCGCCGTCAACGCCGTCGGGCAGCAGAAGCAGGCCGCGTAGGGTTTCCGTTCGAGCATCAACACGGAGGTCCGGGACAGAAAGCCGGAAATCAGGAAAGGCGACAGCGTACAAGACCCTTGCTTTTCCAGTTTCCGATTCCCGATTCCCGGCCCCAACACATCAACCTTTCAACGTTTCAGGAGTCAAACAACATGTCCCTCAGCAATGAAGACATCATCGAAGCCATCTCGTCCAAGACCCTCGTCGAGGTGATGGACCTGGTCAAGGCGATGGAAGAGAAGTTCGGCGTGTCCGCGGCGGCCCCGGTGGCCGTGGCCGCCGGTCCGGCCGCGGCCGGTGGCGACGGCGCCGCCGCCGAGGAAAAGACCGAGTTCGACGTGGTCCTGGCCTCGTTCGGCGAGAAGAAGGTCGAAGTGATCAAGGCCGTGCGCGCGATCACCGGCTTGGGCCTCAAGGAAGCCAAGGACGCGGTCGAAGGCGCACCGCAGACCATCAAGGAAGGCGTCAGCAAGGAAGACGCCGAGAAGTTCAAGAAGGATCTGGAGGCGGCCGGCGCCAAGGTCGAATTGAAGTAAATGCAGGAAAACATCTCCGCAGGAGCCTGCGTGCAGGCGACGGATCGCGGGCACGCTCGCTCCTGCGGGCGATGACGTTTGCCTGGGGCCGAAACTCCCCGGGCTTTCGCCGTTGCAACAGCAACACGGGAATCGAGGATCGGGATTCGGGAATCGAAAACGCAGGGCCGCACGCTTTTGCTGGTGACGATTCCCGATTCCCCATTCCCCATTCCCGATTCACCAAAAAACCGAGTGGCCAACTGGAAGTAGCGGGAGATGGCCTAGCTGGTGCCGGCAGTACCAGCCACTTCCAATTGACAACTTGATCTCTCCCCCAAGGGTCTTGCGGACCCGGGCGGGAATCATCAAGACACGCCGTCCGGCGCTTGACGATTCCCGGCACCCGATTCCCGATTCCCGGTGTCAACGAGGCGGTAGCATCCATGACGACCTATTCCTTCACCGAAAAGAAGCGTATCCGCAAGGACTTCGGCAAACTGCCGCAAGTGCTCGAGGTGCCCAACCTGCTGACCATCCAGACCGGTTCCTACCGCGACTACCTGCAGGCCGACGTGCCGCCGGGCAAGCGGCGGAACGTGGGGCTCCAGGCCGCGCTGAAATCCGTGTTTCCCATCCGCAGCCATTCGGGCAATGCCGAGCTGGAATTCGTCGACTACCGCTTCGGCGAACCGACCTTCGACGAGCGCGAGTGCCGCATGCGCGGGATGAGCTATGGCGCGCCGCTGCGCGTCAAGGTACGCCTGATCATCTATGACAAGGACAGCCCCGCCTCGAAGAAGGTGCCAAAGCTGGTGAAGGAGCAGGAGGTCTACATGGGCGAGATTCCGCTCATGACCGAGACCGGGACTTTCATCGTCAACGGCACCGAGCGCGTGATCGTCTCGCAGCTGCACCGTTCGCCCGGCGTGTTCTTCGACCACGACAAGGGCAAGCAGCATTCCTCGGGCAAGCTGCTGTTCAACGCGCGCGTGATCCCGTATCGCGGCTCGTGGCTGGATTTCGAGTTCGATCCGAAGGAAGTGCTGTTCACCCGCATCGACCGGCGCCGCAAGCTGCCGGTGACGATCCTGCTGCGCGCGCTGGGCTACACCAACGAGGAGATGCTCGACATCTTCTTCGAGCACAACGTGTTCCACCTCAACGACGAGGGCCACGCCGAGCTGGCGCTGGTACCCGAGCGGCTGCGCGGCGAAACGCTGAACTTCGACCTGGTGGCCGGCGACAAGGTGCTGGTCGAGAAGGACAAGCGCATCACCGCGCGCCACGTGCGCCAGCTCAAGGATGCCGACGTCACCACCCTGGAGGTGCCCGATGACTACATGGTCGGGCGCATCCTGGCCACCGACGTGGTGGACGAGAACACCGGCGAGTTGCTGGCCTCGGCCAACGACGAGCTGACCGAAGAGCATATCGAGAAATTCCGCGAGGCCGGCGTCGACACGATCGTGACGCTGTTCGTCAACGATCTCGATCGCGGTCCGTACATCTCCAACACCCTGCGCGCCGATCCGACCCATACCCAGCTCGAGGCGCTGGTCGAGATCTACCGCATGATGCGCCCGGGCGAGCCGCCGACCAAGGAGGCCGCGCAGAACCTGTTCCACAACCTGTTCTTCACCTTCGAACGCTACGACCTGTCGGTGGTCGGCCGCATGAAGTTCAACCGTCGCGTCGGCCGTTCGGACGTGACCGGACCCTCGGTGCTCTACGACCACCAGTATTTCTCGGGCCGCAAGGACGAAGCTTCCGTCACGCTGGTCAGCGAGCAGGGCGAGACCTCGGACATCCTCGATGCGCTCAAGGTGCTGATCGAGATCAAGAACGGCCACGGCAGCGTGGACGACATCGACCACCTCGGCAACCGGCGCGTGCGCAGCGTGGGCGAGATGGCCGAGAATGCCTTCCGCATCGGCCTGGTGCGCGTCGAACGCGCGGTCCGGGAGCGCCTGTCGCTGGCCGAGGCCGACAACCTGGGTCCGCAGGACCTCATCAACGCCAAGCCGGTGGCGGCCGCGGTCAAGGAGTTCTTCGGCTCCTCGCAGCTCAGCCAGTTCATGGACCAGAACAACCCGCTGTCGGAAGTCACCCACAAGCGCCGCGTTTCGGCGCTGGGCCCGGGCGGCCTGACGCGCGAGCGTGCCGGCTTCGAGGTGCGCGACGTGCATCCGACGCATTACGGGCGCGTGTGCACCATCGAGACCCCGGAAGGCCCGAACATCGGCCTGATCAACTCGCTGGCGGTCTACGCGCGCACCAACAACTACGGCTTCCTGGAGACGCCGTACCGCAAGGTGGTCAACGGCAAGGTCACCGACGAGGTCGATTACCTTTCGGCGATCGAGGAAGGCAACTACGTCATCGCCCAGGCCAACTCGCCGCTCGACAAGCACCGCAAGTTCACCGAGGAATTCGTGTCCTGTCGCTTCCGCGGCGAGTCCGAACTGCGCCCGGTGCCCGAGATCAACTACATGGACGTCTCGCCGATGCAGACCGTGTCGGTGGCCGCCGCGCTGGTTCCATTCCTGGAGCACGACGACGCCAACCGTGCCCTGATGGGCGCCAACATGCAGCGCCAGGCGGTGCCGACGCTGCGGTCGGAAAAGCCGCTGGTGGGTACCGGCATCGAACGCGCGGTGGCGCGTGATTCGGGCGTCACCATCGTGGCGCGCCGGGGCGGCGTGGTCGAGCAGGTCGACGCCGCGCGCATCGTGGTGCGCGTAAACGACAAGGAAATCGGCGAGAACGATCCGGGCGTGGACATCTACACGCTCACCAAGTACACCCGTTCCAACCAGAGCACCAACCTCAACCAGCGCCCGCTGGTGAACGTCGGCGACAAGGTCCTGGCCGGCGACACCCTGGCCGACGGGTCCTCCACCGACCTCGGCGAGCTGGCGCTTGGCCAGAACATGCTGGTCGCGTTCATGCCGTGGAACGGCTACAACTTCGAGGACTCGGTGCTGTTGTCCGAGCGCGTGGTGCAGGAAGACCGCTACACCTCGATCCACATCGAGGAACTGTCCTGCCAGGCCCGCGACACCAAGCTCGGGGCCGAGGAAATCACCGCCGACATCCCCAACGTGGGCGAGGCCGCGCTGAATCGCCTGGACAAGTCGGGCATCGTGTACATCGGTGCCGAGGTCAAGGTCGGCGACATCCTGGTCGGCAAGGTGACGCCCAAGGGCGAGTCGCAGCTGACCCCGGAAGAAAAGCTGCTGCGCGCGATCTTCGGCGAGAAGGCCTCCGACGTGAAGGACAGCTCGCTGCGCGTGCCGCCCGGCATGGACGGCACCGTGATCGACGTGCAGGTGTTCACCCGCGACGGCATCGAGAAGGACGAGCGCGCCAAGCAGATCGAGGAAATGGAAATCCAGCGCGTGCGCAAGGACCTGGACGACCAGTTCCGCATCCTGGAAGGCGCGATCTACGGCCGCCTGCGCTCGCAACTGGTCGGCAAGGTCGCCAACAGCGGCCCGCAGGGACTCAAGAAGGGCGCGACCATCGACTCCGGGTACCTCGACGGCCTGACCAGGGACGAGTGGTTCAAGGTCAACCCCAAGGACGAGGAAGCCGCCGAGGCGGTTTCGCGCGCTGCCGAGCAGATCAAGCGCCACAAGGAGGCCTTCGACAAGCGCTTCCGCGAGAAGCAGGCCAAGATCACCGCCGGCGATGATCTCGCCCCCGGCGTGCTCAAGCAGGTCAAGGTGCACCTGGCCGTCAAGCGCCGCATCCAGCCGGGCGACAAGATGGCCGGCCGCCACGGCAACAAGGGCGTGGTGTCGATGATCGCACCGGTCGAGGACATGCCCTACATGGATGACGGCACCCCGATCGACATCGTGCTCAACCCGCTGGGCGTGCCCAGCCGCATGAACATCGGGCAGATCCTGGAGACCCACCTCGGGTGGGCGTCCAAGGGCCTGGGCCGCAAGATCGACCGGATGGTCGAGGCGAAGGAAAAGGCCGGCAAGATCCGCGCGTTCCTCAACGAAATCTACAACGGCGCGCATGCCGCGCACCACGTGGACCTGGATTCGTTGAAGGACCACGAGATCCTGACCCTGGCCGAGAACCTCAAGGCCGGCGTGCCGATGGCGACCCCGGTGTTCGACGGCGCAGACGAGGCCGAGATCAAGGCCATGCTCAAGCTGGCGGACCTGCCCGAATCGGGGCAGACGACCCTGTTCGACGGCCGTACCGGCGACGCCTTCGATCGCCCGGTCACGGTGGGCTACATGCACTACCTGAAGCTCAACCACCTGGTCGACGACAAGATGCACGCACGCTCCACCGGCCCGTATTCGCTGGTGACCCAGCAGCCGCTGGGCGGCCGCGCGCAGTTCGGCGGCCAGCGTTTCGGCGAAATGGAAGTGTGGGCGCTGGAAGCCTACGGCGCGGCCTACACGCTGCAGGAAATGCTGACGGTGAAGTCCGACGACGTGCAGGGCCGCAACCAGATGTACAAGGCCATCGTCGATGGCGAACACAAGATGGCCGCGGGCATGCCCGAGTCGTTCAACGTGCTGGTCAAGGAGATCCGCTCGCTGGCGATCGACATGGAGCTGGAGGAACGGTGATGACGGGGACCGGGGACAAGGGACCGGGGACCAGTAGAAGCGGAAGCGCACGCTTGCTGGTCCCCGGTCCCCGGTCCCCGGTCCCGGTTGCCGCCTGATCCACGTCCCTGCCACAAGAATCTGCTCCACCCGGAGACACCAAATGAAAGACCTTCTCAACCTGTTCAACCAGCAGTCCCAGCCGCTCGATTTCGATGCGATCAAGATCTCGCTGTCCTCGCCCGACCTGATCCGTTCGTGGTCGTGGGGCGAGGTGAAAAAACCCGAAACCATCAACTACCGCACCTTCAAGCCCGAGCGTGACGGCCTGTTCTGCG
>CAZAXF010000055.1:0-20197 GCA_964489055.1 uncultured Rhodanobacter sp. | reverse complement strand
ACGTTTCAATCCGCGCCCGTCCGCGTTGATCCGCGTCGAATGCTCTTGATCCGTGCCCACCCGTGTTCATCCGTGGCCAGTGCTTTTTGCCTGTGCTGCGAGCACACAAGCTCTTTGACGCAGATTCCCGCGGACAAGCGCGGATGGAATTCACGAGCCGCTCGCCGGTGGCAAGCGCTCTTCCCAGGTCCGGCGAAGGCAAGAGCCTTTCTGCCACGGATCTACACGGATGCACACAGATACGACGTTTCAATCCGCGCCCGTCCGCGTTGATCCGCGTCGAATGCTCTTGATCCGTGTCCATCCGCGACCGCCCGCGGCCATGCTCTGGACCCGGAAGCTGCGCGGCGACGCGCGGGCCGGTCACAGGCCATGCATCCGTGGTGCGATTACAATGCGCGGATGACCGATTCTGAACCCAATGCGTGGATTCCGCACCCCTTGCGCAAGCTGGGCGGCATGGCGCTGACGCTGGCGTTGAACCGGCTGGTGGCGCTGGATCCGGAAACCCGCGAGGGGATCGGCAAGCTGGAGGGCCGGCGCATCGGCGTGTTCGTGCGCGGTCCGCAGGTTGCATTCTCGATCGCGGCACGTCATCGCACGCTGCAGATCGAACCACCGCCAAACGCGGGCGACGACGGCAGCGCCAACGACTTCGAGCTCAACGCCACGCCCGGTTCGTTCCTGGCCATGGCGCTGGATCGCGACGGCGACGCACGCCCGGCCGGCCGGATCGAGATCGCCGGCGATGCCGACCTCGCCCAGCAGGTGCAACGCCTGGCGCGCCAGTACCGGCCCGACGTCGAAGCCGCCTTCGCGGCCGTTTTCGGCGAGATCATCGGCACCGCGATCGCGCGCGCGCTGCACGATGCCGCGCGCTGGGTGGGCCAGGGCGCGCGGCATTTTCGCGACGATACCGTCGACTGGTTGCGCGACGAGGCGCGCGTGACCGTGCCGCATCCGGAGATGAACGTGTTCCTGGACGACGTGGACAGCCTGCGCGAACGCGTCGACCGGCTGGCGGCGCGGGTGCGCCACCTGGATGAAAAACCATGACGCCGCTGCGCCTGTTGCCGCGGGTGCTGCACGTCGCCGCGGTACTGGTGCGCTACCGTGTCGATGACCTGATCGACGAACAGCACGCGATGCGGCCGCTGCGTTGGGTGCGTGCATTGTTGCCCCGGCCGCGCCCGAAGATCGCGGCATTGCCGCGCGGTGCGCGCCTGCGCCTGGCGTTGAATGAGCTGGGTCCGATCTGGGTCAAGGCCGGCCAGGTGCTGTCCACGCGCCGCGACCTGATTCCCCCGGACGTCGCCGACGAGCTGACGCAACTGCAGGACCAGGTGCCGCCGTTTCCCGGCGCCGAGGCGCGCACGATCGTCGAGGAGTCGCTCGGCAAGCCCGTCACCGAGTTGTATGCGAGCTTCGATGAAGTGCCGCTGGCCTCGGCGTCGATCGCGCAGGTGCATCCGGCACACCTGCACGACGGGCGCGAGGTCGTGGTCAAGGTGCTGCGACCCAACGTCGCGCGCAACGTACGCCACAACCTCGAATTGCTGGACGCGCTGGCCAGCCTGGTCGAACGCTGGCATCCGCAGGCCGACAAGATCCGGCCGCACGACATGTTCGATGAAGTCGCCAAGACGCTGCACAACGAGCTGAACCTGCAGCACGAAGGCGCCAACGCCAGCCTGCTCAGGCGCAATTTCGAGAACTCGGACGACCTGTACGTGCCGCGGATCTTCTGGTCGCACAGCGGCGAGAAGGTGCTCACGATGGAGCGCGTGCACGGCATTCCCGCCGACGATGTCGACGCGCTGGATGCGGTCGGCATCGATCGCCGGGTGCTGGCCGAAAAGGGTGTCAGGCTGTTCTACGAACAGGTGTTCCGGGACAACTTCTTCCACGCCGACGCGCATCCGGGCAACATCTGGGTCGATCCCACGCGTACCCGCGAGCCGCGCTTCATCGCGCTGGACTTCGGGATCATGGGCTCGCTTCCGGACCAGGACCAGTACTGGCTGGCGGAAAACTTCATCGCGATGTTCGAGCGCAACTACCATCGCATCGCCGAACTGCACCTGGCAGCCGGATGGATGCCCGGCCACATCCGAGTCGACGAGCTGGAAGCGGCGGTGCGCACCGTGTGCGAGCCATACTTCACGCGCCCGTTGTCGCAGATCTCGCTGGCCGAAGTCGTGGCCAGGCTGTTCAGCGTCGCGCGCGAATTCGAGCTCACCCTGCAACCGCAACTGATCCTGCTGCAAAAGACGCTGCTGAACGTCGAGGGCCTGGGCCGCCAGCTCGACCCGGACATCGACATCTGGTCGGTGGCGCAGCCGGTACTGAAACGCATCCTGGCCGACCGTTACAGCGTGCGCCACACGCTCCGCGAAATCCGCAAGCGGGTGCCGGAATGGCTGCGCATCGCGCCGCTGGTCCCCGAGAAGATCCATGGTGCGCTGGAAGCGCTGGCCGAGGGCAACAGCCCGCTGGAAGTGGGCGAGCGCGAACTTGAACACCTGTACACCTTGGCCCGCGAAACCCAGCGCCGCATCCTGGCGGCGGCGTTCGGCGGCACGCTGATGCTGGGTGCCGCACTGGTGTTCGCGCTGGGCGACCGCTACGGGATCTGGCCCCCCGTCGTGCTGGCCGCCGCCGGCGTGGTCAGCTTCGCCGCCGCGTGGCCGTGGCGCAGGGTGAAGCTGTAGCAGCTTGCGCCGACAAGTGGCCGCGCGCGGACCGAAGGCAATAGCCTTTGCCACGGATCAACACCGATTGCACGGATCAAAATCAAAAGCCTTGGCCACGGATTTTCACGGATGAACACGGATAGCGGCTTGTCCGCACCCGTCGACGTCGATCCGCGTCTGATGCCTCTCCATTCGCGATCATCCACCAACCATGTCGTCATTCCGGGCGCCTGCGGCTTCATCGCAGGCGAACCCGGAATCCATCTTGATCTTGACGAGCCATACCATGGATTCCGGGTTCCGCCCGCAAACAGCGCGGGCGGCCCCGGAATGACGACATGACGACTGACCGGCACATGCGGCCGATCAGGAAACAGCTTGACCAGGGATTTTGGCGGCTGGACACGCATGGCGCTTGTGTGCGCGATCGCCCGTGTCCAAATGCGCTTTTGATCCGTGCAATTGGTGTTTATCCGTGGCCAGGGCTTTTGCTTTTATTGCGGCCCGCGCAAAATCACTTGGCCGCGGAACGGCCCTGGGCGGCGACGGCGGCGGCCTTGGCGGCGATGGCGTCGGCGTCGCCGAGGTAGAAGTGCTTGACGGGTTTCAGGGCGTCGTCGAGGTGGTAGACCAGCGGTACGCCGGTGGGGATGTTGAGGCCGACGATGTCCTCGTCGGAAATGCCGTCGAGGTATTTCACCAGCGCGCGCATCGAATTGCCGTGCGCGACCACCAGTACGCGCCGGCCGGCCTTGATCGCCGGTGCCAGTACCTCGTGCCAGTAGGGCAGCACACGCGCCACGGTATCCTTCAGGCACTCGGTCAACGGGATCTGCGCGGGTTCCAGCCCCGCATAGCGTGGATCGTCGGCGCAGAAGTTGTCCTTCGGGTCCAGCGGCGGTGGCGGCACGTCGTAGCTGCGACGCCAGATGTGTACCTGCTCGTCGCCGTGTTTTGCCGCCGTCTCGGCCTTGTTGAGGCCCGTCAGCGCACCGTAGTGGCGCTCGTTGAGGCGCCAGTCAGTGTGCACCGGCAGCCAAGCCAGGTCCATGGCGTCCTGGATGCCCCAGAGGGTGTGCACGGCGCGCTTGAGCAACGAGGTGTGCGCGACCTCAAAGGCATAGCCTTCGCGCTTGAGCAGTTCGCCGGCTTCGCGTGCCTCGTTGCGACCCTGTTCGGTGAGGTCGACGTCGGCCCAGCCGGTGAAGCGGTTTTCCTTGTTCCACAGCGACTGGCCGTGGCGGATCATCACGAGGGTGTGCATGGGGTGTCCTTTGCGGCGTTCGGCCCATTGTAGCCACCTGCCCGAAAGTCACGGTGACGACAGGCCTATTGTCGAGGCAACAATAGTCGGGCAGGATCAGCTTCAACCCACGCGCAGGAGACCTGCCATGCGATCCCTACGTCTTTGCGTCCTTGCCCTGACCCTGCCGCTTGCGCTTGCCGCCTGCGTCAACGGCGTCAACGGTTCGGTCGATGTGCCTGCGGGCACCAGCACTTCCAACGCCACCACCGTCAACGGCTCGGTGCACGTCGGCGCCAAGGCCAAGGCCGACAAGGCCTCCACGGTCAACGGTTCGATCGAACTGGCCGAAGGTGCCCAGGTGGGCAAGGCCGCCACCGTGAACGGCCATGTCAAGCTGGGTCCGCACGCGGTCGCCGGGAGCGTGGACTCGGTGAACGGCAGCGTGACGCTGGATGCCAACGCCTCCGTGTCGGGTGACGTCACCGCGGTCAATGGCGCGCTGCGCCTTGCCGATGGCGCATCGGTGGATGGCGAACTCACCAACGTCAACGGCCACGTCACCGTCGCCGGCGCACACGTCGGCAAGGGCATCACCACCGTCAACGGCGACATCGACGTCACCGGCAAGGCCGTGGTCGATGGCGGCATCCATGTGAAAAAGCCGAACGACGGCAGCGGCATCGGCATCCACTTCGACAGCGACAATGTGCCGACCATCACCATCGGCCCCGGCGCCACGGTGAACGGACCGCTGACCTTCGAGCGCAAGGTGAAGCTCTACATCAGCGACCAGGCGCACGTCACCGGGCCGATCACCGGCGCGACCGCGGTGAAGTTCAGCGGAGCGACACCGCCGGCTTCCTGACGTGCGGCGCGGCAAATCTGGTGGGCGGACGTTGCATCGTCCGCTTGCCGGCGATTGAGCGCGGCACGCTGCTCCCGGCGGCCTCCACGCGCTGGACCGCCCTGCGGCGTACACCGAGCACGCGCCGGCATGGCCCGCATCTCCTGGCACAAAGGCCGGTCCTGGCCTTCGTGGTCCCGTGGTGAGGTGAAACTTCGAACCCGCTGTCGACAAACCTTACACTCCGGGCCGGTTCGGCTCGCGCCGACGCATGTGCTTCGTGAACCACGAGGTGCGCCCACGGCAACCGGCGGATCCGCGCTCGATCCGTGTGAAGGGCATGCCCCGTCTCATTATCCAGCGCTCAAGGCGCAAACTCGGCATACGATTGACCGCCATCTGCCGGGTGCCCGTTGTCGGTCGAGGCTTCGACGACCGGGCAAAACCCGGGGTTTCGAAGCACATTGGCCACGTGGTTTCGTTCGCGTGTCGAAAAACCTTACACAACCCGGTAAGACAATCAACCAGGTTGTCCATAACCAATTGTTTTTGCAGCATTGCAATAGTTGGCATGGAACCTGCCACAGGCCTTGCAGGGCATCCGCGCATGAGTGCGGAGTGACCGAGAATCCAACGGAGTTGAGACATGTCTGACCTGCGACCCCGCCCATGGACCCGAAAGATCAGGCTCGGCATGGCCACTGCCATGGCGGTGGCGTTCGGGGTGGCCGTGATGCCGCTGGCGCACGCCACCCCGATCACCTTCTACAACGACGCCAGTGGACCCACCGCCGAACGGTTTACGCTCGGCTGCGGCAGCACGAATGGAGACTGCGCCGGTCTGCTCGAGGCACTTGTCAGCGATTCCCCGACCACCTACGACTCGACAGATCCTCTTCTCGGCAGCCTGTTCGATCTGCCAAACGCCGGTATCGCCACCGAGACAGCGTTCGTGAATGCCAATACGGTGGGCGGCGATTCTTTCGCGACCGGCACCAAGGACGAATCCGGTAACACCATTTTCGCCACCTCGGCGGAGTACTTCCTGATCAAGACGGGCAAGGGTCCGAGCTGGGGACTGGTCCACAATCTTTCCGGCGGCAGTCTGACCCTGTACTACACCCCGGTTGCTGGCACCGGGTCGGGGCTCAGCCACATCACCGAGTTCGGGACCACATCGGTCACCGTTCCCGAGCCGGCCACACTGGGGATGTTCGGCATGGGAGCCCTGCTGATCGGCTTGTTCCTCGGGTTGCGTCGACGCTGCGGTTGAAAGACGTTTCGCTTTCAGGTCAGGTATCCGGCAATCCCCGGAAACGGGGATTGCCTTTTTACAAGCGGACAAGCGCCGGCGCCGTCAACGTCCGCGGCACGCGCGCTGTCGCAGCTGCATGAAGTCCACAGACGGGCCTGCTCTGAGCCGGCTCTCCAGCGTCGTGCATGACGCCAGCCGCCGGGAAGGGAGTGTCCGCGTCAGAACGGCAACGCCAGCGAAGCGTCGCAAGCCAGAAGCTGGGTGCGGAAGGCGTCCTGCACGCGCTTGAGTGCATCGGAGCTGTCGGCATCGAAGCGCAGCACCAGCACCGGGGTGGTGTTGGATGCGCGCACCAGGCCCCAGCCGTCGGGCCAGTCGGCGCGCACGCCGTCGATGGTGGTGATGCGCGCGCCCTCGAACTGCGCGCGCTCGCGGAAACGCGTGATGAAGGCGTGCGCCTCGCCCTCGGGCATCGCGACGTGCAGCTCCGGTGTCGACACGCCCTTGGGCAACGTCGCGAAGATTTCTTCCGGCGTGCGGCCCTCGGGATCGTCGGCCAGGATTTCCAGCAGCCGCGCGGCGGCGTACACGCCGTCATCGAAGCCGTACCAGCGCTCGCGGAAGAAGAAGTGCCCGCTCATCTCGCCGGCGAGCTGGGCACCGGTCTCCTTCATCTTGGCCTTGATCAGCGAGTGCCCGGTCTTCCACATCAGCGGACTGCCGCCGTTGCGCAGGATCAATGATTGCAGATGGCCGGTGCACTTGACGTCGTAGAGGATGGTGGCGCCGGGGTTGCGGACCAGCACGTCCTGCGCGAACAGCATCAGCACGCGGTCGGGGTAGACGATCTCGCCGTCCTTGGTCACCACGCCCAGGCGATCGCCATCGCCGTCGAAGGCCAGGCCAAGGTCGGCGTCGGTCTTCTGGACCGTCAGGATCAGGTCGGAAAGGTTCTTCGGGTCGGATGGATCGGGATGGTGGTTGGGAAACTCGCCGTCGACGTCGCAGTACAGCGGCACCGGCTCGCAGCCGATCGCGTGCACCACGCCCGGCGCGGTGTTGCCCGCGATGCCGTTGCCGCAGTCGATCACCACCTTCAGCGGCCGGCCGGTCTGGATGTCCGAAGCGATGCGCTCGATGTATTCGGCGGCGATGTCGTACTGGCGAAGGTTGCCGTGGCCGTCGGCCAGGCGGCCGTCGACGATGCGCTGGTACAGGTCGCCGATGGCGTCGCCGGACAGCGTCTCGCCGCCGATCACGACCTTGAAGCCGTTGTAGTCGGGCGGGTTGTGGCTGCCGGTCACCGAAACGCACGAGCCGGTGTTGAGCTGGAAGGCCGCGAAGTAACTCACCGGCGTCGGCACCGCCCCGATGTCCACCACGTCCACGCCGGTGGCGCGCAGGCCCTCGATCAGCGCGTCGGAAAGTTCCGGGCCGGACAGGCGGCCATCGCGGCCGACCACGATTTCGTGAAGATCCTTGTCGCGAACCGCGCTGCCGATCGCGCGCCCGAGCTGGCGTGCCACGCCCGCATCGAGGGTCTTGCCGACCACGCCGCGGATGTCGTAGGCGCGGAAGATGCCCTGGTCGGGAACCGGATCGTCCGTGGCGGGCGCCGTTTCCGGTGCGGCCTCGGCACCGGTCGCCGGCTGCTCCGGTTGCGCTGCCGGACGGGCGGGCGCAGCCGGCGGCGGTGTCGCCTCCAGCACCTCGGAGAACGTCGGCTCCTCGTGTCGCGGGGCGCCGCCAAGGCGCACGCGCACGCGCGGACGCTCCCACAGCACCGCCAGCCCGATCAGCAGCGCCAGCACCGCCAGCACCAGCGCCGGGGTCAGCGATTCGGTCACCGGCAGCCAGTATTGCGGCGGTGCGGTGGCAATCCGGAACAGGCTGTGCGGCACGATGGCGCCCGAATCATCCGCGGTGGAAAGCGTCAGGTCGCCGACACTGTCCAGGACGACATCAGTGGTGGCATTCGATTGACGCAGGTCCATACGCCCGCCGCCGACCGGCGCGGACTGCAACGCGATCCGCAGCGGCGAATCGCGAAAATCCACCGTGGCCCAGGCCAGCACCGTGCCGTCGGCGGCCTTGATCGGGCCGGCGAAGCTCAGGATGTGCGGCTTGGGTGATTCGGCCGGGCCCAGATTCCCGCTGCTGAACGCCTTCATGAGCTGCGCGGCGCGCGCGAAGCCGACCTGCTGCAGGTTGCCCCGAAGCACCTCGCTCAGCTGCGGGCTGTAGAGCGCAACCGCCGCGGCATCACCGAGCGAGGCGCGCATCTGCCGCGCCACCGCGGCGCGCGTGGCGGCATCGTCATTGGCGACCAGTTGCCGGCGCAGCGCCGGATCGTTGAGTGCAGCCGTGACCTCCTCGCGCTTGCCCGCGACCACCGAGGCGACGGCCTGCGCGGTCATGGACTTCATGCGCGTCAGTGACTGCGCTACGTGCGCCTGGTGCACGATCAGCCACGACTGCCAGCCCATGAAAAGGGCAAACAGCACCAGCAGCGTACCCACGGCCAGCAACGCGTCGGACACCACTTCGGCAATGCCGCGGCGCAGATTGAAGCGTGCACGCACGGCCCGGGCCTTGCCTTGCAGGTCCGGCAGGATCCTTTTGGTGGGTTTTGCGTCGTCGGCCATCACGCAATTCCGGTCGAGCCGAATCCTCCCGTGCCCCGCTCGCTGTGCGCGAATTCCCCGACCACACGCCACTGCACGCGCGCCACCGGTGTCACCAGCAACTGCGCGATGCGGTCTCCCGGCCGGATGGTAAATGCCTCCCCGCCCCGGTTCCAGCACGAGACCATCAACGGGCCCTGGTAGTCCGCGTCGATCAGACCGGTGAGGTTGCCAAGGACCAGCCCGTGCTTGTGACCCAGTCCCGAGCGCGGCAGGATCAGCGCGCACCAGCCGGGATCGGCGATGTGGATGGCAAGGCCGGTGGGGACCAGCACGCTGTCGCCGGGCGCCAGCGTCAGCGGCGACTCGGGTGCGGCGCGCAGGTCCATCGCGGCGCTGCCGGCGGTGGCGTAGGTTGGCAACGGAATCGACTCGCCCAGGCGTGGATCGAGCCGTTTCAGTTCCACCGCGACCCCGGCTGCGCTCATGCGCGTCCCTGCGCGTGGTAACGCTCGGCGATGCGCGCGATGAGGGTCCTGGCCAGTTCCTGCTTCGATGCGCGCGGCAGGCTTTCGTCGCCGCCGGGCCAGAACAGCTCCAGCGCATTGTCCTCGGCGCCGATGCCGAGGGTTTCGGTGACGTGGTTGGCGGCCAGCATGTCCAGGTTCTTGCGCTCCAGTTTTTCGCGCGCGTGTTCGGTGACGCGGTCGGTTTCGGCGGCGAAGCCGACCACGAACGGGCGTGCCTCGCGCGCGGCGACCTCGGCCAGGATGTCGGGATTTTCCACCAGTTCCAGCACCGGTGCACCGGTCGGCCCCTTCTTGATCTTGCGTGCCGAGTAGTCGGCCACGCGCCAGTCGGCGACCGCGGCGGTGGCGATGAAGATGTCGGCGTCGCCGACGGCGTCCAGCACCGCATCGCGCATCTGGCGCGCGCTGCGAACGTCCACCCGGCGCGCGACGCCCGGCGGCGTGTCCAGCGAAACGGGGCCGGCGACCAGGGTCACCTCGGCCCCGGCCGCCACCGCCGCCGCGGCGATGGCGAAGCCCATCCTGCCGGAGCTGCGGTTACCCAGGAAGCGCACCGGGTCGATGTCCTCGTAAGTCGGGCCGGCGTTGATCAGCACCTTCACGCCGGCCAGCACGGCGTCAGGCGACATGCGTTCCGCCCGGCGCCAGCAGCGCCTGTACCAGTTGCGCGGCCTCGAGCATCCGGCCCGGTCCCGATTCGCCCTCGGCCAGCGGACCATCGGCCGGACCCAGGATCGCCACGCCACGTTCGCGCAACGTCGCGACGTTGGCTTGCGTGGCCGGATGCAGCCACATGCGGTGGTTCATCGCCGGCGCCACCGCCAGCGGCGCGGTGGTGGCAAGGCACAGCGTCGAGAGCAGGTCGTCGGCAAGTCCGTGTGCGAGCTTGGCTAGGACATCGGCCGAAGCCGGCGCGATCAGCACCGCGTCGGCCCAGCGCGCCAGCTCCAGGTGGCCCATGCCCATTTCCGCCTCGGCGTCCCACAGGCCGTGGCGGACCGGCTGGCCCGAAAGCGCCTGGAAGGTCATCGGCGTGACGAAATGTTCGGCGCCCGCGGTCAGCACCACGCGCACCTCGCTGCCGGCGTCGCGCAGGCGCCGCACCACCTCGCACGCCTTGTACGCGGCGATGCCGCCCGACACGCCGAGCACGACATGATGGTTTTGCGTGGCGTTCATGTCGGAAATCACTGACAGGCCGGCAAGAGGTTAGCTTACCGGATTCGCGCGCGCGCGCCGCTTGGCGCAGGCATGCGGACAGGCGAGCATGAGCTGGTCGCCTGCACGCAGGCTCCCGAAGGACAACGCAGCATGACGATCAAGGACTGGCCCGAGGGCGAACGCCCGCGCGAAAAACTGCTGGCGCGCGGGGCCGGCGCGCTCACCCCCGCCGAGCTGCTGGCGATCCTGCTGGGCAGCGGCGTGCGCGGCCACAGCGCGCTGGACATGGGGCGCGATCTGCTGGCCGGCGCCGGGGGCGTGGGCGCGCTGCTGGCCAGTGATCTTGCGGGCGTGCGGGGGCTCGGGCCGGCCAAGCGCGCGCGGCTGATGGCGGCGCTGGAACTGGCCCGGCGATGCCTGGGCGAGGAACTGGCCGCGCGTCCGGCGCTGACCAGCCCGCGCGACAGTGCGGCGTTCCTGAAGGCCCAGCTTGCGCACAAACCCTACGAGGTGTTCGCCTGCCTGTTCCTGGACAACCGCCACCGCGTGCTGGCCTTCGAGGAACTGTTCCGCGGCACGCTCGACGGCGCCAGCGTGCATCCGCGCGAGGTGGTGCGCGCCTCGCTCAAGCACAACGCCGCGGCCGTGATCCTGGCCCACAACCACCCCTCGGGCGTGGCCGAACCGTCGGCCGCCGACCGCAACATCACCCGCCAGCTGCGCGATGCCCTGCAGCTGGTCGGGGTGCGCGTGCTCGACCACCTGGTGGTTGGCGCGGGCGAGCCGACCTCGATGGCGGCGCGTGGATTGATCTGAGCTGCGTCGTTCCGGACCGGCCCACGGGGCAAGCGGGATCCGACCGCGGAGGCACGATGCCGAAGCGCGCTCGCGATGACCCGAACGGCAAGCCGCAGGATGCGGCGCGTCCCTCCGCTTCCGACTACGGTGAACATCCGGCGCGACCGGTGGCCAGGCACTCGTCGCGGCGCGCACGCGCCAGGCCGACGACCGATACCGTGCGCAACCACGGGCCGAACCGGGATCTTCAGTTATGCACAACACAGAATCACAACAGGTTGGCGGTGGCTTTTCGTGTTGTTTCAGGGTGTGCGTTATAACTATATGATCCATGGGAACTTTCTTGTATGACCATTGGTGAAATGCCGCACGCCGCGGCCCGTCGCAAACCGGGAAGCGCAGTGTATCCACCGAGTTATCCACAGGCTCCGCGGCTTGGTGCCGTCGTGCCGCTGCGCTAGGATGTCGGGTCGCCACTGCGCCTTCCCACGATCTTGAAAGACGCCCTTTACGAGCTGTTTTCGCGCGCGCTCGAGCGCCTGCGCGACCACGGAACCCTCGACGTACCGGCGCCGGCGTTCGTGATCGAACGCACGCGCTCGCGTGAACATGGCGACTTCGCCTGCAACGCGGCGATGCTGCTGGCCCGCGCTGCCCGCCGCAAGCCGCGCGAGATCGCCGGGCTTATCGTGGACGCGCTGCCGGAAAGCGCCATGATCGCGCGGGTCGATGTGGCCGGTCCCGGATTCATCAACGTGTTCCTTGCCGATGCGGCCTGGCACGAGGAAATTCGCCGGGTGCTGCACCAGGGTGCGGAATATGGCCATGGGCAAACCGGCGCCGGGCGCGCGGTCGGCATCGAATTCGTCTCGGCCAACCCGACCGGCCCGCTGCACGTGGGCCACGCGCGCGCGGCCGCGACCGGCGACACGCTGGCCCGGCTGTACTCGGCCACCGGCTGGCAGGTGTTCCGCGAGTTCTACTACAACGATGCCGGCGCGCAGATCAACAACCTGGCGCTGTCGGTGCAGGCGCGCATCAAGGGCATCGAACCGGACGATGCCGGCTGGCCGGCCGACGGCTATCGCGGCGAGTACATCCGCGACGTCGCCCGGGACTACCTTGCCGGCGCCACGGTCGAAGCCGGCGACGAGCGCGTCACCGCGGCGGCCGATCCCGACGACCTCGACGCGATCCGGCGTTTCGCGGTCACCTGGCTGCGCCACGAACAGGACGAGGACCTGCGCGCGTTCGGCGTGGAATTCGACGTGTATTTCCTCGAATCCTCGCTCTACACCGACGGCAAGGTGCAGCAGGTGGTCGATCGCATCGCCGCGATGGGCCATTCCTACGAGGCCGACGGAGCGCTGTGGCTGCGCGCCACCGCATTCGGTGACGACAAGGACCGCGTGATGCGCAAGTCCGACGGCAGCTACACGTATTTCGTGCCCGACGTCGCCTACCACCTGTCCAAGTGGGAGCGCGGCTACAAGCACGCGATCACCGAACTGGGCGCCGACCACCATGGTTCGCTGGCGCGCGTGCACGCCGGGCTGCAGGCGCTGGACATCGGCATCCCGAAGGACTGGCCCGAATACGTGCTGCACCAGATGGTCACGGTGGTCAAGGGCGGCGAGGAGGTGAAGATCTCCAAGCGCGCCGGAAGCTACGTCACGTTGCGCGACCTCATCGACATGGCAGGCCTCGACGCCACGCGCTACTTCCTGATCGCGCGCAAGAGCGATTCGCAACTGGTGTTCGACATCGACCTGGCACGCTCGCAGAGCAACGACAATCCCGTCTATTACATCCAGTACGCGCATGCGCGGGTCTGCTCGGTCGAACGCCAGATGCACGAGCGCGCGCAGGTGTTCGAGCAGCACGCCGCGCTCAAGCACCTGGACCGCCTGGACAGCGGCCACGCGCGCGCGGTGATGACGGCGATCTCGCGCTTTCCGGAAATGGTCGAGGCCGCGGCCGCCAACCACGAACCGCATCTGCTGGCACAATACCTGCGTGAACTGGCCGGCACGTTTCATGTCTGGTACAACGCCGAACAGTTCTTGGTCGACGACGAGGACCTGCGCAATGCACGCGTGGCACTGGCATACGCCACCCGCCACGTCCTGGCCAACGGGCTGGACATGCTCGGTGTCAGGGCACCCGAATCGATGTGAAGTGACGGCACGGTTGCCGTTTCCGGACGAGTGAACAACGCGGCCGCGCAAGGGCCGCACGAGGAAAAACGTGGCAGCACAAAGAAGCGGCAGACAAGCAGTACGCAACGGCCGGTCGGGACTTCCCTGGTGGGGACTGGTGCTGGTCGGCATCGTGATCGGCGCGGTGGTGGTGTTCTTCGCGGCGCGGCGCGGCTGGATTCCCAGCGTGCAACGCAATGACCAGCCGCGCGCCAATCCCGACGCGGTCGCCGAGAAGGGCAGCGCGCCCGGCATCGCCGCCAGCGGCACGGTGGGCGGAACCTCGCGCTTCGACTTCTACAAGGTGCTGCCCGAGAAAGAGGTGGTGATTCCGCACGCGCAGCTTTCCGCCATGGCCAAGGCCGAACAGCAGCAGGCCGCGGCCGCCAACAATGCCAGTGGCGGTGCGTCGGCTGGCGCGGCCGCGTCAGGGCAAGGCGGTTACGTGCTGCAGGTCGGTGCGTTTCCGAACGCGAGTGATGCCGATACGGTCAAGGCCAAGCTGGCGCTGCACGGCTTCACCGCGCACGTGCAGGCCGTGACCCTCGATGGCCAAGTCTGGAACCGGGTGCGGATCGGGCCGTTCGCCTCGGCGACGCAACTGCAGAAGGTGCAGGAACAACTGGCCGCCGCCGGGTTCACCAAGGCGATTCCGCTGAAAGAGAAATAGAACCGGGACCCGGGACTCGGGACTCGACGAGGCGCGCGGGCTTTTCGTCATTCCGGCACAGCGCGCAGCGCGGAACGTGGGATTCATTTTTCGGAGTTCGTCTGATTTCGTGACCAGCAAGACCATCCTCGTCACCGGCGCATCGGCCGGATTCGGCGCCGCGATCGCGGCAAGATTCGCGCAAGCGGGCTGGCGCGTGGTCGCCTGCGCACGGCGTGCCGAACGGTTGCAGCAACTGGTCGAACGCTTCGGCGTGGACCACGTGCACCCATGCGCCTTCGACGTGCGCGACGAAGCCGCGATGCGCGCGGCGCTGGATGCGCTGCCGGGCGGCTTCCGCGACATCGACGTGCTCGTCAACAACGCCGGCCTCGCGCTCGGCACCGCCAGGGCACAGGATGCGGACCTTGCGCAGTGGCGCCAGATGATCGACACCAACGTCACCGCACTGGTGACCCTGACACGACTGCTGTTGCCGCAACTGATCGAACGCCGCGGCACCATCGTCAACATCAGTTCGATTTCCGGCACCCACCCCTACCCCGGCGGCAACGTGTACGGCGCCACCAAGGCCTTCATCACCCAGTTCTCTGCCAACCTGCGAGTGGACCTGCACGGCACCGGCGTGCGTGTCAGCAACATCGAACCCGGCCTGGCCGAAACCGAATTCACGCTGGTGCGCACCGGCGGCGACCAGGCCGCGTCCGACAAGCTCTACGCCGGCGCGCACCCGATCACCGCCGACGACATCGCCGACAGCGTGTGGTGGATCGCCAACCTGCCCCCGCACCTCAACGTGAATCGCCTCGAAGTGATGCCGGTCAGCCAGTCGCCGGCGGGGCTGCAGGTTGCCCGCGATCCGTAGATGCACGCCGATGCGGGCGTTCCGAAGCCATCGCCTGAGTTGCCCCGATACCCGCAATCTCGTGCCAGCAGCGACGCGAAACTGATTGCTGCGGCTCCGTTGCACGCGTGCCACAATATCGACTGGTGGCCGCCGGCGCAGCGTGGAGGGCGCACATGGGCCGCAGGGGCTTCTGGCATGAACTCAGACGCCGTCACGTCTGGCGTGTTGCGGTAGCCTATGCCGCAGTTGGATGGCTGCTGATCGAGGCCGCGACCCAGGTCTTCCCCGTGTTCCACATGCCCGACTGGGCCGCCCAGTTGGTGGTGCTGCTGATCGCTATCGGGTTTCCGGTCGCCGTGATCCTTGCCTGGGCGTTCGAGATCACCCCCGAAGGCGTGCGCCGGACCGAGCCGGTCGACTCACCCGCCGTGCGTTCACCGACACAACATCAGCGCGTCGGGACGATACTCAATGCCTTCATCATCGCCGTGCTCGCGGCTGCGGTGGGCGTGTTGGCCTGGCGATTGACCGCAAACCGGAGAGCTCCCGCGGCGGTCGCCGCATCCGCGTCCGGGCCTGCCCCGACCACTTCCGCGTCGACGGCTGCATCCGCAGCGGCGAACGCCATTCCCGCCAAGTCGATCGCTGTACTGCCTTTCCAGAACCTGTCCGATGACAAGAACAACGCCTACTTCGCCGAGGGCATGCAGGACCTGATCCTGACGCGGCTGGCTGAAATCGGCGGTCTCAAGGTCATCTCGCGGACCTCGACGATGAAGTACCAGAGTCACCCGGACGATCTGAAAACCATCGGCCGCGAGCTTGGTGTGGCGACCGTCCTCGAGGGCAGCGTGCAGAAGGCCGGCAAGCAGGTGCTGATCAACGTGCAGCTGGTCGATGCGCGGAGCGACAGCCACATCTGGGCGCACGACTACACCCGCACGCTCGACAACGTGTTCGGCGTCGAGGGCGAGGTGGCGCAAAAGGTCGCCGATGCACTACGGGCCAAACTGACGGATACCGAGCAAAAATCGATCAATGCGAGATTGACAGACAATCCGCAAGCCTACGACGCCTACCTTCGGGGCCTGGTACTGGAGCGCAAACTGACCGGTTTCAGTCCCGGAGTGTTGCGCCGCATCGAAGCGAACTACGCCCGCGCCGTCAAGCTCGATCCAACGTTCGCTCAGGCCTGGGCACGCCTTTCCGACACCCGCACGACGCTGTATGCGAACTTCATCGATCGCTCGCCCTCTGTGCTTCGCCAAGCCAAACAAGACGTCGATACGGCCTTGCGGCTCAACCCGGCTCTTGGCGAAGCCTATCTTGCCTTGGCCCGATACCACTACCTTGGCATGCGCGACATGGCTGGCGCACTGCCGCCACTGGCAAAGGCCCGCAACCTCCTGCCCAACAGCGCCGACGTGTTGTCCACGCTGGCCGCGGTGGAGGAACGACAGGACCAATGGCAGCGCGCCAACGAGCATCTTCGCCTGGCTTCCGAACTTGACCCGCGCAATGTAGGCCGCCTCGAGGATCTGGCAGCAAGCTACAGCGCACTACGGAAATTTTCGCAAGCCCGGGCAATGCTGGATCGAGCACTGGTGTTGGCCCCGAGCTCGTCGAACTTGCTGGCCTTCAAGGCACAGATCTACATGCGCGAAGGAAATCTCGATGCTGCCGGCAGCTTGCTGGGAAAGGCCAACTTTTCTGCGCAGGATCCGTATACGTTCTACGCCAGGGTCCAATACTTCGAGTATCGACACGACTACGCCAAGGCCATCGCGGAACTTCAACGTGCCGCTGCCGATCCGAAGGTACAGCCCGACGCGCTGCACGCGATTTATCGTAGCGAACTGGCGCTCATGCTTGCCTACGACGGCCAGTCCGGGGCGGCCCGCGCCCAAGCCAGGCAGGCGCGCGACAAGCTGCTCGCCGCCCGCCGATCCGATGCGGACGATCACCTGCTGGCAAGTTACCTCGCCACCTCCTACGCGGTCTTGGGCGACAAACGAGCCGCCCTGCACTGGTCCCATCGCGATGTCGAGGCCAATTCAACCTGCTCGGTGTGCGAGGCCGGCGCGGAGGCACTCCTGGCCGCGGTGCAGGCGCGGTTCGGCGAGACCAACCAGGCGCTGTCCGCCCTGCCGCATCTGTTGACCGCGCCCAACGGACCCACCGTCGCCGAATTGCGTCTGGATCCAATGTGGGACCCGCTGCGCAAGGATCCACGCTTCCAGGCGCTGTTGGAGCAGCATGCCTACCACAAGCCAGCGGTGCTTCGCGCCGCGCAGACCACCCCGGCGCCGGCCACGACGATCCGCTGAGCGGGTCGCGGAAGAACGGTGTCGGGTTCGGAAGAACGGTGTCGGGTTGACTTGGTTGGACGGTTGGGACGACAAGTGAACCTGTCGCCGTTCTTGGGCGCGTATCCGATCACCGCCGACGACATCGCCGACACCGTGTGGTGGATCGCCAACCTGCCCCCGCACCGCAACGTGAATCGCCTCGAAGTAACGCCGGTCAGCCAGTCGCCCGCGGGGCTGCGGGCCGCACGCAACGTGTAGCAGCGGGCCGCGCGCAGCTGCAGGCGTCGCGCGTCGGCGTGCCCGTGCACGAAAGTGGAGAACTACGGCGCACCCATCGCTGCGTCAAGCGTTCCTCACCTCGATTGGCTACACTCCAAAAGTCGGAGCCCGGCACGTTGTCGGCGTCAACCACGGGGCGCACAAAGTGGCGAAGAGTCGTGGCTTTCTCGCAGAGCTGAGGCGACGCCACGTCTATCGCGTGGCCGTGGCTTACGCGGTGGCCGGCTGGCTGCTGATCGAGATCGCAACCCAGGTTTTTCCGGTGTTCCACATGCCCGACTGGACTGCCCAGCTGGTGGTGCTGCTGATCGTGATCGGGTTTCCGATTGCAGTGATCCTGGCGTGGGCGTTCGAGTTGACACCCGATGGCGTGCGCCGCACCGAGCCGATGGATTCACCTGATGCGCGTGCGCCGGAGCAGCATCGCCGGGTGGGACGCACGCTGGACTTCGTGATTATCGCGGTGCTGGCGCTGGCCGTGGCGGTGCTGGCGTGGCAGCGCTGGCGGCCGCACGCGGTCGCCTCGACGGCGTCCGTTGCGGCGTCACAACCTGCGCCCGCCGTATCAGCCAAAGCGAAGCCGGGCGCGGCGACGATTCCCGCCAAATCCATCGCCGTGCTTCCGTTCGTCAACGACAGTGGCGACAAGGACGAGCAGTTCCTTTCCGACGGCCTGTCCGAAGATCTGATCACTGCGCTCGCGCAGTTCGGCGGACTCAAGGTCATCAGCCGCGAGTCGGCGTTCCAGTACCGCGACAGCAAGCTCAAGCCATCCCGGATTGGCCGCGAACTGGGTGTGGCGCACCTGCTGGAAGGCAGCGTGCGCAGGGTCGGCGGCACGGTACGCATCAGCGCCACCCTGGTCAACGCGGCCGACGGCAGCGTGCTGTGGTCGCAGCGCTACGACCGGCCGTACCGGGACCTGTTCGCATTGCAGGACGCCATTACTCGCGCCGTGGCCGACGCCCTGAAGGCCAGGTTGCTGGATACGCCGGGCGCGGTGGTGCAGAGCGACCGCCCGCCGGGCGGGAGCCTGGAGGCCTACACGGCCTATCTCAAGGGCATGGCCGGGGAGTACCAGAACAGCCGCCAAGGCTTGCACGACGCTATCGCCGCCTACGAGGAGGCGCTGCGCTTGGATCCGCGCTACGCGGCGGCGCAGGCTCGCCTGGCCCATGCGCGTGCCGATCTCGCCGGGAGTTTCCTCAGCGGCAAAGCCAGGCAGTCGGCCCTGGCCCGTGCGCGCGTGGAGGCGAATGCCGCGGCGGCGCTCAATCCCGACTCCGTGCAGGTGCATCTGGCACGCGGTTTCGTGTCGGCGGTCGACCTGGACTTTGCCGGCGTCGAAACCGAAGCGCGGCGTGCGCTGCAACTGGCGCCCAACAACCCCGAGGCCATGAGTCAGATGAGCAGCGTGTACAGCTTCCATGGCGAGCCAGGGAAAGCACTGCGAATGCTCCGCCAGGCATTGCAGCGCGATCCGCGCAATGTCATCCGGTACATTGAACTTGCGGGCTTTCTGGGCTCGCATGGGCATCCGGACGAGGCCGTGAAGACCATGCAGGACGCGATCGCCCTGCAGCCGGGTGCGACGTGGGTTCACGCCGGCCTGGCCAGGTACGAGACCCTGCGCGGCGATGCCGCCGCCGCGCTGGCGGCTGCGCGTCAGGAAAGCGGCCCCGGCTGGCGCGAGATAGCGCTGGCCCAGGCGCTGCAGATCGGCCCCGATCGGGCCGCCGCCGACGCCGCGCTGCAACAGCTGGTTGCCCACCAGGCCGACTTTGCCGCCTACTTCATCGCCGAGGCATACGCCTTGCGCCGCGATCCGGACAACATGTTCAAATGGCTGCAGCGCGCCTGGCGCAACCGCGACCCCTACCTTGGAAACCTGGCGCACGACCCATTCCTGAAGCCCTACCGTGACGATTCGCGTTTCATCGCCCTGGTCCACAAAATGGGTCTCCCGACGCCTGCAACAACGCCGGCGCAAGCAGGTACGTCAGCCACGAAGCATCGGCAGTGATTGCCCCGCGGGTCGTCGCGCTCGTGCCGTGGTACTGGGTTCTGTGATCAAGCAGGTCAAGCAACGCCGGGTCCACCGGTCAATACAGCGTGCACGGTCGCGTTGAATGACCCACGTATTATTTGTCGCGGCCATGGCGCGGATATCCCATCGTTCGCAGGAGCGCCCCATGGCCGCGACGAGCAGTTTCCCGTTTCCTCGCCCGTCCGATGGCGGGCGTGGCGCGCTCCTGCGACGCTTCGTGCAGGTAGATGTAACCCGTGACGACAAGTGATCCTGTCGCCGTTCTTGCTTACCGTTCTTGCTTCACCCTGCGAAATGGATATCGCCCCACCTTGGTTGACAACCCCCCGAGCTTCACGCATTCGCGCATCCTGCAACGTCGCCAAGCAACTGTTCGCGCGCTGGATTTCATCGATTGCGCATCGATTCACAGCGCCCGATACTGAATGCGTCACCCCATGTTGGGGACAAAACAGTGTTATGTACTGCATCCTGGGCGGCGTTGAGGGGAGAACAATGGTGATGAGAGAGCACAAATACCGCAGGCCTGTTTGCCGGTTTCTTTCAGTGGGTGCAGTGCTGGCGGCCTTGTCGGCGTGCGCCACGACGGACGTCATTCAAGGTCGCACCTGATTAGGGCGTTTCCTCAGCCACGTTGGCGCTGCGATGCACTCTCTACTTCAGTCATTCCGGGGCCATCGCCGGTTTCATCGGCGA
>CAZAXF010000054.1:0-20537 GCA_964489055.1 uncultured Rhodanobacter sp. | reverse complement strand
AACTTGGTGAGTATCATGCCAACATCAACTGGCTGAGAAACAGCCCTAATCAGGACGTTCCTTGCGTGCGTCCGCCTGATCGCTTGACCGAAATGCCTTTTGCCACGGATTTGCACGGATCGGCACGGATGAAAAGCAACGGATCCGTGCGCATCGATGAAGATCCGTGGCAGATCCCTTGCGCTCTTCGCGCATCCCCAGTGGCCACGGGTTGGCATGGTTCCGCGTGTCGATCCAGCGATCCATCCGCGTTCATCCGCGTTGATCCGCGTCAGGTGCTTCCCGCTCTGTGCCTGAAGCCTCTTGCCACGGATTGGCACGGATCGGCACGGATAAAAGCAACCGATCCGTGGGCATCCGTGAAAATCCGTGGCAGATGCCTTGCGCTCTTCGTGCATCCCCATTGGCCACGGGTTGGCATGGACCCACTTGTCGATCCAGCGATCCATCCGCGTTCATCCGCGTTGATCCGCGTCAGGTGCTTCCCGCTCTGTGCCTGAAGCCTCTTGCCACGGATTGGCACGGATCGGCACGGATAAAAGCAACCGATCCGTGGGCATCCGTGAAAATCCGTGGCAGATGCCTTGCGCTCTTCGTGCATCCCCATTGGCCACGGGTTGGCATGGACCCACTTGTCGATCCAGCGATCCATCCGCGTTCATCCGCGTTGATCCGCGTCAGGTGCTTCCCGCTCTGTGCCTGAAGCCTCTTGCCACGGATTGGCACGGATCGGCACGGATAAAAGCAACCGATCCGTGGGCATCCGTGAAAATCCGTGGCAGATGCCTTGCGCTCTTCGTGCATCCCCATTGGCCACGGGTTGGCATGGACCCACTTGTCGATCCAGCGATCCATCCGCGTTCATCCGCGTTGATCCGCGTCAGGTGCTTCCCGCTCTGTGCCTGAAGCCTCTTGCCACGGATTGGCACGGATCGGCACGGATAAAAGCAACCGATCCGTGGGCATCCGTGAAAATCCGTGGCAGATGCCTTGCGCTCTTCGTGCATCGCCAGTGGCCACGGGTCGGCATGGATCCGTGTACAAGTGCCTTTCCGGCGCGGGTTCGCTCCGATGCTAGAATTGCCGGCTTCACGAACCTCGGGAATCCTGCATGAAACTGGCCATCTTCGGTACCGGCTATGTCGGCCTGGTCACCGGCACCTGTCTCGCCGAAATGGGCAACCACGTGGTGTGCGTGGATGTCGATGCGGACAAGATCGCGCGCCTGGAGGAGGGCGTGATCCCGATCTTCGAGCCGGGCCTGGAGCCGATGGTCAAGCGCAACCACGCGGCCGGCCGGCTGGCGTTCACCACCGACGCCGCCAGCGCGGTGGCCCACGGGGAGGTGGTCTTCATTGCCGTGGGAACCCCGCCCGACGAGGATGGCAGCGCCGATTTGCAGTACGTGCTGGCGGTGGCGCGCAGCATCGGCGAACACCTTGCGCACTACGCGGTGGTGGTGGACAAGTCCACCGTGCCGGTCGGCACCGCCGACCGTGTGCGCGCCGAAATCACGGCCACGCTGGAGGCGCGCGACGCCGAGGTACCGTTCGACGTGGTGTCGAACCCGGAATTCCTGAAGGAAGGCGACGCGGTCAACGACTGCATGAAGCCCGACCGCATCATCGTCGGTGCGTCGTCGCAGCGGGCCGTCGAGACCCTGAGGACGCTGTACGCACCCTTCAATCGCAACCACGAACGCATCGTGGTGATGGACGAGCGTTCGGCCGAACTCACCAAGTATGCGGCCAACGCGATGCTGGCCACCAAGATCAGCTTCATGAACGAAATCGCCAACATCGCCGAGCGTGTCGGCGCGGACGTCGAAATGGTGCGCCAGGGCATCGGTGCCGACCCGCGCATCGGCTATCACTTCATCTATCCCGGCACCGGCTACGGCGGCTCGTGCTTTCCCAAGGATGTCCGGGCGCTGGAGAGCACCGCCCATTCCAACGGCTATGACGCGCGCCTGCTCGACGCGGTTGAAGCGGTCAATCGCGACCAGAAACACAAGCTGTTCCGCCTGATCACGCGGCACTTCGACGGCAAGCTGCACGACCGCACCATCGCGGTGTGGGGCCTGGCGTTCAAGCCCAACACCGATGACATGCGCGAGGCGCCCAGTCGCGTGCTGCTCGAGGCGCTGTGGTGGGATGCAGGCGCGCGCGTGCGGGCGTTCGATCCCCAGGCGCGCCGGGAGGCCGAACGCATCTACGGCAAGCGTGATGACCTGGTGCTGTGCGACGACCCCTGGAGTGCGCTGGAGGGCGCCGATGCGCTGGCGGTCGTGACCGAATGGAAGATCTTCCGCAGCCCGGAATTCGCCCGCATCAAGGCGGCGCTGAAAACCCCGGTGGTGTTCGATGGCCGCAACCTGTACGAGCCCGCGCTGGTGGAAGCGGCGGGCATTGCCTACTATGGCATCGGCCGCGGCCGCAGCGTGGTGCAAGCGGAGACCTGAACATGCCCACCCCTCCCGACGAGCGCATGGACGAACTCGAGTTGAAGCTGACCTTCCTCGACGACGCGGTGGCCTCGTTGAACGACAGCGAGGTACAGCAGTCGCAACGCCTGTCGCAACTGGAAAACGCCCTGACCGAGCTGCGCCGCGAACTCATTGCATTGCGGACCAGCCTTGCCGACGACGTGCGCAACGAGCCGCCACCGCCGCATTATTGAGGCCCCTGTCCACCGCGTCGATGACGCGCGCAGATCCACGTTGCCATGACTGATTCCCTGCGCGACCAACTGCTGAAAGCCGGGTTCAAGCCGTCGCCCGCTTCCAGGCAGACAAAGCGCCCGCGCCGCCAGCAGGCATCGCACGCACCGCGCGATTCGGGCGAGCCCGACCTCGCCAGGGCCTTCGCCCTGCGCGCGAAGGCCGAACGCGCCGAGCGCCAGGCCGCCGAACGCGAGGCGCGGGAAAAGGCTGCCGCGAGGAAAGAGCGCAAGCGCAAGCTGCAGGCATTGCTGGCCGGCGAGGCGCTCAATCGCGACGATGCCGAGCAGGTCCGCAACTTCGAGTTCGCGGGCAAGATCCGGCGCGTGTATGTCACACCCGATCAACTGCGCAGGCTCAATGCCGGCGAACTCGGCGTGGTCATGCACGGCGGCCGCGCACTCATCGTCACCCGCGAGATCGCGTTCAAGGCGCAGGCCATCGCCCCGGAACTGGTCCCGCTGCTGATCGACCCCGATGCCCCGGCCGATGACGACGGTGTGCCCGACGACCTGATGTGGTGATCAAGGAGCATCGGGGCCGCAAATGAACGCGAATCGTCCATGGATCCGCGTTGACGTTTCCGGCGTCCTTGATGGGTAATCCGGGTGGTGGTGCAGCGGTTTTCCGTACGCACCGTCACGGTGCCGCCGTTTGCGTTCATTCGCGTTTGTTCGCGGACTGCGCCGCCGGTCCTGCCCGTGGAGGGCAAACCGCCCCCGCCTGGTGCCGTGCGGCGGTGCCATGGAACGGAATGGCCCGTCGAGGTTCACCGAGGCGTTGCAACAAATTCGATGCGCCGGGCTGCGAACAGGCCCACCACCAGGGTACGCCCGTCCGGCAGGAAGGCCAGTTCGCGCGGAAACCCGGACGCCGGCTTGTGGATCACGCCGAGGGAATCGGCGTGCGGGTTGCCTGCTCCCAGCAGGCCGGCAAGCTCCATGCCGCTGCTGTCGTGGGTGGCGTCGGAAAACCTGTTCGACAACGCACCCCACACCTGTCGACCGTCGGGGCGGACGGCGACGCCGATCGGGCTGACGCCGACGTGGAAGCGTCCCACGTCGACATGCCGTCGCGTGGTTGCGAACGCGCGTGCCGGGATGCGCAGAAGGGCGTTGTCCCCGCGTGCCGTGACCCACAGATCGATACCGTCTGGTGAAACGGCGACGCGTACCGGATTGCACCCTGCCTGCAGGATGCCGGCCACGCTTGCGCGTGGATCCCGGGCCGCGTTCGCGACGTCGATGCGGGTCAGGAGCCCTTGTGGATGCATGCGCTCGCGTTTGTTTTCGGGCTTGCACGATGGGGCGAATCCGGCGCTCCGGGGTGCAACTTCACTGGTGGCATAAAGCCAATGTCCGTCCGGTGACAGCGCCAGGCCGGCGGGGCCGAAACCCGTTGGTATGTCGCCGAGGTGGGGGTTGCCCTTGAACTTGTGGGCGCGCCAGCGCGCGAGGTCGAAAACGCCGATCCGGCGCTTGCGTTCCTCGCTGACGAACAGCAGCCGGTTGTCCGGCGTTGCGATCGCATACACCGCGCCGGCCCCATGGTGCAGTCGCAGGGTTCCGAGTTGCGGGTCGCCCGACGCCTGCTCGAGCGCGGCAACGCTGAACATGGCCACGCGATCGCCCGCGGTCACGGCCAGCATGCTCCCGTCGCTCGTCAGCGCGTTCCCCGTGGCGACATTGCGCATTGCCACGACGCGTTCGACGGCGAACCGCCCATCGCGGTCGTGCAGCACCGCGAGCGCTCCGTGCTTCGAGGTGACCCGCATCGAAACGAAAAGCCAGCAGCCGTCTGCCGACACCGCGATCCCGAACGGATGTCCGGGCACGTCCAGGCTGCTCCGGTTTGCCGGCGCCGGGCAGGCGGACGCGCGCGCCGCCAGCGGAATCAGTGCCGCGAGGGTCAACGCCAGCGCGCACAGCGGGATGTTCGCGAACTTCACCGAATCTGGATCGCCAACGCCCCGTTGAACCAGCCGGACTTCGGCGCGAAGCGCGGCCCGTGGGTCTGCGCGAGGGCTTCGAGCTTTTCGCGGATGGTGCCGGCGCCGCTGGCGCGGATGTACTGGATGGGGCCGCCGCGGAACGGCGCGAAGCCGGTGCCGAAGATCACGCCGGCATCGAGCAGGTCGGCATCGTCGACCACGCCGTCGTGCAGGCAGGCGACGGCCTCGTTGACCATCGGCAGGATCAGGCGTTCCTCGAGGTTGTCCGGGGCGCGGTAGCCGCCATCGACCTTCGGTTTTTCCGGTTTGCCTTCCTTCCAGACGTAGAAACCCTCGCCGTCCTTCTTGCCGCGCTTGCCGCCCTCGACCTTGTCCGCGATGCCTTCGGGCAGTTCCAGTTTCAGGAACGGGCCAAGCTCGCGGGCGACCGAAAGGGCAACATCCAGTCCCACGGTATCGATCAGTTCGATCGGGCCCATCGGCATGCCGAAGCGCTTGCCGGCACGATCGATCACCGGGTCGGGAATGCCTTCCGTGTGGCAGCGAACGGCTTCCAGCAGGTAGGGCATCAATATGCGGTTGACCAGGAATCCCGGCGTGCCCTTGACGGGCAGCGGCAGCTTGCCGATGGCCTTCACCCAGGCCAGCGCGCGTTTCTCGACGGTGGCATCCATCGCGTCGTGGCGCACCACTTCCACCAGCGGCATCTGCGCCACCGGGTTGAAGAAATGCAGGCCGAGGAAGCGTTGCGGCCGTGACAGCGCGCCGCGCAGTTCGTCCAGCGGGATCGACGAGGTGTTGGTGGCGATCAAGCCGTCGGCGGGCATGTCCGGTTCCAGCGCGCGGTAGATGGCCTGCTTGGCATCCGCGTCTTCGTAGATGGCCTCGATGGCAAGTTGTGCGGTGGCGGCGCCCGAGCCTTCCACGTCGGCCTTGAGCCGCGCCAGCGCGGGGTCGATGCGTTCCCTGGTCTTGAGTTTCTTGTCGAACAGCTTGCGTGCGCGCTGAAGGGCCGGCTCGATGAATTTCATCTCGCGGTCCTGCAGCGTCACCTCGAACCCGCGCAGCGCGCTCCAGGCCGCGATGTCGCCGCCCATGACGCCGGCGCCGACCACGTGCACGTGCTCGATGTCGTGCACGGTGTCGCCGGCCAGGCCGCGCATGCGCTCGCGCAGGAAGAAGATCCGGATCAGGTTGCGCGCGGTGTCGGTTTGGGCGAGCCGCGCCACCGATGCGGCCTCCAGCTTCAGTCGCTGGCGGATGTTGCCGCCGCCCTTGCGCCACACCTCGATCAATGCAAACGGCGCGGGATAGTGTTTTGGCGAGACCCTGGCCGCGGTTTGCCTGCGGATGATCGGCGCCAGGATTTGCCGCGCGGGCCAGATGTTGGTTGCCCATGCGAGCGCGCGCTGCGCCACGGGACGCGGCACCGGGTCGAGCGCCAGCTTGCGCGCCGCATCGAGCAGGGCATCGGGCGCGGCCAGTTTGTCCACCAGCCCCTGTCCGCGCGCACGTTCGGCCGACAGGGCGCGGCCGGTCAGCATCATCGCCAGCGCCTTCGGTGCACCGATCAGGCGCGGCAGGCGCGCGCTGCCGCCCCAGCCGGGATGGATGCCAAGCTGCACTTCGGGCAGGGCGATGCGCGTTTCGGGCGCGCGGGCAGCGACGCGCATCCGGCAGGCCAGCGACAATTCGGTGCCGCCGCCCATGCAGGTGCCGTGGATTGCCGCCACCGTCGGCATCGGCAGCCGCGCCAGGCGTTCGAACACGCGCTGTCCGTGCTCGATTTCCTCGCGCACCGTGCCGGCGCGCTCATAGCCCTCGAATTCCTTGAGGTCGGCGCCGACCGCGAACCCGGATGCCTTGCCCGAGTGGATCACCACGGCACGCGGTCGCTCGATCGCGATGCGTTCCACGATCGCGTCCAGTTCGTCCAGCACCGCGCGTGAAAGGGCGTTGACCTTGCTTTGCGCGCGGTCGAGCGTCAGCACCAGCACCCGGTCATCGCCGCAGGAAGCTTGCCAATGGCTGAATCGTAGTCCGTCGAACACAGCTCGCTCCGGTTACCATCACACCAGCATCATCGGCCCGGTACGTTTCCGGGTCAACGTCCGGACCTTTCGATGGTGACGCGGTGGCAAATGCGGGCTACGCTTGAACCGGCAGGTATCCGGCCCAACCATGAGGAAGATCGGCACTTCGGGAATGCATGATGGCGAAGGCGGGTGAACTTTCGCGCGGGGAGCGCGGTCATACCGGTGCGCACGTTGCGTCCGGCCCTTCAGGGAGTGACGCCCGGATGGGCGATGTGGAAACAGATCGCGCCTTGGTGGCGCGCGTGCGCAAAGGCGACAACCGGGCCTTCGACCTGCTGGTGCGCAAATACCAGCACCGGATCATCGGCCTGGTGTCGAGGTACGTGCACGACTGGAGCGAATGCGAAGACGTCGCGCAGGAAGCCTTCATCCGCGCCTACCGCGCCATTGGCGCCTTCCGCGGAGACAGCGCTTTTTACACCTGGATGTACAAGATCGCCGTGAACACCGCCAAGAACCATCTGGTTGCGCAGGGCCGCCGGCCCCCGGCCGAGGACATCGACGCCGATACCGCGGTGCAGTTCGACACCGGAACGCGCCTTCGCGACGAAGCCACCCCCGAACACGAACTCGCCCGTCACGAAATTGAACAAACCGTGTTCGCGACGGTCGAAAAACTGCCGGAGGAATTGCGCGAAGCGATCACCCTGCGGGAAGTCGAAGGACTGTCCTACGAGGAAATCGCCCAACGCATGGACTGCCCCATCGGCACCGTGCGTTCACGCATCTTCCGGGCCCGCGAAGCCATCGACGAAAAACTGCGTCCGCTTCTGTCCAACGATGCAACCTGAGCTTTCCATGCGTATCGCCAGAGGAACGTGCTGATGGATCCGAGCAGTCGCGAAGACCTTTCCGCCCTGATGGACGGCGAACTCGACGCCGAGCCGACCCGTTTCCTGCTGCGGCGCCTGGACCACGATCCGGAACTGGGTGCCACCTGGTCGCGCTGGCACCTGATCCGTGCGTGCATGGCATCCGATTCCGCGCGCATGACCGCACCCGGACACGATACCGATTTCGCCTCGCGCATTGCGGCCGCGCTGGTCGATGAGCGCGCGCAACCGCAGCCGCGCAGGCACTGGGCGCAGTACGTGGGCGGCGGTGCGCTGGCCGCCGGTGTGGCGGTTGTGGCGCTGATGTTCAACGCGCCCAATCCCGCCCTTGAAAGCAAGGCGCCGGTGGCGCAGAGCCGTCCCGCGCCTGCGGGGGCGGCGGTTCCGATCGCCCCGGTCGCGGCGGCGCCGGCCGCCGATCCGGCGATGTCGCCGTGGTTGCTGTCGCACCGGCCCACCGTGCTCGCGGCGCAGCCGGCCGCGGCCAATGTCGTGTACGGCACCGGGCTGATGCAACCCGACTACCTGCGGCGTGCCGCATTCGCGCAGACCGGGGTCGTCACGACGCCGGCGCTGCAACGGACGGGCACCCATGCGCAGCCGTTGTCGATGGCGCGGTCGCGTGCGCCGGCGTCCAGCACCACCGCCGCGCGGCCGCGTTGACGCGACCGGGTTACGGTCAGACCAGGTGTGTTTCCGCGCCGGTGGTGACTGAACCGGCAGGGTGTCGGTGCGTGCCCGGCACATTCCCGGGCGGCCGCGGCCGCGCAAACGGGTTTCGAACCATGCAATCTTCGACAAGGAGACATCCATGCTGAAACGGGCCAAGCAATTCACTGCCATATTCGTGCTGCTGCTGTTTTCCGGCACCGCACTGGCGGCGACGCCGACGGTCGCGCTGCCCGACTTCACCAGCATCGTGCAGAAATACGGGCCCGCCGTGGTCAATGTGGTCGCGTACTACGACCACGCCAGCCAGATGGGCAGCGACCATCCGGGCCAGGGCCCGCAAGGCCGGGGTCCGCAAGGCCAGCCGCCACCGCCGCAGATCCAGGAACTGTTCCGGCATTTCTTCGGCACCCCGTTCGGGCCGCAGTTCCAGCGGCCTTCGCCGCCCGGCGAATCCCTGGGCTCGGGCTTCATCATTTCCCCCGACGGTTACATCCTCACCAATCGCCACGTGGTGGCCCACGCCAATTCGGTCAAGGTGCACCTGACCGACCACCGCACCTATACCGCCAAGATCGTGGGCACCGACAAGGTCTATGACATCGCGCTGCTGAAGATCGATGCCAAGAACCTGCCCAGCGTCAAGATTGGCAATTCCAACGACCTGAAGCCGGGCCAGTGGGTGGTGGCGATCGGCTCGCCGTTCACCCTGGACCACTCGGTGAGCGCGGGCATCATCAGTTACGTCGGGCGCAGCCTTGGCGCGGACCAGCCAGCGGTGCCCTTCATCCAGACCGACGTGCCGATCAACCGCGGCAATTCGGGTGGCCCGCTGTTCAACATGGCCGGGCAGGTCATCGGCATCAATTCGCAGATCTTCTCGACCGACGGCGGTGCCATGGGCCTGTCGTTCTCGATTCCGATCAACCTGGCGATGAACGCCGCGCAGCAGTTGAAGACCAAGGGCTACGTCAGCCGCGGCATGCTGGGCGTGCGCATTCAGCAGGTCACCAGCGACATCGCCAAGGCCAAGGGCATGAAGCAGGCGCAGGGCGCGATGATTGCGCAGATGCAGCCCGACGGTCCGGCGGCCAAGGCCGGACTGGAGGACGGCGACATCATCACCGCCTTCGACGGCCACAAGATCTACGACGTCTCGCAGCTTCCGCCGCTCGTGGCCATGACCGCACCCGGCACCGAGGCGCCCGTGGACATCATTCGCGATGGCAAGTCGATGACGATCAAGGTGAAGGTCGGCGAGATGCCGCGCAACGGCCTCAGCGCCGACTACATCGCCGGCGCGCCGGCCGCCAAGGGTGGCAGCGACCTGCTCGGCCTGACCGTGCAGGGCCTCACGCCTTCGCTTCGCCAGCAGCTCGGTTACAGCGGCAAGGGCGGCGTGGTCGTCACCGACGTGGAAGGCGCCGCGGCCAAGGCCGGCCTGTCGCCCGGCGACGTGATCCTGCGGGTGGGTGACCACGCGGTCGACAGCGTGAGCCAGTTCCATCGCGACACGGCCGGCGTGAAGCCGGGCAGCACGGTGCTGTTGCTGGTGTCGCGCCACGGACAGAACCAGTTCGTCGCGATCAGCGTGCCGGCCAACAAGAAGTAGGTGCCGGGTCCCGGGCTCGGGACTCTGGGCTCGGGACTCGGACTGTGGAGGCAGGATGCCGGAGCGAACGTCGGCGCAGCCGACGTCCCGAAGGGCGAGCCGCAGGATGCGGCGAGTCTCTCGGGACTCGGGCCATCCAGGCCCCTTATCCGGGACCGTCCCGGCTTCATCGGATCGGGGCCTGAAAGATTTTCAATGCGGCCAACCTTTCTCCGGAGGGGTTGGCCGCGTCGCGTCGGGCGCGTACGACGGGAATGTCGGCAAGTATCATGGGCGCGTCGGCAACGCGGTGCGGAGCGTCGCATGAAGCTGTATTCGATCGAAGGCAACACGCAGGAACTCGATGGCGGGGGGATGTTCGGCAATGCCCCGGGGGCGTTGTGGGCGAAGTGGCTCGCGACGGGCGATGCCGACCGCATTGCGCCGGCCTGCCGCTGTCTGCCGGCGACAAAGCTCGATCGCGCGCCGGTAATGCCGGGCGACGGGAAGCACCGGTTCTGCAATGACAAGCCGGCGCGGGGCGTGCGGTTGTCCTTCCTCCACGACCACGCAGTCGCGATGGTCTTGCCGCAAGGCGGCGCCAAGGGCCGCCATGGGACCGCCGGTGCCCAGGCGCGGTTTGCGGATCTCGCGCTGCAGGCCGGCCCGTGAACCGGCTCACCGCACTCTTCGACAACCCCGCTCGCAACCGCCTGTTGCTGGGCGCCGTGTTGCTGGTGCTGGGCCTGGTGCTGCTTGGCTTCACCGAGCGCACCGACAGCCTGCGCGCGATGGGCGAGGACGCGCTGGGCGGGTTCGTCCTCACCGGCGGCGCCGCGAAACCCGGCGCGGCGAGCGATGGCCAACTGGTGCTTGCCGTTGGCGCGCCGGAACTGACCGCACCCGCGCGTGACGCCCAGTTCGGTGTTTCGGTGCCTGCGCCCGCGCTGGTGCGCAAGGTCGAGATGTTCCAGTGGAAGGAAGTCCACGTCGGCGGCCAGCACAGTTACCAGCTCAACTGGTACGACCATCCGATCGATTCCTCGCACTTCATCGACCCGGCGGGACACGAAAACCCGGGTGCGTTTCCGCTCCACGGCGCGCGCTTCGACTCGCCCGGCGTGACCGTGGCCGGGTTCAAGCTGGCGCCGGCGCTGGTGGACGCGATTCCCGGTGTCGAGCCGTTCCGGCCGTCGCTGGAGCGCGTGCCCGCCAACATGGCCGCGACGTTCCAGGCCCACGATGGCGTGCTGACCAGCAGCGACAACAGTGCGCGGCCGCGGGTCGGCGACCTGCGCATCAGCTGGATGAAGGTCGCGCCGGAGTACCTGTCGGTGTTCGCGCGCAACGACGATGGCACCCTGGTGCCCACGCGCGATCCGGCAGGCGACCCGATCGCGCAGGTGCTGGTCGGCCGCCAGTCGCTTACCGATGTACTGACCGACGCGCCGCAGCCGCCGCGTTTCAAGTGGGTGCGCCAGGTGCTTTCCGTGCTGCTGGCGTGGGCGGGCGTCGGCCTGTTGCTGTCGCACCGGCGCAGGCACGACCGTCTTCTCGCGCTGGCGATCGCGGCGGTGCCGCTTGCGCTGCTGGTGGTCGTGAACTGGTGGGGCGTCAGGATGCCGGTCGCGATCGGGATGGTGTTCGTGGCCGCGGCCGCGGCGGGTGTTGCGGCGTGGCGCTGGCGACCGCGTACGTGGGAGGGCTGAACGATGTTGATCGCGGGATTCTATGTCGCCTTGAACGTGCTGCTGATGCTGGCGCTGGCGGCGCGCGTGATGTGGCTGCGCAATTCGCGCGGCGTGGGGCTGGGCAGCGGTGGGGACGCCGCGCTGGAGCGTGCGATCCGCGTGCACGCCAACGCGGTCGAATACGTGCCGGCGGCGTTGCTGATGCTGGTGGTGCTGGCCTTCGAGCCGACCCGGCCGGCCTGGCTGCACGGGTTCGGGATCGCGTTGCTGGTCGCCAGGCTGCTGCACGCCTTCGGGCTTTCATCCAGCGCGGGACGTTCGTTCGGCCGCATCACGGGCGCGGGCTTGACGCTGCTGGTGATGCTGGCGATGGCGATCGTGTTGCTGGTGCGGTTCGCGATGCGCGTGTGACGGGCCACCGGGCCCTTACACTTCCAGCCCCGCCATCCCCAGCGTGTTGTAGCCGGCGTCGACGAAGGTCACCTCGCCGGTGATCCCCGAGGCCAGGTCCGAGCACAGGAACGCCGCGGCGTTGCCGACCTCGTCGGTGGTGATGCTGCGGCGCAGCGGTGCGACGCGCTCGACGTGGTCGAGCATCTTGCGGAACCCGGCGATGCCGGCCGCGGCGAGCGTCTTGATGGGCCCGGCCGAGATCGCGTTCACGCGGGTGCCTTCCGGCCCGAGGTTGTACGCAAGGTAGCGCACGTTGGCTTCGAGGCTGGCCTTGGCAAGGCCCATCACGTTGTAGGACGCGAGCGCGCGGGTCGCGCCCAGGTACGTCATGGTGAGGATCGCCCCGTTGCGGCCCTTCATCATGGGACGCGCGGCCTTGGCCAGTGCGGCCAGGCTGTAGCTGGAGATGTCGTGCGCGATCCTGAAGTTCTCACGGGTGAGCCCGTCGAGGTATTCGCCGGCCAGCGCCTCGCGTGGCGCGAAGCCGATGGAGTGGACCAGGATGTCCAGCCCGTCCCAGCGCTTGCCCAGGTTCTCGAACAACGCTTCGATGTCGCTGTCGCGGCTGACGTCGCACGGCAGCACGATGTCGGTATCGAGCTGCGATGCGGCCTCGTCGACCCGGCCGCGCAGCTTTTCATCGACGTAGGTCAGGGCCAGCTCGGCGCCCTCGCGGTGCATGGCCCGGGCGATGCCCCACGCGATCGAGCGGTTGCTGAGGATGCCAGTGACCAGTGCGCGCTTGCCTTCGAGGAAACCCATGTGCTGGATGCTCCGTGTCGGATTTGGAAAACGGCCGCCATTGTACGCGACCCGCGGCGGCGATCCGTCAACGACGCACGCGCAGCAGGTCACCCGGGTGGATGACGTTGCCGTGCAGGCCGTTCCAGCGCTTCAGGTCGCGGACGCTCACGTGAAACCTGCGCGCGATCGACCACAGGCTCTCGCCCGCGCGTACCCGATGCCGGGTTGCATGTTGTTTCGCGGGCGCGCGGGAAACCGGGTCGCCTGGTGGTGGTGCGGGTTCGACCGGCAACGGTGGCGAATCGTCAGCGTCGGCGCCGGAAGTGGATTCACCGGGGTTCACCTGCGCCACCGATTCGGAAGACTGGATCGCCAGCGCCGCGGCCAGCGTCCGCGCGGCGGGGCTTGGCAGCAGCAGGCTGCGCGGGCTGTGGGCGGGGATCTCGTGGCCGCGGTAGCCGGGGTTGAGCGCGCGCAGTGCGGCATCGGAAATCCCGGCCATTGCGGCGATGTCCGCCAGGTGACTGCGGGCGGGCACCTGCACCGCCTCCAGCTCCTCGCCGGGCGTCGGTTCGGGCAGCGTCACGTGAAAGCGCGCGGGCTCGCGCACGATGCAGGACAATGCCATCAGCTTGGCCAGGTGCGCGCGCGTGATTGCGCTGACCGGAAGGTCGGGGATGGGCTTGCCGCCGATGTCCGGATGCTTGCGCAGCGCCTTGGTGATCGCCCATGGACCTGCGTTGTAGGCCATGTCCACCACGCGCCAGTCGCCGAATTTCCGGTGCAGGTTGGTCAGGATGACGACCGCGACCCTGGTCGATGCGACCGGGTCGCGCCGGCCGTCGTAGGCGTGCGTCATGCGCAGGCCGCGCAGCTTCGCGGTACGCGGCATCAGTTGCCACATGCCCGCGGCGTCGCCGTTGCGACTGGGTTCGGCCGGGTCGTAGCTGCTTTCCAGCAGGGGCAGCATCACGAATTCGCCTGGAATATCCGCTCCATCCAGTTGTTTTTGCACGTACATCATCAACGGCAATGACCGTTGCAGCAGGTCTTCAAAAGCCTTGGGGTTGCGCGTGAAGAGCGCTTTGCGGGCATCGATCAGGGGATCGTCCGCGCAGTCGGGCAGCACGAAGCTCGCAACCAGGCTGGCCCACGGCTCGGCCGTCGACTTGCCCGTGGGTGCGGCCGTCGTCACCGGCGGCGGGGTGGGCAGCGGAATGACTTCGGCCGGGCGTGGCGATGGCTTGGGCGGCTGCACCGCGCAGGCGGCGAGCAGGGCGCTGCACGCCAGCGCGGCACCCAGGCGCAGGCCGGCCCGGTACGCGCTCATGCGCGGAACGAATCCTTGGCCTGGCGCAGGGCCGCAAAGCGTTCCACGCGACCGCCGCCGCGCGGTCCCGCGGCCGGCCATGGAATGTTTGCGTCGGAAAGGCTGTCCACGCGCAGGAAGGGGTTGGCCGCACGCTCGTCGGAAAGCGCGGCCGGCAAGGTGGGTTCGCCGCGCGCACGCAGGTCACGGGCGGCGGCGGTGCGCGCCGCGAGCGCCGGGTTGTCCGGGTCGACCGTGTGCGCAAAGGCAGCATTCGCCACCGTGTATTCATGTCCGCAGCACACCTGCGTGTCGGCGGGCAGCGCCGCAAGCCGGTCGAGCGAAGCCAGCATCTGCGCGGGCGTGCCTTCGAACAACCGACCGCAGCCGAGACTGAACAAGGTATCGCCGCAGAACAGCAGCCCTTCGCCGTGGAAGGCGATGTGGCTGCGCGTGTGGCCCGGTACCTCGAGCACCTGGAATTGCGCGGCGGGCGCATCGATCGTCACGCTGTCGCCGTCGTGGACGCGGCGACCGGCATACGGGATGCGGTCGTCATCGGGCGCGAAGATCGCCGCTTGCGGAAAGTGCGAGACCAGTTCGGCGACCCCGCCGATGTGGTCGGCGTGGTGGTGCGTCAGCAGGATCGCGGCCAGGGACAACCCGTCGCGTTCGAGCGCGTGCAACACCGGCGCCGCCTCGCCCGGGTCGACGATGAGCACCTGGCCACGGCCGGGATCGGCCAGCATCCAGATGTAGTTGTCACGCAGGGCCGGCAGGGCGCGCAGGGATGGCATCGTTGCCTGGTCCACCGAAAACGCCCACCATAACAGGCGGCATGGGGCCCGTGCCTTGACCCGGCATGAACCGGAACCTGGTGCTTATCGCCGCGCGCCGAATCCGTCACAATGACGCCCCGTCCGCATTCGATCGGCCCGTTGCCTCCCGTGTACAGCACGCCCCCAGCTTCCGGATCCGGCCCGCCGCCCTCGGCGCGGGCGTCGCTGCGTGCCGATGCGACCGCGGTCTGTGCCGGTCACCTGGCGCGAATCGCGGGTACCCACGCGTTGCTGCTGGATGCCGCGGCGGATGATGCGCCCACGCTTCCCGGGGTTGCGCACTGGACGGCGCTGCACCCGGCGAAGGCCGGCGGTGAAGGCTGGTGCGGGCCGCTGCGCGCGGACGCCACCGATCTGCCGCTCGCCGACGACGCATTCTGCGCGGTGCTGGTGCGCTTCGGCGGCGCGGCCGGGATCGCGCCCGAGGGAATCGCCGACGAACTGGCGCGCGTGCTGGCGCCGCACGGATTGCTGCTGGTGGCCGACGGCCATCCACGTTCGCTCTGGCGCGGCCGCGCGATGCCACCATCGCGCTGGGAGCGGGCGTTGCGACGCGCGGGACTGGAGGTGAAGCCGGCGCGGCGCTGCGGGGCGCCCTGGCCGCGTGCGCGCGGCGCGCGGGGACTGCCGCGCTGGCTGGTGCGCAGCCTGGGCGGCGCCTACGTGATCGAGGCCCGGCGCGGCGGCGTGGCGGCCATTCCGTTGCGCCGGGCCGCTGCACGGCGGCGCGCGGCGGAACCCAGCGCGCTGCTTCCCGGTGCCCGGCGGCAGTGCGCATGAGCGCAAACGACGTGGTCGAGGTCTTTACCGACGGTGCCTGCCTCGGCAATCCCGGGCCCGGTGGCTGGGCGGCGTTGCTGCGTTGGCGCGGCAGCGAAAAACTGCTGGCCGGCGGCGACCCGCAAACCACCAACAATCGCATGGAACTGCTGGCCGCGATCGTCGCGCTGGAGTCATTGACGCGCGCGTGCGAGGTGCACTTGATCACCGATTCGCAATACGTGCGCCACGGCATCGAGAAGTGGCTGGCCGGATGGCGCGCCAACGGCTGGCGCACCGCGGCCCGGCAGCCGGTGAAGAACCGCGACCTGTGGGAACGCCTGGATGCCGCCGCCGCGCGCCACCGGGTACGCTGGGCGTGGGTGCGCGGACACTCCGGGCATCCGGAAAACGAACGGGTCGACCGCGCCGCGCGCGCCGAGGCCGAAGCACAGAAGGAAGCAGTCTGATGTCGCGCAAGGTGGTGCTGGATACCGAAACGACCGGCCTCGAGGTCGAACAGGGGCACCGGATCATCGAGATCGGCTGCGTCGAGGTCATCGACCGCCGCGTGAGCGGGCGCACCTTCCAGCGCTACCTGAACCCCGAACGCGCGATCGATGCCGGTGCGGTGGCGGTGCACGGGATCACCGATGAATTCCTGCGCGACAAGCCGCGCTTCGCGGACATCGCGAAAGACTTCGTGGCCTTCATCGACGGCGCCGAGCTTCTGATCCACAATGCCGCGTTCGACACGGGCTTTCTCGACGCCGAGCTTGCGCATGCCGGCGGCTACGGGAGCGTGGGCGACCATGCCGAGGTCACCGACACGCTGGCGCTGGCACGCGAGAAGTTCCCCGGCCAGAAGAACACGCTGGATGCGCTGTGCAAGCGCCTTGGCGTGGACAACAGCCGCCGCGACGTGCACGGGGCGCTGCTGGATGCGCACCTGCTGGCCGAGGTCTGGCTTGCGATGACCGCCGGGCAGGGCGCGTTGTCGCTGGCTGCGGCCCCGGTGTCCGGACCGGCGGTTCCCGCGCCGGGGAGCATGCCCGCCACGGGTCTGCCGCGGCCGCGCGTACGGCGCGCCAGCGATGCCGAACAGGCCGCGCACGCGGCGCGCCTTGCGGGGATCGACCGGGCCAGCCGGGACGGCAGCCTGTGGCGCCGGCTGTTGCCGGAAGGGTGAGGCCGGCGTCAGGCCACCCGCACCAGCAGCACCGTGACGTTGTCATGTCCGCCGGCGTCCAGTGCCGCCAGCACCAACTGGTCCACGCATTCCTGCGCGGCCAGCCCGCTGCGCGACAGGATGGCGGCGATGCCGGCGTCGTCGACGGCTTCAGACAGGCCGTCGCTGCAGAGCAGGAACTGCATGCCGTGCTCCAGCGTGCCGCAGGCGGGCGTGGCGCAAAGTTCGTCCGGTGGCGTGATGCCCAGCGCCTGGGTGATGCGGTTGCGCCGGACGGATGATGGCGCATCCGCCGCTGCGTCAGCCGCTGCATCGTCCCCGTCCGGCGGCGGCGCATGCGCGTTGTCGAAGTCGATCGGCTGCAGCCGCCCCCGGTGCCACAGCGCGACGCGGCTGTCGCCGATGCGGAAGGCCCGGAATTGTTCTCCTTGCAGCTGCAGCGCGGCCAGGGTGGCGCCCATCGGCGCCCGCGCGGTGGTGTCCGGCGCATGCGCTGCGATGGTCGTCGCGGCTGTGCGGATGGCGGCTTCCAGGTCGCGCCCCGCGCGCGTGGCATCCACCAGCGCATCGCAGGCGATCGCTGCGGCGACCTCGCCGCGCCCGGGCCCGCCCATGCCGTCGGCGACCAGGAACAATCCCGCCCCGGCGTCGACCCAGTAGGTGTCCTCGTTGTGCGCGCGGCACAGGCCGGTGTGGCTGGCGTGTCCGAATTCGATCATGGGCGGAGCGGCCCGCGGGGGCGGTCGGCGCGGGGTCCGGCAGTCGTTGCGGAATCAGGATTCGTCGTCGGCGGGTTTTTCCGCGGGGCCGAACACGTTCAGCTCGCGCATCAGGCGCAGCAGCAAGCGATGCAGTTCCTCGCCCTCGGGCGCACTGGAACCGCGGGTCTGCTGGTACACCAGGGCAAGCCACAGTGCGATGCCGCGCATGCGAACCTGGACGTTGTCCGAACGGGCGCGGTCGAAGCCCACATCCAGCCCCGAAGTGGTGGTTTCACCTTCGGTCCGGCTTCCGTACAGCCCGGGGTTGTCCGATTGCTCGACGTGGGTGCATTCGCGCTGGATCAGTTCGGCCAGTTGTTCCCGGTAGGAGCGGGGAAGTTCGAGGCTGCGCTGTTCGATGTCGGAGAACTGGCGGCGCAACCGCGCCGTGCGGCCCATGCTCGTGACGCGCGAGACGATGCGCCGGAGGTAGTGGTTGTCCCCCGATTTCTGGCGCTGCATGGTCAAAGGCAAAGTCCTCACGCTTCCTCGCTGTTCCCCTCGTGTCGTGCGATTGTGCCTTGAAACCGGTCCGGCCACAATCACCGGTTCCCGATCCGCTGTCCGATCCGGATGGCCTGGCCGGGCGTCAACGCGGCATCCATCGCGCCGTCCGGAACCAGCACGATCACGGTCGAGCCCATCTCGAAGCGGGCCATTTCCGTACCGCGCGCGAGCTGGATGCCGCGTCCGCGCCAGTCGTGCCGCAAAACGCGGCGCGCGTAGGGCGGCACCTGCGTGCCGTTCCATGCGGTGGTGATGCCTGAAACCAGCATCGCGCCGACCATCGCCACCACGAACGGTCCCGAGACACCGCGGAAGTGGCAGATCAGTCGTTCGTTGCGGGCGAACAGCCGATCGATGTCCGCCACCGGACCCGGCGCCACGCTGAACAGTCGCCCGGGCACGTGCACCGTTTCGACCAGCTCGCCATCCAGCGGCATGTGCACGCGATGGTAGTCGCGCGGCGACAGGTAGATCGTCGCGAAGCCGCCGCTGCGGTACGTGCCGATGGGGTCGGCGTCGGCCAGCAGTTCGGCAACCGAGTAATCGCGCCCCTTGGCCTGCACGATGCGGCCGTCGGTGATGGATCCGGCCTGGCTGATGCGGCCGTCGGCGGGGCTGATGATGGTTGCCGCGTCGCCTTCCACGTTGCGTGCGTCCTTGCGCAGCGCACGGGTGAAGAAGGCGTTGAAATCCGGATAGGCGCGCGGATCGGGCTGCGCAGCCTCGGTCATGTCCACGTCGTAGGCGCGCACCACGCGCTGGATCAGGAAATCCTTCCACGGGCGCCAGGTCCAGCGCGTGGCCGCGCGCACGATGCGGCTGAGCGTCTTGTGCGGAACGCAATGCTGGAGAACGGTCGATGCGCGCATCGCGGCAGTGTAGCCGCACCACCACATCTATACTGCGCGCTTTCGGGCGCACCCGCATGACCGCCGAACTTGCCACCATCGTCGACCTGATTCGCCATGCTGCCAGCCGCTTCAACGCGGCTGCGCTGACCTTCGGGCACAGCCACGACAACGCCATCGACGAGGCCACGCACCTGGTCCTGTCCAGCCTGCACCTGCCGCCGGACCTGCCGCCGGCGTATGGCGCGGCGCGCGTGACGGCCGAAGAAAAGGCGAACATCCTGGCACTGGTCGAGCGCCGCATCGAAACCCGCGAGCCGGTCGCCTATCTCGTGGGCGAGGCGTGGTTCGCGGGCATGCCGTTCAAGTCCGATGCGCGTGCGCTGGTTCCGCGCTCGCCGATCGCCGAGCTGATCGAGAACGGATTCTCGCCATGGCTGGACGGCTGTGTGGTGGAACGTGCGCTGGACCTTTGCACCGGCTCGGGTTGCATCGGCATCGCGATGGCCGCGCACAACCCGCACTGGCGCGTGGACATCGCCGACATCAGCGACGACGCGCTGGCGCTGGCGCGCGAGAACATCGCGCGGCACCAGCTCGGCACACGGGTGCGCGCGGTGAAGTCCGACCTGTTCGCGGAGCTTGGCCCGGATCGCTACGACCTCATCGTTTCCAATCCACCCTACGTGACCGATGCCGAATACGCGGCGCTGCCCGGCGAATACGCGCACGAACCCAGGCTCGGACTTGCCGCCGGCAACGACGGGCTCGACATCGCGCTGCGCATCCTGCGCGACGCACCGGAGCATCTTTCCGGACACGGTCTGCTGATCGTCGAGGTGGGCGAAAGCGAACACGCATTGTCCGCGCTGCTGCCGGAGGTGCCGTTCACGTGGATCGAATTCCAGCTCGGCGCGATGGGCGTGTTCGCGCTGGAGGGCGCCGACCTGGTCCGGCACGCCGACGCCATCCGCGCAGCCGCGGACGCGCGCTGAGGCGTGGAAATCGTCACCGCCCGCCTGCGGCTGGATGCCCTGCGCGACGAGGACGCGCCGGCGCTGTTCGCCTACCGCGGCGATCCGGCGGTGATGCGCTTCCAGGGTTGGAAACCACGGTCGGCGGATGATGCCAGGCGCTTCATCGAAGCCCAGCACGATCGCACGCCCGACATGCCCGGCACGTGGTGGCAGCGCGCGATACGGCTGCGCGGATCGGGCGACCTGATCGGCGACCTCGGGCTGCATTTCATGGACGATGAGACCGTGGAACTTGGCATCAGCATCGCACCGGCCCACCAGCGTCAGGGCCATGCGCGCGAAGCGGTCGAGATGATGTTCGACTTCGTCTTCGGCGGGCTGCACAAACGGCGCGTGATCGCCCTGGTCGATCCGCGCAATGCACCGTCCCTGCGCCTGCTGGAATCGCTTGGCATGCAACGCCGCGACGCGCAGGCGGACCTGGCCATGTTCGAGCTGCACGCCGAAAACTGGCTGGCCCCCACGGACGACCCCGACGCCCGCTAAGCTTCCCCGGTCCCCGGTCCCCGGTCCCCGGTCCCCGGTCCCGAGTCCCGAGTCC
>CAZAXF010000053.1:0-21056 GCA_964489055.1 uncultured Rhodanobacter sp. | reverse complement strand
CAAGTATTTCGGCGGCCACAGCGACGTGCTGGGTGGCGCGCTGGTGTTCGCGCGCAACGATGATTTCGCGCGCCACGTCGCATCCCGGCGCCTGCTGACCGGTGCGATCCTGGCGCCCTTCAGCGCCTGGCTGACCCTGCGCGGTTGCCGCTCGCTGCCGGCGCGCATGGCGCTGCACTGCACCAACGCGCACAAGGTCGCGGTGTTCCTGGCCACCCACCCGGCCATCGAGCGCGTCAACTACCCCGGCCTGCCCGGCCACCCCGGCCACGCCATTGCCGCGCGCCAGATGCACGACTTCGGTGCCATGCTGAGCGTTGAACTGCGCGCGGGCCGCGACGCCGCGATGGCGCTGGCACGCGACACCAGAATCTTCACCAACGCCACCTCGCTCGGCGGCTGCGAATCGCTGATCGAACACCGTGCCTCGGCCGAAGGCGAACACACGCAGTCGCCGCCCGCCCTTGTGCGCCTGTCGGTGGGACTGGAAGACGCCGACGACCTGATCGCCGACCTGGACCAGGCCCTGACCTGACCGGGTGTAAACCCCGCTCCATCGCACACCTGTATCACCCGGTTTACACCCTGGTGCTGGCGGCTGGCACCCGCGCCATGCCTGGCGTTGCGGCCGATCGGCCGTTCCGGACTGTAACTTCCGTGCGACAGCCGGCAACGCCCCACGACCGGGAAATCGTTGCAAGTTATTGAACTACCGGCACATTGTTGGTTGGCACCGGACTTGCGTCCTGCAGGGTCCACGAAAGGAGTCCGGTACCATGTACCCAAGCTGGTCCGCCCAACGCGACAACGTTTCCATTCCGTCGCCGGGCCACGCATGGTTCCGCCGGTACGCACTGGCGGTGCTGGTCACGTCCCTGGCGATCCCGGCGGTTTCGAATGCGGCCGATGCCCACAAGGGCGTACACGCCAAGCCGGGTGAAATGGTGCTGCTGCGCGACGTGCCCACGCGGCCCGCGGTGCGCCGCGCGCCACCGGGACTGGCCCTGATCGTCGACCCCAAGCCCAACGCGCAGCTAAATGCGGCACTCGGCGGCATGGAAATCAGCGACCGCGAAGCGGGCGCGATCAGTGCTCCGGTACAGGCCAACATGCGCATGCTGACGACGGTGCTTGCAGGTACCACCGTTCCCGCGACGCGCACCACGGGCGGCCAGAACACCCCGCCGCAACCGTCTCCGAATACCGGCCCGCTGGGCGCGGTGGGCAGCGCGACCCGCAACGTGGGCTCGCAGGTCACCGGCGCGCTGCAAGCACTGCCGCTGGGCAAGCCGGCGGGAGGTTGAGATGGGGCGCACCAGCAAATCAATCCTGCTGGCCCTGATCCTGTTGTGCGGCAGCGCCATGGCCTGCGCCGCCCAGGACGACGACTACGCGACGATGCTGTCCTACCTGACCGACAGCCGTATCGACGGCAATGCGCTCAACGGCAGCAGTGGCGCGATCGCGCTCAACCTCGCCGCCGGTGACTTCAACCAGCAGGCCAACCTGCGCGCGGTCGCGATCGGCAATCACGCCGTGGTGCAGATCAACGCGGTGCAGTACCAAAAAGCCAACACCGCCAACGTGCCCGACGTGGCGACCGCCAGCATCGGCGGCCACGCGCTGGGAAACGCCAGCGGCCTGATTTCCATCAACCAGGCGAGTGGCACGTCCAACGCCTCGATGAACACCGCCAGCGTGGTGCTGGCGCACCAGGGCATCCGCCAGGCATCGACCGACCAGTGGTTGGCCGACGTCTGCGCATGCAAGCAGCAAACGACGTCGACCGATTCCGGGCAATCCTCCGGCTCGGGCACCCGGATGCACGCGGCGGCTGTTGAAGCCGGCGCGATGCAGGGTGTGCAGGGCGTCGTGCAACTCAACCAGATCGCGGGTTCGAACAACGTCACGGCCAATCATCTGATGATCGACATTGGTGGCGTGACGCCGCGGTAACCCAACTCCAAGGAGACCAAACCATGAATGTCGCATTGAAGAGAACCATGCTCGCTGTCGCGGTCGGGCTGTTTTGCACGTCCGCCAGCGTGTACGCCCAGGACGGAAACAGCGAGTTCAGCCAGAGCTACTGGTTGGACCAGGGGAGCGAGCACTACCAGAGCATCGAGTTCAACAAGTATCTGTCGCTGTACAAGGACATCTACCTGACTGGCACTCCGACGGTCACCGGCAACATCGACATCGATTCGGCAGCCATCTCGATCATCGACAACCGCCAGAAGAACCACAACAACTACGGCGACAACTACTGGCTGGAAAACGACGCCAGCATCGGTGACGACGTCGGCAGCAATGCCTCGGGCAACCTCGGCTTCAACGTGGCCGCGGGCGACAACAACCAGCAGGACAACGCCGCGGCACTGGCCGCGACCGACGCCAGCTTCGTATTCGGCATGGCCGACAGCGAAGTGTTCGTCAACCAGCTGGGCCACAGCAACGAGACGGTGAACACGGGCTCGCCCAACACCGCCAGCATCAGCGGCAACGCGTTCAACGCGGCGTCCGGCAACATCGGCGTCAACGTGACCGCCGGCAACAACAACCAGCAGAAGAACGCGCTGGCCGCCTCGGTCGCCACCTCGAACCTTGCCGAGGCCTCGGTGGATTCCAGCCAGTACTCGGCCGGCAACGAGACGTTCAACGAGGGCTCCCTGGACTACGTGTTTACTGAAGCCAGTGTCGAACTGAGCGGCTTCTCCATCGGCGGCTACTCCGGTCAATACAGCGGCAGGGGCAACGCCTACCAGGCCAACAACTACTATCCGGATACCTGGACCGGAAAGACGCATACCGGCGGCAGCCAGATCGGCCACGACGACTTTGACGGCGAGGCCCAGGGTGCGGTGAAGAACCCGTATCGCGGCGACGACGACATGGGTCAGCCGATCGGTGGCTTTGCCTTCGACACGGACTCGTCAGGAACCGAGATGGGTGACATCGGTCTGGAGTCGGTCCTGAGCGGCTCCGTCTTCGCCCTCACGCCGGTCGTGGTGATGGCGATGAACGACGCCAGCCTGTCCGGCGCTGCATTCCAGAACGCCTCGGGCAACATCGGCGTCAACGTCTCCGCCGGCACCGGCAATCAGCAGGCCAACAGCCTGGCGATGGCCGTGGCACAACCGGCCGCGAATGGCGGTGGCGGCGGTGGGGGCGGCGAACAGTAAGTCAGCCGTTGCGACGTTCCCGGTATCCCCCTGTGCCGGTAACGCCGCCTCACGCTCCCGGTCCGTTCGCGGGCCGGGAGCCTTCTCCCGGAGGAATCCCCGTGTCACGACTTCGCCTGGCCAGCCTGACGTTCGCCGCACTGTGCGGCATCGCCTGGACCGCGACTGCGACCCAGGCGGGCGAGGTCAGCTTTGCCGGGGTACTGCCCAACGGGCAGCTCTACAGGACGCACGTGGAAAGCATGCAGGATGCACGCTTTCGCCACATCGTGCGCCAGCACACCGATTTCAGCTGCGGCGCGGCCTCGCTCGCGACATTGCTGAAATACGGCTACGACCTGGATGTCGACGAGGCAACCGTACTGGCGGGCCTGATGGGCGTGGCCGACCCGGAAGTCGTGCGCGAGCAGGGCTTCTCGCTGCTGGACATCAAGCGCTACGTGCAAAGCCTGGGCATGCGCGGGCGCGGCTACCGCATCAACGAAGAACGCCTGCTGACCGTACGCGTGCCGACCATCGTGCTGATCGACATCAAGGGCTACCGTCACTTCGTGGTGCTCAAGCGCATCGAGGGCGGCGTCGTGGAGATCGCCGACCCCATCCTCGGCAACACCACCATGTCACTACCCGAATTCATGAAGGCGTGGCCGTCGCGCGCACTGTTCGCGGTGATCGGGACCGGCTTCGACCGCAATACCGTGCTGCTCGAATCTTCCCGCACGCCCAGCGCGCGCGCGTTATACGCCCGCTCCGGTCCCCTGACCGACGCGGAACTGCTTGATTTCGGCTTCACCAACGCGGATCTGTTCTGATCGCCGCAAGGAACCGGCCATGAAAACACCAACCCACATCATCCTCGCATTGGCCATCGGCGCCGCACTGTTCGCCGCCGCCGGCGCCAACGCGCAGGGTCTGCCGGCGAACCCGGCCGGGAACGCGCCAACCCACACGATGCTGCAGGAAATTCCCGATCCCGAGCTGGCCACGATGCGCGGCCGCTTCATGATCGGCAACAACACCGTCGCCTATTTCGGCGTCAGCATGCTTTCGAGCTGGATCACTTCCGGCGGCCAGCAACTCAGCGGCAGCCTGACCCTCGGCATGTATTTCAGCGACAGCGGCGACCGGATGCCGGTGATCACCTTCACGCCGACCATGAACATCGTGCAGGGCAGCCCGGTCACCACGCCGGGACCGGATGGAACCACGCGCTCGGTGAACGGTGCCGGCCTTGCCAACGTCAACGGACTGGTCCAGGGCATCCAGGTCGCCGGCGACGGCAACCACGCGGTCAACGTCACCGCGCTGGACGTACGCCGGGGCGGGAGTGGGCCGAACCCGGGCGAGGGCACCAGCGCCGCGCCGATCGACTCCCGGATTTCTTCGGGCGGTGCGCGCGTGGCGATCGCGTTCGACCCCGCCCGCGGCATCACGATGAACCTCGGGGTTGCGGGCCAGGGACTGGTTTCGCAATGGATCCGCAGCGGCAGCGTGGGCCAGATGGTGCAACTGACCTCCGACGGGCAGTCCGTCAACAACCAGTTGCGGCTTGACCTGGTACTGAACAATACCGTGGCACCGAACCGCGCCCTGCGCGATGCATCGCAGGCGATGTTGCTCTCCCGGCTGGTCAGCCCGGGCGGTTGAGGGGCACGGCGGGCACCGTTTGCATGTTCTACTCCCTGCACCTGCCTGCGGCAATGGCCGCGGTCTTCAGCACAACCACTGCCAGGATGGGAGCCACCCACATGAGCGACCCCCAACCCCGATTCAGCCGCACCACCGCCGTAGACTTCGCCGAAAAAATGCTCGCCACGCTGAACGGCGGCGCCCTGTGCCTGATGATCTCCATCGGCCATCGAACCGGGCTGTTCGACAGCATGCGCGGTTCGCCCCCCGCGCGCGCGAAACGGATCGCGGCACGCGCCGGCCTCGAGGAGCGCTATGTGCGCGAATGGCTGGGGGCGATGGTCACCGGCGGCATCGTCGACTTCGATCCGGAGCGCAGGCACTACTCCCTGCCGGCCGAGCACGCCTCGTTCCTGGCGCGCGCCGCGGGTGCCGACAACATGGCGGTGTACACGCAATACATCGCCTTGCTGGGCAGCGTGGAGGACGACATCGTCGAGTGCTTCAAGAGTGACGGCGGCGTGCCGTACGAGCGCTTCCCACGCTTCCACGAAGTCATGGCCGAGGACAGCGGACAGTCGGTACTGTCGGTGCTGCACGCGCACATCCTGCCGCTGGTGCCGGGGCTGCCCCAACGGCTGGAACAGGGCATCCGTGTGCTGGACGTCGGATGCGGGCGCGGGCGCATCCTCACGCAACTGGCCGAACATTTCCCCCGCAGCCGGTTCGTCGGCATGGACGTGTCGCGCGAGGCCATCGCGCATGCACGCGACAAGACGGCCCGCGCGGGCCTGGAAAACATCCGGTTCATCGCCACCGACCTCGGTGACTTCGACACGGCGGCCGAGCTGGAAGCATACGACCTGGTGACCAGCTTCGACGCCATCCACGACCAGGCCAGGCCCCTCAACGTGCTCAAGGGAATTCATCGAACCCTCAAGCCCGATGGCGTGTACCTGATGCAGGACATCAACGGCACCAGCCACGTGGACCAGGACGTCAAGAACCCGATCGCACCCTTCCTGTACACCCTCTCGTGCATGCACTGCATGACGGTATCGCTGGCCCAGGGCGGCGAGGGCCTGGGCGCGATGTGGGGCGAGGAAGTCATACGCAAATACCTGCGCAAGGCCGGTTTCGGTTCGGTCACCACGCATTACCTGGAGCACGACCTCCAGAACAACTGGTACGTGGCGGGCAAATGAACGGGCTTCGCCATGCGACCGGGTGTACGCCCGCACTGCAGCGGGTACCGGCTCACCGCAGCCATCAACGGGAAAGGACGATGACCAGGGCGAGTGACATCCATCCGCTTCACGACGCATCGCAGGGGCCTGTGGCCCGACGCAAACCGCTGGCCATGGCAATCGTGGCGCTGGCACTGGCCGGGTTCGTACTGCCCGCCGCGGCCGCCGATCCCCAGGCAGGCGCGACCTCCGGAACTTCCACCCGCACCGACGAGGCCGAGGTGCAGTCATTGATGCGCGAACTGGAAACCCTGAAGGCCAGCTACGCCTCGCAGGTGCGGCGCCTGCGCGAAATCGACATCCGCCTGCACGCGCTGCAGGCGAAGCTGGCCGGCAAGCTGGCCGCACAACCCGCGCAACAGACGACGCAACCGGCGACTCCTGCCACGCCGGCTCCCGGACAGGCTCCGTCCCACGCAGCCGAGAGCGAAACCTACGCAAGTACCCAGGCCGAAGCCGCGAAGAAGATCGGGCCCAAGCGCAGCGTCCAGGATGTCCTGCAGCAGGAACACGCCTCGTTCAACCGCCCCCTGACGCTGGAAACCGGCCTCACCTACGGCCACTACGATCGCCGCCAGTTGACGCTCAACGGATTCCTGGCACTGGACGCGATCTTCCTCGGCAACATCGCGGTGGAAGGCGTGAAGTCCGACTCGCTTACCTACAGCTTCGCCGCCCGTTACCCGGTCACCCCGCGCCTGACGCTGAACCTGGACGTGCCGTTCATCGAACGTTGGACCTACTACCAGAAGGGTGGCGCGGGCGGGTCGGCAGCAGCGCTGGCCGAGGAAAGCAGCCATGATTCGCCGCATATCGGCGATGTCACCGTCAGCGCCAACTACCGCCTGTTCGCGGAAACCCCGACGCGGCCGGACGTGGTCGTGACCGGCGGCGTCGTCGCGCCGACCGGACGCTCGCCGTATGGCACCGACGTACGCGTCATCGAGCGCGACGACGACGACTTCATCCGCTTCGCGGTGCCCTCGCGCCTGGCCACTGGCAACGGCAACTGGGGTGTCACCGTGGGCGCATCGGTGGTCAAGACCATGGATCCGGCGATCATGTTCGGCAGCTTCGGCTACCAGCACAATTTCCTGCGTCACTTCAGCGACATCGACACCAGCCCGGATACCGTCACGCCGGGCAAGGTGCGCCTCGGCGACAGCTTCACCATCGGCGCCGGGGTGGCATTCGCGTTCAACGACCGCACCAGCATGAGCCTGTCGTTCGTGGACAAGTTCGTGCGCGAGGCGCGCATCAAGCAGGACGGCGAGGATTCGCGGCCGGTCATCGGCAGCCGCGGCAACGTCGGCACGCTGAACCTTGGCGTCACCTACGCCCTCAACCGGCACATGACGCTGGTGACATTGCTGGGCGTGGGCCTGACGCCCGACGCGCCGGACTTCACGCTGAACGTGAAACTGCCCTACCAGCTCTGAACGACGCGGCGCGCCGACCCACCGGCCGGCGCGCCGCACGCTCACCAGTCATTCCGATCAGACCGACCACAGGCCCGCGAACCAGATCAGCCAGTCCATGCAGGCCCGTATGGCCGGAGAGGGATCGAACGCCGGCTCGATCGGCAGCCCCAGCGGCAACAGCAACGCCGCGCTGGTCTTCAACTGGTACTTGCGGCACAACCGGTACAGCGTGACGCGGGAAATATCCAGGCGTCGCGCGCACTCGCTCATGTTGAAGCCGCTGGCGTGAAGTGTCTCGACGATGGTGTCGCGGTCGATCTGCGCACGCGCTTCCTGCAGGCTCTGCGGTGCGGCCCGGGGCGAGCCGAGTTCCAGGTCGTCCGCATCCAGCACGCGCTTGTCCGAAGTCACCGCGGCGCGCTGCACGCGATTGATCAGCTCTCGCACGTTGCCGGGCCACGGGTGCGCGGCCACCGCCGTCAATGCATTGGCGGAAAGCCGCCGCGACGGGGCCCGGTGCCGGAGCCGGAACTGTTCGAGGAAGTAGCGCGCCAAGAGTTCGGCATCTCCGCCCCGCTCGCGCAGCGGCGGCAGATGCACGTGCAGGACGTTCAGACGGTAGTAAAGGTCTTCCCGGAAACGGCCCTCGCGCACCGCGCGTTGCAGGTCGACGTGGGTGGCGGCGACCACCCGGGCGTCCACCGGGATCAACCGGTTGCCGCCAACGCGCTCGATGGTGTGCTCCTCGAGAAAACGCAGCAGGTTGGCCTGGGCTTCCAGCGGCAGGTCACCGATTTCGTCCAGCAGCACCACACCGCCTTCGGCAGCCTCGATGCGGCCGATCTTGCGCGTGGTGGCGCCGGTGAACGCGCCCCGTTCGTGTCCGAACAGTTCGGACTGGATCAGGTTTTCGGGCAGCGCCCCGCAGTTGATGGCAACGAACGGCCCGTCGCGGCGCGCCGAACAACCGTGCAGGGCGCGCGCGGCGACTTCCTTGCCGGTCCCGGTTTCCCCGGTCACCAGTGCCGGCATGTCGAACTGCGCGAACTTGCGCAGCCGATCACGCACGTCGGAGATGACCTTGCTCGAACCGACCATGCCCAGGTCGGACCCGGCTCCATCGACATCAACGCCCGGTTCGATCGAGGTTCGCAGTTGCGCCTTGCCCCAGGCATGCCCCAGCACCACCGCGACGGCGGGGCCGTACAAGGGCGTGACGAGGAAGTCGAAGCAAAGGTCGTGGACCAGTACGCGCACCCGCGGCAGCGACAACGCGCGCTCGGAGATCACCGCAAGCCATTGCAACTTGGTGCACGCCGAAATCACGCTCTCCGCGTGCGCAAGCCGTGCTTCATCCCCGTCGCCCAGTTCGACGATCGCCACGTCTGCGCCGACGCCGCCGATGTCCTGCGCGGTTGCGTCGTCCGGCAATTGCCGGGTGCGCCAGCCAAGTGTGGCCAGTTCGGCGGTCAATGCACGCTGCGGGTCCCCGATCCAGACGAGTTGGCGAGCCTGTGGAGACGTTTCCGCCAGCTCGCTGCCCCGCTGCCGGAAAAACGACCGCATGCGTCCCTTGCCAAACGGAAACCCCTTCATGAGCGCCGTCCCGTGCCTTCCGCAAACCCCGTTGCCGTACTGCAGGCACCCTTCGGCAACGGCGGAAGTCGACTCTATCACATTTTCAAGACGAACTTGTTGACAACCTGAACGAAACGCGATATGGGAGTCCCGCCACCGCTACCTGATTTGCGGCGTGCCGCCAGACGGCTTGGCGTGCCCGTCCGGCCGCCTGTCCGCCACGCCCGGGCTCGGCGCGGCGCCCACCCGGAAGCGGCAGGTCGGCGCCCCGTGCAGCATGCATTGCGTGCGCTGGACCGGGCGGCCGGTGGCCGCGCTCATGAAGGCCAGGTCGAAGCGGCACACGTCCGGATGGGCCCTGGCCAGCGAATGGAATACGCAATTCCAGGCCTCCACCTCGGTGTGGTCGCCGGCGTCGGTCACCGCGGCCTCGTAACCGAGCGTATCGAGCTGGTCGGCCAGCAGGCGGGTGGCTTCCTCCGGGTCGGTCGCGGCCGCTATGCGCGCGGCCGCATCCTCGCCCAGCCGGGTACCCATTTCGCCCAGCATCGACTGGACCGAGGCCACGCCTTCATGCGCGTACAGGTATTCGATCATCGAGCGTGCGATCAGCGCGTAGTTGCGCGGGAACAGCTCGCGCCCATCCTCGGTCAGCACGTAGCACGCGCGCGGCCGACCGCCACTCGGGATCGATTCGCCGCGTGCCACGAGCTCGCGCGCCATCAACGCGGCCAGGTGCTGCCGAATCGCGTTGTGGGTGACCCGCAGCGCCCGGCACAACTCTTCCACGGTGGCGCCCTGCGGCGACACCAGCAGCTTGCGCAACAACTTTTGCTGGGTCTCACCGAACTGGCGCAGGACATTGGCCTTTCCCATGCTGCCCACACTTGCCATGAATACGTGTGTAAACCCTACACGGAAAGGACAAGCGCTGCCACCCGGGTTGCCGTCTGCAGCGTGTGATGCGCTCAGGGCTTCTGGAAGCGCGGCACCGCGTCGCGCAGCGCCGCCAGGCGTTCCAGGGGATCGGTCATCTCCAGCAGGTGCTGGCGTTCGGCGTCATCGAGCGGCAGCAGTTCGGCCAGCCGGAACCCGACCCACGCGGCATCGGCGAAGCGCTCCCGCGGGCCGTTGCGCCACGCCAGCCCCGCCTGTTCGGCCAGTCGTTCCAGGATGGTCGGCAGCAGCGCGAACTCGACCGGCACCTCCACTGCGGGCTCGTCCGGCCACGGCCGGATTTCGCCGACCACGAGACCGTTGTCGCGCACCCGCGACTTCAGCACCCGGAACCGCGCCCCGCCGGACACGCTGATGCCCAGCAGGCCATCGGGCAGCGTGTCGAAATCGATGATGTGCGCCAGGGTGCCGACCGCGGCGGGCAACCCCGACCCGGCGCCGGCTTCCTGGTCGCGCATGATCAGGCACACGCCGAACGACGCGTCGGCACGCGCGCACTCGCGCAGCATGTCGAGGTAGCGCGCCTCGAAAATGCGCAGGCCCAGCAGACCGCCGGGAAACAGCACGGTGCCGAGCGGGAACAGGGGAATCTCGCGGCGTTTCACGCCCCGAGTTTAGCCCGCAAGGCCTCCAGGAACCGCCGCGGCGCGTTCTCGAATCCGCCGTTGGACATGAACACCACTTGGTCGCCTGCACGGGCTTCGGCCGCCAGGTGCGCAACCAGCTCGGCCACCGTCGACGCGGTGGTGCCGCGGCCGGCCAGCGCACCGGTCACCTGGCTTGCGTCCCAGGCAAGCTCCGGGCGCTGCAGCAACAACACACGGTCGGCATCGGCCAGCGCCGGCGCCAGCGCGGACAGGTGCGCGCCCGCGCGCATGGAGTTCGAGCGCGGCTCAAGCGCCGCCAGGATGCGCGCATCGCCGACTTTCGCGCGCAGGCCCGCAAGCGTGGTCGCGATCGCCGTGGGATGGTGTGCAAAGTCGTCGTAGACCTGCACCCCACCCGCTTCGCCCAGCGACTCCATCCGGCGCTTGACGCTCTGGAAGGTGGCGAACGATGGCAACAGCGTGCGCGGTTCCGCCCCCGCCGCGGCGGCCGCGGCCAGCGCCGCCAGGGCGTTCATCACGTTGTGCCGGCCGCCGAGGTTCCAGTGCACCTGGCCGAGCACCGCGCCGGCGCGGGAAACCTCGAACGCGGAACCATCTGGCGCCAGCAGCCGCGCGCGCCAGTCTCCGGCATCGATGCCGAACGTCTCGACCGGCGTCCAGCAGCCCATCGCCAGCACTTCGGCCAGGCGCACGTCCTCGGCGTTGACGATCAGCCTGCCGTTGCCCGGCACGGTTCGCACCAGGTGGTGGAACTGGCGCTCGATCGCGGCCACGTCGGGAAAGATGTCTGCGTGGTCGTATTCGAGGTTGTTGAGGATGGCGATGCGCGGGCGGTAGTGCACGAACTTCGAGCGCTTGTCGAAGAATGCGGTGTCGTATTCGTCGGCTTCCAGAACAAAAGGCGTCGCCGCAGGCGACACATTCTTTCCTTCTCCCTCCGGAAGAAGGTGGCCCGAAGGGCCGGATGAGGGCCCGCGCCCGCGCGTGCCGGCATCGTGTACCCCCAACCGATTCCCGATTCCCGATTCCCGATTCCCGATCCTCGCCGACACGCCGAAGTTTTCGGGCACGCCACCGATCAGGAACCCGGGCGAGCACCCCGCCGCGTCCAGCAGGTGCGCCAGCAGACTGCTGGTGGTGGTCTTGCCGTGGGTGCCCGCGACGGCCAGCACTTCGCGCCCGCGCAGTACCTGTTCGCCCAGCCATTGCGGGCCGGAAATGTAGGGAAGCTGCGCATCGAGCATGTATTCGACCGCGGGATTGCCGCGCGAGAGCGCATTGCCGACCACGACCAGGTCCGGGGCGGGTTGCAGGTGCGCGGCCGACCAGCCTTCCTGCAGCGTGATGCCGAGCGCGCGCAACTGGTCGCTCATGGGCGGGTACACGTTGGCGTCGGAGCCTTCCACCTCGATGCCCAGCTCGCGCGCCAGCGCCGCGATGCCGCCCATGAAGGTGCCGCAGATGCCGAGGATGTGAACTCGCATGGAATCGCTCCGCCCGCAGGTCACGCCAGTCCGCCGATGATCGCCCCGAACACGCCGGCCACCAGCCAGTTCACGAACAACGTCAGCAACAACACCAGGATCGCCGCGGGCAGCGACAGACCCAGCGAGCGCCGGTAGATGCTGGTCCACACACACAACTGCCAGACCCCCAGCGCGCCGACCGCCACCAGCGCGAAGCCCTGGAACCCGGTCAGGCTGGCCGGGCTGGTCGGGTGCGCGAGGATCTGGCGTAGCGGCAAAGACAAGGCCAGCGGGTAGACGATCACATCGAGCACCAGCTTCACCGCGACCAGTGCCGTGGCCGCCTGCACGAACCGTTCGGGCATGCCTCGTCCGCGCAGCAACAAGTGCAACAGGGCAAGCATTGCCAGCCAGCCGGCGGCCACCGCGACCACGATTGCCGGGCCGGCGCCGAAATGGATGTCGAACGCGGTCTGGACCACGATGCTTGCAACCAGCAAGGCGGCCAGCAGGCGCGGCGCGTACGGCATGTCTTCGGGACCGCGCCGGAACAGGCACAGGTCGCGGAAACTGGCGAGAAACGCGAGCAATGCTTCAGGTGGCGGTGCGTGCGCGCAGTGCGGCAAGCACCCGGTCGCCGATGGCCTCGATCTCGCCCACGCCGTCGATTTCGGTCAACAGGCCGCGCTCGGCGTAGAAGCCGGCGACCGGCGCGGTCTGCTCGGCGTAGACCGCCAGGCGCCTGCGCACGGTGTCGGGGTTGTCATCGGCCCGGTGTTCCTGCTCGAAACGGATCCTGCAGCGCCGGATGATGTCGGCGTCGGGCACGTTCAGCTTCACCACCGCATCCAGCGGGCGTTTCAGGCGCGTCAGCAACGCATCCAGCGCGTTCGCCTGCGCGAGGTTTCGCGGATAGCCGTCAAGGATGAAACCGGGATCCGTATCCGGTTGCGCAAGACGTTCCTCCAGCAGTCCCAGCACGATGTCGTCGGAAACCAGTTGCCCGGCCTCCATCACCGCCTTTGCCTTCAGGCCCAGTGGTGTGCCGGCCTTCACCGCCGCCCGCAGCAGGTCTCCGGTGGAGATGTGCGCGATGCCGAGTTCCCCCTTCAGCCGCCTGGCCTGGGTACCCTTGCCCGAACCGGGCGCGCCGAGCAATACGATGCGCATGCGTCTCCTTCGGCCCGCGGCAAACGCGGCGCCTTCGTTGCAAAAAGCCTCGTGGAGCGTACGCTAGCTGCAGCGCAACCACCCCGTCAACGCCACGTCCGGCGCGGAATACCGCATGAACGCAACCCCGAAAAAAACCACAGGCAAGCTATTGTACGCGCAGTCGGGCGGCGTGACCGCCGTGATCAACGCGACCGCAGCCGCGGTGATCGAGACCTGCCGCAAGCACAAGGTGACGGCGCTGGCCGCGCGCAACGGCATCCTCGGCGCGCTGCGCGAGGATTTGATCGACACCCGCCGGGAAACCGCCGCGGCGATCACGGCGCTCAAGCACACGCCCGGCGGCGCGTTCGGATCGTGCCGCGTGAAGCTGAAGTCGCTCGATGAAGACCGCGCGATATACGAGCGCCTGATCGAGGTGTTCCGCGCCCACGACATCCGCTGGTTTCTCTACAACGGCGGCAACGACTCGGCCGACACGGCGCTGAAACTGTCCCGGCTTGGCAAGGCCATGGACTACGACCTTCGCTGCATCGGTGTGCCCAAGACCGTGGACAACGATCTCGTGGTGACCGACTGCTGCCCCGGGTTTGGATCGGTCGCCAAGTACACCGCGGTGTCGGTTCGCGAATGCACGCTGGACGTGATGTCGATGATGGATACCTCCACCAGGGTGTTCGTGATCGAGGTGATGGGCCGCCACGCCGGCTGGATCGCGGCCTCGGCGGGTCTTGCAGGCGAGGACCGCGACGACGCCCCGCATATCATCCTGTTCCCCGAACGCGTTTTCGACCGCAAGACCTTCCTGGCGCGCGTGCGCAAGATCGTGGACCGGGTAGGTTGCTGCGTGGTCGCGGCCAGCGAAGGCATCCACTACGCCGATGGCGGCTTTGTCGCCGACGCGCACGCGGGTACCGACGCATTCGGCCACACCCAGCTCGGCGGTGTCGCGCCCGCGCTGGCCGGCATGGTGCGTGACGAGCTGGACATGAAGACGCACTGGGCGCTGCCCGATTACCTGCAGCGCTCGGCCCGCCACATCGCCTCGAAAACCGATCTGGAACAGGCCATCGCGGTCGGCGAGGCCGCGGTGGAACTGGCGCTGGCCGGCGAGAACGCGGTGATGCCGGTGATCGCGCGCACCTCCGATGCCCCCTATCGCTGGAAGATCGACACCGCGCCGCTGGCGCGGATCGCCAACCGCGAGAAAAAGCTGCCGAAGTCGTTCATCACGCGCGACGGGTTCGGCATCACCGCCGCCGCGCGCCGCTACCTCGCCCCGCTGATCCGCGGCGAAGCACCGCCGCCGTATGCCAGGGGCGGCCTGCCGCGCTACGTGACGCTGAAAAATGCCAACGTGCCCAAACGCCTGCCGGCATTCGACGCGGACACCTGAAGCCCGCCAGCGTCTTCCCGCGCAGGGCCGGGCGCCCGGGATCTCCGTTCTGCCCGTGATCCCGGAATACTCGCCGCGTCCCGCAGCTCACCCTTCGGGCCGTCGGCTTCGCGACGTTCGCCACGGAATTCCCGGATCGAGTCCGGGGACTGCAAACGCGAACGCCGAAGGCGGCACGCAGCGCGAGCGCCATGGATGGCGCGGGTATTACGGGATACGAGCAAATTCAGAGTTTCCCTAAGACACCGCGGTCCCGCACTCGCCGCAGAATCGGTCACCCGGCGTCAGCGGCGCGTTGCAGTTGGAACAGTGGGCCGCGGCCGATGGTGCCGCCGGTGCCGTCGGGGGCTGCGTTGATCGCGTCCGCGATGGCTGTGGCGGCGCGGCCGGAGGTTGCTGCGGCGGCTGCGCGGCCTGCGGGCGATGTTCGTCGACCCGGGTCTTTACCTCGTTGGCCTTCTTGCGCAGGAAGTCGGCCGAACTGGCCGAGGTTTCGGCGGCCAGCGAATCGAATATCAGCACCATGCCCAGCATCTGGATCACCACGAACAGTGCGTACACCGCCGCCACGACCAGCGCGATGGAGATGGCCACCGCACCCATCGAGCCACCGGACAGGCTTTGCATCAGCATCGCCGCCGGGCCGCCACCGTAGCCGAAGGCGCCGCCGAACGAGCCCGAGGCATACATCGCGCCGGTCAGCATGGCGGCGCCGAACATCACCGCGGCCACGAAGAATTCGATCGGCACGATCAGCAGCGCCAGCACGATGAAGTGCAACACCGTATCCAGCGGGCGCTTGATCACGATGTCGATGGCGCGGCCGATCGAGCCGAGCATGCCGTGTCCGCGCCACAGCGCCACCAGCATCAGCGCCACGCCGAACGCCAGCACCGCGTAGCAGAACGCCAGGATCAGCAGGGTCGGACCGGCCAGCACGAAGGCGAAAAACCCGCCGATGCCGGGAATGCGCGCCAGGAACGAAAGCGCCCACAGCACCAGGATCACCAGCAACAGGCCAAGGCCCAGGATGACCAGGCACACGATCGCCTGCAACGTGACGCCGAGCCCGCCGAAGAACGCCGCCCCGAAGCCGCGCGAGGCCTGGCCATCGGCCTGGTCCACCAGCAGCAGGCCGCTGCCGTTGATGCCCGCCAACAGCACCAGCGCGGCAAGGATCGCGATCAGGCCGCCCAGCAGCATGGCCAGCACCGGATGCTCGAAACCCAGCCGCACGCCGATCATGCTGTCCAGCGTCATCAGCAGCGCCGCCACCACGAAGCCCGCCGCCAGCATCGCCAGCGCACGCCAGTTGCGAAGCCCCTCGTAGCAACGCAGCAACAGGCCCAGATTGGTCACCTTCATTTCGGCCATCACCGTTCCTCCGCAGGTTGTCGTGTCGAACCCCGGAGCCGTGGCCCGGGGCACCCCTTTTCGATCAGCCGCGCCCGGTTGCCACCCCGCCGCGGTCAATCATCGTCGAGTGCGTCGCAGACCGTCGTGCCGGGCGAGCCCCGCTTGACTCCCTGGCAGACCTGTTCGCGAATCTTGTGCCGGCAGAACTTGCCGAAAAACCCCCGTGCGCACTCGCTGTGGGCGCGTTCGTTGTAGATCTCGTCGGGCGTCGGTTTCGGAGGTGCCGCCGCGGCTGCCGCGGCCCGCTCGGCGGCCGCCTGCGCTTCGGCCTGTTCGCGCTGCTCGCGCTCACGCTGCTCGGCGAGCCGCTGTTTCGCCGCACGTGTACGGCGCAGCAGCCGTTCCGCGGACGCATAGCCAGGACGCGCATCGAGCGCCGCGTTCGCGTGCCGCGTGGCCTGGTCGTACTCGCCCCGGGCATAGGCACGCTCGCCCCGGTGTACCTCGGTGGACGCGATCTGCAACGAACGGTCCACCGGCGGTGGCGGCGGTGCTTCCCTGGGCGGTGGCGCAGCTTCCTGTGACGGTGGCGAGGCAACCGGGGGCTGTGCCGCGGACGCGGAAGGCTTCACGGCCGCGACCGGCGCCGCCGGAGCAATCGTTGCGGCCGCCACCGGTGCAGCCGCCGAGGCGGCGCCTGCCGGCGCGCCGGCAATCGGCTCGGACCCCGCGCCGGCGCCGGCCGTGATCGATGGCGTCGGCGCCGCCGCGGCGGGCATCAGAGCGGTCACTGACGCAGCCGGCGCCGACGCCACCGGCGGTCTGGCGCTGGCGCCCGTTTGCGGCACGGTACGGAAAAGCCGGAACCAGGCGAATGCGGCCACGCCGCCGACCACCACGATCACCACGGCAATGATGATGCCCAGCAGCCAGCCCGGCATGCCGGGTTTCGCGGCGCGTGGCGGGGGCGGCGTACGCGTTGCAGGCGGCGCCGGCGATGCCGGGGGCGGCGCGGCCGGCGGCGGGACCGGCGCATGGCCCGAAACCGGGGCGGCCGGCGGCGGAGGCTGCACGGGCGGCGGCGCGGGCGTGGCCATCAGTTCGTCCAGCGATTCGGTGGCGCCGGCAACCTCGCCCGCATCCGGCACGTCGGGCGACGCAGGCTCCGCTGCCGGCGCGACGTCCGCCGACTTGACCGGCTTGAACACCGTCGGGGTGTCCTCGCCGGTTGCATCCGGCGGCGCGGCCGGAGCTGCCGTTCCGGCATCGAAGCGTTGCCCGCACTGCTTGCAGAATTTCGCGTCCGCCGGGTGCGGTGCACCGCACCTGGGGCAGGCGTTGGCACGCGCAGGCGGCACGGACGGCGCGTCCTGTTCGCGCGTCACATGACCCGGGCGCGTGTCGTCACCGGTCGGAGGCACGGGCGGCGGCGCGGGACTTTCCGGCGCGGCGCCAAAAGGGTACCCGCACTGCTTGCAGAATTTCGCATCCGCCGGGCGCGGCGCGCCGCACTTGGGGCACCCATCACCCGCCGGTGCCCTGGCCGGGTCAATCCGGGTGCCGCATCCGGCACAGAAGCGGGTTCCTTCGGGCACCGAGCGCCCACATGCAGGACAGTCCATTCGCTACCCCCAACGAATTCCGCGAGCCGGTCGATCCCTCCTGGTGCGTCGTTGCCCCGGTTTCAGCGCACGCCGGCACGGCCGCGAAAGGTCATCTCATGGTGAAGCGCGGATTCTGTCAAAGCCGGGCGAAGTGTGCAATACATCACACTTTCGGCAGGCAGCCCGGCAGCCATCGTTCAGGCGTCCATGGGCCCCGACAGACGTTTTTCCGCCAGCATGTTCAATTCGTCATGTCCGGCATTGTCGGCAAACCCGTCGAAGTTGCCTTCGGCCAGTCCGCGCGCGGCACGCAGGAAACCGCCCCATGCGGCCCCTGCCAGCGCGCCGCCCACGCTGACGCGGCGCACGCCGAGTCGTTCGAGATCCGCCAGCGCATACGGCGCGGGATGCCCGACCAGCACGTTGACCGGTTTGGGCGCCACCGCGCCGACGATCGCGCGGATGTCGTCGGGTTTGCCTGCGCCCGGCGCGTACAGGCAGTCGGCACCGGCTTCGGCGTAGGCGCGCAACCGCTTGAGCGATTCGTCCAGGGCATCGGGGTGGCCGACCAGGAAACATTCGGCGCGACCGACCAGCATCACGTTTGCACCGCTGGCGTCGATCGCGGCGCGCGCCGCCCGGATGCGCGCGACGGCCTCGTCCCGTTCGAACAACGGCTGCGCCGCATCGCCGGTGGAATCCTCGATCGACAGGCCCGCGACGCCGGTTTCCACACAGCGCAGCACGTTCTTTTGCAGGCCGTCGACGGTTTCGGCGTGGCCGTGCTCGAAGTCGGCGTTCACCGGCAGCGGCGTGGCCTCGACCAGGTCGCGAAAGTGCGCCAGCACCATTTCGATGTCCGGCGCGTGGTCGGGCATGGCCCGCGACCAGGCGAAGCCGGAACTGGTGGTCGCCAGCGCCTTGAATCCCAGCGCCGCCAGCGCGTGCGCCGAGCCCGCGTCCCACGGGTTCGGGATCACGAAACAGCCGGATTCGTGCAGCTTGCGGAAAGCCGCCCGGGCGGCGGCGTGGCGATCAGGACTCATGGCGTGGACTCCGTGAACAGCATGAAAATGCGAATATCACGCGATTCTAGGCCGCATCCGCGATGCTTCCATGACACGCGGCAAGAGGTGGCCTCGCTGGACACGCCCGCTATACTGGGCGGATTGCCCGTCGCGGGCTCGTGCTGAAGGGGTTTTCCAATGCTGGAACAGTATGGATTGTGGATCGCGCTGGCGTGCGCGGTCGTGGCCATTCTCTACGGGGTGTTCTCCACCGGCTGGATCATGAAGCAGTCGGACGGGAACGATCGCATGCGCGAGATCGCGCACGCGATCCAGCAGGGCGCCAAGGCCTACCTCAACCGTCAGTACAGCTTCATCGCCATGGCCGGCGTGGTGCTGTTCCTTCTGATCGGCTTCGTGCTGCAAAGCTGGCTGACGGCGGTCGGCTTCGCGATCGGCGCGATCCTCTCGGGCGCGGCCGGCTACATCGGCATGAACGTGTCGGTGCGCGCCAATGTACGCACCGCCGAAGCCGCGCGCGGCGGCATCGGCAAGGCCATGAACGTGGCCTTCCGCGGCGGCGCGATCACCGGCATGCTGGTGGTGGGCCTGGCGCTGCTGGGCGTCACCGGCTACTGGCTGATCCTGAACCACTCCGGCCACGGCGGCGAAGCCGGCCTGCACGCGCTGGTCGGGCTGGCCTTCGGCTCGTCGCTGATCTCGATCTTCGCGCGCCTGGGCGGCGGCATCTTCACCAAGGGCGCCGACGTCGGCGCGGACCTGGTGGGCAAGGTCGAGGCCGGGATTCCGGAAGACGATCCGCGCAACCCGGCGGTGATCGCCGACAACGTGGGCGACAACGTCGGTGACTGCGCGGGCATGGCCGCCGACCTGTTCGAGACCTACGCGGTCACGGTGGTCGCGACCATGCTGCTGGGCGGGCTGGCGTTCGCGCACAACGCCAACGCGGTGCTCTACCCGCTGCTGCTGGGCGCGGCCTCGATCATCGCTTCGGTGATCGGCACCTTCGTGGTGCGGGTCAAGGAAGGCGGCTCGATCATGGGCGCGCTGTACCGCGGCGTGATCGTCTCGGCGGTGCTGGCCGCAATCGCGTTCTGGTTCCTCACCCACGCGTTGTTCCCGCAGGGGCTGGGCATGGGCGGAGCCGATGCCATCAGCAGCACCAATCTCTTCTATTGCGCACTGATCGGCCTGGTCCTGACCGGGCTGATCGTGTGGATCACCGAGTACTACACCGGCACCGACCACAAGCCCGTGCAGCACATCGCCAAGGCCTCCACCACCGGCCACGCCACCAACATCATCGCGGGCCTCGGCGTGTCGATGAAGGCCACCGCCTGGCCGGTGCTGGCGCTGTGTGCGGCAATCTGGCTTTCCTACTTCTTCGGCGAACTCTACGGCGTGGCCATCACCGTGACCGCGATGCTGTCGATGACCGGCATGATCGTGGCGCTGGATGCCTACGGCCCGATCACCGACAACGCCGGCGGCATCGCCGAGATGGCCGAGCTGCCCGAGGAAGTGCGCGGCATCACCGACCCGCTGGACGCGGTGGGCAACACCACCAAGGCCGTGACCAAGGGTTACGCGATCGGCTCGGCGGTGCTGGCGGCGCTGGTGCTGTTTGCCGACTACACCCACAACCTGAAGAACGTCGGTCTGGGCGGCGTCGATTTCGACCTGTCCAACCACTACGTGCTCATCGGCCTGCTGATCGGCGGCCTGATCCCGTTCCTGTTCAGCGCCATGGCGATGGAAGCCGTGGGCCGCGCCGCGGGCTCGGTGGTCGAGGAAGTGCGCCGCCAGTTCCGCGAGATCAAGGGCATCATGGACGGCAGCGGCAAGCCCAAGTACGACCGCGCGGTGGACATGTTGACCAAGTCGGCGGTCAAGGAAATGATCATCCCCTCGCTGCTCCCGGTGGTTGTGCCGATCGCGGTCGCGCTGATCTTCCGCGCGCTGGGCGGTCCGGAGGCCGGCGCCATGGCGCTGGGCGGCGTGCTGATCGGCACCATCGTCACCGGCCTGTTCGTGGCCATTTCGATGACCACCGGCGGCGGCGCCTGGGACAACGCCAAGAAGTACATCGAGGACGGCAACTTCGGCGGCAAGGGCTCCGAGGCGCACAAGGCCGCGGTCACCGGCGACACCGTGGGTGATCCGTACAAGGACACCGCGGGTCCCGCGGTGAACCCGCTGATCAAGATCATCAACATCGTGGCGCTCCTGATCATCCCGCTGCTGGCGGTCGCCGCGCACTGATGGCCTGATCGACCGATACGCAAAAAGCCCCGCTCCGGCGGGGCTTTTTGTATTGCCTGGACTTGCGCGCAATCCGTGCCCCTCCCCCCAACGGCTGCATCGTTGGGGGAGAGCAACTGTCTTGATCAGGCAGTCTGCGCGCGATAGTGATC
>CAZAXF010000052.1:0-21440 GCA_964489055.1 uncultured Rhodanobacter sp. | reverse complement strand
GTAGAGAGTGCATCGCAACGCCAACGTGGCTGAGGAAACGCCCTAATCAGGTGGCGTGAAGCCAGTGCACACTGACAACCCCGCCAATTGCGTCAGATCTCGCGTGGTGTTGGCGGCAACGACGAAGCGTCTCGATGTGCATCGCTGGATCATTCAATGGCCTTCCGCATTGATTCGAGCGCGCTCCCTGCGTTGCCCGTGATAAAAATTGACATTTCGGCGTTGTGTCGCGACGCGTGACTTGCCGGGAATCGAGCCGCGTGGTTCGGTGACTTACGCCGCGGATCATGTTCCGGGCCCGCTGTGCCCTTGGCTGGGCCTTGGAATTCAGTGACAGCGTGCGCGAGTGCGCGCCCAGCCCGAATGCCCGGTTCCGGGCGATTTGGGGGGCACAAGAAGGCTGCGGCGATTGTTCCGTTTCGCGGCGGCGTCTGTGAACAATCATCAACTCGGCGTTGCATGGCACACGGCATGCAGCAGCCATCTCGAGTGCCACGATTTTCGCGCGCTTCGCACGAATTGATGCGCGGACCCACGTGTGGCACCGGGAGTGTCCAATGAACAATCAAACTTTTTCAGCAGGACGAACCGGTCGGCGCCTGGTCGGCTTCATGGCAACGGGCCTGGCCTTGCTGCTTGTGGGCGCTTTGCCTGCAATGGCTGCTGCCTCCAACGCGATGGCAGCGCCGGCAACGGCACAGACGCAAGCCGACAAGACGAAGTTGCAGGCGATGACGGTCGCCCAGTTGCTGGCTGCCGCCCGGGACGCGTATTCCCACGGACGTGTGGTGGCGCCGGCTTCCGACAATGCGGTCGAGTACTACCTGGCGGTGCTGGGGAAGGATCCCGGCAATCGCGTCGCCACCGACGCGTTGCGGGAGTCGTTTCCGTATGCTGCCGCGAAAGTGGAAAAGACCATTGCGCAGGACAGCTTCGACGAAGCCAATCGTGAGATCGGCCTTCTCGCCAGGGCTGCGCCGGACAATTACACGCTCACCATCCTGCGCACGAAGCTGGATGCGCAGCAAAAACTGCCCGGGCGCCAACACGTGCTGACGCTGCAGGCGTCCGGCAAATCCTGGATCAGGGTCACGACTGCCCGCGGCCGCGTCATCGACTCACGCATTCTGCATCCCGGCGACTCGCGGACCTATCGCTCGGTGCATCCCTTGCGGATCACGCTCGGCAATGCCGAGGGCGTCAAGGTCACCAGCGACGGGAAGACCGTCAGGGTGAAGGCGAGGCCGAATGCGAGGGTCGCGCATCTGGAGCTTTTTGCCGCGCTGTGAGTTGGCGCGGTCAGGACTTGCGGAAATGCATGATGCCCCAGGCAAGGTAGCCCTTCTTGCCGCCTTCGACCCAGTGGCGCAGGCCCTGTTTCATGTTCTCGATGTACTCGTCGCTGACCTTGCCGCGCAATTCGTCGCCGCGGCGTTCGAGCTCTTCCAGAACCCGCCCGTAGTGGCGCGTCAGTTGGTCGGTGTGGTCCTCGAAGCCGAGGTCGGTCAGGCCGCATCGTTCGGCGGTGTCGTGGTAGAAGCCGGGTGAACCCAGGGTCTGCAGGTGCAGTCGGTCCAGGATCGGTTGCAGGACACCGTCGGGACAGTCGTCGGCGCGCATCGGGTCGGTCATCACCAGTTCGCCGCCCGGCCGCAGCACGCGTGCGATTTCTTCCACGACCTTCGCGCGCGCGCCGCTGTGCAGGATCGCGTCCTGCGACCACGCCACGTCGAAGCTGGCGTCGGGGCAGGGGATGTCCTCGAAGCTGGCGTCGACCACTTCGACCAGGTGGTCCAGGCCCTGCTCCTTGTTCATGGCACGCCCGCGCGCGTTTTCGGTCTCGCTGAGGTTCAGTGCCACCACCGGGTATCCGAAGGTCTTCGCCAGGTAGCGGGCGGCACCGCCGTAGCCGGCGCCGACATCGAGCACCCGGGTCGTGGCGTCCAGTTTCCGGTCCAGGCGCGCGACCATGCGTTCGATGGTGCGGTGGCTGGCGGCCGGGATCGCTTCGTCGGGCGTCTCGTACATGCCCACGTGGATGTCTTCGCCACCCCAGATGTTGAAGTAGAAGTTGTCGGCGTCGTCGCTGTTGTAGTAATCGCGGGCGGTGTTGACCGCCTGGCTGGCGTAGTTGGCGCGCATGGCTCAGTCCTCCGGCTGGATTTCAGGGTCGTAGCGCTTTTCCGCGACGTGCACGAAGAAGTCGGGTTCGTCCTCGCGGTAACGCTGCTGGAAGTCACCGTAGGTGGAGATTTTCTGGAACCCGACCTCGTGCATCAGCTTGCGCGTGTACTTCTTGCGCAGCGGATACATGTTGAGGTGGTACTGCGCCCCGTCGGGAAAGGAATAGCGGAAGCGGGCCAGGCCCTCGTCCATGTGTTCGGGCTCGGCGGTGACGTTGTCGCCGCAGTAGTAATACTTGTGCTTGCTTGAAAAGCCGTGGTCCATGATCGCGTCGTAGTTGCGCTGGTCCAGGATCAGGATGCCGTCGTGGCGGAGTGCGGCATAGAACTCGGCCAGGCTCTTGCGCCGGTCGCGTTCGGAAAAAAGGTGGGTGAAGGAATTGCCAAGGCAGATCACCGCATCGAACTTGCCGTGCACGTCGCGGTTCAACCAGCGCCAGTCGGCCTGCACGGTGGAAAGGATCTGGCCGTTGCGGCGGCCGTTCTCGAAGGCCTTGGCCAGCATGGCCGGGCTGCCGTCGGCGCTCAGCACCTCGAAGCCTTCCCTGAGCAGGCGCACGGAGTGGAAGCCGGTGCCGGTGGCGACGTCCAGGATCTTGCGTTTGCCGTGTTCCTTGAGCTGGTCGATGAAAAAGCGGCCTTCACTGTCGGCACGGCTGCTCCAGTCGATCAGCTCGTCCCATTTCTCGACGAAGTTCTGTACGTATTCCTCGTGGTAGTGCTCGGAATCGCGGACCGAGATCGGATTGTTTCCAAAGGACTGTTCCTTGGCGACGTGCATGGGCTCCTCCGTTGGTGGATTTGCTGGTGATCCGGGGCGGCTGTCGCGGACCGTGCGCATCCGGTCACCCGACTGCACCGGGATGACAGGCGTGGTCCCCATGACCGTGCGCCGTGTCCGGTTCGGGCGCACGCCCCGGCTGCGGAGTTCACGATGCCTGCCGGGTTGTCGCGAACGGCAGGCTCGCGACGTGTGCAGGGACCGCAGCTGCTTTGTTGTCGACCCGCGACGCGGATGGGATGACCCTTGCGGCAACGCCACGCGGCCAACGCGTCGACCTTCAGGCCCCACGGATCCGTTGCCGGGCAATGCAAGCACCGTGTCGGTCGACATGGCGACGGCGGATGTTGATGCAACTGCCGACGTCCGACTGCATTGTTGACCGAAGGGCCGTGCGACCATGGCCGCCGCCACCCGGCACGGGTTGCTGGCGCCTCGCACTTCCATGCGCCAACGATGGCAGGGCCACCAGGGTCGATACGCCATCGACTGATGCGGTCACGCGGCGCGTCGCCAACGAACCTGCACCATGCGCGGCAGCCCGCGCCGGCCAATGACACCCGGGAGTGTAATGGTTTGAGCGAAGATGACAACGGTTGCGCCGTACCGCAAGCCATGCATGCTTGCGTCAATGGTGATGATGGCGCCAGCAAACGCGCACTTCACGCGCGAGGCTGTTTACTGGAATCTGTTCCGTTCCCCGTTATCGATCGCGCCATGGCATCTGGAATTTCGCGCATGAAGCTGCGCTTGCCCGGAAGGCTGGCAGGATCCGGCATGGTTTGCCTGGCAGTCGCGATCTCCGGTGTCGTGTACGCAGGCGAGCAAACCGCGCAACACCCACCGACCGCGAACCAGATCGTCAACCAGTTCCAGAAGAACGAGGGCACGTTTCGCGGTTATCGGCGCAACCACGCCAAGGGAGTGTGCGTATCGGGATATTTCCAGAGCAGCGGGAAGGCGGCGCGCTATTCGGTGGCGCGGGTGTTCGCGCCGGGCCGGCGCACGCCGGTGATCGGGCGGTTTTCGATTCCCGGTACCAGCCCCTATGCGTGGGACGACAGCACGCCGATCCGGGGAATGGCACTGGAGTTCGCCGGGCCCGACGGCGTGCAATGGCGCACCGCGATGAACGCGGTGCCGGCATTTCCGGTGGCAACGCCCGAGGCCGACTACCAGTTCATGAAGCTGCAGCAACCGGATCCGGCAACGGGCGATCCCGACTTGAAGAAGCTGGACGCATTCTTTGCCACCCATCCGCGCGCCAACGCGTTCCGGATCTGGGACCGGACCACGCGGCCGTCTACGAGCTACGCCACCGTGCGCTACAACAGCGTGGATTCGTTTGAACTGGTCGATGCCCGCGGCGGACGCCGCGCGGTGCGCTGGAGCATGCTGCCCGAGGCCGCCGCCGACCACGGCGCGGTTCCTGCAGACCAGGCAAACTTCCTTGCCGCCGACCTGCGCCGGCGCCTTGCGCACGGGCCGCTGCGCTGGCGGCTTTCGATCACGCTGGCCAATCCCGGCGACGCCGTCGACGACGCGGCCGTGGCGTGGACGGGCAAGCATCGCCGCGTTGATGCCGGGACACTGGTCATCGACGCCAGCCAGCCGCAGGCGCACGGTACCTGCCGCGACATCAATTTCGATCCGCTGGTGTTGCCGACCGGCATCGAGCCGTCCAGCGATCCGCTGCTGCAGTTTCGCGCCAGGGTGTACGCCGAATCGCATCGGCGTCGCGTGGACGAAGAAACCCGCAAAAGCCGCGGCACGGGGGCCGCCGCGTCGTCACAAGGCGAGCCATAGCCGGTCAGGCGGCGGCAGCCACCGCTACCGCGCCAGGCTTGCCGGCGCGGCGGGCAGGCGGTCCGGCTTCGTTGTCACCAGGAATAACCGCCGCTGGCCTTTTGCGTCGGCGTGTCCTGGAGCGTTGCGGCGACCTTTTCGGCGTCGGCGTGCACGGTCTTGAGGTCGGCGGACTTCAAGCCCGCCTGGGCCTGCTTCAGGGCCGTCTGGAGCTTGGCGTGCAACGCGGCGTTGCCAGCGGAATCGGGCAGCGCGCCATTGCCCTGGCCCTTGCACGGGTTGGCCTGGTCGGCATCGAAGGCGGCGCCCTTGGGGCCTACCAGGCAGTTGATCACGTGGTGCAGGTGGACATGCGAGACGGCGACCGAGGGCGCCTCGGCGGCGTATTTGGCGTGGGTGTGCGCGGTGGCGATTTCGGTCTTGACGCCGCCCTGCGCAAACGCGGCGAATGTCATTGCCGATGCGAGCAGGCCGGTGAAGCCGGCAGCAAGAAACCTTTTCATCGTGACCTCCGTGGAGTCGTACCAACGTTCGGCAGACTAAAGCCGGCTACGTTATCGCGGCGTGTAGCACGATCGGCCATGCGGGGCGTGGGTCGCGCATTGGTGCCGGCCGCCGGCTCCCAAGGTATGATCGCCCTGCAACCGGAGTGCAGCCAAGTGAGCGATTCCGTGCCAGGCGCCGAGCGTCCCGATGCCGAGGCCGTCCGGGTGGAACTCAAGCGCATCCTCGCCAACGATGCGTTCGCCAACGCGCCAATCCTCAGCCGGTTTCTGCGTTACGTGGTGGAGTGCTCCATCGACGGGCGGCAATCGTCGCCCAAGGAATACACGATCGGGGTGGAGGTGCTCGATCGCGGCGACACGTTCGACCCCACCGTGGACACGATCGTGCGCGTGCACGCGCGGCGCCTGCGCGCACGCCTGAAAAAGTACTACGAGAACGAAGGCCGCAGCGATCCACTCCGGATCACCGTGCCCAAGGGACACTACCAGGCCGAGATCATTCCGCAGGTACCCGTACGGCCCGCGGAAGCCGGCGTCGAATCCCGGCCCCGGGTCGACCTGGTTCCGCCCGAACCCGGTTCGTGGCATCCGCGATTCCGCAGCAGCGCGGTGCCGGCACCACGCACGCCGCTGGTCGGCCGCGCGGGGGAGGTAGCCGAGCTGCACGACATGCTCACCGACGCCGACGGTGCGCGCCTGGTGACCCTGACCGGTGCGGCCGGAAGCGGCAAGACCCGCCTGGCGATGGAGGTGGGATTGCGCCTGCAGGAAAACCTGCCCGGAGAGGTCATCTTCGTCAGCCTGGCCAGCGTCACCAGTGCGCGTACGCTGCAATTGGCGCTGTTGCGTACATTGGGGCTGCGCGCAGTGGACAACACGCCTCCCATCGAGGTCATCTGCAACCACCTGCATGGCCTCCGGGCCGCGTCGCCGCTGATCCTGGACAATTTCGAGCAGTTGGTGGACACCGCGCCGCTGATCGGATCGCTGCTCGATGCATGCATTTCGCTGCGGGTGCTGGTGACCAGCCGGGTTGCGCTGCGCCTGTACGGGGAATGCGAATACCCGGTGCTGCCGCTGGCGTTGCCCGAAAGCGATTCGATGCCGCTTGACGAGGTGGCTGCCGTGCCATCGGTGGAACTGTTCGTGCAGCGCGCGGCCGCGGTGCACCCGGGCTTCTCCCTGACCAGGGCCAATGCCGCGGCCGTGGCGCAGATCTGCCGGCGTTTCGACGGCTTGCCGCTCGGGATCGAGCTGGCCGCGGCGCAATGCCGGGCCATGACGCCCGAGCTGCTGTTGAAGCAGTTTCCCGATCGTCTGGACGTTCCGGCGAGCAACCTCGCCGACGTGCCCGAGCGGCAGCGCACGCTGCGGCGCGCCGTCGAATGGAGCCACGAGCTGCTGACCGGGCCCGAACGGAAACTGCTGCATCGACTGGCCGTGTTTTCCGGCGGTTTCACCCTGGAGGCGGCCGAGGCGGTGGCCAACGTGCGTGATGACCTCGGCAAGGACGTGCGCCTGGGCGTGACGCGTCTGCTCGACAACAACCTGCTGCAGGTGGCCTCCGATCCCGACGATCCGCGCCACGCGATGCTGGAAACCATTCGCGAGTACGGGCTCGAGAAACTGGCCGCGAGCGGTGAAGGCGCGGAAGTCCGCAAGGCCCACGCGGCCTATTTCCTGGTGCTGGCCGAAGAAGGCATCGCGCGGATGGACAAGCAGGCGCGCGTGCAGTGGCTGGCGCGCTGCGACCTGGAACGCGACAATTTTCGCACTGCGCTGGAGTGGCTGGTCGAGCAGGGCGAGGGGCCGTGGGCACTGCGCCTGGCGCGCGCGCTGTATCGCTACTGGGAGCCGCGCGAGTATCTGGCGGAGGCCCTGGCCGCATTGTTGCCGGTGCTGGAGCGGTTCGAGCCGTCCGTGGATCGTGCGCTGTGGGCCCAGATTGCCTGTTGTGCCGCGGCGATGGAAACGCGGATGGGCCAGCAGCAGCGGGGTCATGCCCGCCTTGTGCAAGGGCTGGAAGTGGCGCGCCAGAGCGGCGATCGCAGCATGCTGATCATGTCGCTCACCAGTCTTGCCGTGGCGCACGGGGCAGTGGGCCAGAACGAGGAAGCGGTGGCTCTGTTCGAGGAATGCCTGCAGCTTTGCGAATCGTCGGGGTCGGGCAGCGAAACCGCTTCTGCATTGAGCAACCTTGCCGTCGCGAAGCTGTCACTGGGCGAGCACGGCAAGGCCCGGAGGCTGTTGGAACGCGCGCTCGACATCTTCCGGTCGGAAGAGGAATGGACGCCAGCCGCATGGTGCCTCAACCAACTGGGTGATGCCGCGATGGTTGCGCACGATTACCCGGAAGCGAAGGCGCGTTATCAGCAAAGCGCGGAACAGTTCGTGAAACTGGGCGACTTTCTCGGCATCGCCCGCTGCTGGACCGACCTGGGACAACTGCTCCTGCAACAGGGGCAGTACGCCGAGGCCGCGTCACTGTTCGCCGATGCCCTGAAGATCTATCGCAAGCAGGGGTTCCAGCGTGGCGTGGCGAACCTGATCGAGGGCTGCGCAGGGCTGGCGGTGGCAAGGGAACGCTACGCGGACGCGTTCGTTCTGGCCGGTGCGGCCGAGGCCGTGCGTTCGACCCGGCAAATGGTGGCGACGCCGCAGCGGCGCGCCCGGCTCGCAGACACGCTGCGGCCGGCGCGCGAAGCACTCGAGACAGCAGAAATTGCCGACTGCCACCGGCGTGGCGCGGCCATGGACGTGGAGCAGGCGATCGCCTACGTGCGGCGCTTCCTGGCCGAGCTGGAATCGGTCGAGGCAGGGGGCTCGGGTGCATCGTCAGGAGAAGCAGGCGAACCGGGCAAAGGCGCATCGGGAGACGCGACGGCACGCTGACCCGGTTGGCCGGTCCCGTCCAGGTGCATCAGCCGCCGCACCGCCGCGAGCCGGCTCGTCGGTTTGCCTGCACGCTGCCGGATCGCGTTTTCGTCCCCGGTGGCATGAACGCGATATGCCTCGTCCGGCGCGGCGTATTCCTGCACCCGCTGGACGCGTTCGTCGAGTTCCTCGAACAGGTCCAGTGAATCGAGTACCGCCTTGCGTGCCCGCCTGTCGTCCGGGTTGCCGGCAGCGGGAACTTCGCGTTTGATCAGGTGCGGCGGCATGGCTTCTTGCTCGGCGACAAGCCCGGTCGGCTTGCTGGTCCCCTGATGGTTGGACTATACGACGTGGACGACGATCTTGGGTCACGCGAGCGGGGCATCACGGTGAAGTCACCCCTTGTCCCTTCCGCCGGATGATTCCTGGACGGAAGCTGGAAGCGTGGAAGGAGCCCAGTCACCTGCAGGAAGCTGCCAATCGACGTGGTTGCACGCACAAGGAGGCCGTCATGAAACTTCATACCATCCCGATCTCGATCGTTCTGGCCGCAATCGCCGGCGCCGCCATGGCGGGCAATCCTGGCCAGTCCACCCAACCGGTAACCCAGGCGCCGGTCATTGCCGAATGTCCGCAGCCGCACCTGGCGCAGGGCATCCCCTGCAATGACCTGGACGAGCTCGTCCGCGCCAACTTCACGCCACGTGAGATCAACACGGTGCTGGCGTGGAAGGCGTCCCATCCGCAATTCCTGTTCGACGAGATCTACGAATTGCACGAGCGCTACGAGGCCGTGTTGCAGGAATACATGGCCGCTCAGAAGGCTGCCGGCACCGCCAGGATCGCGGACCAGTCGCCGCCCGGTGACTCGCTCGCAGCCGAGTAGGACCAACGCCGGGTCGTACCGGCAGAGGCTTGCGCATACGCCCCGCATCGCGGGGCGTATTTTGTCCAGCCCGCTGCGCAGGTGGCCAGACCGCGTTCCACGCCGGCGAAGCGCTGATTGGCGTGGCCAGACCGCGCAGCGCGCCAGGGAAGCCGGGCGACTCCCGGCAACGCTGCTACGCCGCGCCTGGCGCGACGGTGGCGCAGGCCGGCTCCATCATCCTTCGTACCGCCGACACACGACTTGCCGGAATCCCCAGTTTCTCCGCGTGCTCGTGGATCAGGCCTTCTTCGGCGGCGAAGTAGATGCAGTAGATCTTGTCCTCGACGACGTAGCTCTGCACCCACTGGATTCCCTCCCCGAGATCGTCGATCACTTCCAGCGAGTCGAGGGTGGCCTGGCGCGCCTGCTCGTCGGTCATGTCGCCGACACCAGGCATGTCGCGTTCGATCACGTAAAGGGGCATGGCGTTCTCCCGGATGCCGGGCCCGACGGAGCATCGGGCTCCCGTGGGTTCGAATATATCCGCGATCACGCGCCAGGCCGGTCGCACGGCGCGGGGTTCACCGTGAAGTCACCGTCGTTCACTGCAAACGGGCGCGCCGGGGGGCCAGTCTGGAGCCGTGGAAGGATCCACCGTCGCCCGCAGGGAAGCGGCCTTCCAGCCACTTCAGGAGAACGACATGAGAATCCTTCAGCGCGCAATGTGTATCGGCATCGCCGCCGCGCTTGCCCTGCCCGCCGCATCCACGGCCATGGCACAGGAAGGCGCGAACACGATGGACCTGCTGGCGCAGGCCAGCGGACTGACCAGCCGCCAGGTGCAGATGGTGCTCGGCAACCGCAGCACCTATGCGGAATACCGGATCAGCTATGACCGCGTCGAGCGCCAGTTCCGCGAGGCCGTGGGGCCGGAAATCTTCCGGAGCCTCAAGGAACGCGGCGAGCTTTCCGCCCAGCACGCGCAGGCCCTGGCCGCGATGGCCGATGCCCGCCACGCCAACCGGGTGGCGAGCAAGTGAAGGGGGCCGCCGGGGCCGCTCACGCGGCCCCGGCGGCAGGTTGGGGGCGCTGGGGACCATCCAGGCAGGGGTGTATCGATGTCCTGCTCGCCCTGTGCAACTTGAGGGTGGATGCCGATGCGCATCGGTGTGTTCCGCCCGATTCCGGAATCATTTCACTCGGGAGAAAACGATCATGAACCTTCGATACACAAGGATTTTGTGCGCCGCGGTGGCATTTGCGCTGGCGCTGCCGGCGTCCACGGTCATGGCGGCTTCGCAGGGCAGCCAAGGCGATCGCGTTTGGCAATTCACGCGCCAGTCACTGACCGGCGTGGTGCAGGCGGTACGCGCGGCGACCGCCGAATACCAGGATGTTGAAAACGCCACGAAACCCGGCGCCGGCTACGTCCGCGATATCGGCGGTTGCGTCAGCAGCCCGGACGGCGGCGCCATGGGCGTGCACTACGTCAACTTCGACAACCTGTTTGATGGAAAAGTGGACGTCGCGCACCCGGAGGTGCTGGTGTACGAGCCGACGCGCTCCGGACGGCTGCGGCTGGTTGCCGTGGAATACCTGACGTTTGCGGATCCGGTGCCGGGCGCGGGCCTTGGTTGGGACCCCAACCACCAGGCCAATGCCATGGGTATCAAGGAGCCGCCCAAGCTGATGGGGCAACTGTTCGACTACGTGGGTGAACCCAACCGGTTCCGCCTGCCCGCGTTCTACAACCTTCACGTCTGGGCGTGGAAGTACAACCCCAAAGGCGTGTTCTCGATGTGGAACCCGCTCGTGAGCTGCGAGGGCTACACGGAGTGAATCACCCGGGCAACGATGCCGTCAGGCGGTGTGCGTGGGAAACGCCGGTATCCGCGGCGTTTCCCACGGACGCTCCGACGTCTTCCGGGGGGCGGCGAAACAAGCCCGGATGAATCTGGAATTATGTGATGCATATCACATTTTGTGCTAGCCTCTTTCCACTCGTCGATGTCGGGCATTCCGGGATTTCCTCGGATCTCCAGGCTCGGCGAGCGTCCTCCGGACCCGTTTCCGGGGAGGGGCGTCACATGTCCGAAGCGTCGCCAGGTTCCGCCAGCGCTTATCGCGCGTTCCTCAGTTACAGCCACGCCGACAAGGCGTGGGCGGACTGGTTGCACAAGGCGCTGGAAACCTATCGGGTGCCTGCACGGCTGGTCGGGACGAAAACCACGGCGGGAACCGTGCCGCGGCGGCTTGCCCCGATCTTCCGGGACCGCGACGAACTGGCCAGCGCGACCGATCTGGGGCGCGAGGTCACCGATGCGCTGGTGCAGTCCGACGCGCTGATCGTGGTCTGTTCGCGCATGGCGGCCCGCTCGCACTGGGTCAACCAGGAAGTGCTGACGTTCAAGCGGCTGGGCCGCGGCGACCGGATCTTCTGCCTGATCGTGGATGGCGAACCCGGCGTCAGCGACTGGCCCGGCCACGAGGCCGGAGAATGCTTCTGCCCGGCACTGCGCCACGCGGTGGACGCGCAGGGTCTCCAGGTCCGCGAGCGCACCGAACCGATCGCCGCCGACGTGCGGCCCGGCAAGGACGGCAAGGCCACCGCCAAGCTGAAGCTGGTCGCGGGGCTGCTGGGCGTCGGATTCGACGACCTGGCGCAGCGCGAAACGCATCGCCGCCGCCGCCGCATGCTCGTGGTCACCGCCGCTTCGCTGGCCGGAATGGCCGTTGCCGCGACCCTGGCGGTGAACGCCTACATTGCCCGCAACGAAGCCCGCCAGCGCGAGGCGCAGACCGAGGCCGCGCTCAATTACATGCTCGGCGACCTGCACCAGAAGCTCGAGGGCATCGGCCGCCTGGACCTGATGGCATCGGTGACCGACAAGGCGCTGGCGCTGTTCGCCGAACGCAAGCCCGGTTCCCTGACCGATCTCGAGCTGACCCAGCAGTCGCGCGCGCTGGTGCAGATCGGCGAGATACGTCTCAAACAGGCCCACTATGGTCCTGCCATGGAAGCGTTCCGGCGCGCCTACCAGCGCAGCGTCGAGCTGACCGCGCGGCACCCGGAAAACGGCCGTTTCCTGTATGACCGCGCCCAGGCCGAATACTGGATCGGCAATGTCTACTGGCAGCAACGCAAGTTGAGCGAAGCCAACACCTGGCTGACCCGCTATCGCGACTCCACGCGTGCGCTTTTGAAGCTCGATCCGGAGAACGAAGACTGGCAGTTCGAAAACACGTACGGGGAACAGACATTGGCCGTGCTTGCGTTCGAACGCGGCGACCTGGATGCCGCGCAGACGGGCTTCCGCGCGGTACTGGCGGCACAACAACGTTTGGTCCGCGAGCAACCAGGCAACCTCGAGATCACGGCAGCCGTGGCCGACACGACTTCATGGCTGGGTACCGTGGCCGAGCGGCGCGGCGACCTGGCCGAGGCGCAACGCCTGTTGCGCGAGCAGGCAAGCCAGTTCGCCGCGCTGCGTGATCGCAATCCGCGTGATTTTCGGTGGCTGTCCGGATGGGCCAACGCACAGGAACTGCTGGGGGCCTCGCTCGCCACGACCGGAAACCACGAAGAAAGTGTGAAAACCCTGGCCGCCGCGGAAGCCGCTTACCGGACCTTGACGCAGCAGGAGCCGAACAACGTACCGTGGCGGACAGGCATGGCCAGCGTGCAGATCCGGCGCGCGTCGCAGGCTTTCGCCGAGGGCCACCCCCATCGGGCGGACGAGCTGCTGTCCGCGGCCATGCGGCGCCTGCAGGCGCCGGATGCTTCCCCGGCGCAGCGTGGCGATCGTCTGGTCCACCGGGTGCTCAGTCGTGGCTGGCTGTTGCGCGCCCACATCGCATCGCAACGCGGCGACCTCCAGGCGGCCGCCGAAGCGGCTGACCGCTCGCTTGCCGAAGCACGCAGCGAGACGACCGCCGAAGCGGTCGACGACGGCAGCCTCGCCGACCGGGCCAATGCGTTGTTGCAGCTGGGCAGGGTGCAGCAGGCAAGGTCACCCGATGTCCCGCCGCCGGCCTGGGAAGAGGCGCGCAAGGTGCTGGACGCGCGCGCGCCCGATTCCCGCTACTGGCGTCTGCTCGACCCCTGGTTGCGTTTGTGCCGGCTGACCGGCGATGCGGCCGGGGCCCGAATCGCGTTGGACCGCCTGGATGCCAGCGGTTACGCGCCGCAGCAACCATGGCCGGCACTGGCCGACCATTCCGTGTCCGTAGCTGCCCGAGGAGACCATCATGCACACTGAATGCGCAAGCACCGCCATCGCACGAATCGGCGTCACCGTCACCGGGTTCCATGAGATCGGCGACAAGAAGGGCTGCACCCATGCCGATGTCGAATTGCTGGACGTCAGCATGGGTCGGGTAACCCAGGCCGGAATCAACGCCACGATAGTCGTTCACGGGATGGTCTACCTGGACTTTTTCGTGGGGGCCGCGAAGGGCGACAGATATTCCTATTCACCGGTCGGCATCAGCTTCCGGGAGACGCCTCGCAACAAGTCCACCAAGGGTGGTCGCGGCAAGGCGGTGGCCCTGCGCGATCCGCTCGGCCACGCCGCGTTTCCGCTGCATACCATCGCCGTCAAGGGTGACACCGCGCAACTGACCGTGTTCGATGCAAATCCCGAGCCCGCCGATTTCAAGTTCGACCTCATCATCCAGCGTTCCGACGGGTTGACGGGCATCATCGACCCTGGGCTCAAGAACCGGGGAATCGCGCGCTTCGCCTAGCCCGCATTTCTTACCACCTCACTACTGCGGCGCCCTGATGTCGTGCCGCGACGGCGCAGGCGGTCCAGGCTCCAGGGCCCGCCGCCAGCGGCGGACAGGTACAGGAACGCGAAGCAGAACAGTACCGCGAGCTCGCCGTGGTTGAGGATGGGGAACACCGGATGGCGCGGGAAGTGCGCCATGAAATAGGCGAAGGCCATCAGGCCCGAAAGCACGAAGGCGACGGGTCGGGTGAACAGGCCGACCAGCAGCAGCAGGCCACCGCCCAGTTCCAGGATCCCCGCAAGTCCGGGTGCCAGGGTGAACAGTTTTTCGAACGGTATCAGCTGCAGTTGTTCGCCGCCCGGTATGCCGAAGAGCTTCCTGGAACCGTGTTGCATGAACAGGAAGGCGGACACGATGCGCAACACGCTCAGAAGCTGCGACGCCGACTTTTGCCACAGGGAGGTGATTCGGCTCATGGTCGAGGCTCCTTGTCGGGGGTGATCACGAGGGCATGTGATTATTACCGAATCCCGACCGAAATGTTTTCCGCCCGCGAGCGCGCCGGGTGAACCGCACGCTGGCTCCCCTCTCCCGCCGGGAGAGGGGTTGGGGGTGAGGGTGCGCACCCCGCGTGATGCTGCGCGACAGGTCGTCTCTGTCGTCTGCGCGGGATCACGTATTGGAGGTTGCGCGGCCGGCACCATGCACCCGAACGGGTGGGCGAAATCGCTTTTCGCCTATACGAAGCGCAGCGTGTTGCCCTCGCGATCGAACGCGGCGAATTCGCCCACGCGGCCGTCGTTGATGGCGTTGACCATGAAGCGCAGCGGCTGGTCGGCTTCGTCGGAATTGGGGACGATGCCGCCGCGGCCGTCGAGGCTGCCGACGAACACGATGTCCCAGTGCTGGCCGGTCTGTTCGGATTCGGCCACCAGCGCGGAGAAGTCGGCGACCTCGCCGGGCGTCTTGTCCACGCACAGCGCCGGTTGCAGGTGGCCGCCTTCGCCGCGTGCGAAGGCTTCGCGCTGCGCGGTGGTCGGGTGCTCGCCCAGCTCGCGGCGCGCGAACACGAACAGCAGTCGCTGCGGCTCCGGCTGCTGCCGCGCGGCCTCCAGAAGCTGGTCGAAGTGTTGCAATTCCCGTTCAGTCATCGCCATTCAGCAAGCTCCCGTCTTTTTGTCATCCCGGAATTGCGAAACGTTGTTCCGGACCTGGGTCATTCCGCCAATACCTTCGTCATTCCGGACGGACCCACGGAGTGGGTGCTATCCGGAATCTGCTCTCGACTGCAGCGACACAAGAGCAGATTCCGGGTTCCCGCGCCGGCGGGCCGGCGCAGGCCCCGGAATGACAATGCAAGGCTCTTCCGGCACACCGCGCTTGTATCTTCGCCCACCGGCACCGTGCGCCGTCATCGACGCAGCAGCAGTTTCAGCATGCGCCGGAAGCGCGCGCCGTAGGGCGGGTTCAGCAACCCGGTTCCGTTGAAGCGTGCCTGCCGGAATACCGGCTTCATCTTCGAGAAGGTGCGAAAGCCGTATTCGCCGTGGTAGGCGCCCATGCCCGAATCGCCCACGCCGCCGAACGGCAGGCCCTGCTGGGCGATGTGGAAGAGTGTGTCGTTGATGGTGACGCCGCCGGCGAGCTGCCGTTCCAGCACATGGCGTTGCAGCGCCTTGTCGTGCTCGAACAGGTACAGGGACAGCGGGTGCGGGCGCGCATCCACGAACGCCAGCGCCTCGTCGAGATCGTCGTACGGGATCAGCGGCAGCAGCGGGCCGAAGATTTCCTGGTTGAGGATGTCGCTTTCAGGATCCACGCCGGTCAGGAGGATCGGTGGCATGCGCCTTGCGGCGTCGGCCGTGGCGTCGGTCAGCGGGTGTGCGGTTGCGCCGCGTGACAGCGCATCGTCGCGCAGCGTGACCAGCCGCTGGTGCTGAGCGTCGGTGATGATGCTGGCGTAGCTTTCGCCCTGCGCGAAGTCGGGATACATGCGTGCGAACACGCCGCGCGCGCTGTCGATGAATTCGCGCTCGCGTGCACGCGGCAGCAGCACGTAATCGGGCGCGATGCAGGTCTGCCCCGCGTTGACGCACTTGCCGTAGACGATGCGCTCGACCGCGCGCGCGAAGTCGGCGCCCGGCCCGATGATTGCCGGCGACTTGCCGCCCAGTTCCAGCGTCACCGGCGTCAGGTTGGCCGCGGCCGCGCGCATCACCTCGCGCCCGACCGCGGTGGATCCGGTGAAAAGGAGATGGTCGAACGGCAGCGCGGAAAAGGCCTTGCCGATCTCGGGCCCGCCGTTGACCACGGTCACGCTGCCGTCCGGGAAATACTGTTCGGCGAGCCTTGCGAACAGCGCCGAGAACCGCGGCGTGTACTCGCTCATCTTTACCATGGCGCGGTTGCCCGCGGTCAGCGCGTCGGTGAGCGGGCCGATGGCCAGGAACAGCGGGTAGTTCCACGGCACGATGATCCCGATGACGCCCAGTGGTTGCGCGAGCAGCGTGGTACGCGCGGGCAGGAACCAGAAGCTCGCGAACGCGTTTCGCGGGCGCATCCAGCCCCGGCCGTGACGCAGCGCGTGGGCAATGCCGTCCAGCGACGGGAACAGTTCCAGCAGTTGGGTTTCCTCGTACGGGCGGCAGCCGAAATCCTCGCTGACCGCGCGGCAGATCGCGTCCTCGTTTTCGGTCAGCAGTGCGCGCAGCGTGCGCAGGCGCGTGGCGCGCGCCGCCCATGCGAGATAGGGATCGCGCCGGTGCGCCTCGCGCTGGCGCTGCAGCAAGGGTTCGAGGTCGGTTGCTTCGGTAGCGATCGTGTCCATGTCTTCGGTTGCCGGATCAATTTCCGCGTCGTTCGCATCTTGCGCGCGGGCCGACCCGGACACCAGCCCGGGTCGTTCCGGGCGCGCCGGGCTCACGCTGCGGCGGGGCTGCGCGGCTGGTAATGGCCGGGCTCGGAGCGGAACGGGATCGCCAGGCGGTTCCAGCCGTTGATCGCGATCACTGCGAGCGAAAGATCGGCCAGCTCCTTGTCGCTGAACTGTTTGCGGACTTCGTCGTAGAGCGCATCGGGCACCCCGTGGGAGTCGGCGATGCGGGTCAGCGCCTCGGTCCAGGCCAGCGCGGCGCGCTCGCGTTCGCTGTAGAACGGCGCCTCGCGCCAGGCGTTCAGGACGTACAGGCGCTGCTCGGTTTCGCCCGCGGCGCGCGCGTCCTTCGAATGCATGTCCAGGCAATACGCGCAGCCGTTGATCTGCGAGGCGCGCATCTTCACCAGTTCCAGCAGCTTGTGTTCGAGGCCGCAGGTTTCGACGTGCTCCTGCAACTGGCGCATGGCCTTGAAGCCGTCCGGGGATGCCTGGGTGTAGTTCATGCGTTGGGTCATTTCGATGCCTCCATGGTGATGTATTGTCGGGGTGTCTTCTTTGCAGTCGCTGGTCCGGCCTTCGGCTGCGCCGGGGCAGGTTCCGCACGCGGGCCGAAGGACCAGGTTCGAAGGGAACTGTCCTTCGACTTCGCTGCGCTACGCTCGGGACGAACGCGGTTGATGATCTTGTACCAGCGAATCTCCAGGGCTTGCCGCAGATTCCGGCAGCGTGGGTGCAGACGACGCGCGGCGTGCGAATGGAGCAACCATCATCAGCCCCGCACGCCGCCGGGTTTGCAGCCGGGATGCAGGCTGGCTCTGGCCGAAGCCCGTGCGGCCACGCGCTCGAACCACGGCGCGATGTTGCGCAGGCCGCGGTCGAACGGCTGGCCGACCGATCCGGCGAAATCCAGCCACACGTACAGCCAGATGTCGGCGATGGTGAAGCGCTTTCCGGCAAGCCACTGGTGGCCATCGAGCATGCCGTCGAGCCACGCGATGCGATCCTGCGCCACGCGTTCCAAGCCATCGGCGGCTTCCGGCACCACCGGGATGCGGTCCCGGAAGCGCGCCAGGCCTTCGGCGTAGTGGTACGCGTTGTGGATGTTCTCGGTGATGTTGAGTTCGGCACGGCGCAGCCACTGGCGGGTCAGGGCGCGCTCGACGGGCGTGGCGCCGATCAGCGGCGGCTCCGGGTGCAGCTCTTCCAGATATTCCATGATCGCGACGGATTCGGCGATCGCGGTGCCGTCGTCCAGCAGCAGCGTCGGCGTCGTGCCGGCCGGGTTGTGCGCGAGGTACGCTGGCTGCCGGTTCTCGCCCGTGAACACGTCCACGTTGCGGGTCGCCAGCGCAAGGCCCTTTTCCGCGAGGCACATGCGTACCGTGCGCGGGGCTGGGCTGAGGGCATCGAGCAGCAGCATGGTGGCGTCAGTGGAACGGTACCGGGCGGTCGCTGCCGGGCGCCGGACGCATGAAGAAGTCCTGCAGGTACTTCTCGCCCTCGTCGGCAAGCACCGTCACGACGGTTTTCAGTTCCGGGAACTGCTTGCGGATCTGGCGCGCGGCGATCATGTGCGCCCCCGAGCTCGGTCCGCAGAACAACCCGCGGGTACGCGCCAGCTTGCGCATCTCGGCGATCGCCTCGGCGCTGGCGACGCTGGTGGTGTCGCGCACCAGCGCTCGGTGCTGGGCGAAGATGCCGGGCACGAAGCCATCGGAGATGCCCTCGATCCTGTGCAGCGCGACTTCGCCGCACAGGATCGTGCGCGACTCGGACGGCTCCATCGCGAACAACCGCACGTCGGGGTTCACCTTGCGGAAGGCCTGGCCGACTCCGATCAGGGTGCCGCCGGTGCCGACCCCGTGCACGAACGCGTCGGGCACGCGGCCCTCGGGAAGCTGGGAAAGGATTTCAGGCCCCAGCACCTCGCGGTTCTCGTCCACGTTCCATTCGTTCTCGAACTGTCCGGGGAAGAAGAATCCCGGCTGGCGGCCGAGCTCGCGCGCGCGTTCCAGCGCGTCGTTGACGTGGAAGGTGCCGCAGAACAGGACCTCGGCGCCGTAGGCGCGCGAGATCGCCACGCGCTCGCTGGAAAGACCTTCGGGCATCACCACGATCATGCGGTAGCCCTTGACCGCGGCGACCAGCGAGAACGCGTTGCCGGTGTTGCCGCTGGTGGCCTCGACGATCGTGTCGCCGGGCTTGATGGCGCCGGTCTGCTCGGCGCGTTCGATGATGTACCTGGCGATGCGGGCCTTGATCGAACCGGAGGGATTGAGGAATTCGCACTTGGCGAACACGCCGTCGATTTCCACCAGCGGGGTGTCGCCGATGGCTTCGAGGATGTTGCTGGAAACCGTGGTATAGCGGGTTGACATCGGACTGCTCCCGTCGCTGACCCATCAGTATGCGCCGCCGGCGGACCCTTGCCGCTGATCGAGGTCACGTGCTCCGGATCCCGCATGGGGCATGGGTCCGGCCTGCGGCCGTCACGCGTCCCGGTGCCGGGGGCGCTGTCAGGATCCGGGGCGAGCCGCGGTTTTCGATTCCAGTTCCGCGACGACCTTGTGCCCGTCGCGATGGATGGTAGCGAGATCGCTGGCCGCCAGCCCGGCCTCGGCGCTCGCAAGCGCGCGCTTCAGCGCGGCCTGCAGGCTTGCATTGCCCCGGGCATCGGGAATGGCGCCATTGCCCATGCCCTTGCACGGGTTGACCTCGGCGGCATCGAATCCCTTGCCTCCGGGTCCGACCAGACAGTTGACCACGTGGTGCAGGTGGGCGTGCCCGATCTCGACGGTGTCGGCGGTGGCAGCCATCCTTGCGTGCGCGTGGGTGGTTGCGATTTCGCGTTGCACGGACGCACCTTGCGCCAACGCGGATCCGCCCGCCAGCCATGCGGCAACGCCAACAAGCAACAGTTTCTTCATTCCGGCCTCCAGTCGGTTCCGGCGGGGTACCGCGACCCACGTCGTCGGTCGCACGCAGCAGGCGGGATGCGCATGTCGGGCGCACCCCGCATCCGCCGTCAGGTTGTCTCGAACAGCACCATGAAACCGAAGTCCATGTGTGGCTGCATGTGGCAGTGCCACAGGGTAAGGCCGGGCATGTCGGCGGTGAAGTCCACCTCGACGGTCTGGAACGGCGGCACCAGCACCACGTCCTTCATGACCCCGGCGGTCTTGTGACCGTGCAGGTTCACCAGCTCGAAGGTGTGGCGGTGCAGGTGCAGTGGATGTATGTCGTCGCTGGCGTTGCGGTAGCGCAGGCGGTAGCGGCGGCCGCGTTTCAGCCTGCGCGTCACCGGCATGGTCTTCCAGTCGTAGGGCGTGCCGTTGATCGACCACAGGTCGAATCCGCGGGCCGCGCCCTGGCGCTCGGTGATGACCATGTCGATCACCTCCTCCGGCGTTTGTACCTTGCGCTTCGGGTCCTGGAACAGGCGATAGTCCCACTGGAACGCGGGCGGCGCCTGCCATTGCGGCTTGCCGGTGGCGCCGGCGTACTCGACGACGATGCCCATGCCGCCCTCGCGATCGGCGTCGGCGGTGTCGCCGAGCACCCACACGCCGGGGTGGTTCATCTCCACGATTGCCGAGACGCGCTCGGCGGTACCCAGCCACAGCACCGGAACCTCGGCCGGGTGCGGCACCGGATTGCCGTCCAGGGCGATGACCTTGAAGGTATGGCCGGGCAGGGCGAGGCTGCGGTTTTCGGTGGCGCTGGCGTTGACCACGTGCAGCAGTACGCGCTCGCCGCGCTTCACGCGGACCGGTTCGCCGTGGCCCAGCGCCTTGCCGTTGATCGTGAACGCGTCATACGCCAGTTCGTAACCGGGTGGCACCTTGCCGGATTCGGGATCGGCGTGCGCGGCGATGGTGATCAGGTCCAGTTCCCTGCCGGACGGTTCCATGAACGGCGTGTCGTCGTCCATGTGGGTCAGATACGGCAGGAATTCCTTGAGCGTCAGGAACACTTCGCGGTCGTACGCGCCCGGATCGTGTTTCGGTTCGATGTACACGGGGCCGGCCTGTCCGGTGTAGAGCCCACGCGCCAGGTCGACGCCGCCACGCACGTGCGTGTGGTAGAAGCGCAGTCCGGACGGGCGCGGTGTGAAGACTTCACGCCGATGGCCATGCGCGGGAACCGGCGGCGTGCGTTCCTCGAATGCGCCGTCCACGCTGTCGGGCAGGAACTGGCCGTGCCAGTGCACCTGCTCGTCGTGGTCTGTGTCGTTGAAGATGTCGACCATCGTCGGCTGGCCTTCGCGGAAGCGCAGCAACGGGCCGGGGAAGTCGCCGTTGTAGAGCGTGGTCGAAACGAATTTCTGCGGACCGACTTCCAGCACCCCGTGGTCGATGCGCAACGTGTAGTCGGCCTTGCCGGCCGGCGCCGTGGTTTGCGCATGGCTGGGTCGCGCAACCTCCGCGGCCAGTGCATCCGCGCCGGGCAGCATGCCCGCGGCAAACGCGGACACGCCCGCAGTCTTCAGGAAATCGCGGCGATCCATGGACACCTCAATGCAGGGAGGCAAATGAGAATGATAAACGGTTGCGGTCGTGGTACGCGAGCCGGGCTTGTCTGCCGAAAAAGCGGTTCACCACGGATGGACACGGATGCCACGGATCAAGAGCATTGGACGCGGATGGACGCGGATGGTGCGGATCAGAAGTTCCTGGCCGAGCTCATCCGCGCATGTCCGCGTCAAGAGCTTTTTGCCACGGATCGGCACGGATGCCACGGATCAAGAGCATTGGACGCGGGTGGACGCGGATGGTGCGGATCAGAAGTTCCTGGCCGAGCTCATCCGCGCATGTCC
>CAZAXF010000051.1:0-21667 GCA_964489055.1 uncultured Rhodanobacter sp. | reverse complement strand
CGGCCTCGGCCAGCTGGTACAGGCGGTGCACGCCGGTGGTGGTCTCCTCGGACACCCCGCGCCAGCCCTCGGCGACCTTCTTCCAGAAGCCGGGACGCTCCTCGCGGGTCTTCTTCAGAAGATCCTTGATGACCTGCTCCTCGTGGTTGGTGCCTTTCTCGTCCACCCACTTCGAGCCCTGCTCCATCTCGAAGCCCTTGTGGATCAGCAAGGTCGCGTCGCCGCCGTCATCGACGATCAGCTCGGGGCCCTGCATGTCCGGGTGCGTGATCGCGTTCAGGGTGCACTGCCAGTATTCCTCCAGCGTCTCGCCCTTCCAGGCGAACACCGGGATGCCCTCGGCGGCCACCGCGGCGGCGCAGTCGTCCTGGGTCGAGAAGATGTTGCACGATGCCCAGCGCACCGAGGCGCCCAGCTCGGTCAGGGTGTCGATCAGCACCGCGGTTTCCTTGGTCATGTGCAGGGAGCCGGTGATGCGCACGTCTTTCAGGGGCTTCTGTGGCGCGTACTTGGCGCGGATCGACATCAGGCCGGGCATTTCCTGCTCGGCCATCGCGATGCGCTTGCGGCCGAGGTCGGCCAGCTTGATGTCCCGTACGTGGTAGTCCTGCTTCACGGATTCTTTGGCGACAGCGTTCATGCAATTCTCCGGTTGGGCGGGCGCTGTTGCAGATGGACTGGCCGAGCCTGACCACGCCTGCGCGCGGTTGCAGCGCCCCTCGGCGAAAACATTCATTATATCTGTTCTTCGCGATGGAAAGATGAATCAGCCGCGGGTTGCCGGCGGGGCACATTTGATAACCTACATTTGTCTTACACAAGAGCAGGCCATGGGCAAGAAACCCGAAATCACGACGACCGTTTCCACCAAGGGCCAGGTGGTGTTGCCCGCCGCCGTGCGCCGACGTCACGGTTGGGATGCCGGCACCAGACTGGTGGTCGAGGAAACGCCGCAGGGCGTGCTGCTGAAAGGGATGTCGCCGTTCCCGCCGACGCGGCCCGAGGACGTGTTCGGATGTGCCCGCTACAAGGGGCCGCCGGTCTCGATCGAGGAAATGGACAAGGCGATCGAACGGGAGGCGAGGCGCCGGCACGCGAGGGGAGAGTACTGATTGCCATGTACAGGGTGGATTCCAATGTCGTGGTGCGGTATGTCACCAACGACGATGTCGGGCAGTCCGCCGTGGCGCGACGGTTCATCGACGGCAACGAGATTCGCGCGAGCTGGACGGTGCTGCTGGAAACCGAATGGGTGCTGCGCAGCGCGCACAAACTGACGCGCGAGCGAATCCTCTTCATCATGTTGCAATTTGCCGGATTGCCGACGGTAACCATCGACGATCCTTCACGATTCGCTACCGCGCTCGAATGGTTTGAACAGGGCATGGATTTCGCCGACGCCCTGCACCTTGCCGACTGCGAACCCGACGAAGCCTTTGCCACCTTCGACCGCAAGCCGGTCGCGGTTGCCCGCAAGGCATCGGCCCCCAAGTTCCGGGCCTTGTAGTTTCCTGATTGACTTTGTGCCTCGGTCACACCGAGTGTGGTGAGCCATCCGAAAGCTCGTCATTCCGGGGCTGCCCGCACCTTTTGCGGGCAGAACCCGGAATCCAGCTTGGCGAAGAATGAGAATCAGGAGCTGGATTCCGGGTTCCATCGCCGGTGAGGCTGGCGATGGCCCCGGAATGACGACGTGGGTTGGCTGGGTCAGGGGTGGTTTTCACCGTGCTGCCCTCGGAGAATGGCAGCAGACCGTGCGCCTGCCCTGCAATCCGGCGCCGGCGGCGATACGCTGCCGCAAGTCCGTCCGCGAAATCAGGCAGGGAGTGTCCATGAGTCCGGAAAACCGTCCGCCCGGCGACCGCCGCGACATCGCCTTTCCGCCCCAGGACGCGCCGCTGCGCGACGACGTGCGCGAGCTTGGCGCGCTGGTGGGCGAGATGCTGGCCGAGCAGGGCGGGCAGGCGTTCTACGAACGCGTGGAGAAAGTCCGCACCACCTCGATCGCCCGGCGCGCGGCCGGCGAGGGTGTCGAGACGCTGGCGCGCGTGCTGGCCGACACCCCGCCCGACGCCGCGCGGATGCTGGCGCGCGCGTTCTCGACCTGGTTCCAGATGGTCAACACGGCCGAGCGCGTGCACCGCATCCGCCGCCACCGCGACTACCAGCGCGCCGGCGCGACGCCGCAGCCCGAGTCGCTGGCCGACGTGCTGGAGACGCTTAAGGCGCGCGGGGTGGGCGCCGACGAACTGCTGGAATGGATCGGGCGGCTCGACGTCGAGCCGGTGTTCACTGCGCACCCCACCGAGGCGGTGCGCCGTTCGCTGCTGGAGAAGGAACAGGACATCGTGCGCGCGCTGGTTGATCGTTTCGATTCGTCGCGCACGCCACGCGAGCGCGCCATCGACCACAAACGCCTGCGCATGGCGCTGACCTCCAGCTGGCAGACCGCCGATGCCTCCAGCGTGCGCCCGTCGGTGCAGGACGAGTTCGAGCACATCGGCTTCTACCTCGCCGAACCGTTGTACCGGGTGCTGCCGGTGTTCTACGAAACCTTCGCGGCCGAACTCGTGCGCGTGTACGGCATCGGGTCCGAGCCTCCGCGCGTGCTGCGCTTCGGTTCGTGGGTGGGTGGCGACATGGACGGCAACCCCAACGTCGGCGCCGACACCATCGAGGAAACCCTGCGTGCCCAACGCACGATGGTGCTGGAGCGCTACCGCACGGGCTGCGCGTGGCTGGCGCGAGCGCTCAGCCAGACCGACGATCGCGTCGAGGTCTCCGACGGCGTGCGCGAACGCCTGGCCGAATACCGCAAGCGCCTGCCCGAAGCCGCCGCCGCGATCCGCCCGCGCCACGCCAACATGCCCTATCGCTGCCTGTTCACGCTGATCCAGGCGCGCCTGGCCGCCACCGAAACCGACACCACCGACGGCTACGCCGGCGTGGAGGAATTCGAATCCGACATCGCGCGGGTCGCCGACAGCCTTGCCACGCACAAGGGCAGCAACGCGGGCCTGTTCGCGGTGCGCCGGCTGCTGTGGCGGATCCGCACCTTCGGCTTCCACCTGGCGCGCCTGGACGTGCGCCAGGACGCGCGCGTGCACGACGACGTGCTGGCGGTGCTGCTGGATGATGCCGATTGGGCCGGGCGCGAGCCGGCCGCGCGCGCCGAACGCCTGCGCCCGCTGGCGGCGGGCGAGGCCACCTTCGCCGATCACGGCGAGGCCGAAGTCGCGCGCATCAAGGCCGTGTTCGCCACGCTCGCCGACGCGCGCGGCCGCTACGGCAGCGGCGCCACCGGCCCCTACATCATCTCCATGGCGCGTTCGGCCGCCGACGTGCTGGCGGTGCTGGCGCTGGCGCGCCACGGCGGGCTGGTCGAGGACGGCAACGTGCCGCTGGACATCGGCCCGCTGTTCGAGACCGTCGATGACCTCAAGCACGCGGCGGCCACGCTGCGCGCGCTGCTGGACGACCCGGTCTACCGCGCCCACCTGGCCCGCCGCGACGACCGCCAACTGGTGATGCTGGGCTATTCCGACAGCGCCAAGGACGGCGGCATCCTGGCCGCGCGCTGGGCGCTGCAGCGCGCGCAGGTGGAACTGCTGGAGGTCGCACGCGATACCGGCATCCGCCTGACCTTCTTCCACGGCCGCGGCGGCTCGGCCAGCCGCGGCGGCGGCAAGGTCACCCCCGCGCTGATGGCCTCGCCGCGCGGCGCGGTGGCCGGGCGGTTGCGCGTCACCGAGCAGGGCGAGGTGATCCACCGCAAGTACGGCATCCGTGCGCTGGCGCTGCGCAACCTCGAGCAGACCGTGGGCGCGACGCTGCGTGCCAGCTTGCGTCCGCGCGAGCCCGAACCGCGCGAAGCCGAATGGGTCGAGCGCATGCACCAGCTTGCCGCCGCCAGCCGCGAGGTTTATCGCGCGTTCGTGACCGATCCCGATTTCGTCACGTATTTCCGCACCGCCACGCCGGTCGACGTGATCGAGCGCATGGCCATGAGCTCGCGCCCGGCCAGCCGCCGCAGCATGCACGGCGTCGAGGACCTGCGCGCGATCCCGTGGGTGTTCTCGTGGACCCAGTGCCGCTCGATCCTGACCGGCTGGTACGGCCTCGGCAGCGCGCTGGAACGAGGCATCGCGGACTTCGGCGAAGACGCGATGGCCGAAATGACGCGCGACTGGGCCTTCGCGCACACCCTGCTCGATGACGTCGAAATGGTCCTTGCCAAGGCCGACCTCGGCATCGCCGAAGCCTTCTCGCGCCTTTCCGGCGACCTGCACGAAAAGTTCTTCCCGCGCATCGATCAGGAATTCCGCCGCACCCGCGATGCGATCCTGCGGCTCAAGGGTCGCGACGCCCTGCTCGCCGACGACCCGCGCCTGACCCAGTCGATCCGCCTGCGCAATCCCTACGTCGATCCCATGAGCCTGCTGCAGGTGGACCTGCTGCGCCGCTGGCGCGCGTCGGGCAGCCGGGGCGAGGCCCTGCTGCAGGCCCTGGTCGCCTGCGTCAACGGCGTGGCGCGCGGATTGCAGAACACCGGCTGATGTCACCAGCCCTCCCCTTCAAGGGGAGGGTTTGGGTGGGGATGGGTTGTTCAGTGGACGCCAGGCGGCGCCACGCACCTTCAATCCTGGCTTGGAGGTTAGACCATGACCGCCAGCGTGTCCCAGTCTGCGCGATTGACGTTATACTGACAATGTAAGTACTTTGTCATTATGTCCTTTCCGGACAGGAAAACACCGATGTCCAAGCAAGCCGTGTTCACCATGAAGCTGGAGCCGGAACTGCGTGAGCAGTTCATGGCCGAGGCCGCCAACGAGGATCGCCCTGCGTCGCAGGTGATGCGCGAGCTGATGCGCGAGTACATCGCGCAACGCCAGCAATCGCGCGAATACGACGAATTCCTGCGCCGCAAGGTGGCGGTGGCACGGGCGTCGGTGCGCACCGGTCGCGGGCGCTCCAGCGCAGAGGTTGAGGCGGAGTTCGCGGCCAGGCGGCGACGGGTCCTGGACAAACCGAGGTAATGGTTGTCTGGACGCCCGAGGCGGAGCAGGACCGCCTCGACATCTGGGATTACGTCGCCTCCGACGATCCCGTGGCGGCGGCGGAAATGGACGCGCGCTTTTGTCGCGCCGCCGAACACCTCGCGGATTTTCCGCTGCTCGGCCACATTGGCTTGCAGCCGGGTACGCGGGAGCTGCTACCGCACGAGAACTACCGACTGGTGTACCACGTCAAAAAGGACGCCGTATGGATCCTCGCGCTCGTGCACACCGCCCGGCAATGGCCGCCGGTGGTCGGTGGGTGACCGCTCCGCCCCGGTCGGAGCACCTCGGCCGGGGTGATTTATTGCTCCGGTGCCGGCGAATGCCTGCGTAGCACGATCGATTTTTCGGGCCCGATGATGTCCCAACGTGCTCAAAGTGCACGCTACGATCCGTCAACGTACCTGCGATGTTCGTCATTTGAGACAAATACGCGCCGCATGCCATGATGGAAGTCGCCTTCGCTGCGTGGTTCGGGACGATCCGGGCCCGGGAGATTCCGGATGGATCAGGCTTATGACGAAATGCACGATGCCGAGGGCCGGGTGCGACCGCACTACCGGACCTTCGCCGACTGGCTCGAGCACACCAGTGCCGAGCGCATCGCGCAGAAGCGTCGCCAGGCCGAGGTCTCGTTCCACCGGGTCGGCATCACCTTCGCCGTGTACGGCGAGGAATCGGGCGGCGAGCGCCTGATCCCGTTCGACATCGCGCCCCGGATCATTCCCGCCGGCGAGTGGAAGGTGCTCGAAGCCGGGCTGATCCAGCGCGTGCGCGCGCTCAACATGTTCCTGCACGATGTCTATCACGAGCGGCGCATCCTTTCCTACGGACGCATCCCCGAATCGCTGGTGGTCGCCAACAAGGAATACCGCAAGCAGATGGTGGGCGTGGACCTGCCGCACGAGGTCTATGCGCACATCGCCGGCATCGACCTGGTGCGCGCGGGCCAGGGCGAATACTACGTGCTCGAGGACAACCTGCGCATTCCCTCGGGCGTGTCCTACATGCTGGAAAACCGCAAGATGATGATGCGGCTGTTCCCGCGCCTGTTCGCCAGCCACGCGGTGGCTCCGGTCGAGCACTACCCGGCCTCGCTGCTGGAAACGCTGCAGTCGGTCGGCCCCGACGCGGTCAGCGACCCGGTGGTCGCGGTGCTGACGCCGGGCAGCTACAACTCGGCCTACTTCGAGCACGCCTACCTGGCCCAGCAGATGGGCGTGGAACTGGTCGAGGGCCAGGACCTGTTCGTGGAGGACGCGACGCTCTACATGCGCACCACCCAGGGTCCGCAGCAGGTGCACGTGCTGTACCGGCGCGTCGACGACGACTTCCTGGACCCGGACATGTTCCGTCCCGATTCGGTGCTGGGCGTGCGCGGGCTGTTTTCGGCGGTGGCCGCCGGCCGGGTCACGCTGGCCAACAGCTTCGGTACTGGCGTGGCCGACGACAAGGCGATCTATCCCTACGTGCCCGAGATGATCCGCTTCTACCTGTCCGAGGACCCCATCCTCCTGAACGTACCGACGTGGTGGCTGAGCCGCGACGAGGACCGCAAGTACGTGCTCGACCACCTGCCCGAACTGGTGGTCAAGGAAGCCCAGGGCGCGGGCGGCTACGGCATGCTGGTCGGGCCGCTGGCCAGCCGCGGGCAACTGGATGCGTTCCGCGCCAGGATCGAGGCCGAACCCGGACGCTACATCGCGCAGCCGACGCTGGCGCTTTCGACCTGCCCGACCTTCGTCGACGCCGGCGTCGCGCCGCGCCACGTCGACCTGCGTCCCTACGTGCTCTCGGGTGCCGATACCCAGGTGGTGCCCGGCGGCCTGACGCGCGTGGCACTGCGCGAAGGCTCGCTGGTGGTCAACTCCTCGCAGGGCGGCGGCACCAAGGACACCTGGGTGCTGGAGGCCTGACATGCTGTGCCGGACCGCAAGCGACCTGTACTGGATGGCTCGCCAGGTCGAGCGTGCCGAGAACACCGCGCGCCTGCTCGACCTGACCCAGCGCATCGCGCTGCTGCCCGAGCGCCTGAGCCCCGGCCGCGCCAACGTGGGTGCTTGGCACCGCGCACTGGACGCGCTGGGCCTGATGGACGCGTACACCGCGGTGCACGGCGAGGTCACATCCAGCGCGGTGCAGCGCTACCTGACGCTGGATGCGACCAATCCGGCGTCGATCCGCGCCGCACTGTACCGCGCGCGCGAACTCGGTCGCGCCCAGCGCGACTCGATCACCGCCGAGATGTACCAGGAGATCAATGCCTCGTGGCTGGAACTGGAACGCTTCGAGCGCCAGTGGTCCGACGAGGACGGCGCCGGGCCGATGCTGGACTGGGTCAAGACCCGCTCGGCAGCGTTCCGCGGCGTCACCGACGGCACCATGGGCCGCGACGAGGGGTATCGCTTCATGGCGCTGGGCACCCACGTCGAGCGCGCCGACAACACCGTGCGTCTGCTGGACGTGAAATACGCGCGCTACGAAGACACCGAGGTGCACGAATCGCGCGACTTCACCCAATACTACCAGTGGAGCGCGCTGCTGCAGGCGATGTCCTCGTTCGAGACCTACCGCCGCTTCTACCACGATTCGGTGCGCCCGCTGCGGGTGGCCGAAATGATGATCTTCGACCGCCGCATGCCGCGCTCGCTGGCAACCTGCTGCGGCATCCTGCTGCAGTGCCTCAATCGCCTCAGCCAGCGCCCGGACACCGAGGCCGAACGGCGCGCCGGCGCGCTGTCCTCGAGCCTGCGCTACGGCAGCATGGACGAAGTGCTGGATGTGGGGATGCAGGCCTACCTTGAGCAGTTCATGGTGCGCCTTGAGGCGCTGACCGACGCCATCGTCGCCCAGTTCATGACCGCCACCGACACCGGTGGCAACGGGCATTCGGCGCAGGCGCAGACGCTGCTAAGCTGAGCAACGTTTGCCCCACCTGCAGGACATCGCGACACCATGACCTATTGCATCGGGATGAACCTCGATGACGGCCTCGTGCTGGTTTCCGATTCGCGCACCAACGCCGGCATCGACAAGATCGCCCGGTTCGAGAAGATGAAGGTGTTCGAACGGGCCGGCGAACGAGTGCTGGTGACGCTCTCGGCGGGCAATCTGTCGGTGACCCAGAACGCGCTGAGCCTGCTGGCATTGCGCGCGCGGGAAGATCCGGCGGCGCCATCGCTGTGGAACACCTCATCGCTCTACCACGCGGCCGGATTGCTGGGCGAGGCCCTGCGCGAGGTGCGCCAGCGCGACGAAACCTACCTGCGCGAGAAGTCCATCGATCCCACCGCCACGTTCATCCTGGGCGGGCAGATCGCCGGCGAGTCGCCGCGCCTGTTCCTGGTCTATTCGGAAGGCAACTTCATCGAGGCGCTCGACGACACACCGTTCTTTCAGGTCGGCGAAATCAAGTACGGCAAGCCGGTACTGGACCGCCTGATCAACCACCATTCCAGCCTCGATGATGCCGTCAAGTGCGCCATGGTGTCCTTCGACACCACCATCCGTTCCAACCTTTCCGTGGGCGCGCCAATCGATCTTCTGGTCTACCGCCGCGACAGCCTTAAGGTCGACCTGCGTCGCCGCCTGCTGGAAGACGACCCCTGGATGACCGCGCTCAACCAGGCCTGGGCGGACGGTCTGCGCAGGACCTTCGAGGCGCTGCCCGACAGCGACTGGATGAATGGCGACGGGCAGGGGAGCTGAAGGCAGCCGGCGCGCACGCTACGGCATCGATGGCTCTTCGTCATTCCGGACGCGGCGCAGCCGCGATCCGGAATCTGCTCTTGAGTCGATGCACGAACATCGGGCGGCTCGTACGGCAGATTCCGGGTTCCGCGCTGCGCGCGGCCCCGGAATGACGAGTATGTTGAAGACGCGCGGTGGCCAATGCCTGCGCAGGGTGCGCTCCGCGCACGATGGCTCTTCGCGGATCCGATGATGCCGGCCGACGCCTGCGTAGCGTGCACTTCGCGCACGTCATGGGTTCGCGGGCCCGGTGGCGCCCCAACGTGCGCAAAGCGCACGCTCCGCGCCTCCGTGGTACCCCAACGTGCGCGGCGCGCACGCCACGACATCGATGGTCCTTGGTCATTCCGGACGCGGCGCAGCCGCGATCCGGAATCTGCCCTTGCGTCGATGCACGAACATCGTGCGGCCCGTACCGCGGATTCCGGGTTCCGCGCCGCACGCGCCCCCGGAATGACGAGCTTGTTGAAGACGCGTGCTGGCCAAGACCCGGGTAGCGTGCGCTCCGCGCACGATGGGGCTTTCGGATGCGGCCGGATTCCGTCGTACGCAAAGCGCACGCTACGCGCCCGGTGATGCCTCAACGTGCGCGGAGCGCACGCTACGGCGTCGATGGTTTTTCGTCATTCCGGACGCGGCGCAGCCGCGATCCGGAATCTCGAATGTACGGCCATCGGTGGTCCGCGGAGGGGATTCCGGGGACACGGCCACGGACCTACCGCAGCTTCGCGGCCTTGCGCAGTTCCTGGGCGCGGTCGGTCTTTTCCCACGAGAATGCGGTGGCGGTTTCCGACTTCTTCACCAGCTTGTTGCCTTCGCGTGCTTCCCGGCGATAGGTGTGCTTGAACGGCTTGCGGCCGAAGTGGCCGTAGGCGGCGGTGGACTGGTACATCGGGTGGATCAGGTCCAGCATCTGCATGATCCCGTACGGCCGCAGGTCGAAGTGCGCGCGGATCAGCTTCTCGATCCTGTCGTCGGAAATCTTGCCGGTACCGAAGGTGGTGACCGAGATCGACGTCGGCCGGGCCACGCCGATCGCGTAGGAAATCTGCACCTCGCACTTGTCGGCCAGGCCCGCGGCCACGACGTTCTTGGCCACGTAGCGGGCGGCGTAGCTGGCCGAACGGTCGACCTTGGACGGATCCTTGCCGGAAAACGCGCCGCCGCCATGGCGCGCCATGCCACCGTAGGTGTCCACGATGATCTTGCGTCCGGTGAGGCCGCAGTCGCCGACGGGGCCGCCGATCACGAACTTGCCGGTGGGGTTGATGTGCAGCTTGCTCTTCGGCAGCGCGTCCAGCCACTTCTTCGGCAGCACGGGCTTGAGAATGTGCTCGCGCACGCCCTCGATGAGGTCGGCCCGCTTCACGCCGGGATCGTGCTGGGTGGAAAGCACCACCGCGTCCAGGCCGGCGACCGAGTTGTCCTCGTTGTACAGCAGCGTCACCTGTGACTTGGCGTCCGGGCGCAGCCACTTCAGCTTGCCATTCTTGCGCACCTTCGACTGCTGCTCGACCAGGCGGTGCGAGTAGTAGATCGGCGCGGGCATGAACTCGGGCGCCTCGTTGCAGGCGTAGCCGAACATCAGGCCCTGGTCGCCGGCACCCTGCTGTTCGGGGTTCTTGCGCGAGACGCCCTGGTTGATGTCCGGCGACTGCTTGCCGATCAGGTTGAGCACGCCGCAGGTGGCGCCGTCGAAGCCGACCACGGACGAGTCATAGCCGATGTCCACGATCACCTTGCGCGCCAGTGCCTCGATGTCCACCCACGCGTCGGTGGTGATCTCGCCCGAGACGATCGCCACGCCGGTCTTGACCATCGTTTCGCAGGCTACGTGGGCACCCTTGTCCTGGGCCAGGATCGCGTCCAGGACGGCATCGGAGATCTGGTCGGCGACCTTGTCCGGATGGCCTTCGGACACCGATTCGGAGGTGAACAGGTAACGACTCATCGTGTTTTATATCCTTTGATGCGGATGGAAAGATGAAGCATCCGGCCATCATACAGGCGTGCGGCGCGAATTGCACCGCAACCCGTGCGCCGGTCACTCCTCGTCGCCGAAGTACTTGTTGAGCCGATCCTTCCAGTCCGGCGCGTTGATGCGCTGGAGCAGCGAGGTGTTGATCGGCTCGCGCAGCGGGCTGCCGGTGGGCAGCGCGAAGGCATAGTCCTGGCGCTCCAGAATGAACGGCAGCACCCGCAGCCGACCCTGGTAACGCTGCCGGATTTTCCACTTGAGCAACGGCGCGTCGTAGACCACGGCATCGACCTTGCCGGCGTCGAGATCGGCCAGTGCCCGGTCGAGCGAACCGGCATCGACGTACTTGTCATGGTTGCGCTTGAGCCAGTTTCCACTGGTCGAACCGGCGACGCTGGCGACCTTGACCTTGTGCAGGTCCCTGGCACTGGTGATCCGGCTTTGCAGCTTGCCGACCGTCAGCGCGCTGGTGATCGATGCGGTGAAAAACGACACCACCAGCAGCGCCACCAGCATCCAGACGAGGCCCAGCACGCGGCCGGCCACGCTGCGCGGCGCGGTATCGCCGTAGCCGACCGTGGTCATGGTGACCATGGCCCACCAGAAACCGGAAAAGATGCCGTGCGCGCGGCTGCCGCCGAATTCGTCGGGATTGCCGTGGTGCTCCAGCGCCCAGACCAGCGTGCCGACGATCAGCAGCAACAACACCAGCAGCCCGATCACCCGCAGGAACGCCGGCGACACCAGCGCCTGGGCCACCGCCAGCCAGCCCGAGCCGCCCTGGTTGCGCACCGCCACGCCCAGCCCCGAACTGGTGATGGTGTGCGAGAAGTCCATGCTCCGCTCGCGGGCCGAGGTCGCGGTGATCGCACCCAGTCCCACGTCGACCTTGCCCTCGCGGACCGCATCGAGCAGCCCGGCCAGGTCGTACGGGCGGTAGCTGTAGTTCCAGCCGTGGTCCCGGGCGACATCCTGCCACAGCTCGATGGCAAGGCCCTTGTAGTGGCCGTCGGCGCCGATCACGAAGGGCGGGGCGACCTTGACGCCGACCACCAGCGTCTTCGCTGCAGGCGCGCTGGTGCCCGCGGGCGCCGGCGCCTGCTGCGCCTGCGCCGGGCCGGCGAGGGCCAGCATGCACGCAACGACAAAGACGCAGAACAGACGATTCATGCGGGTTCCCGGTGCGAAAGTCCCGCCCAACCTTATCAAAGCGCGCTCCAGGGGCTGCCCTGCCGCCTGTGGATGGGACCGGGAGCCGGCCATGAATCTCCTTCTCCCCCGCAACGGGGTGCGGGGGAGAGGGCTTCATGCCGCCGCAGCGAACTCGTGCGGGACGCCGGCGATCAGCGCGTCGAAATACTCGCGCGTCAGGCGGGCCTGTTCGTGCGCGCCTTCGGCGGCGTTGACCACGGCGCGAAAGGCGGCGTTTTCGGGGCGGTCCTTCGCATACCAGCCCAGGTGCTTGCGCGCGATGCGCACACCCATGGGCTCGCCGTAGAACGCGTGCAGGGCATCGAGGTGCGCCAGCAGGATGTCGCGCACCCCGGCGAGCGTCGGCGCCGGCAACGTTTCGCCGGTAGCCAGGAAATGCGCGATTTCGCGGAAGATCCACGGCCGTCCCTGCGCGGGGCGGCCGATCATCAGGCCGTCGGCGCGCGTGTGGTCGAGCACCCGGCGTGCCTTTTGCGGGGAATCGACGTCGCCGTTGGCGAACACCGGAATCGAGACCGCGGCTTTCACCGCGGCGATGGTGTCGTATTCGGCATGGCCAGCGTATTTCTCGGCGCGGGTACGCCCGTGCACCGCCAGCGCCGCGATGCCCGCGCCTTCGGCGATGTGCGCGATGGCCAGCGCGTTGCGGTGTTCGGGGTTCTGCCCGGTGCGGATCTTCAGGGTCACCGGCACCTCGACGGCTTCGACCACCGCGCGGCAGATGCGCGCCACCAGCGCCTCGTCGGCGAGCAGCGCCGAGCCCGCCCAGGCGTTGCAGACCTTCTTGGCCGGGCAGCCCATGTTGATGTCGATGAGTTGCGCGCCGTGCTCGACGTTGTGGCGTGCCGCTTCGGCCAGCATCGCCGGGTCCGACCCCGCGATCTGCACCGAGACCGGGTCGGGCTCGCCGGCATGGTCCATGCGGTGCAGCGACTTGCGGGTTTGCCACAGGCGCGGATCGGATGTGGTCATCTCGGACACGGCCAGGCCCGCGCCAAGCCGCTTGCAAAGCTGCCGGAACGGCTTGTCGGTGACGCCGGCCATGGGTGCCAGCACCACGGGAGGGTCGATCGGGATCGCGCCGATATGCATGCCGCGCAGTGTAAATGCCGCGCGCGGTCGCTTGTTCAGCCCACCCGCGTCGCCTTGCCGCCCAGCAACGCCGCGACTTCCTGCGGTGTCTTCAGGCGGGCGCCGCGGAAATAGCGCACGCGCAGGTCCTGGCCCTTGCGGCTGCGGCCGATGAACGAGAAGTCGACGTCCGGCCAGCGGGCACGCTGCAGGGTGCGCGCGAAGCCCTCGTTTTCCAGTTCCAGCAGCACGCCGATGCAGGGAAATCCGTGCCCGCGCGCCCAGGTTTCCAGTGCATCGAAACTGTGCCGCAGCAGCGGCCGCACCAGCTTGCCGTCGCGCCACGCCGCGCCGACGAAGCAGCGGTAGTAGAACATCGGCTGCATCAGGCGCGGGATGGTGCGCGGCTCGGCGGTGCTCACCGCGGCCAGTTCGTCGTCGGCGGTGAGTACGCGCACCACCACCTGTTGCACGCGCCGCAGCGATTCGGGTCCCGCGACGTTGGCGTGCTCGCGATTCCAGAACGCACGCACCGAATCGGCGGCGGCATCGTCCATCTGTTGCCAGGCGGGACAGAAGTGGAAAACGGGACGTTGCGGCATCGGCTGGCTCCGGGAGTGCCACCGGATCGGGACCGAAACATCCTAGCGAATCGCTGCCTCGGCCGTCGATACCGCGGCACCGATGGTGCCGGGTTGGCTTTGCGCACGAACCGGAATGCCCGATTCGCGCCCGCGCCGATGCGCGGTCAATCCCATGCCCACGCGCATGCCGTAGCCGATCCGTTCGGCGTAGCCGATCAGCAGCGCGCCGGCATCGGCGTCCAGCGCGTCGTGACAGGTCTCGCGCCACAGTGCCAGCCAGCGCTGGAAATGCTCCACGCCAATCGGCAGTGGCTGGTGCCTGGCCAGCGGATTGCCGCGGTAGTGCCCGGTACCCAGCGCCACGGTGGTCCAGAACGAGCTCATCAACACCTTGTGCGCATCCCAGTCCTCGACCAGCGGCGCGAACACCGGGCCGATCAACGCATCCCGGCGCACCTTGTCGTAGAAGCGGCCGACCAGTTCGGCGATCCGCGATTCATCGAGGCTGGCGGGTGGCGTGCGTGCCATGTTGCAAGCGTCGTTGGCGCGCCGCGCGCGGGCCATGACCTGCATCAATGACAAGCATCAATGCGAACGCGGCGCCGGCGGTGCACAGTAACCGCGCAGCACGCCACGGAGGCAGCCCATGACCCACGTCGTCACCGACAACTGCATCAACTGCAAGTACACCGACTGCGTGGAGGTGTGCCCGGTTGACTGTTTCCACGAAGGCCCGAACTTTCTGGCAATCGACCCCGACGAGTGCATCGACTGCACGCTGTGCGTGGCCGAATGCCCCGTCGACGCCATCTTCGCGGAACTGGACGTACCCGCCGGGCAGGAGCACTTCCTGGCAATCAATGCCGAGCTGTCCAGAAAATGGCCCGTGATCGCCACCAAGATCCCGGAGATGGAGGGCGCCGACCTGTGGGACGGTGTGCCCGACAAGCTTTCGGTACTCGACCGCGGCGACGGCAAGCCGCCGGATGCCGACGTCCCGGCATCCCCCGACGCGGCGCCGACGCCGCGCTAGACTGGACAGTCCATCAAGATCGGTCGCGGCAGTCTTCCGCGCCAACAACCCCAAGGAGTCAAGAAATGTCCACTACCCATTTCCAGGGCAAGCCCGTCCAGGTCGAAGGCAATTTTCCGGAGGTTGGCGACAAGGCCCCGGCATTCAGGTTGATTGCCGGAGACCTGTCGGAAAAGACGCTGGGAGACTTCGCCGGCAAGCGCAAGGTGCTCAACATCTTCCCGAGCGTGGACACCGGCGTGTGCGCGGCCTCCGTGCGTCATTTCAACAAGGAAGCGGCTGGCCTGGACAACGCGGCGGTGCTTTGCATCTCGGCCGACCTGCCGTTCGCGCAGGGCCGTTTCTGCGGCGCCGAGGGCATCGAGAACGTCACCATGCTCTCGATGATGCGCGGGCGCGAGTTCCTCAAGGACTACGGCGTCGCAATGACCGATGGGCCGCTGGCCGGCCTCGCCGCGCGCGCGGTGGTGGTGCTGGATGAAAACGACAAGGTGATCCACACGCAACTGGTCGATGAGATCACCCACGAGCCCGATTACGACGCCGCGTTGAAGGCGCTGGGCTGAGTCGATCGCGTTGCAGGCGCATCGTGCACGCAGTGCACGCTACGCATCCAAGTGGCATCGCGCCTGGTGTAGCGTGCGCTCTGCGAACGATGTCGCGTGATCGTGAGGGCTCATCGTGCACGCAGTGCACGCTACGCATCCATGTGACATCACGCCTGGTGTAGCGTGCGCTCTGCGCACGATCGTGCTCATCCCACCTTCGCGAATGCCTCGGTCATGTCGAGCATGCGGTTGGAGAAGCCCCACTCGTTGTCGTACCAGCCCAGCACCTTGACCAGGGTGCCGCCCATCACGCGGGTCTGGGTGGCGTCGTAGGTGCACGATGCGGGGTTGTGGTTGAAGTCGGCCGACACCAGCGGCAGCGTGTTGACCGCCATCACGCCTTTCAGCTTTCCGTTTGCGGCCTCTTCGATCGCGGCGTCCACTTCGTCCTTGCTGGTTTCGCGCCGCGCGACGAAGGTCAGGTCCACGCACGATACGTTGATGGTCGGGATGCGCATCGAAAAGCCGTCCAGGCGTCCGTCCAGCTCCGGCAGCACCAGGCCCACCGCGACGGCGGCGCCGGTCTTGGTCGGGATCTGGCTCATGGTCGCCGAGCGCGCGCGGCGCAGGTCCTTGTGGTAGACGTCGGTCAGCACCTGGTCGTTGGTATAGGCGTGGATGGTGGTCATCAGCCCGTGCACGATGCCGATCTTCTCGTGCAGCACCCTGGCCAGCGGCGCCAGGCAGTTGGTGGTGCACGAGGCGTTGGAAATGATGGTGTCGGTGGGCTTGAGTTTGTCCTCGTTGACGCCGTACACGAAGGTGCCGTCCACGCCCTTGCCGGGGGCCGAAATGATCACCTTCTTGGCGCCGGCCTTGATGTGTGCCTCGGCCTTGTCGCGCTGGGTGAACAGCCCGGTCGATTCGATCACCACGTCGACATCCAGGTCCTTCCACGGCAGCTTCGCCGGATCGCGCTCGGCGCAGACCTTGATGTGGTCGCCGTTGACCACGAGATCGCCACCTTCGACATTGATGGTGCCGGGAAACTTTCCGTGGGCGGTGTCGTACCGGGTCAGGTGCGCGTTGGTGGCGGCGTCGCCAAGGTCGTTGATCGCGACGATCCGCATCGCGCCGGTGCGCCCCGATTCATACAGCGCACGCAGGATGTTGCGGCCGATGCGCCCGTAGCCGTTGATTGCGACCTTGATCGCCATGGTGTCGTCCTTTGCCGAATGCAGTAGGTTGAAACCGCAATTTTAGCCTGTTTCGCGCGTTGTTTCACGGCACGAAGGCGCGGCGGGACGTGGCAGACTGGCTTTTTCGAATGGGGGATCGATGTCCTTGACCGTGCACCGTTTCCGTCGCGGCGTCGCGCACGCATTGGTGCTGTTCGCAATGCTTGCGTTTGCGCAATCGGCCCTCGCGTGGGGGCCGCTGGGTCACCGGATCGTGGCGCGCCTGGCCGAGGCACAGTTGACGCCGCAGGCGAAGGCCGGGGTGAAACGCCTGCTGGCGGTGCGCGGCAAGCGCTACCTGGACCAGGTGTCGGTGTGGGCCGATGACCTGCGCCGCACCGATCCGGCGCTGTTTCAGCGCACCAGGCGCCTGCACTACGTCAATTTCCATTCGCGAAGCTGCATCTACGACCCGCCGCGCGATTGCCGCCACGGGCAGTGCGTGGTGGCGGCCATCAAGAAGTATTCGGCGATCCTTGCCGATCGCTCGCGCAGCGATGCCGAGCGCGCCGAGGCGCTGGCCTTCGTGGTGCACTTCGTGGCCGACGTGCACCAGCCGCTGCACGCGGGCTATCGCCACGACGCCGGCGGCAACGACTTTTCCGTGCGCTGGAAAGGACAGAAAACCAACCTGCACCGGATCTGGGATTCGACCATGCTGGACAGCCGGCACCTGTCGACCCGCGGCTACACGCACCGCCTGCTGCGTGAGCACAAGCCCGTCATCGTAGGCGGCACGCCGGCCCAATGGGCCGAGGAATCGTGCCGGCTGGACCGCGACGGCGGGGTGTATCCGCGCGGGCACGTCATCGACCAGGCCTACGTCGAGCGCGAGCTGCCGGTCGCCGAACAACGTTTGCGGCAGGCGGCGGCAAGGCTGGCGGCGATGCTCAACCGCGACCTGGCGAACGGGTGACCTGTTTGAAAAACCCCTCTCCCCCGGGGTGAGTGGCGGTGCTTGCGACCTGCCGGGGGAGGTCGCGCCGCCGCGAACGTCCGAACGGCAGTGAGGGCCGGGGGTTGCCTGGCGAGGAACGAGCCTGGCAACGGGGCAGGGGTGAGGGTACGCGTTCGCGAGATGTTGCATCGTGCGGGAACCGGACCCTCATCCGGCGCTGCGCGCCACCTTCTCCCGGAGGGAGAAGGACAAGGCCCGCTCCGAATTGCGTCGCTGCGCGGCTCCCTCCGCGCTACGCATCACCTCAATACTCGATGCCCATCCGCCGCATCAGCTTGCCCATCAGCCACGCCGGGCCGATCAGGAGCTGTACGACGTTGGTGAAGAACGCGGGGCGGTGGCCTTCGATGGCGTGGCCGATGAACTGCCCGATCCAGGACAGCACGAACAGCACGCCGGCCAGGATCAGCAGGTTGCGCGGCCCGAGCGCGCCGTAGAGCGCCCACGCGATCGCGCCGCTGGCGATGAACACCAGCGCCATCGCCCAGGCAAGGTTGCGCGAGAGGCGGTGGTAGAAAAGGAAGGTGGCGAACATCGCCAGCACCGCCCACAGTCCCTGGCGAAACCAAGGGGTCACGGGCGGAATCGTCCACAGCGCCGCGACGATCGCCCACATGATCAGCGGCACGCAGACCCAGTGGATCGCGCGGTTGGTCGGGTTGCGGTGGTCGGCTGCGTAGCTGCCGAACCATTGGTGGATGTCGCGCATCGCCTTGACCTCGCGTTCAGTGTACCCCGGCGCGCGAGGCCAGGTTCAACACCACAACGCCGGCGATGATCAGCGCGATGCCAATGATGCCGGCCACGTCGAGTTTCTGCCGGAACAGCGTCCAGCCGATCACCGCGATCAGCGCGGTGCCCACGCCCGACCACACCGCGTAGGCAACGCCCACCGGCAAGCGTTTCAGCGTCACGGCCAGGAACCAGAACGCCACCGCGTAGCCCGCCACCACGACGAGGCTGGGCCACAGCCGGGTGAAGCCCTCGCTCGCCTTGAGTGCACTGGTGCCGATGACCTCGGCCACGATCGCGATGGCAAGGGCGAGCCAGGGATTCATCAGTCGAGCTGGATGTTGGCGAGTTTTTTCAGCGCCTCGGCGTATTTCGCCGCGGTGCCCTCGATGATTTCGCGCGGCAGCTTCGGGCCCGGCGCGCGCTTGTCCCAGTCCAGCGTTTCCAGGTAATCGCGCACGAACTGCTTGTCATACGACGGCGGGCTGATCCCCGTGCGGTACTGGTCGGCCGGCCAGAAGCGCGAGGAATCGGGGGTGAGCATTTCATCCATCACGTACAGCTTGCCGTCGGCATCGGTGCCGAACTCGAACTTGGTGTCGGCGATGAGGATGCCGCGTTCGGCGGCGTATCCGGCGGCGAAGCGGTAGATCGCCAGCGTCGCCTCGCGAACCTTTTCGGCCAGTTCCCCGCCGATCGCGGCCACGACCTGGTCGAAGCCGATGTTCTCGTCGTGGGTGCCCTTGGGCGCCTTGGTCGAAGGCGTGAAGATCGGTTCGGGCAGTTGCTGGGCCTGCGCAAGTCCGGTCGGCAACCGGATGCCGCACAACGCGCCCGTAACCTGGTAGTCCTTCCAGCCCGAGCCGATCAGGTAGCCGCGCGCGATGGCTTCGACCGGCACGGCCTTGAGCCGGCGGACCACCACCGCGCGCCTTTCGTACAGCGTCGGGTCGACGCCGTCGGGCAGCACTTCGGCCACCGGCGTTGCGGTCAAATGGTTGGGCACCAGGTGCGCGGTCTTGCGAAACCAGAAGTTCGAGATCTGGGTCAGCATTTCGCCCTTGCCCGGAATCGGGTCGGGCAACACCACGTCGAATGCGGACAGGCGATCGCTGGCCACGATCAACAGGCGGTCATCGGGCAGCGCGTACACGTCGCGCACCTTGCCGCGGTGCAGCAGTTCCAGTCCGGGCAGATCCGATTGCAGCAACGTGGTGGGCATGGCGGTTCCGGCGCGACGGTGAAATCGCGATTGTAAACGCGCCGTGGCGACCGGGCGCGCGGGTGCTGGCTGGTAAACTTGCCTGATGCGCAAACCGCACGTTTTCCTGCTGCTGTCACTGGCCGTATCACCGGTCTGCGGCCTGGCAGCCACACCGCAGACACCGGAGCCACCGGCACGGCTCGGCCTGTGCGCGGCCTGCCACGGCAAGCATGGCCACGCCAGGATCCCCGGCGCGCCCAACCTCGCCGGGCAGCCCTACCAATACCTGCTGCAGGCGCTGCACCAGTACCGCAGCGGCCAGCGCAACGTGCCGGTGATGCGCGCGGCAGCCGGCCCGCTGACCGAGCAGCAGATGCAGGCACTGGCGCGCTGGTTTTCCGCGCAGTCGCCGTGCCCACCGGCACAGGCGGACGACTGATGTCGATCTGGGGCAAGCTGCTCGGGTTCCTGATCGGCCTGTTTGCGTTCCACAGTTTCGGGGCCGCATTGATCGGCGCGGTGCTCGGCCACCTGCTGGTCGACAGTGGCTGGCTCTACAGCCTTGCTCACACCCGCGGCAGGAACGCCTACGTCGAGCCGCTGTTCGCCATCATGGGTGCGCTGGCCAAGAGCGACGGGCGGGTGACCGAAGCCGAGATCGCGGTGGCCGAACGGCTGATGACGCGGCTGGAGCTGGATGGATTGTGGCGGCGGCGCGCGATCGACGCCTTCAACAAGGGCAAGGCCCCCGGTTTCGACGTGGCGCCGAGCCTGGTGGAACTGCGCACGTGGTGCATGCCGCGGCGCAGCTCGGTGATGCCGTTCCTGGACATGCTGTGCGACGTGGCGCTGGCCGACGGGCCGTTGACCGACGACAAGCTGCGCATGCTCAAGCGCGTGGCGTTCTCCTTGCGCGTCAGTGAAATCCAGCTGGTCGCGTTGCTGGCGATGAAGGGTTTTGCGTGGAACGCGGGGCCGCGCGGCGGCGACTGGGCGCACGAGGGCGCATTCGGCGGTGGCTACCGGCCACCGGCCGGGCGCAGCAGCGGGCCGGATCCGTACACCGTGCTGGGCGTGTCGCGCGACGCCGACGAGCGCACCATCAAGCGTGCCTACCGCAAGCTGATCAGCGAGTACCATCCCGACCGGCTGGGCAACATGCCCGAGGACCTGCGTCGGCGCGCCGAGGCGCGCGCCAGCGAGATCAACGCGGCGTGGGAGCGCATACAATCGGAAAGAGGGTTCCGGTAGGACCCGGATTGCCTTCCCGCTTCCTCCGCCAGGAAAGGTCTCATCAAACCTTGCCATCGTCATTTCCGCGAAAGCGGGACTGCGGAGGCAGAGCCTGTCCCGGACTCGATCCGGGAATGCCGTAGCGAACGTCGGCAAAGCCGACGGCCCGAAGGGTGAGCTGCGGGACGCAGCGAATAATCCAGTGTCTACTCCGCAACGTGTTGCAATACAAAGGCACTGGATCCCGGATATCGCTCCGCGACTGCGTTTGCAGAGCCTGCCCCGGACTCGATCCGGGGACTGCAAACGCGAACGCCGAAGGCGGCGCGCAGCGCGAGCGCCATGGATGGCGCGAGTATTCCGGGATGACGAGGATAATCAGAGTTTCCCTGGAGGTGCCCAGGGGGCAGGTGTGGGTTCGGCACCCGCATAATGTTCAATTTTGCGCGGATTCGTACCCTCACCCCTGATCCGTTGCTAGGCTCGTACCTCGCCAAGCAACCCCCTGCCCTCCCTGCCGCTCGGGCGTTCGTGGCGCGGCGACCTGCCACCGGCAGATCGCAAGCATCGCCACTCACCCCGGCGGGAGAGGGGCTCCATTCATTGCGGCAGTCGTGAATCCGGAGGCCACTGGCATGAGTAGACAACCCTGCGTGATCGCACCATCGATCCTTTCGGCCGATTTCGCGAAACTGGGTGCGGAGGTCGACGCGGTGATCGACGCCGGCGCCGACTGGATCCATTTCGACGTGATGGACAACCACTACGTGCCCAACCTCACCATCGGCCCGATGGTACTGAAGGCGCTGCGCGGCTACGGCATCACCGCGCCGATGGACGTGCACCTGATGGTCGAGCCGGTGGACCGCATCATTCCCGACTTCGCCGCGGCCGGCGCGACCTCGATCAGCTTCCACCCCGAGGCCACGCGGCACGTCGACCGCACGCTGTCGCTGATCCGCGAGCACGGCTGCAAGGCCGGGCTGGTATTCAATCCGGCCACGTCGCTGGAATGGCTGGACTACGTGCTCGACAAGCTCGACATCGTGCTGGTGATGTCGGTGAACCC
>CAZAXF010000050.1:0-22191 GCA_964489055.1 uncultured Rhodanobacter sp. | reverse complement strand
AGGACCAGGAAACCGACAAGGTCTGGGGCATGCGCCAGGGTGCCAAGGCCTACGTCACCAAGCCGGTGAGCGAAGCCGAACTCACGAAGGCCCTCACCGAAACGCTGGGCGCGTAGGGCGGGCACTGCCCGCCGGCTGCGCAACCGCCGTCACGCTGCACCAACATCCATCGGCAACCCGGATCCAGCCGCGAGCACGCCTGTCCCCGCGGAATGCGCACCACGCGGCGGACGGTGTTCGCCCTGCGTCGCGAGGGCGTGCGCTGATTGCTGATCGCGACCGAAGCGCGCGCGGACGTACTACAGGTACGTTGAGCACGCTGAAGGTACGTTGAGCACACTGACCGAGCGAGCGCCAGGCAGAACCCGCCCCGGACTCGATCCGGGGGTGCGCCATCGGGGCGCAGCAGTAGGGAGGTGGTGGGAAATGCGGGCTAGTTCGCGCGCGGGTCGAACCGGGGAAATGCCCGTTCGAACGCCTTGTAGGCCGCCCTGGCCTTGTCGCTGTCCGCCGGTGGAACCTGGATCGACAGGCTGACGATCTGGTCGCCTGCCGGCTTGCCGGGCATGCCGCGGCCCTTCAGGCGCAGCTTGCGGCCGCTGGTCGACCCGGCCGGAATGCGCATCTCCACGTCCCCGCCCAGGGTCGGAACCGGAACCTTGGCGCCCAGCGCCGCTTCCCACGGCGACAGCGGCAGCTCGACCTCGACGTCCTTGCCGTGCAGGCGAAAGCGCGGGTCCTCGCGAACGCGCACCTCCAGCAGCAGGTCACCCTTCGGGCCGCCGCCGTGGCCGGGCTCGCCCTGTCCCGCAAGCCGGATGACCTTGCCCGGCAGGATCCCGGCGGGAATGTTCACCTCCAGCGTGCGCTCGCCGCTGGCATCGCGCAGGCCCAGGCGCTGCTTGCCACCGGCGTAGGCCGTACGCAGGTCGATCTCGACGGTGGCGCGTACGTCGTTGCCACGCATCGGCCCGCGCCGCGCGCGTGCACCCGCCCCACCGCGGCCGCCGAACAGCGATTCAAAGAAGTCACTGAAGCCGCCCGCGTCTCCGCCGCCGAAGTCGCGGAATTCAAAGCCCCCCGGTGCCTGTTGCTGCCAGCCCGGCGGCGGCCGGAAACTGTCACCGCCGCGGTAGCCGCCGGCGCGCAGGTTGTCGTAGGCCGCACGCTTCTGCTTGTCGTGCAGCACCTCGTAGGCCTCGCTGACGGCCTTGAATTTGTCTTCCGCGCCGGCTTCCTTGTTACGGTCCGGATGGTACTTGCGCGCCAGCCTGCGGTAGGCCTTCTTGATGTCTTCGTCGCTGGCGCCGGACTTCAGGCCAAGCGTCTGGTAATAATCCTGGAACTCCATCACCTCTCCCGGTCATGCATGGTCAGCCTGCGGCTGCCCCGCTGCGGCGGCGCGATGATCCACGGACGCGCAGCCCGCACGGAAACCATTACATGTGTGGCACTGACGCCATTTGCAAGCATCGGCAGTCGCAATGCGACCGGCCCGATCGTGGCCCATCGGCAGAGCCCGAAAACAGGAACCCGGCCTCGCGACCGGGTTCCCCTGGTTGCACGCGCGCGCCGGCGCCGCCGGCGCCACGCAACGCTAGTCCTTCGGACCGCCACCCAGCGCCGCGGATGCAGCCGAAACATCCAGGCTGCCCAGGCCCGAAGCCCAGTCCCAGCCCCGCCGGGCGCGCCAGCCACGATTGTTGCCACTGCGCACGTCATGGAGCGCCGATGCCGGCAGTGAGTACAACAGCGGGGCGGCGAAGCCCAGCCCCGGATCGGCCTGCAGGATCCGCGCCCACGCGCCCGCGAACAGCGGCGCGGCAAGGCTGGTGCCACCGATCACGTACAGGCCACCGTTGTAGGTGACCACGGCGCCAGTCGCCGGGTTGGCGTCGAACGCCACATCCGGCCCGCGCATGCCGGCGTAGGCGCCGTATTGCCGCGGCGCCTGCCACGACTGCGCGGCCTCGAACGAGCTGGGGCTGCCGCCGCTGTGGACCCACACGTTTTCGCGCACCCAGGCCGTCGTGGAGGCCCGCAACGTGGTTCCTGAAACTGCCACCACGTACGGCGAGCTGGCCGGGTAGCTGGCCGAATCCTTGGCACGGTCGCCGCAGTTGTCGGCACCATCATCGCCGGTGGAGACCGTGAAGGTGATGCCCTGCGACGCACCGAGCTGGAACAACGCATCCTCGGCCTGTGCGTTGCCGTCACCGCCCTGGTTGATGTCGTCGTAACGTTCGCAGCGTCCGAAGGAAGCGTTGACAACCTGCGGCCGCGTCTCGCCCGCGGTCGGCGTCACGATCTCGGCCAGGGCGTAGGTCAGCGACGACGACGAAGCATCGGCTGCGGCGTAAAACGTCAACCCCTTGAGACCTCCGGACATCGCCGTGATGCTCTGGCTGTCCAGATTCCATTCAACCGTGCCCGAGATGTCGCTGCTGCCGCAGCTGCCGCTGCCGCTGCCGCTCTCCACGCTGGCATTGCCGGAAGCATCGATGCAAACCACCTCGACATTGCCTGAGGACAGACCGTAGTTCGTGTTGAATGCACTGAGGTCGCTGACCGACTGCGCCATGCTGCCCCAGCCCCACACGCCGGCCTGGATGTTGGTCGCCGGCGCCAGGCTGCTGGCGTCGTAGATATCCGGAAATTCGGTCGGAAAGTGATAGGTCAGGCTGCCGTGGACCCGGTACGGCCGCACGTGCGATGCGTAGGTATGCACGAGATGCACGTTCTGCAGGCCCAGCACCGCCTGCACGGAACCGGCCAGCGCCGCCGGGATGCTGATCGGTGAGATGTTGGCGTAGGCCTGGCGACCATCGTGGGTATGCACGCGCGCCATCGAGGTCTTGAAGGCGGCCTGCACCACCGCGGCACTGCCATCGGCGGTCACCAGCAGCCGGTCGCGGCCGATGTTGACGTTCGTGAACCCGGCCTTGGTGAGGTAATCCACCACGGCCTGCGCCTGCGCCTGGGTCGGCAGGTATTGCTGGATCTGTGCAGGCGAGAGCGGTCGGTGCGGTCGCGATATGTAGGCACGCAAATTGGCGTGATTACGCAACTTCAGCGGCAACACCACGTGCAACGTCTGATCGAGTGCCACCGGGCCGCGCACGACCGAACCGCGATTGAGGTGGGTGGCACGGGTCAGCTGGACGAACTGCTGCTGGTGGCCACGCGCGGGCACCGCGGCAATCGCGGTGGCACTGAGCGCCATGCCGCACGCCGCGGCGACGGCCAGCGCAAGCGAGCGGCGGCACGAGTCGTGATGAGCTTTCGACATCGGTTGATCCTCTTCGGTTGGTTGTGGACACGCGTCCACGCGAGCCATGGATTTGCGTGATCACCAACTGCTCACAGCGCTGCACCGTCACCGATCGCGACCGACGCACAACACGTTCGTGAATTGCCCAGGTTCCCAATCCCCTGAAGCTCCAGGTTCCCAATCCCCTGAAGCTGAAGCGGAAATCGACACGTGGGCCCCGTCGGCCGCAATCCCCCTTGTTGTGGAACGTTCGCAAACGGCAGCAGCGGCAAGCGCCACCTGGCGCCCGACCCCGCGCGGGCGTACCGTGCCCGCCCGAGTCTAACCCCATCCGTGCCGGCACGCCAACGCACGCACGACCACACCATCAGCGATCGCGCTGGACGATGTAGCGCGCCATCCAGCGCAGCGGTTCGGCGGCATCACCGAAGCCGTCCAGCGCGGCCAGCGCCTCGGCGTACAGCGCATCGGCGCGCTGCCGGGCTCCGTCCAGCCCCAGCAACGCCGGGTAGGTCGCCTTGCCGCGCGCGGCATCGGCGCCGTGGGTTTTCCCGACCACCGCCTGGTCGCCTTCCACATCCAGCACGTCATCCTTGATCTGGAACGCGAGCCCCATCTTGTCGGCGAAGCCATCCAGCGCATCGCGCGCGGGCGCCGGCAAGTCGGCAAGCATGCAGCACGGCATCAGCACCCCGGCGCGGATCAGGCGCCCGGTCTTGTCGCGGTGCAGGGCTTCCAGTTCTTCCACGCTGATTTGCCGGCCTTCGGATTCCAGGTCCACCGCCTGCCCGCCGGTCATGCCGGTGGAACCGCTCGCGGCGGCCAGGATTGCGACCATGCCAAGGCGCGCCGTGGCGTCGCCGGAACCATCGCCGGCCAGGATCTCGAATGCGTGCGTTTGCAGCGCGTCGCCAGCCAGGATCGCCATCGCGACGCCGAAGGCCTTGTGGGTCGAGGGCCGTCCGCGCCTGAGGGCGTCGTCGTCCATCGCCGGCAGGTCGTCGTGCACCAGCGAAAATGCGTGGATGCACTCGAGAGCGCAGGCGGCATCGTCGAGCCGCGCAGCGTCGATGCCGAGCGTTTCGCCGGCCGCGTAGCACAGCAGCGGCCGGATACGCTTGCCGCCGCCGAGCACGGCGTAACGCATCGCCGCGTGCAGCGAGGCCGGGCGCGTGCCTTCGGGCGGCAGGCGCGCATCCAGCGCGGCTTCGACGCGCTCGAGGTATCCGGCCACGCGGTCGGCAAAGGGCATCGGCAGGCTTCCCGTCGGTGAACCGGCGCAGGATAACGCGTCCCCCGCGCCGGCGTGCAGCATGCGTCAACGCGGCACATGCACGGCATCCACCTCGTCTTCACGCACAACCGGTAGGATTGGGGTGCCGGAAGGCGTCACGCCGCAAGAGTTCCGAAGGATGAGCCAGTCCAGCACCAGCCGCATCGCCGGGGAAGATGCTCGCGCATACCAGGAACGCATCCTGCCGGCGGTGTCACGCACCTTCGCGTTGACGATCCCGCAGCTCGATCCGCGCCTGCGCACGGTCATCTCCAACGCCTACCTGTTGTGCCGCATCGCGGACACCATCGAGGACGAGCGCGCGCTGCCCTCCGACGTCAAGCAGCAGTTCCACGACCGCTTCACGCGGGTTGCCGCATCCACCGAGGACCCGCACTCGTTTGCGCGCGACCTTGCGCCGCTGCTGCACGGCAACACGCTGGAAGCCGAGCGTGACCTGGTGGCGCACACCGCGGCCGTGATCGAGGTCACCGACAGCTTCAACCTGGCCCAGCGCGAATCCCTGGCGCGCTGCATCCGCACCATGTGCACCGGCATGCCCGCGTTCGAACGCAACGCCAGCACCGCGGGCCTCGCCAACCAGCGCGAAATGGATCGCTACTGCTATTACGTGGCGGGCGTGGTCGGCCAGACCCTCACCGACCTGTTCTGCGAATATTCGCCCGACATCGCCGACCGCCGCGAGGCCATGTCCGAACTGGACGTTTCCTTCGGGCAGGGTCTGCAGATGACCAACATCCTCAAGGACTTCTGGGAAGACCGCGACCGCGGGGTGTGCTGGCTGCCCGGCGACCTGTTCGCGCGCGCCGGCGTGGACCTGAAGGCCCTCCAGCGAAACCACATTCCGACCGCCTTCGGCACCGCCTACGGGCAGCTGATCGGCATCGCCCACAGCCACCTGCGCAACGCGCTGAAATACACCCTGCTGATCCCCGAGCGCGAAGTCGGCGTCCGCCGTTTCTGCCTGATCGCGCTGGGGCTGGCGATGCGCACGCTGGGCTCGATCGCCGCCAGGCCGGATTTCACTTCCGGCGCGCAGGTGAAGGTGTCGCGCAAGGTGGTCAAGAAGATCGTGATCGTCTCGCGCCTGTTCGCCGGTTACAGCCGGGTGCTGCAGGGCTGGTTCACGCGCCTGGCCGACGGCCTGCCGCTGCAGGCGCTGGCCGACGACTGGGGCGGCCTGTTGCCGGACGCGCATGCGCCATGGCCGCGCAATGATTCGTGCGGGCCAGCCCGCGCGTTGCCATCGAAGTAACCCCCATGTCGCCCGATTCAGGACTCCCCCGCCGACACCAACCCGCCGCCGCGGCAGCCGGCGGGCGGCTGGATTGCGCGATCGCCGCCGCGCGCGAGCGCCTGCTGGCAAGGCAGCACGCCGACGGCTACTGGCAATACGAGCTGGAAGCGGACTGCACCATCCCGGCTGAATACATATTGATGCTGCACTACCTCGGCGAATCCGACCGGCTGCTGGAATCGCGCCTGGCCGAATACCTGCGCAACCAACAGTGCCGCGACGGCGGCTGGCCGCTGTATCCGGGTGGCGCGCTGGACATCAGTTGCAGCGTCAAGTGCTATTTCGCGCTGAAGCTGGCCGGCGACCGCGCCGACGCGCCGCACATGCAACGTGCACGCGCCGCGATCCTCGCGCACGGCGGCGCCGCGCGCAGCAACGTGTTCACGCGCATCGCGCTGGCGCTGTTCGGCGAGCTGCCGTGGCGCGGCGTGCCGTTCCTGCCGGTCGAAATCGTGCTGCTGCCGCGCTGGTTTCCGTTCAACCTGTCCAAGGTTTCCTACTGGTCGCGCACGGTGATGGTGCCGCTGTCGGTGCTGACCACGCTGAAGCCGCGCGCGGCCAATCCGCGCAACGTGCACATCGATGAGCTGTTCGTGACACCGCCGGAGCGCGAACGGCATTATTTCCACCAGCGGTCATTGCTGAACCGCGTGTTGTTCTGGTGCGAGGAAATCATCCGCCGCGGCGAATGGCTGATTCCGCGCCGCGTGCGCCATCGTGCGCTGCGGCGTGCCGAAGCGTGGATCCTGGCGCGCCGCAATGGCGAGGGCGGCCTGGGCGCGATCTTCCCGGCGATGGTCAACGCCTACGAGGCGCTGGCGCTGCTCGGCTACCCGCCCGAACATCCGGCACGGCGCGAAACCCGCAAGGCCATCGACGACCTGCTGGTGGTGCACGACCACGACGCCTGGTGCCAGCCGTGCGTGTCGCCGGTGTGGGACACCGGACTGGCATGCCTGGCCATGCAGGACGATCCAGACGCTCCGGAGGCCGCGATCGCGCGGGCGCTCGACTGGCTGGTGTCGCGGCAATTGCTCGATGAGGCCGGCGATTGGCGCGAATACCGCCCCAACCTCCCCGGCGGCGGCTGGGCCTTCCAGTTCCGCAACGACGCCTATCCCGACCTCGACGACACCGCGGTGGTCGCACGCGCGCTGCACCAGGCGCCCGCAGCATCGAAGCATGCCGATGCGATCACCCGCGCCACCGACTGGCTGGTCGGCATGCAGTCCAGGAACGGCGGCTTCGCCGCCTTCGATGCCGACAACGACCACCAGTGGCTGAACCAGATTCCGTTCGCCGACCACGGCGCGCTGCTCGATCCGCCCACCAGCGACGTCAGCGCCCGCGTGCTGACCCTGCTTTCACTGCTCAATCGCCCGGACGATCGTGATGCACGCGAACGCGTGCTGCGTTTCCTGCGTGCCGAGCAGACGCCCGAGGGTGCCTGGTTCGGACGCTGGGGAACCAATTACATCTACGGCACCTGGTCGGTGCTGGTGGCGCTGCACGCCGCCGGGATTCCCGCCGACGATGCCGCGGTGCGGCGCGCAGTGGCGTGGCTGACATCCGTGCAGCAGGCCGACGGCGGCTGGGGTGAAGGCAACGACAGCTACCTTGATCCGGAACTGCGCGGCCGCGGCGCGCACAGTGGGCCGGCGCAGACCGCCTGGGCGCTGCTGGCGCTGATGGAATCGGGCGAAGCCGACAGCCCGGCGGTTGCGCGTGGCATCGAATACCTGCTGCGCACCCAGAGCGACGGCGAATGGCACGACCCGCGCTTCAACGCGCCCGGTTTTCCGCGCGTGTTCTACCTGAAATACCACGGCTACAGCCGCTATTTCCCGTACTGGGCGCTGGCGCGCTACCGCAATGTCCACGCGCAACATCCACACTGACTGCGTCGGCCTGGTGGTCGCACTGCCGGCCGAGGCGCGCAGCCTGGGGCTGCGCCACCTGCGCCCGGGCGGCTGCGCGCGCTGGCGGCATGGCTGGGCGGCGATGGCCGGCGTGGGTTGCCACAACGCCATGCACGCGGCCGAACGCCTGCTGGCCTGCGGCGTCACGCAGCTTGCGAACTGGGGCGTGGCCGGCGCGCTCGACGCCGACCTGCAGCCGGGTGACGTGCTGGTGCCCGACCGCATCCGCTACGCCGACGACGATGCAACCGGTTTCATTCCCGATCCGGATTTCAGCGCCCACACCGCGCACCTGCTCGCGGGCAACCTGCGCGTTTCGCGCGGCGTGCTGTGGTCCGCGCGCCGCCCGCTGGCCAGTCGCGCCGACAAGCAGGCGCTGGCGCAGCGCAGCGGCGCCATCGCGGTGGACATGGAAGCAGCCGCGGTCGCGGCGGTCGCCACGCGCGCGAAGCTGCCGTTCGTGGCGGTGAAATCCATCTGCGACCCGCTGGCGCGCGAACTGCCCGCGCGCATCGTGCAGGCACTGGATGGCGCCGGGGGCGGGTTTTCGCTGCGCATGGTCGCGGCGATCACGCTGGGCGGCCCGGCCACCTGGCGCGCGGCGCGATCATTGGCCGCGGATTTCGCGCGCGCCCGGCACAGCCTCGCGACCGCTGCGCGGCTGGTGGCATGAGCAGCAGCGTCCTGGTCACCGGCGCCAACGGATTCGTGGGCTCGGCGGTGGTGCGCGCCCTGCTGCGCCACGACTACGCGGTACGTGCATTGGTGCGCGCCAGCAGCGACACCGCCAACCTGGACGGCCTGGACATCGAAACCACGCGCGGCGACCTGCTCGATCCACCGTCGCTGCAGCGCGCGGTGGCCGGTTGCGAGGGCCTGTTCCACGTCGCCGCCGACTACCGGCTGTGGGCACGCAATCCCGAGGCGATCCGCATGGCCAACGTGCGCGGCACCCGCAACGTGCTCGGCGCGGCACGCGACGCGGGCATCGAGCGGATCGTGCACACCTCCAGCGTCGCCACACTGGGCTGCAATGCCGACGGCACACCGGCCAACGAAGACACGCAGGCGGCCTACGCCGACATGATCGGTGAATACAAGCGCTCGAAGTACCTGGCCGAAAAAATGACCCGGCGGCGCGCGCACTCCAGCCAGGACATCGTGATCGTGAACCCCTCCGCCCCGGTCGGCCCACGCGACCGCAAGCCGACGCCGACCGGAAGAATGATCCTCGACGCCGCACGCGGCAGGATGCCCGCCTACGTCGACACCGGGCTCAACATCGTGCACGTGGATGACGTCGCCGAAGGCCACGTGCTGGCCTACCAGCGCGGCCAGCGCGGCCGCCGCTACATCCTGGGCGGCGAGAACATGAGCCTTGAGGCGATCCTGGCCACGATCGCCGAGTTGACCGGCCATCGCGCCCCGCGCCTGAAGCTTCCGCACGCGGCGGTACTCCCGGCGGCGTATTTCAGTGAAGCCTGGGCCAGGCTGCGCGGCAAGACCCCCAACCTCAGCGTGGACGGTGCAAGGCTGGCGCGCCACGCGATGTATTTCACCAGCCGTCGCGCCGAAACCGAACTCGGCTACCACGCCCGTCCCGCACGGGAAGCGTTGGCCGACGCCGTACAATGGTTCCGCGACAACGGTTATTGCGACTGATTTCGTGCAAAGGCTTCCACACGTTGATCGAGCGCCGTCGAAAAAGCCCTCTTCCCCGCATTCAAGTGCGGGGGAGAGGATTGGGTGAGGGGGCGGAGTTTCACGTGTCGATGAACGTGAATCCGGAGCGAGGCATCCGGGCGTACGCGGTGATGGTGGCCTTATCTGGAACCCGCGGTCGGCGTCCCCCTCACCCCGGCCCTCTCCCCCAACAGCTGCGCCGTTGGGGGAGAGGGAGGGTTTCCCCGTGCATGCCGACGCCTACTGCCGACGGACGTAGCCGATGACAGCTTCAACCGGACAGGCCACCGCCATCGCGCAGCCCAACATCGCGCTGGTCAAGTACTGGGGCAAGCGCGATGTCGCGCTGAACCTGCCGGCGGCCGGGTCGTTGTCAATCACGCTGGACGCGTTGCACACACGTACCTCGGTACGTTTCGATCCTGCACTTGGCGCCGATGACATCGTGCTGAACGGTGTGCGCGATCCCGATCACACACGCCGAATCAGTGCGTTTCTCGATCTGTTCCGGAATCGCGCGCGCGCCGATACGCGGGCGCGGGTCGAATCGGCCAACGATTTTCCGACCGGCGCGGGGCTGGCATCGTCGGCCTCGGGATTCGCGGCGCTGGCGGTGGCAGCAAACGGCGCACTCGGCCTGGGACTCGACGCGCGTCAACTGTCGATCCTGGCGCGGCGCGGCTCGGGCTCGGCGGCGCGCTCGATCTTCGGCGGCTTCGTCGAAATGGCAGCAGGCCGTCGCGCGGACGGCGAAGATGCCTTCGCTTCGTCGCTGCTGGATGCCGACGCCTGGCCGCTCAGCGTCGTGGTCGCAGTCACCTCTCGCGCGGCCAAGGCCACCGGCTCCAGCGCCGGCATGCAGGCATCCGAACGCACCTCACCGTATTACCGCGCGTGGGTGGACGCGGTGCCGGGAGACCTGGCCACGGCGCGCGAAGCCGTGCGCGCGCACGATTTCGAAACCCTGGCCAGCGTCAGCGAGGCGAGCTGCCTTGCGATGCACGCGGTGATGCTGTCCACCCGCCCCGGCCTCTTGTACTGGAATGCGGCGACCGTGGCCTGCATGCACTTGATCCGCGACCTGCGCGCGCGCGGCACGGGCGTGTTCTTCACCATCGATGCCGGCCCGCAGGTCAAGGCCGTGTGCCTGCCCAACGCCGCTGCAGGGGTGGCCGACGCGCTGCGCGGCATCGCGGGCGTCGAGGACGTCATGACCAGCGGCCTCGGGCGAGGCGCGCGCATCGCCGGGGACGCCGCTTGAGGCGCATCGAGGCCAGCGCGCCCGGCAAGCTGGTCCTGCTTGGCGAATACGCGGTGCTGGAAGGCGCGCCGGCACTGGTGCTGGCGGTGGATCGCCGCGCGCATGCGACGCTGGAGGTGACCGACGCCGACTACTGGGAAATCGTTTCACCGACGCTCGGCTGGGAGGCGCGCCTGGACGTTCGCTCCGATAACGTCGCATGGACCGGCCCGGCCGCGTCCGAGCTCGCGTGGGTGGCGACGCTGCTGCAGCAATTCCCGCACGCCGAGGATCTGCCGGCCTGCCGCGTCGAACTCGACAGCGATGCGTTTTACATCGAACGCGCCGGCGCGCGCGAAAAACTCGGCCTGGGTTCCAGCGCCGCGCTCACGGTGGCGCTGCTGGGGGCGTTGCACGCGCTGGCGGGCCGGCCGCCACCGACGCTCGCCGGTTGCATCGCCGCGCACCGCGGCATCCAGCACGGGCGCGGCAGCGGCATCGACATCGCCGCCTCGCTGCAGGGCGGGCTGCTGCGCTTCCGGCTGGACCAGGACGGCGCGCCGCAAGTGACCGCCTGCACGCTGCCCGAAGGCCTTGGCTGGCGCTGCGCCTACAGCGGCCGGCCCGCATCGACCCGTGCCATGCTGGCGCAGGTCGCGGCCTGGCGCGATCGCGACGCAGCCGGATACGCGCGCTGCATGCACGAACTCGCTACAATTTCTTCACGCGGTATCGACGCCGTTGGCCGCGACGATGCCGCGGGGTTCCTGGCCAGCCTCCATGACTATGCACAAGCCCTGGCCCGCCTTGGCGAAGCCAGCGGGGCAAGAATCGCCAGCCGCGGCCACCGTGCACTTGCCGCGCTGGCCGCGGAGTGCCGGACCGTATACAAGAGCTGCGGCGCCGGCGGCGGTGACGTGGGCATCACGTTTGCCGTGGACAATGAACGGTTGCGGGAGTTCTCGGCACGCGCCGATGAAGCCGGCTTTCCCGTGATCGCGCTGGACATGGACCCTGAGGGTCTCAAAACAATCGTTGTCGCCTGAAGCTTCGAGGAACGAGGATGGACCAGTCGAGATTGCCGGGTTTCTACAAGTTGTCGGTGCCCGAGCGCGTCAACCTGGTGCGCGAGCGCGGCATGCTTTCGCGCGAGGATTTCCAGACGCTGCTGTCGGGCGGGCACACGCTCAGCGTCGCGCGTGCCGACAAGATGATCGAAAACGTGATCGGGGTGATGGGCCTGCCATTGGGCCTGGGCCTCAACTTCCTGGTCAACGGCAAGGATCACGTGGTGCCGCTGGTGGTCGAGGAACCCTCGATCGTCGCGGCGCTGTCCTCGGCAGCCAAGCTGGTGCGCGCCGCCGGCGGTTTCACCACCCGCTCCACGGATCCGATCCTGATCGGCCAGGTGCAGATCGTCGATGCCGACAATTCCTCGGCCGCGCGCAACGCGCTGCTGCAGCACAAGCAGGAAATCCTCAACCTCGCCAACAGCCTGCACCCCAAGATGGTCGCGCGCGGCGGCGGCGCCAAGGACATCGAGGTGCGCATCCACCCGGCCGCCGACGGGCGCCGCGACATGGTGGTGCTGCACCTGCTGGTCAACACCTGCGACGCGATGGGCGCCAACATGGTCAACACCATGTGCGAGGGCGTGGCGCCGCTGGTCGAAACCATCACCGGCGGCAAGGTGTTCCTGCGCATCCTTTCCAACCTCACCGACCGCGCGCTGGTGTGGGCCAGGGTCGTGATCCCGACGAAACTGCTGGCCGGCAAGGGCTACGACGGCGAGCAGGTGCGCGACGGCATCATCCTGGCCAACGACCTTGCCGTGTGCGATCCCTACCGCGCAGCGACCCACAACAAGGGCATCATGAACGGCGTGGACGCGGTGGCGCTCGCCACCGGCAACGACTGGCGCGCGCTGGAAGCCGCCGCCCACGCCTACGCCGCGCGCGGCGGACAGTATTCGTCGTTGACCCGCTGGTACAAGGACGACGAAGGCAACCTGGTCGGCAACATCGAGATGCCGATGAAGGTCGGCACCGTCGGCGGCAACCTGCAGTCGAACGGCACGGTGGCGCTGAACCTGCGGCTGCTGAAGGTCACCTCGGCGCGCGAGCTGGCCGAGATCATGGGCGCCGTGGGCCTGGCGCAGAATTTCTCGGCACTGCGCGCGCTGGTCACCGACGGCATCCAGCAGGGCCACATGACGCTGCACGCACGCTCGGTCGCGGCCACCGCGGGTGCCGCCGCGGAAATCTTCGACACCGTGGTCGAACGGCTGCTGGATTCGGGCGAGATCAAGGTGTGGAAGGCCAGGGAAATCATCGCCGAGGTACAGAGCCAGTCGCAGCCGGACGCCAGGAACGCGGCACACGGATTCGCGCCGGTCGATGACGCCGAATACGCCACCGGCTACGGCAAGGCGATCCTGCTGGGCGAACACGCGGTGGTGTACGGTCGCCACGCGATCGCCGTGCCGGTACCGATGGCGATCCGCGCACGGGCCGAGGACTCGAAGGACGGGACCCAGCTCATCATCCCGCGCTGGGGCGTCGAGCAGCGCCTGCATCCGGGCGCGAAGCACCCGGGCTCGTTCCTGCAATCGCTGGAATTGATCCTGGAGAAACTGGAACTGCACGATCGCCGGTTGCGCATCCAGGTGTATCCCAGCCTGCCGCGCGCCAATGGCCTGGGCGGCTCGGCCGCGCTGGCGGTGGCCGTGATCCGGGCGCTGGACCACCACTGCAAACTGGGCCTGGACGACCGGCAGATCTGCGAGTTGTCGTATGAATGCGAGCGCGTGGCGCACGGCACGCCCTCGGGCATCGACAACACCGTCGCGACCTACGGTCGGCCGCTGCTGTTCCAGCGCGGCGAGCCGCCGGTGGTCGAACCGCTGCAATTTGCCAAACCACTGCCGCTGGTGATCGGCCTGTCGGGCGTGGAAAGCCTGACCGCGCGCACCGTCCGGCACGTGCGCAAGGCATGGCAACGCAACAAGCCACTCTACGAGCGCATCTTCGACGAAATCGATTCGCTGGCAATGCAGGGTCTCAAGGCCCTCAACGCCTGGGATCTCGAACAGTTCGGCGAGCTGATGAACATCTGCCAGGGCCAGCTGAACGCACTGCAGGTTTCGAGCTGGGAGCTGGAGGAAATGATCCAGGTCGCGCGCAACAACGGCGCACTGGGCGCCAAGCTCACCGGCGGCGGCGGCGGCGGCGCGATGGTCGCGCTGTGTCCGGACGATCCCGGCCGCGTGGTGCGCGCACTGCAGCAGGCCGGCTACCAGGCGATGGAGGCCAACATTGGTTGACAAGCATGGCAACCGGGTCGTCTCGTTCGATACGGAACGGCTGATCCTGGTCGACGAGGCCGACCGCGAGATCGGCCACGCATCCAAGGCCGACGCGCACGCCGGCAAGGGCATCCTGCACCGGGCGTTTTCGCTGTTCGTGTTCAACTCCGCCGGCGAACTGCTGCTGCAGCAGCGCGCGCCGGGCAAGCCGCTGTGGCCCGGCTACTGGGCCAACAGCTGCTGCAGCCATCCGCGTGGCGGCGAGGACATGCCAACGGCCACCCAGCGTCGCCTGAGCGAGGAGCTGGGCTTCACCTGCCCGCTGGAATTCGTCTACAAGTTCCAGTACCACGCCGAATACGGCGACGCCGGGTCGGAAACCGAACTGTGCTGGGTGTACGTGGGCGTTTCCGACGCACCGGTACGGGTGAACCCCACCGAGATCGCTGCCTGGCGCCACGTCGCCCCGGATGCACTCGATCGTGAAATCGCCGAACACCCGGAGCGCTTCACGCCGTGGTTGAAGATGGAATGGCATCGCCTGCGCAACGAATTCGCCGACCGCCTGCCGGGCGCCGGGACGGCACCGCGCCCACGCGGCCGCGCCGTCGCGGGGCCCGATTCCGTCGGCTGAGCATTTTCGCGCGTGGCGGGCGTCAAAGGCGTTTTGCCACGGATTTGCACGGATGCGCACGGATCAAGAGCATTGGACGCCGATGAACGCGGACGAACGCTGACCAGATACCCACCGGTTGCAGTCCTGTCGCCACCCCGGAGCCAACCTCAAGCGCTGGACCCCGGAAGGACGACAAGTTGCGCCGCGCCCATCTCCCTCCCCTTCAAGGGGAGGGCCGGGGTGGGGATGGGTTTCGCGTTGACCTCGGATCAAGCCGCGCGTCGCGCAGATCCCATCGTGCACAAAGCACACGCTGCGCACTGAACATCTGCGCGAATTACGGTCGTCAAAGGCGTTTTGCCACGGATTTGCACGGATGCGCACGGATCAAGAGCATTGGACGCCGATGAACGCGGACGAACGCTGACCAGATACCCACCGGTTGCAGTCCTGTCGCCACCCCGGAGCCAACCTCAAGCGCTGGACCCCGGAAGGACGACAAGTTGCGCCGCGCCCATCTCCCTCCCCTTCAAGGGGAGGGCCGGGGTGGGGATGGGTTTCGCGTTGACCTCGAATCAAGCGACGCGTCGCCCGGGTTCCATCGTGCGCAAAGCGCACGCTACACACTTGCGGTATCAGCCCCCCCCGTCATTCCGGGGCCAACCCGAAGGGTTGGAACCCGGAATCTGCTTCATCACCGTCCGGGTCGACCAACACGTCGCGCAATCGCACAAGAGCAGATTCCGGATCGTGGCTCCGCCACGTCCGGAATGACGACAGGAGGTGAATCGGCAAATGCGCGTCCGATGCGCGTTCGTCCGCGACCAATGCTCTTGGTCCTTGATCCGTGCGCATCCGTGCAAATCCGTGGCCAATTGCCCCTGCCTTCACCCGCAGTGACGCGATACAGTGCCCACGCAGGGCGTGAAGTTGCCCTGGAGATCGCCTCAACGCCACGTTGACACCTGACGGTCCAGTATTGTCGGCAGGCCCACCGGCGGGCACCCGCGCGCCGGTCACATTCCGCGTACACGGAGGCAGCCATGTCCATTCCCATCCGCCAACAACTCAAGGTCGCCGGTTACATCCTCGGCCGCAGGCTGCGTGGCGTGAAGCGCTATCCGCTGACGCTGATGCTGGAGCCACTGTTCCAGTGCAACCTCGCCTGCCCCGGCTGCGGCAAGATCGACTACGACTCGCACATCCTCAAGCAGCGATTGTCGGTCGAGGAATGCATGCACGCGGTGGACGAGTGCGGCGCACCGATGGTCTCGCTGGCCGGCGGCGAACCACTGGTCCACAAGGACGTCAAGGAAATCGTTGACGGCTTCATCGCGCGTGGCAAGTACGTCTACCTTTGCACCAACGCGATTTTGCTGGAAAAGAAGCTCGACCTGTTCACGCCGTCGCCGCAACTGACGTTCTCGGTGCACCTGGACGGCATGCGCGAGCGCCACGACGAAAGCGTCGGACGCGAAGGCGTCTTCGACATCGCGACGAAGGCCATCCGCGAAGCCAAGCGGCGCGGCTTTCGCGTCAACATCAACACCACGCTGTTCCAGACCGCCAGGGCTGACGAGGTGGCCGAGTTCTTCAGCTTCGCCACCGACGACCTGAAGGTGGACGGCATCACCTTCTCACCGGGTTTCGCCTACGAGCACGCGCCGCGCCAGGACGTGTTCATGGGGCGGCGCCAGTCCAAGGAACTGATGCGCAAGATCTTCACCAACAAGAAGAAGAACCGCCGCAAGTGGGCGCTGTCGCAGTCGAGCCTGTTCCTGGACTTCGTGTGTGGCAACCAGGGCTACCAGTGCACCGCCTGGAGCATGCCCTGCCGCAACGTGTTCGGCTGGCAGAAGCCCTGCTACCTGCTGGTGGACGAAGGCTACGAGAAGACCTGGGACGACCTGATCAACAACACCGACTGGGACAACTACGGCGTCGGGCGCAATCCCAAGTGCGCCAACTGCATGGCCCACTGCGGCTTCGAGGGCACCGCCGCCAACGACGCAATGCGCCATCCGTTGAAGGCGCTGTGGGTCAGCATGCGCGGACCCAGACTCACGGGTCCGTTCGCGGCCGATCCGCCGATCCTGTACGACACCCCCGACCCCAACCAGCGTCAGCACACGCCGCACAGCAACGTCCCGATCGCGCACTTCGGCGGCATCCAGCACTGACCCGGTCACGGTGGCGTGGCGGGCATGGTCATGTTGATCCTCGCCGCCGCCTCGCTGGCATGCTGGCTGGGTGTGCTGCTGGCGCCGTGGGCGGCGTGGCTGTGCCGGGAACGGATGCAGGCCGACGCTGCACCGCCGGCGCCCCTGTCCGATGTCACCGTGCTGATCCCGGCCCGCAACGAGGCCGCGGTGATCGGCGAAACCCTGGGCGCGCTCGCGCGGGCGGCGCCCGGCGCGCGCGTGGTCGTGGTCGATGATCAGTCAACCGACAAGACCGCCGCGCTCGTGCGCAACAGCGGCGTACCCGGCCTGGAGCTGATCCGGGGCCAGCCGCCGCCCGCGGGCTGGGCCGGCAAGCTGTGGGCGTTGCAGCAGGGACTCGAGCGCGTCACCACGCGCTACGTGCTGCTGCTGGATGCCGACATTCGGCTTGCAGCCGGCATCCTGGGGCCTTTGCGGCGCAAGGCGGACGAAGGCTTCGCGCTGGTTTCCCTGTGCGCGACGCCCGACTGGGGCAGTCCCGCCGCACGCTGGCTGATGCCGGCGTTCGCGTTCTTCTTCAAGCTGCTGTACCCGTTCGCGCTGGCCAACCGCAGGGGCGGCCGGGTTGCCGCCGCCGCGGGCGGCGTGGCGCTGGTCGAACGCCAGGCACTCATCGACGCGGGCGGTTTCGGGGCGTGGCGCGACGCGATCATCGACGACTGCACGCTGGCCGCGCACATCAAGCGGGCCGGACATCGCTGCTGGATCGGCCTCACGCACGACGCCGTCAGCCTGCGCCGCGAAAGCCTGGGCGTGATCGCGCACATGGTCGCGCGCAGCGCTTTCGTGCAGTTGCGCGAATCGGTATGGCTGACGCTGGGTGCCACCGCGTTGCTGACCCTGGCGTTCTTCATTCCCGTCCTTGCGGTCGCGTTCGGTCCCAGCCCCGGCGTGCGGGCCGTGGGCGCGCTGGCGTGGCTGGCCCTGGCCACGGCGTACCTGCCCACGCTGGTGTTTTACCGACGCAATCCGCTGGCCGCGATCGGGTTGCCGCTGGCCGCGGCATTCTTCCTGATCGTGACCTGGTATTCGGCATGGCGCGGCCTGCGCGGTACCCGTTCGGTGTGGAAGGGCCGGCATTACCGGCGCGGGCCTGCCTGAATGCAACGGCACGCCAGGCCAGCGGCCGATGCGCGCCGGCAGCGGAGCTGGCTGCCGGACGCCGAGCTGGATGCGCATCCGGTCGGCACCTGGTTGTTGCAGATGGGATTCGACCTGTGGATCCGCGCGTTCTACCGCCGGGAGATCCTGCTTCCCCGGAATTTCCGCGTCGCGCCGGGGACGGTGGTCGCATCCAACCACCAGCGCGACGTGGACGGTCCGCTGCTGGGCACCGTGCTGGTGCGTCGCCGGGGACTGCGCTTTCGCTGGCCGCTGCCGTTCTACGCCACCCGCGAGGACCTGTTCCGCCCGGGCATCCTTGCGCGCCTGACCGTGCACTGGCCGTCTCCGTTGCCCGCGCTCCTGGGACGCATTTCGCTGGCCTGGTTCTTCCCGCTGGGCCGCGCCGAACCGATGCGTCGCGTGCGGGAATTCACGCTCGGCGAAACGCTGCACGCGCTCGTCGAGGCGGGCCTTGGCGAGCGCGACTGCGCATCGGTCCTGAATGCCCGCGGTCGGCGCGAAACCGGCCTCGCCGCCGGCGATGCAACGGTGCGCCTGGCCAGCAAGCGCGAAGACCTGCCACTGGAAGCCTGGTGGGGCATCCGGCGGCTCACGCGCGCTGCACGCGGGCACCTGGCACCGGCGTTCCGCGCCACCATCGATGCGCAACTGGCACATCTCGCCACGCGCCTGGACCGCGGCCGCTGCGTGTATTTTTCGCCCGAGGGCACCATCTCGACCGACGGCCGTTTCGGACGCGTGCGCGGCGGCCTGTTCCGGCTCGTGCACATGGCCGGATCACCACCGTGGATCCAGCCGATGGCGATTGGCTACGACAGCCTCGCGCCGGGTCGCACCCGCGTGGTGGTACGGATCGGGGAACACTTTCGCGCCGATGCCTCGCTCGATCGCCGCGAATTCGATGCCGCGCTGCGGCAGGCCATCCTCGATCTTGTCCCGGTCACGCCCAGCCACCTGCTGGCGCGCTGGCTTCTGCACGGACCGCCCGCGTTCACGGGCAATGAACTGGGCGACTGGCTGGCGCACTGCCGGTCGGCGCTGCACACCGCGCATCCGTCGCTGGACCCGCGACTCGAACGCGCGCGCATGCCCGAACTGGCCGGCCGTCGACTGCGCTGGCTGGAACGCCGCGGACTGGTACTGCGCGAGGGCGAACGCTTCCACAACACCTGCCCGCGTGACGCCGCGCCGGGCTGGCGCGCGCCGGCCAACGTCGCACGTTATCTTGACAACAACCTTGCCGAGCTGGTGCCCGGCGCCGATGGGGAGTTGCCATGCTGAAGACGCTCAAGCGCGCGCGTGCGCTGCTGAAGCCGCACGTGATCCTGCCGGTGCTGCTGGCCGTCGCGCTGCTGGTGTTCGCCTTCAGCCTCGGCGACATCGGCCAGGTGATGGAACGGGTCACCCGGCTGCCCGCGCGCGTGCTGTGGCTGTCGCTGGCCGCCGCGGCGTGCTACCTCGGCTGCAAGGCCATCCAGCTCAGGCTGATGCTGGCCCAGATCAACGTGCAAATTCCGCCCCGGCCGTTCTGGCTGGCGTTCGCGGTCGGGGAACTGACCGTGACCCTGCCGCTGGGGATTTTTTCGCAGAACTGGGTGATGTCGGCGTCGCGCCGCATCCACATCGGTCGCAGTTCGGCCGCGACGGTGATGATGGTGCTGGCCGAGGTGGCAGTGACCTTCCTGTTCCTCTCGTTGGTGACGATCCCCGGCTGGTATGACACGCGCATATTCGCGGTCGCCATCCTGGTGGCCATCGCGCTGCTGCTGGCCGGGTTGCTGCTGTTCGAGCACAAGGCACGCGCGCTGGCCTCGAAACTCCGCCACCGCTGGGCGCGGCGCGGCGCGGAAGCCGGCCTGGAAATGGTGCGCGGCCTGCGCAAGCTTTCCACGCCGTTGATCCTGCTGGTCAGCCTGGCGCTGGCCGCGATCTACCTGGGCGCGCTGACCTTCGCGTTCTGGATCGTCGGGCGCGGCATGGATGCGCACCAGCTCAACTACCTCACCGCGGCGACCATCTACATGTTTTCCCTGGCGATCATCCTGGTCGGCGCGGGCCTTTTCAGCCAGATCGGCACGGTGGAACTGCTGGGCATGATGGTCGCGCGGGCCTGGGGCATCGATTACACGGACGGCCTGGCCCTGATGCTGGGCTTCCGCATCGTGTGGACGGGCGCAATCTGGCTGCTGTGCCTGCCCATCGTCGGCACCCTTTGGCGCGAAATGCCTCGCCGCTCGGCTTCAGCCGACGACGGCAAGAAAGTTTCCGGTTGATGCCGAGATGTCCATGCGCGGAATGCCCGGCGCCTCCCGCGCCCGCTCGATGTCGCGCGGAATGTCCAGGTCCTTTTGTTCGACCGACCACACGTGGCCGCGCTCGCGATGGAACTCGGCGAGGTATTCCTGCTCGCTCTGTCCGGGCGTGGCAACGAACAGGGCCTTGCGCCCCAGGCCGGCCAGTTCCATCAGCGTGGTGTAGCCCGAACGCGTCACCACCAGTTTCGCGCGGTTGAGCATTTCGGCCTGGCGCGCACGATCGAGATAGTCGTACACCGTGGCGCCCGCCACTTCGCGCGGCCCCTCGCCGTCGCCGGGGCGTCCCAGCGTCACCACGATCCGGCCCGACAGCCGCGGCAACGATTCCAGCACCAGTCTCTCCAGCAGCCCGCGTTGCGGTTCGATGCCCGAGACCGAGAAAAACACGTCGATGTCCTGCGCCACGTCCATGCGCGGCACGCTGGACAAGGGCCCGATGTACACCAGCCGGCCCTCGCCCCAGTCGAACGCGGGGTCGTGGCCCAGCCAGCCCGACAACCCGCCACTGTCTTCCACATCGGGAATCAGGACCCGCGTGAACCCTTTCAGCAGGTCGCGCTGGCCCCATTCGACGATGCGCTCGGTGAGGCGGCTGAAAAACGGTACGCGCTGGTGAATCGAATGGAAGATGCAGTAACTCGGCACCGCGGCCGACCAAAGCCCCAGCCGACTGTCGGACACCACGCAGTCGTAGTGGCGTTCCTTGACGAGACGTTCGGCCAACCGGTGCTCGCGCCGGTAACCGGCCAGCACCCAGGGCATCGCCGCGGTCATGCGCAGGTAGAAGATCGCCGGGTAGCGGCTGAACGGCGCGGGCGTGTCACGGAACGGATGAAACTCGCAGGCATCGCCAAGTTCCGACTGCAAGAGCCGCATGCCGGAACCAGGCGCGACCACGACGGTCACTTCGTCGCCGCGTTCGACCAGCGCACGGATCAGGCCCAGGCTGCGCGTGGCGTGGCCCAGGCCCCAGTGATACACCCCGTACAGGATTCGTTGCCCCATCCATGCTTCCTTCGCCATGCCGGCACAACCATACGCGAAACATGCTCGCAGAAACCGCGTCAATGGCGCGCGAAAGCCGCGGTCCTCCGCAAGCACGGCTCGACCCTGTCGCGCCGAGCGTAGTGACCACAACGAACGAAGTCGAAACGCCAAACCACCGACACCGTTCGCGCTGAGCGTAGTGAGCGCAGCGAACGAAGTCGAAACGCGCATACCGTCTGCCGCGCGACTCCAACCGGCGGTTCATGCGAAAATTACCGATCCGGCCCCGTAGCTCAGCTGGATAGAGCGTCCCCCTCCTAAGGGGAAGGTCGCAGGTTCGAATCCTGCCGGGGTCGCCAATGCTGCACGCGCCGACGCCCTTTCGCGCGCCGCACGGCACGAACGGAGCGAACCCGCAATGTCCGACCCGTACCGCGCTGCAATGCGTGCGTGCGGCGGCGGCGTGCGCGTTTGCAGCGCGCGACGCACGCGCGCGCTGCTACAATGGCTGATTGCATCCATGTGCTTCACACGCAGCTGAAACAGGAGCTTCCATGTCCCACGCGATCCTCTCCGCGCTCGGCCTCGCCGAGACCAATTCCGGCACTTTCCTCGGCAACGGCGAGTGGTCGAAATCCGCCGACGCGGGCGTGTTCGAATCCATGAACCCGGCCACCAACGAGCCGCTGGCGAAGGTGCACGCGACCGGCGACGCCGATTACGAGACCGTCATCGCCAACGCGCAGAAGGCCTTCGAAGTGTGGCGCAGCACGCCGGCACCGCAGCGTGGCGAGGCGGTGCGCCTGTGCGCGCAGGCACTGCGCGAACACAAGGACGCCCTAGGTTCGCTGGTGGCACTGGAGATGGGCAAGATCAAGCCCGAGGGCGACGGCGAAGTGCAGGAGATGATCGACATCG
>CAZAXF010000049.1:19082-22709 GCA_964489055.1 uncultured Rhodanobacter sp. | reverse complement strand
AGAAGACGAAGAACATCGGCAGCAGCGGCAGCCAGAACCAGTCGAACAGGCCCTTCGAGCCCGCCTGCGCCTCGACGATGGCCGTGAAGTTCAGGCTTCCGGCCAGCACCAGCACCGTCACCAGCGCCATGCCCATGCAGATTTCATACGAAATCATCTGCGCGGCCGAGCGCATCGCGCCCAGCAGCGCATAGCGCGAATTGGACGCCCAGCCGGCCAGGATGATGCCGTACACGCCAAGCGAGGTCATCGCCAGCAAAAACAGTACGCCGGCGTTGGCATTGGAAAGCACCAGGCCGTGGTCGAAGGGCACGATCGCCCACACCGCCAGTGCCGGGATCACCGCCAGCAGCGGTGCAGTGAAATACAGCCCGCGGTTGGCGTTGGTCGGGACGATGATCTCCTTGATCAGAAGCTTCACCACGTCCGCGAACGCCTGCAGCAGTCCGAACGGGCCGATCTTGTTCGGCCCCATGCGCACGTGCATCCAGCCGATCACCTTGCGTTCCCACCACACGTACATCGCCACCGCGATGATCAGGGGAACGGCGATCAGCAGGATCTTGCCCAGCGTCCAGCCGAAAATGATGGCGTCCGAGGTCAGGCTCATGCGGTCACCGCCTTGATGGTGAGCGCCGCGCCGTGCGGCGGCAATGCGCCGGTTTCCGCCAGCGCGGACTCGATCCACGCGCAACCGCGCGGCACCGCGTCATCGACTTCGACCGGCAGCACGCTGCCGTTGACGTCGGCCCTGGCGCCGGTGAGCACGCCCAGCCGGCGTGCGTCTTCGGCGCAGATCCGCAGTGCCGGCGCGCGATTGAGAAGGTGTGCCTGCAGCGCCCTGGCGCGTCGCACCACCGCGTCGGTGCGGTAGATACCGACCGTGGCGACGCGCACCATGGCGTCTTCGGGTACCGATGCACGCGCGGACAACCTGGAGTCCGGTCCCTGGAAACTCGCCGCTCCTGCGGCTCGCCCTTCGGGCCGGCTTTGCCGTTCGCTCCGGCATCCTGCCTCCGCAGTCCCGGTCCCCGGTCCCGACAGCGACCCGATCGCATGATGCAGATCTTCAAGCGTCACGAAATCAAACCCGTCTATCCCCAACGCGCCACCCAGCGCACGCAGCACCTTCCAGCCCGGCCGCGCCTCGCCCGGCAGGGTTCCGCCCGCTGCCGGCACGGGCTGCACGATGCCGTCGACGTTCAAGTAGGTGCCGTCGATTTCCGGTGGCAGGCCGAGGGGCAATACCGCGTCGGCGGTGGCGAGCACTTGCTCGTCGGCGTAGGCACCGGCATGCACGTGGAACGCCGCAGCCTCGCGCGCCTTGTCGAAGGCCGTCGGCGCAAACGAGTCCTGCGCGTGCGCCTGCCAGGTCAGCAGCGCCCGCGGCGGTTGCTCCAGCATCGCGGCGACGCCACCGGGCGAGAGCGCACCCACGCGCGCAAGGCCCACGGCGTTGGCGCCCGGCGGCAGTTCGTTGAAAGCACTGTCGGTGGCACGGGCGATCGCGCGGGCCAGTTCGCGCAGCCAGGCGGCGTCGCCCGATTGCACGGCGATGTCGCCGAAGATCACCACCGAACGCGCGGCGTCGCGCAGCGACTTCGCCACCGCCCGGGCCTGTTCATCCGGCTGCGCCGCGGCAACGAGGTCCGCCACGGGCTGCGAAAGGCCCTCGCCGCCGGCGCCCGCGGCGGCCGCGATCGCGGCCAGCGCGTCGGCCATGGCCTGCGGCGGCACGATGGTTTCGCTGGCAACGTCGTAGTTGAATTCGAAGGCCAGCGGATTGACCAGGTGGATCGCCGCGCCATCGACGGTGGCGATGTCGTAGTTGGCGATGTTGGCGACCTGCGGCTTCGAGGAATCGTGCCGGGTGGCGCGGCGCACGCGCTGGTTCAGCAGCGGCATTTCGTGGCGCAGGTTGCTGCCGACCAGCAGGCCGGCGCGAATCTGCGCGACCTCTTCCACGGACATCTGGAACGTCGCGCCTGCCGGGCCGCCGTCGCTCGTATCCTGCACCCGCAGTCGATGTTCGATGCGGTCGCCGCCGAGGCCGCGCACCAGCCGCGAGAGCAAATGCCCTTCCTCGCACGACGTCATCGGCGCGAGCAGCGCGCCGACCTCGCCACCGGCCTGCTTCAGGCCCTCGGCAACGAATTCGATCGCCTGGTCCCATTCGACTTCGACCAGCTCGCCGTTCCTGCGGATCATCGGCTTCTGCACGCGGTCGTCCACGTACAAGGCCTCGTGGCTGTAGCGATCACGGTCGGCCAGCCAGCACTCGTTGATGGCCTCGTTGTCGCGCGGTACCGCGCGCAGCACGCGCCCGCGCAGGCTGTGCAGCCACAGGTTCGAGCCCAGCGCGTCGTGGTAGCCGATCGAGGGTTTGGCGGCCAGGTCCCAGGCACGCGCCTTGAACTGGAACACCTTGTCGGTCAGCGCGCCCACCGGGCACACGTCGATCACGTTTCCCGAGAGCTCCGAGTCGATGCCGCGCCCGATCCAGGTGCCCACCATGTGCTTGTCGCCACGGTCGAAGTCGCCGAACTCGAAGCTGCCGGCCATCTCGCCCAGCACCCGGACGCAGCGCGTGCAATGGATGCAGCGGGTCATTTCGGTGGCGACCAGCGGCCCGACGTTCTCGTCACTGACGGTGCGCTTGCGTTCGGTGAAGCGGGTGATCCCGCGGCCGAATCCCATCGAAAGGTCCTGCAGCTCGCACTCTCCACCCTGGTCGCAGATCGGGCAGTCCAGCGGATGGTTGATCAGCACGAACTCCAGCGCGTTCTGCTGCGCGCGGATCGCAAGCTCGGACCTGGTGCTCACCTTCATGCCCGCCGCCACCGGGGTCGCGCACGCGACCTGCGGCTTGGGCATCGGGCGCCCGTTCATCTCGACCTCGACCATGCACTGCCGGCACACCGCCGCGATCGGCAGCTTCTTGTGGTAGCAAAACCGCGGCAGCGGAATCCCCGCGGCGTCAGCCGCCTGGATGATCATCGAACCCTTGGGCGCGGTGATCGGGTGCCCGTCGATCTCGAACTCGACCATCTCGACCGGCGGCGTGGTGTCTTTGGGCTGGGCGCTCATGCGGTTTCTCCCGGGACTCGGGACTCGGGACTCGGGACTCGGGAGTCGAAACGGCGGGGAACCGGAAGATAATCGCTTTGAATTGCTGTCGCGGCCAGCCGACAACCATGAAAGAGCAGGACGTGGCAGGACGCGGGCCTTGCCCGAGTCCCGAGTCCCGAGTCCCGAGTCCCGCCATTCATGCCGCCACCTCCGCGCCCGCATCGAGCATCGAATGCCCGTGCTCGCAGTAGTACTCGAACTCGTCCCAGAAATGGGCGAGGAAGGCCTGCACCGGCCACGCGGCGGCTTCGCCGAAGGCGCAGATGGTGTGGCCTTCGATCTGGCCGGCGATCGCACGCAGGCGATGCAGGTCTTCGGTGGTACCGCCACCGGCGACGATGCGCGAGAGCACGCGGTGCATCCAGCCGGTGCCTTCGCGGCACGGGGTGCACTGGCCGCAGGACTCCTTGTGGAAGAACTGCGAGATGCGGCAGGCGAACTTCACGCAGCACACGCTGTCGTCGAGCACCACGATCGCGCCCGAGCCCAGGCCGGTGC
>CAZAXF010000049.1:0-19072 GCA_964489055.1 uncultured Rhodanobacter sp. | reverse complement strand
GTGCACTGGCCGCACGATTCCATGTGGTAGAAGCGGGCGACCCGCTGGCATGCGCGCACCATGCAGGTGGTCTCGTCCATCACGATCACCGCGCCCGAGCCCAGGCCCGAGCCGGCGTCGCGCAGCGAGTCGAAGTCCATGTTGCAGGCCATCATCTTGTCGGCCGGCAGGACCTTCATCGACGACCCGCCGGGAATCACCGCCTTCAGCTTGTGCCCGTTGCGCACGCCGCCGGCCAGTTCCAGCAGGTCCTTGAAGGGCGTGCCCAGCGGAACCTCGTAGTTGCCCGGCTTGTTGACGTGGCCCGAGACCGAGAAGATCTTGGGCCCGCCGTTGTTCGGCTTGCCGATGTTGAGGAACCAGTCGGCACCCTTGCGCAGGACCGCCGGCACCGAGGCGAAGGTCTCGGTGTTGTTGATGGTGCTGGGGCAGCCGTACAGGCCGAAGTTGGCCGGGAACGGCGGCTTGTAGCGCGGCCAGCCCTTCTTGCCCTCCAGCGACTCCATCAGCGCGGTTTCCTCGCCGCAGATGTAGGCGCCGGCGCCGACCGCGTTGTGGATGGTGACGTCGATGCCGCTGCCGCGGATGTTGGTGCCCAGCAGGCCCGCTTCGCCGGCTTCGCGCAGGGCCTGCTCCATGCGTTCGAACGGCTCGTGGTGGAATTCGCCGCGCAGGTAGTTGTACGCCACCGTCGAGCCGGTCGCGTAGCAGGCGATCGCGATGCCCTCGAGCACCGCGTGCGGGTTGAACCGCAGGATGTCGCGGTCCTTGCAGGTACCCGGTTCGGACTCGTCGGAGTTGCACAGGATGTACTTCTGGCCCGGCGCGCTGCGCGGCATGAACGACCACTTCATGCCGGTCGGGAAGCCCGCGCCGCCACGACCGCGCAGCGCGCTTTTCTTCAATTCGTCGATGATGGTCGACGGATCGGGCTTTTCGGCCACAAGCTTCTCCCACGCCTGCCAGCCACCGGTCTTGCGGTAGTTCTCGAGCGTCCACGGCTCATCGAAGTGGAGCGTGGTGTAGACGACCTGGTGGTCTTTGGGGGCGGGTCCGTAGGGCATGTCGATTCTGGTGGTGTGCCAAATCCGTGGGTGATGCGTGGTCACGCAAACATGAAGCTGCTCGCTGCGCTCGTCTGGATGGAGGGACGACGCTCGCTGCGCTCGCTCAGACGAGGAAACGACGCTCGCTGCGCTCGCTCAGGCGATGAGACGACGCTCGCCTCTTCGCCTTCCCGTCTCTTCATCTCTTCGTCTCTTCGTCTCGTCATGTCTTCGCCAGTCATTTCAATGCATCCAGGATTTCATCGACCTTCTCGGGCGTCAGCTTTTCGTGGTAATCGCCATCCACCGTCATCATCGGCGCGCCGCAGCAAGCGGCCAGGCACTCTTCTTCCTTCTTGAGATAGACACGGCCATCGGCCGTGCTCTCGCCCAGCTTCACGCCCAGCCTTTCCTCGCAGTGGCGCACGATTTCGTCGGCACCGTTCAGCCAGCACGAGATGTTGGTGCACACGGCGACGTTGTGGCGGCCGACCGGCCGCGTCTCCAGCATCGAATAGAACGAGGCGACCTCGTACGCGAATACCGGCAGCACGCCAAGGTACTTTGCCACCGCCGCGGTCAACTCGTCGGTCAGGTAGCCCTCGTTCTGCTCCTGCGCGGCCATCAAACCCTGGATCAGCGCCGAACGCTTGCGCTCGGGCGGAAACTTTGCGGCCCAATGGTCGATGCGCGCGCGCGTAGCGTCCGTCAACACCGCCATCGGGTCGACGTTCTTGACCTTGTCGTAGTTGCCGGTGGGTTTCATGCGCGATCCTCCGGGACTCGGGACTCGGGACGCGGGACTCGGGAAAGCACAATCCGCACCACGGGAGCATGCACCGAAAATCCGGGGCTGTCCGCACAACCATTGACCGTCGTGGACCTCGAACCGAGTCCCGAGTCCCGAGTCCCGAGTCCCGCCTTCATCGATCCACCTCCCCGAACACCAGGTCGTAGGTGCCGATCATCGCGGCCACGTCGGGCAGCATGTGTCCGGCGGTGATCTCGTTGATCGATGCCAGGTGGGGGAAGCCCGGTGCGCGCAGGTGCACGCGGAAGGGCTTGTTGGCGCCGTCGGAAATCATGTAGCAGCCGAACTCGCCCTTGGGCGCCTCGACCGCGGCGTAGGTTTCGCCGGCCGGCACGCTGTAGCCCTCGGTGAACAGCTTGAACCAGTGGATCAGCGCTTCCATCGATTCCTTCATGTCCTCGCGGCTGGGCGGCGCGACCTTGTAGTTGTCGGTAATCACGGGCCCCGGGTTCTTGCGCAGCCAGTCCACGCACTGGCGGATGATCAGCGCCGACTGGCGCATCTCGGCCATGCGCACCAGGTAGCGGTCGTAGCAGTCGCCACGGGTGCCGACGGGAATGTCGAAATCGACCTCGGCGTACTTGGCGTAGGGCTGCTTCTTGCGCAGGTCCCACTCGATGCCCGAAGCGCGCAGCATCGGGCCGGTCATGCCCAGCGCGTAGGCCTGCTCGGGGCTGACGATGCCGATGTCGACGGTGCGCTGCTTCCAGATCCGGTTGTTGGTCAACAGGTCTTCGTACTCGTCGACCTTGTGCTGGAAGTCCTGGGCGAATGCATCCAGGAAGTCCAGCATCGACCCTTCGCGCCACGCGTTCATGCGCTTGAGGTCCTTGCCCTTGTGCCAGGGCGATTCCTTGTACTTGATCATCTTCGCGGGCAGGTCGCGATAGACGCCGCCGGGGCGGTAGTAGGTGGCGTGCATGCGCGTGCCCGACACCGCCTCGTACACGTCCATCAGTTCCTCGCGCTCGCGGAACGCGTACAGGAACACCGCCATTGCGCCAAGGTCGAGCGCGTTGGAACCGACCCACATCAGGTGGTTGAGGATGCGGGTGACCTCGTCGAACAGCGTGCGGATCCACTGCGCGCGCACCGGCGGCTCGATGCCCATCAACTGCTCGATGGCGCGCACGTAGGCGTGCTCGTTGCACATCATCGACACGTAGTCGAGACGGTCCATGTAACCGATCGAATGATTGAACGGCTTGGATTCGGCCAGCTTCTCGGTTGCGCGATGCAGCAGTCCGATGTGCGGATCGATGCGCACGATGGTCTCGCCTTCCATTTCCATCACCAGGCGCAACACACCGTGCGCGGCCGGGTGCTGGGGACCGAAGTTCATGGTGTAGCTGCGGATTTCGCCGCTTTCGTTGTCGGTCCCGGCCATCGTCAGTTGTCCTTCCAGTCGTCGGCGGCTTCCTCGCGCGCGGACGTCCAGCGCGAGTCTTCGCGCACCACGCGCGCCACGGTCACGCGCGGGGTCACCGAGGTGACCGGCTCGTACACCACGCGACCGGCCTCGGGGTCATAGCGCACCTCGACGTTGCCGATCAGCGGGAAGTCCTTGCGGAACGGATGGCCGACGAAACCGTAGTCGGTGAGGATGCGGCGCAGGTCCGGGTGGCCGTCATAAACGATGCCGTACAGGTCGAACGACTCGCGCTCGTACCAGTTCGCCGCCGGCCACACGCCGGTGAGCGTGGGCAGCACCGGCAACGCGTCCTCGGGCGCGAAGCAGCGCACCCGCAGGCGGATGTTGTGCTGGTAGGAAATCAGGTGCACCACCGAGGCGAAACGGCCCAGGAACTGCGGGTGCCGCGGACGATTTTCCCATCCAAAGCGCCCCTGCACCGCCTCGCCGGTCACGCCGCGCCCGAAACCCTCGGAGGTGGCGCTGTGCGAACCCGGCCATTCGCCCTCGCCGAAACCCAGGAAGTCCACGCCGCACAGGTCGGTCAACTGCTCGAAGTGGAATTGCGGCTCGTCGCGCAGCTCGGTGCATACCTCGACCAGGCGCGCGGGCGCGACCTCGATGGTCGCCTGCGCGTGCGACACGTCGGCGCTCGCGATGCGGTCGCCGAAATGCGCGCGCAGGCGCTCGGCCAGCTGTTCGGGTGTGGTCCGGTTCATGGATGCAAACGCGCGGAAATGCTGCTGGTGCGGCGGATCTTCTTCAGCAACTGCAGGATCCCGTAAACCAGTGACTCGGCGGTCGGTGGGCAGCCGGGAACATAGATGTCCACCGGCACGATGCGGTCGCAGCCGCGCACCACCGAGTACGAATAGTGGTAGTAGCCGCCGCCGTTGGCGCACGAACCCATGGAAATCACCCACTTGGGCTCTGGCATCTGGTCGTACACCTTGCGCAGCGCCGGCGCCATCTTGTTGCACAGCGTGCCGGCCACGATCATCACATCCGACTGGCGCGGGCTGGGACGGAAGATCACGCCGTAACGGTCAAGGTCCAGGCGCGATGCGCCCGCGTGCATCATTTCCACCGCGCAGCAGGCCAGCCCGAAGGTCATCGGCCACATCGACCCGGTGCGCGCCCAGTTGAACAGCGCGTCCACCGTGGTCACGCCGAAGCCGCGCTGCATGATCGGGTTGTCGGCTTCCGGACGCAGGATGTCGTCCACCTTCCCGACCGGAAGCGGGTTGTGCATCGTCTTGTCGATGGCCTGGATCAGACCCATGGCATCAATCCCATTCAAGGGCTCCCTTCTTCCACACGTACACGTAGCCCACCACCAGCAGCAGGAGGAATGTGAACATTTCCACCAGTGCGATGATGCCGATCTGCTTGAACACCGTCGCCCACGGAAACAGGAACGCGATTTCCAGGTCGAAGATGATGAACAGGATCGCGATCAGGTAGTAGCGCACGTCGAACTTCATGCGCGTGCCCTCGAATGCCTCGAAGCCGCACTCGTAGGGCGAGTTCTTCTCGGCGCTCGGTCGGCGCGGCCCGGCAATCCAGCCGATCACGATCAACGCGACGCCGATCGCGCCGGCGACGATGAGGAACAGCAGGATTGGCCAGTAATTCTCGAGCATCCGGATGGTTCCGCGTTAGCCATGGGATTTTCGCACGCACCGGCCATTGCCGCAATCGCGCGCACCCGAACCCGGCATTCGCGCGCAAAAAAAACGCGCGCTGCGAATGGTTCGCAGCGCGCGCTCATCAAGGGAGTTGGTGCCCAAGGGGGGACTCGAACCCCCACACCCTTTTGGGGTGCTACCACCTCAAGGTAGTGCGTCTACCAATTCCGCCACCTGGGCAAGACCCGTTCCCGGGAAACACGGTGCACGACCCTGTGCGCGACCATTCGAAAGAGCAACAACGGTTCGTCGAAAACAACCGGCACGTCCCGGTGCCGCATTCTTCACGCAAGCGTGATCAACGTGGTGCCGCGGGCTTGCCGCCCGCCGCCGGCGATGCAGGCTCCTTCGCCGGAGCCGGTGGAACGCTCGATCCGGGCGTACCCGACGCCGCCGGCGCCGCGGGGACCTCGGAAGGCGCGGCACCCGAAGTCGCCGGCACCGCCGGCACTTCCGCGGGTTGCGCCGGTGCCGCCGGTGCGCCCGTTGCGGCAGCGCCCGCAGCGGTGCCGCCCGTGGCCGGCGCAGCGCCACCGGCACCGGCCATCACCCCCAGCGTCTGCTGGGTGTGCCGCTTCATGCCGTGGTGGCTGAGGTAAACACCCATGCCAAGGCTCAGCACGAAAAACAGTCCGGCCAGCACCGCAGTCGTACGGCTGAGGAAGCTGGCCGAGCCGCGCGCGCCGAATACCGTGCCCGATGCGCCACCGCCGAAGCTGGCGCCGGCGTTGGCGCCATCGCCGCGCTGCATCAGGATCAGCACGATCATCGCCGCGGCGATGAGCACGTAGAAGACGCTGAAAATCGTGAACAGCATGTGTCATTCCCGTACGGCGCGGGCTTTATTCCGCCGCCGCACAAATCGAAAGAAAATCGGTGGCCTGCAGGGCTGCGCCACCGATGAGGCCGCCATCGATGTCGGCCTGGGCGAACAACTCGGCGGCATTGCCGGGTTTGACGCTGCCACCGTAAACGATGCGGGTTGAACCGGCAATTGTAGCATCATCATCGGCAAGCTGGCTACGCAACAACGCATGAACTTCCTGCGCCTGGGCGGGTGTGGCGGTATGGCCGGTGCCGATGGCCCAGACCGGCTCGTAGGCGACCACGACGCGCTCGAACGCGGCAATGCCGCATTGTTCCACCACCGCGCGCAACTGGCGCGACACCACCGCGCCGGTCTGGCCCGTCTCGCGCTCATCCAGGGTTTCCCCCACGCACAGCACCGGCGCAAGGCCGTGCTGCAATGCCAGGGCGACCTTGGCGGCAACCTGCGCGTCTGTCTCGCGGTGGTGTTGGCGGCGCTCGGAGTGTCCAACCAGGACCGCCGTGCAACCGACATCGCGCAACATCGCCGCCGCCACCTCGCCGGTGAATGCGCCGGCCTCATGCTCGCTGAGATCCTGCCCGCCGACCGCAACGCGCGAACCCGCGCACGCGGCGCAGGCCTCGCGCAGGTAGGGAAACGGCGGGAAAATCGCCACGTCGCAATGCTGCACGTCCCCCTCCACGATGGCGCTGGCCAGCGCCGACGCCATCAGGCGCGACCCGTGCATCTTCCAGTTGCCTCCGACCCAATGGCGGCGCATGGCCGTCTCCTCATGCACTTGGACCCGCGAGGATAGCCAACCGCCGTGCACCCGCGCAAACCATGCGATAACCCCGTTGGCGAAGCCGGGGCCGCCTCCGGGACCGGGGTCGGTGGCGCCGCCTCGCGCGACGAGCACCGGCCGCTTCGACTTTACCGTTCGCGCAGGCCAGCAACCTGGACAGCAGGAACTTTCGAGGCGAAAAGGTGACTGCGGGAGGACAGATTTTCGACGATTTGCCGGCCCATGGTGGTTCCATGGGCCAAGAATCGGCGGAAACATGGACCGCGCAGGCGCTTTTGCAGCCCGGAAGATTCCTGCTGCCCAGGCTCCTAAACTCGACCCGGCTCGATCGCACCGATTCCCGACCACCGCAAGGGCGCAACGCATGACCCCAGCCAGCCACCGCGCACTCGTCACCGGCGCGTCCGCTGGGATCGGTGCGGAATTTGCCCGCCAGTTGGCCGCGCGTGGCTGCGACCTGGTGTTGACCGCACGGCGGGAAGAGCGCCTGCAGGCGCTGGCGGTTGCGTTGCGAGAGCAGCACGGCGTCGCGGTGGACGTGGTCGCGGACGACCTCGCAGACCCCGCCGCCCCCGCGCGCATCGTCGCCGCGGCGACCGGCAACGACCGCGCGGTCGACGTCCTCGTCAACAACGCCGGTTACGGCATTCCCGGCAGCTACACGCGGGTCGACTGGGACACCCACGCGCGCTTCATGCAGGTGATGGTGACGGCGCCCCTGGAACTGTGCCATCGGCTGCTGCCGGCGATGCGCGAAGGCGGTTACGGGCGCATCATCAACGTGGCCTCGCTGGCCGGCCTGATCCCGGCAACCTTCGGCAACACGCTGTATGGGCCGGCCAAGGCGTTCCTGATGCGCGTGTCGCAGGCGCTTGCGCTGGAAAATCGCCACCACGGCATCCACGTGTGCGCGCTGTGCCCGGGATTCACGCATTCGGAATTCCACGACGTCAGCCAGGCGCGCGGCCTCGTGTCGAAGCTGCCGCGCTGGATGTGGATGGACGCCGACGAGGTCGTGCGACAAGGTCTCGACGCGGTCGAGCGCGGACGCGTGGTGTACGTGCCGGGACGCGTCAATCGCCTGGTCAAGGCCACGCTCGACGTGCTGCCCGACCGCCTGGCGCTGGCCATCATTGCCCGCCAGGGGCGGCATTTCCGCAGGCGCGATTGACGCCGCGGGAAGCCGTGTCGCGCGTGTTCTGCGCGCGGGCACAAGCCGCAATCGTGCGCGGAGCGCACGCTACGTGAGGGATGCGCTTTGCGTAGCGTGCGCTCTGCGCACGAACCAACGCATGCCTTGCCCGCCTATGACTCCAGGTCCCTGACCACCCGCGCGGCCAGGTCCGCGGCGGACTCGCGATCCGAACGCAGGTGGACCTCGGGCGACTCGGGCACTTCGTAGGGCGAGCCGATGCCGGTGAAGTTGGCCAGCTTGCCGGCGCGCGCCTTGGCGTACAGGCCCTTGACGTCGCGCTGCTCGCACACTTCCAGCGGTGCGTCCACGAACACCTCCATGAAGCTGCCCTCGCCGATCAGCTCGCGTGCCATCTGCCGCTCGGCGCGGAACGGCGAGATGAACGACACCAGCACGATCAGGCCCGCATCCATCATCAGTTTCGCCACCTCGGCTACGCGCCGGATGTTCTCGACGCGGTCGGCGTCGGTGAAGCCGAGGTCGCGATTGAGGCCGTGGCGGACGTTGTCGCCGTCCAGCAGGATGGTGTGGTAGCCGTCGGTCAGCAGGCGCCGTTCCACCAGGTTGGCGATGGTGGACTTGCCGGCACCGGAAAGGCCGGTGAACCACAGGCAGCGCGGCGCCTGGCCCTTGATGCGCGCACGCGCCACGCGATCGACGTCCAGCTGCTGCCAGTGCACGTTGCGGTCGCGGCGCAGGCCGAAGTCCAGCGTGCCGCAGCCGACCGTGGCGTTCGATTCGCGGTCGATCAGGATGAAGCCGCCGAGGCGGCGGTCTTCGCGGTAGGGACGGTAGGCGATGTCCGAATCCAGCGACAGGTTGCAGTAGCCGATCTCGTTGGCTACCAGGCGCGTGGCCGCGAGGTGCGCCTGGGTGTCGGGATCGACGCGGTGCTTGATCTCGGTGATCTGCGCGCCGACCACGCAGGTCGCCAGTTTCAGCAGGTAACGCCGGCCCGGCAGCAGCGCGGCATCGTCCAGCCACAGGAGATGGCAGGCAAATTGGGCGGCAACCTTCGGCGGGTGGGCCGGATCGGCGATCACGTCGCCGCGCGACACGTCGATCTGGTCGGCAAGGGTCAAGGTCACCGCCTGCCCGGCTTCGGCCTGTTCCAGGTCGCACTCGGTGCCGACCACGCGCGCCACGCGCGAACGCTGCCCGGACGGCAGCACCACGATCTCCCCGCCGGTCGCGATACGCCCGCCGACGATGGTTCCCGCGTAGCCGCGGAAGTTGTGGTCGGGACGGTTCACCCAGCGCACCGGCAGCGCGAAGGCTTCGTCGACCTTGCGTTCCACCTGCACGGTCTCGAGGTATTCCAGCAGCGGCTTGCCGGTGTACCACGGCGTCTGGGGCGAGCGCGCGACGAGGTTGTCGGCATTGATCGCCGAGACCGGGATCGCGTCGGCGTGTTCGATGCCGAGGTCGTGCGCCAGCTTCACGCACTCCTGCTCGATCGCGTGGTAGCGCGCGTGGTTGTAGTCGATCAGGTCCAGCTTGTTGACCGCGAACAGCACCCGCGGCACGCCGAACATCGCGAGGATCGCGGTGTGGCGGCGGGTCTGCGTCAGCACGCCCGCGCGCGCGTCGACCAGCACGATGCCGAGCTCGGCGCTGGACGCGCCCGAGGCCATGTTGCGGGTGTACTGCGCGTGGCCGGGGCAATCGGCAACGATGAAGGCGCGCCTGTCGGTGCCGAAATAGCGCCACGCCACGTCGATGGTGATGCCCTGCTGGCGCTCGGCTTCCAGGCCGTCCAGCAGCAGCGAGTAATCGGGCTTGCCGTTCTGGGTGCCCTGGGTCTTGCTGTCGCGGATCATCTGCGCCAGGCGGTCGTCGGGAATCATCCCGGCCTCGGCCAGCAGACGCCCCAGCAAGGTGCTCTTGCCGTCATCCACGCTGCCGCACATCGCGAAACGCAGCGTGTCGCGCGCCTCCAGCGCGGCGAGGCGGTCGGTGAGGGGTGAGCGTTCGTTGGTTACGACCATGCGATATCAACCATCCACGCAAAGAGACTGATCGAGCCTTTCAACCACGGATCAACACAGATGGGCACGGATCAAGCCGATGCGCGCTACCGTTCCTGCAGTACATGTCATTGCTCTATCCGTTTTGATCCGTGCAAATCCGTGGCAAGAATGCTTTTCAGAACGACTCAAAAGTAGCCCTCACGCTTCTTGCGCTCCATGGAATCGGCGGGGTCGAGGTCGATGATGCGGCCGGCGCGTTCGGACTGCCGGGTGTCGAGCATCTCGGCGATGATGCCATCGACGTCGGCTGCAGCCGATTCGACCGCCGCGGTCAGCGGCCAGCAGCCCAGCGTGCGGAAGCGCACCATCTTCGGCACCAGCTTTTCGCCCGGCTCCAGCGGCACGCGATCGTCGTCGCGCACCAGCAGCGCGCCGTTGCGCACGAAGGTCGGACGTTCTTTCGCGAAATACAGCGGCACCACCTCGATGCCCTCGCGGCGGATGTACAGCCACACGTCCAGTTCGGTCCAGTCCGAAAGCGGAAACACGCGCAGGGTTTCATCCGGGTCAAGGCGCGTGTTGAAAAGCCCCCAGGGTTCCGGCCGTTGCCTGCGCGGCTCCCAGCTCTGGCCCGCGCCGCGCAGCGAAAACACGCGCTCCTTGGCGCGCGCGGGATCCTCGTCGCGGCGCGCGCCGCCGATCGCGGCGTCGAACGCGTGTTCGGCCAGCGCCTGGCGCAGCGCCAGCGTCTTCATGACATAAGTGTGCTTGGAGGCCGCATGCACCGGATCGGTCTTGCCGACGCCGTCCTGGTTGATGTGTTCGATCAGCTCGACGTTCTTTTCGCGCGCGATGCGATCGCGAAACTCGATCATCTCGCGGAACTTCCAGGTGGTGTTGACATGCAGCATCGGCAGCGGCGGCCGGGCCGGATAAAACGCCTTCAGCAGCAGGTGCAGCAGCACCGAGGAATCCTTGCCGATCGAATACAGCAGCACCGGCTTCTTGCACTCGGCCACCGTCTCGCGCAGGATGCGGATCGACTCGGCTTCCAGCCGGTCGAGATGGGTGTGCATGCGGGTGACGCTCATTGCGGTCCTGTGTCCCGTTCGGGTGCGCCTGCGCTCCCGCCGGCAACTGCCGACTGCCGGTGGAACACGAGCGCGAAAGCGCCAAGGATAACGCACGCGGGGGTCCTGCGCGCGGCAATGCGCGCCGCGCCGTGCGCGCTACACTTCGCCGCCATGTCGGCAACACAGACCCTTTCGCGCAGCGCGGCGCGCCTGGCCTTCGCGCGCGCCGCCGGCGGTGATCCCGACGCCACGCTGGAAGCGGCTTCCGAAGACGCCAGCGCGCGCAGCTACTGGCGCGTGCGCTCGAGACACCGAAGCACGATCGTGATGGACGCGCCCGCGGGCTCCGGCGACCTCGGCGCCTGGCTGGACGTCGATGCGCGGCTGCGCGCGGCAGGGCTCAACGCCCCCGAAGTGCTGGCCGAGGACCGTGAACAAGGCTTCCTGCTGCTGTCCGACCTGGGCACGCGCCCCTACCTTGCCCAATTGAACGAGGCCACCGCCGATGCGCTGTACGCCGACGCACTGGCGGCGCTCCTGACGATGCAGACGCGCATCGATCCGGCCGGTTTGCCGGACTACGACGAACCGCTGCTGGTGCGCGAGCTGGAACTGCTGCCGACCTGGTTCCTGCAGCGGCACCTCGGCGTGGCCATCGCGTGCGAGGAGTGGGACGTCATCGAAGTCGCCTTCCGCCTGCTCGTCGACAACGCACGACACCAGCCGCAGGTGTTCGTGCACCGCGACTACCACAGCCGCAACCTGATGCTCGTGCCCGGCCACAACCCCGGCATCATCGACCTGCAGGACGCGGTGCGGGGGCCGATCACCTATGACCTGGTCTCGCTGCTGCGCGACTGCTACATCGCGTGGGACGACGCGCGCGTGCGCGGATGGGCCGAATCGCACCGCCGGGCGCTGATCGACGCCGGCATGCTCGATGCACGCGTGGACGCGGTGCGCTGGCGCCGCTGGTTCGACCTCACCGGCCTGCAGCGGCACCTGAAGGTGCTCGGCATCTTCTGCCGGTTGTGGTACCGCGACGGCAAGCGCGGTTACCTGGCCGACCTGCCGCGCGTGTGGCGCTACGTGAACGATGTCGCCACCGATTATCCCGAGCTGCACGATTTCCTCGCGCTGCTGCAACGCTGGATCGGCGATCGCGACCTGACGGAACCCGGCGCATGACAGGCGCAATCACCCGCTTCCTTGATCCGTTCGCGCTGAGCGCAGCGAGCAAGGCGAGCGGAGTCGAAGTGCCCATGCGCAACCAGGCGCCACGGAAACGATCGGGGATCCCCGCATGAAAGCCCTGCTGTTCGCAGCCGGACGCGGCGAACGCATGCGTCCCCTGACCGACACCACCCCCAAGCCGCTGCTGGAAGCCGGCGGCAAGCGGCTGATCGAATGGCACCTGGAACGGCTGGCCGCGGCCGGAATCGGCGACGTCGTCATCAACATCGCGCACCTCGCCGCGCAATTCCCCGAAGCGCTGGGCGACGGCTCCCGCCACGGCGTGCACATCGAATACAGCCGCGAGGGCGAGGTGCCGCTGGAAACCGGCGGCGGCATGCTGCATGCCCTGCCGCTGCTGGGCGCGGGCCCGTTCCTCGCGGTCAACGCCGACACCTTCACGGATTTCGATTTCGCATCGCTGCCCGATGAACCGCGCGGCGTCGCCGAACTGGTGCTGGTCGACAATCCCCCGCAGCACCGCCAGGGCGATTTCGGCATCGATGCGTCCGGAAAACTGCTGCCACGCGCGGACGCTCCCGGCGCTGCGCGCGCACTCACCTTCGCCGGCATCGGCGTGTACCGCCCCGAAATCCTGCGCGACTGGCGCGCAATCATCGACGACGACGCCGGTGCGCACGCCAACCCACCACGCTTCTCCCTCACGCCCCTGCTACGCGCCGCGATCGCACGCGGCGAGATCACCTGGCGCCATCACCGCGGCTTCTGGACCGACGTCGGCACGCCCCAACGCCTTGCCGATTTGAGTACCCGATTGGCCACCGGCACGCAGGCATCCGCCAGATCCTCGTAGAAGCGAGGGTGCTTGCGACCGGGGTTTGCCGAAATCACCGAAACCCTCCGGGTCGCCTGCACGCGGCTCCTACGATTTTTCGAGCAAGTCGCGCAGGAACGGAATGGTCACCCGCCGCTGCGCCGCCAGCGACGCGCGATCGATCCGTTGCAACAGGCTGACCAGGGATGCGGGGTCGCGCGGCTGGCGCGCAAACCACCAGTCCAGCACCTCCTCGTCCAGGCGCAGGCCCATGCGCCCGGCCAGCAGCCGCAGCATGGCGCGACGACCGGCATCGTCCAGCGGACGCAACGCATGGCGGGTACACGCCGAAAGCCGCGACACCAGGTCCGGCAGGTCGATGCCAAGTTCGCCCGGCTGCGCCGGCGCGGCAAGCAACATGCACGCGCCGGCATCGCGGGCGCGGTTGCACAGGTCGAACATCGCGCTTTCGGCTGCCGCGTTCCCGGCGACAGCCTGCACATCGTCGATCGCCAGCAATCCGCGGGCATCGAGGGCCGCGATCGCATCGGCGCGCGGCGGCGGCACCGTCGCCAGCGCCACGTAGCGCGCCGCGTGCCCCGCCTCCACCGATTCGCGGCAGGCCCCGATCAACAGGTGGGTCTTGCCGGTGCCGCGCGCGCCGTGCAGGTACAACCATGCGTCGTCGTCGCCGCGGGCGACGTCGGTGACGCCCTGCAGCGCCGCCACGTTGCCCCCGGGCCAGAACGCGCCCAGGCGCTGGTGCGGCAGCCAGCGCAGGTCCAGCGGCAGCTGCCGGCTCATTGGCCGGCCGGCCCGTCCCGGTCCCCGTCGGGCACGGGCTCGCCGCGCGATTCGGGCCGGTCGACGGCCTTGCCCGCCGCGTTGCCCGCGTACAACGGGCTGGCCTGGTAGCGCTCGCGCAGGAAGCGCAGCAGCACCATCACCACCGATGCCATCGGCAGCGCCAGCAGGATGCCCATGAAGCCGAACAGCTGGCCGAACGCCAGCACCGCGAAGATCACCGCCACCGGATGCAGCCCGATGCGGTCGCCGACCAGCTTGGGCACCAGCACGTAGCTTTCCAGCAGGTTGCCGATGCCGAACACCACCAGCACCAGCACCAGGTGGAACATGTCGTGGTACTGCACCAGCACCGCGATGATGCTGGCCACGATGCCGATGATGAAACCAAGGTACGGCACGAAGCTGACCAGCCCGGCGATCATGCCGATCAGCGGACCCACGTCCAAACCCACCAGCTTCAGTGCCACCGCATAGAAGATCGCAAGCCCCACCATCACCAGCAACTGGCCGCGCACGAACGCGCCCAGCACGCTGTTGGTCTCGCGGGCCAGGCGGCGGATCGTCGGCTGCGCCTCGCGCGGCAGCAACGTGTCGATGTGCGCCACCAGCTTGTCCCAGTCGCGCAGCAGGTAGAACGTCACCACCGGCACCAGCACCACCGAGACGCTCAAGCCGATCAGCGCCAGCCCCGAGCGCGTTGCATAGCCAAGCAGTACGGTCGCCACGCCACCCAGCGTGTCAAGGTGCTCGCGCACGCGCTTGATCACGCTTGCGATGTCGAGCTCGCTGGCAGGAATGTTCAGCTTGTGCTCCAGCCACGGCAACGCCTGGTGCGTGAACCAGGCAGCATACGCGGGCAGCGCGGACACCAGGCGCACGACCTGGCGCTGGATGAAGGGCACCAGGAACAGCAGCGCCAGCGCCACGATCAGCAGCATCACCAGGAACACGATGCTGGCCGCAAGGCCGCGCCCGACGCGCAATCGCTCCAGCCGGTCGACCAGTGGATCGCCGAGATAGGCGAACATCGCCGCCAGCATGAACGGCATCAGGATCGGTGTCAGCAGCCATACCAGCCACCCGATCACGGCCAGGATGATCAGCCATTGCCAGCGTTGCGCGTTGGTCATGTCGAAGGCTTCCCTCGTTTCAATTCACGCCGCGCCAGGCGTCCCCAGCGCACCACGTAGTCCAGCCCGCTGGCGGCCGTGAGGATTGCGACCACCAGCACCGGAATCTCCATGCGCACCTGCCAGGCAAACGCGCGATCGGCCACCACCAGCAGCACGAAGCCGATCTGCGCGACGGTGGTGGTCTTGGACAGCCAGCTCGGATGCGGCTTGAAGTTGCGCAGGATGCGGTGCCAGGCCAGCGCGCCCAGCGCGATCACCGCATCGCGCGCCACCACCAGCACCACCAGCCAGCACGGAACCTCGTGCAGCCAGGCCAGCGCGACCATGCAGCCGACCAGCATCAGCTTGTCGGCGGCCGGGTCGAGGATCGAGCCCAGCCGGCTCTGCCAGCCGAAGCGTCGTGCCAGGAACCCGTCCACACCGTCGGAAACCCCCGCGACGATGGCGATCGACAGCGCCAGCCGCCAGCGGCCCAGCACGATGGCCCAGACCAGCGGCACCACCAGCACGATGCGCAGCAGCGAAATCAGGTTCGGCACGTGCCGCAGGGGACCCGCCCGGCTGCCACCCTCCGCTGGCGTCGGCCCGCTCATGGATGCGGCGGGCCGTCAGTGGACCCACTCGAGCGACGCGTCGGCGCCCAGGTGCGGTTGCGTCGCGGGAACCAGGTGCCCGCCGGGGCCGGTCAGTCCGGCCAGCACGCCCGCGAGCGGCTGGTCGAAGTCCAGCTGCAGCAGCACCGCATCGCCGTGCGCCTCGACCGGCACGACGTCGTGCAACGCGGAATCGCCGCGCAGGATCGACAGCAGCATCGCGAAGGCGTGACTGTTGTCGATTCCCGTCACCCACAGCGTGCCACTGCCGGACTGCGGCGCGGCGGTTCCCGCGGCCAGGCCGCTGGTGGCGCCCGCGGCCGGCCCGGCCTGGGCATTCGCAGCCAGCATCCGCGAAACCGCGCCCGGATCGAAATCCACCTGCAGCTCCAGCCCGGTGTTGTCCGCGGCACGCCGGTAACGGAAGTCGCGCACGTAATCGGAGGCGTGCTTGAGGACGTCCGCATCCGGCACGAACCCCGGCGCGACCTGTTGCAGCACCCGGGACAGCGCATTGCCGATCGCCGCGTTGCGCTGCGCATCGCTGGTACCGGCGACCGGAACCGTGGCCGAATACGGATTGGCCGCCGCCGTGACCGGGGGCCCGGCGGCGGTTCCCGCGCCGGCGGGCGCCGCCGTCTGCGCGGCGGTCCCGCCGGCGACCGCCAGGGCCAGCACCAGTGCCAACAACATTCGCATCATGACCACGCCCCTTGCATTCAATGGATGCAAGTCTGCCCAATCCCGGCCCCAGCGTCTATCATTGCCGATTCCGCCGCCACGCGACGCAGGCCGGATGCCACCGTGACCTCCAGCAACGACGCCCTTTCCTACCGCGCCGCGGGCGTGGACATCGACGCCGGCAACGCGGTCGTCGAGCGCATCAAGCCACTGGTCCGCAAGACCCTGCGCCCGGAAGTCATGGGCGGCCTGGGCGGCTTCGGCGCGCTGTTCGACCTTTCGAACAGGTACCGCGAGCCGGTGCTGGTGTCGGGCACCGACGGCGTGGGCACCAAGCTGAAGCTTGCGCAGCAGCTCGGCCGCCACGACAGCATCGGCATCGACCTGGTGGGCATGTGCGTCAACGACGTGCTGGTGCAGGGCGCCGAGCCGCTGTTCTTCCTCGATTACTTCGCCACCGGCAAGCTCGACGTGGATACCGCCGTCGCGGTGGTGGGTGGCATCGCCCGCGGCTGCGAGCTGGCCGGCTGCGCGCTGATCGGCGGCGAGACCGCCGAGATGCCCGACATGTATCCACCGGGCGAGTACGACCTGGCCGGTTTCTGCGTGGGCGGCGCGGAAAAGTCCGCGCTGCTGGACGGCAGCGCGATCCGCGCCGGTGACGCGGTGCTCGGCGTCGCCTCCAGCGGCCCGCATTCGAACGGCTATTCGCTGATCCGCAGGATCGTGGCACGCGCCGGTTCGCCGTTCGACCTGGACCTCGACGGCACGACGCTGGCGGATGCCCTGATGGCCCCCACCACGATCTACGTGAAGCCGATACTCGAACTGCTGCAGCCTGCCGAGTCCCGAGTCCCGAGTCCCGAGTCCCGAGTCCCGGTCATCCACGGTCTCGCCCACATCACCGGTGGCGGCCTCGTCGAGAACATCATCCGCGTGGTGCCCGACGGCCTCGGCCTCGCCATCGACAGCTCGGCCTGGACGCCGCCGCCGGTATTCGACTGGCTGCAGCGCGAAGGGAAGCTCGCACGCGAGGAAATGTGGCGCACCTTCAACTGCGGCATCGGCTTCACCGTGATCCTCGATCGCGCTGATGCCGATGCCGCGTCCGCGATGCTGGCCAAACACGGCCTTGCCTCGCAGGTCATCGGCGAGGTGGTCACCGCATCGGACGCCAGGCGCGTGCATATCGCATGACCGACCCACACGAGTCCCCGGTCCCCGGTCCCCGGCCCCAACCATTCCCCATCGCCGTCCTCGCCTCCGGCCGCGGCAGCAACCTCGCGGCACTGATCGATGCGCGCGAAGCGGGCCGGCTGCCCGTGGACATCGTGCTGGTCGCCGGCAACAAGGCCGATGCGCCGGCGCTGCGCAACGCCGAGGCGCACGGCATCCCGACCTTCGCGCTGGACCCGAAAACCTTTCCCTCGCGGCGCGACTTCGACCAGGCGCTGTTTGCGCACGTCGCCGCGAGCGGCGCGAAGCTGGTGGTGCTGGCCGGCTACATGCGCATCATCGATCCGTCGATCACCGCGGCATGGCCGGGGCGGATGATCAACCTGCACCCCTCGCTGCTTCCGAAATACCGTGGCATGCACACCCACCGGCGCGCCCTGCGCAACGGCGATGCCGAGCACGGCACCAGCGTGCATTTCGTCAGCGCCGAGCTCGACGGCGGGCCGGTGATCGCGCAGGCACGCATCGCGGTTCGCGCCGAGGACACCGAGGAATCCCTGGCCGCACGCCTGCTGCCGCGCGAACACGAACTGCTGCTGGCCTGCGTGGATGCGATCGCGCGCGGCCGGATCGCCGAACGCGACGGCCGGGTGTGGTTCGACGGCGAGCCGATCAGTGCACCACTGCACCTGGGTGCCGAAGGCCGCCTGGTGGCCGCGTGAAGCGGGGTTCAGCCAGGCTCCGGCAGGCTGTGGCGCCATGACGTGCCTGATCAAGCCAGCATGGTTCCGCACCGCCGCACGCGCGATCGTCGCTGGCGCGCTGCTGGCTGCCGGCGTCGCCGCTGCCGCGCCGCCACCACCGCTGCCCGCCTTCACCGCGCACTACCGCTTGTTGCGCAACGGCTCGCCGATCGGAAAGGCGACCCTGACCCTGGCCGCAGGTGCCAACGGTACCTGGACCTTCACCACGCAAAGCGAGGGCACATCCGGACTTGCATCGCTGCTGGCCGCCGGCACGCGCGAGGTATCGGTGTTCCGCTGGGTCGGCGACCTGCCGCAGGGCGAAAGCTACACCTACGCCATGCACACCCGAATCAAGCAACGGCATCGCAAGGTGCAGTTCGACTGGGCGGCGCACCGCATCACCGTGGTCGACGACGGCACCCATACGTTCGCGACCCGCCCCGGCGCCATGGAACGGCACACGGTGCCGCTGGCACTTGCGGCCGGGCTGGCCGCGGGCCAGTCCGACTTCGCGCTGCCGGTCGCGGTGCGCGACCGCATCGAGACGCAACACTACGTCACCGACGGCCGGCAAAGCCTGAGCGTACCCGCGGGTACCTTCGACGCCGTCCGGGTAAGCCGCACCGGCGGCGGCGAAAAATTCGAGGCCTGGTTCGCACCGGGGAAAGTGCCGGCGCCGGTGAAGATCGACAAACGCGGCAAGAACGACTTCGCGATCGAACTCGAAAGCTGGTCGACGCAATGACCCCCGCCGTCCGGAGCCCGCGTTGACAGCGTGAAATGTCTCCCCCTTCGTGCCGGAGGGGGTGATTTGTCTCCCCCTTTCGCCTGTGAAGGAGGAACGAGGGGAATGGCTTCCGCGCTTCGAACGGCATCCCCCCGGCGCTGCGCGCCGACCCCCTTCGTTCCGAAGGGGGTGTTTTGCCTCCCCCTTCGCCTGCGAAGGGGGAACGAGGGGGATGGCTTCCGCGCTCCGAACGGCATCCCCCCGGCGCTGCGCGCCGACCCCCTTCGTTTCGAAGGGGGTGATTCGCCTCCCCCTTCGCTTGCGAAGGGGGAATGAGGAGGATGGCTTTTGCGCTTCGCCCGGCATCCCCCCGGCGCTGCGCGCCGACCCCCTT
>CAZAXF010000048.1:2805-22791 GCA_964489055.1 uncultured Rhodanobacter sp. | reverse complement strand
TAACAGTTCGGTCAAGCGGACCGCGTTCCGCGGCCGCTTACCTCAAGCGTTAGGCCTTATGTTCAGGAGAATGCGTGAATTGGGGTAAACGCTACGAGCAGCAACAAGGGGCGGCTGCGCAAGTTCTGCTGGCAGCCACTGGCGCCATATCGTCGTCTCTTGCAACCTTCACGGGTTGGTTGCTCGTGGTGTCGGGCGTCAGTTTTGCGTTTATCGCGGCACATACCAACGTGGTCTTAGCTCACGTAAGCTCGTTGAGCTTTCGGTACACACTCGTACTGTTTGCTACATCATTGCTGTTTGGGCTTGTCGCGCGCTGGCTAGGTGCAACGACACTTGGTGCGCTGGCCGCTATTTCCAGTATGGCGGGCCAAGGTGCTGGCAATGTACCACTGCGTGGCTTCAAGCTACTTGCGTTTACGAAATTCTTTGCTGTTGCCTGCTTGCCCGTGTATCGTCCTTACGCATGGCATGGCTACAAGCAAGTAAAAGAGGGTAACTCCATAGCTGGTATCAGTAAGGTTGTTCACCGGTCCCAATGGCAAGCTATCTTGTCATTCATTCACCTGGTTTTGGTCTTTCTTTCCGTGTTGGTCTTGGCTCTTGGTGTCCAGGCCTAACAGTTCATTCAAGCCGACCGTCAAACCGCTACGCGGTTCGCCGGCGGCTTAATTCAAGCGTTATGTATCAACAGGGGAGTTCTTCGCGTGTCATGGATTCTAATTTTTGTCGTTGTGGTGTTTGTCATTGCAGCTCTTGTTGCGGTTGTAGGCAAAAAAGCTGGTAGCGGTTCGGATATCAACTATCCATACGTTCCAGCAAAGGCGCTGTTCTCTGCCGCTGAGCGTTCATTCCTCGGTGCCTTGGATCAGGCTGTTGGTCCAGAGCACCGTGTCTTTGGCAAGGTTCGTGTCGCGGATCTTGTGGCGGTCAAACCTGGCCTCAGCAGTTCCGCGCGCCAAGGCGCAGTCAACCGCGTCGGTTCCAAGCACTTCGACTTTATCGTTTGCCGTGCAACTGATCTTTCCGTGGTTTGTGCCGTAGAGCTCAACGACAAATCGCACGCGAGCAAACGTGCGCAGGCTCGTGACGCAGTAAAGCGCAATGTTTGCAAAGTAGTTGGTCTGCCGCTGTTCGAGGTCACGGCCAAACGTGCATACTCGGTGTCGGAGCTACAGGAGCAGCTTGCCTCAGCCATTGGCGTGGTGCCGGCAGTGGCGGCGGTTGCCACATAACAGTTCGTCCAAGCGGACCGCGAAAAAGCCGCGGCCGCTTAACTCAGGCGTTAGGCGCTAGCAACATGAGTTCTGTTTCCGACGACGACTGGCGGCTACAAGGGCAAGAGCACTACTTGTTGGGGGCAGCGTTCAAGCTCAGACCCTGGGCCACACTGGATCCGCACTGGGATCACGATCACTGCGAATTCTGTGGTACAAAGCTGGCAGGCTCGGAGGTCCCAGAAGCGTTGCATGAGGGCTACGCCACACAAGATCTTTATCGGTGGGTGTGCCCGCAGTGCTTCGCGGACATGTGCGAGCGCTTTCAGCTTAGGTTGCTGCCGTGAGCGTCTTGCGCCTAACATCTCGGTCAACCGGACGCAAACCCGCTACGCGGGTTTCCGCCGGTTACCTCAGGCGTTAGGTTGTTTATTAAGTGAATGAACTATACGAACAAGCTGAAACACTGCAAAACTTGCTCATTTCACAAGCCACCGGTGGCAGCGAGGATGAAGCGGAGTATGCTCGGTTGCGCCATGCCGTTATGGCTAATTCCGCACTTGATGACCTTGTTCCACAATTCGTAAGAACAAATCGAAACTTATCCCAGTTCTGGCAATTCATTAAGTACAAATTCGGGCACTACGCGGAGCGTCGAGATTTCATCTGGGGCGAGTTCAACCCGCTACTGGAGGCATTGGAGCGCGGCACCATCGCACCGTCTGATGGTACCGTATCCGCTGCTTTGGAACGGTTTGACGCAGCGTACGTCCAGGCGGCTTGGTCAAAGGCGCTAGATCGTCGTTCCACCGACCCCGAGGGGGCTATTACTTCAGCACGTACACTCATCGAATCAGTGTGTAAACATATCCTCGATGAAGCCAGTGCTGCGTATGCCGATGGCGCTGAACTTCCAAAGCTCTACAAGCAAACTGCCGAGCTGCTCAATCTTGCGCCCTCACAACATACGGCCCAAGTATTCAAGCAAATTCTGGGTGGGTGCACGTCAGTAGTCGAGGGGCTTGGTTCGTTGCGTAACCGCCTCAGTGACGCTCACGGCAAAGGTAAAATTGGCACCAAGCCAGCGCCACGCCACGCGGAACTAGCGGTAAACTTGGCTGGCGCACTCGCCACCTATCTTTTAGCAACGTGGGAGGCGCGAAGTGAAACAACAACCTAACAAGTCAATGCAGCGGACGCGGTACCCGCGCCGCTGATTTCCGGCGTTGGGCGGCAATAACAGCTTCGGTCGGTCTTGTTTCTCGCCTGTGTCGTCATGTTGTTTCGCGCCAGTGGGTTGGCCAGCAGGGTTTTCGGCAAGCCTTGTGGCTTGCGCTTCGCATGAGTGCCAGGGGCTTCGGTCGGGCGTGCGTCTGGCCTGCAACCGGGTTTCGGGCGCAAGCAACTTTCTCGTAACTTGCGCGCGGCTTGCGCCAGCGTTGCGTCTGTCGCCGGCGGCGCGGGTCAGCGGTGCAGGCCAATCACGTGTTCAGCAGTTGTCCGGTGCCGGAGGTCGCAGTATGTTGGTTCGAGGTGCGGTGACGGTATTGCCGTCCAACAAATCGTCCAAGCGGACCGCTTGACAGCGGCCGCTTAACTCAAGCGTTGGGCGCCGCAATCCACATTCCTAGAAACCGGGAGCTATCTATGAACAGCCGCACCGCCTCTTGCAGTTGTGGCGAGCTCCAGGCACACGTGACGGCTGATCCCTTCCGGGTAAGCGTCTGTCACTGCCTCGCCTGCCAGCAACGAACCGGGAGCGTCTTTGGGGTGGTGGCGCGGTTCCCGTCGGCGTCGGTCACGATCAGCGGAAAGGGCAACGAGTACGTTCGAGTAGGAGACGAAGGGTCTAAAGCCACGTTCCATTTCTGCCCCGCTTGCGGATCCACCGTGTACTACACGTCGGATGCAATGGAGGGTACTGTCGCCATTCCCGTCGGCGCATTCGCCGACCCGCAGTTCCCAAGTCCCAAAATTTCCGTCTACGAAGAGCGGATGCATTCATGGGTGTCCATGCCGTCAGACATCGAACATATGGCGTAGGCCGAGAATTTAAGTTGGGCGGCATAGGGGAGTATCGGCATGATTGATCACACTGGAATCGGGGTGTCTGATGTCAATCGCTCCGCCACCTTCTACGATGCTGCTCTCGGGGCGCTCGGCCTACGCAGAGTCATGCAGCTCCCACAAGCTACCGGCGAGGATGCGGTAGGTTACGGTGTTGAGTACCCGGTTTTCTGGATCGACCGCTTTCACCCTGACAGCACCAAAAATCACACGGCGTTCACTGCACAAAGCCGCGAAGCAGTTAATTCATTCTACTCGGCAGCGCTTGATGCCGGTGGCAAAGACAATGGGCCTCCGAGGCTTCGAGATACAAGCCAAGGCTATCCGCCCGGCTACTACGCAGCTTTCGTACTGGACCCGGATGGCAATAACATCGAGGCAGTTTGTCGTGAGTTGTAGCCCACACGGCGTACCGCCGCCCAACAAATCGCTGCAGCCGACCGTCACCCCGCTACGCGGGCTGCCGGCGGCTGAGCTCAAGCGTTGGGCGACAGACAGAACACGAAGCAGGCAGCGTTACATAGGATCTGGCCATGTCGAAGGTGATTGCTGACATTTCCATGTCGCTAGACGGATTCATAACCGGCCCGAAACCGGATCTCGATCACGGACTTGGTCTCGGAGGAGGTCCATTACACACTTGGGCGTTTGATACGAGCGATGAAGTTGACGCCGATGTTCTGCGTTCAGCAACCGCCTCGACTGGTGCAATCATTATGGGGAGGCGGCTGTTTGACTTCGTTGATGGGCCTAACGGGTGGTCGGATGATCTTGGCTATGGTGCTCAACTCGCCGCGAGCCCGCCCGCCTTCGTGGTAACTCATGAAGTGCCCGAAACCGTGCGTCTGCGGACACGTTTCACTTTCATCACCGCCGGAATCGGGGCTGCGATTGAAGCTGCCCGCCATGCCGCCTGTGGGAAGGACGTAGTGATCATGGGTGGGGGCAATCTCATCCGGCAGGCTATTGCGGCGAGGTTGGCTGAGGAACTTCGTGTGCATTTGGTACCGATAATACTCGGCTCTGGCACACCGCTGTTTGAGGATGGTGAGCCGCTTTCGCTGCGCCAAGTATTGGTACGCGTATCGGGGAATGCAACGCATCTCACGTATGCATTAGCGTGAAACAGACTGGGGTGTGTCAGCGTGTAATACAGCTGCCCAACAAATCGCTGCAGCCGACCGACAACCCGCTGGCGCGGGCTGCCGTCGGCTGAGCTTGAGCGTCACCCGGATGAAAGACGAAGTCACGCTGTTGGTTGAAGCGAAGTTCATGTGTATCCTGTGCGGCAACGTTGCGGGGCACGTGTCGCAACGGGCATATCCGCATGCTCGAAGACCAACGGCCAGCTGTTCGGTCAGCCCGACGCTCACCCGCCATGCGGGTTCGCGCCCCTGAACCCAGGCGCTGCGCGGATCAAGCATGATGGTTTCGGAAATGATCACCGGCATCAATCACGTCACGTTGTCCGTCAGCGATCTTGAGCGCTCGTTCGCGTTCTACACCGAGGCGGTTGGTTTGAAGCCGGTTGCCAGGTGGGCGCGGGGTGCGTATCTGGTGGCCGGGGAACATTGGCTCTGCCTTTCCGTTGACCCCGCGACGCGTCGCGGGCCGGCGCCCGAGTACACGCACGTCGCATTCTCGGTGTCGGCGAAGGCCTTTGCCGAGTGTGCGCAAGCCATACGGTCGCGGGGCGCGTCGCTCTGGAAGGAGGACGAGAGCGAGGGGGCGTCGCTGTACTTCCTCGATCCCGATGGCCACAAGCTGGAACTCCACGCGGGCGATCTCGAAAGCCGCCTGGCCTCGCTCAGGCAACAGCCATACGACGGACTGGAACTATACGTTTGAACTTCGTCCGGGAAGGAACCAGAGCCGGCGCCGGCAAGCTTTGCGGCTCGCCCTGGTGCCGGAACGCCGCCAGACATCGGAGGGATCATGCAGGTTCGCCGTATCGTCACGAATATCGAGGGTTCGGATTTCGAGGCCGCCAGGGACTTCTACCAGAAGTTGCTGGGCCTCGACGTGCTCATGGATCACGGGTGGATCCAGACGTTCGGCTGCACGCAAAAGATGACCGTCCAGATCAGTGTCGCATCCGAGGGCGGGTCGGGAACTCCTGTTCCCGACCTGTCAATCGAAGTCGATGATCTGTCAACCGCGCTGCGCAGGGTCGAGGAGGCGGGCATTCCCATCGAGTACGGGCCCGCCTCCGAGCCCTGGGGTGTTCGCCGGTTCTACATACGCGATCCGTTCGGCAAGCTTCTCAACATCCTGCAGCACCAATGAAGCGTTGCGCGAACTTGCGTTCCAACCGGCCGACGGGCGGATGCAACGCCCGCGCCGCCGGTGTCAGGCGTTGCGCGGCAGGAGTGTGCGTGCGACAGGCAATAGGCGGGAAATGACGACACGCATTCTGTTCATTCAGGGAGCAGGCGCCGGCGCCCACGCGGAAGATGCCCCGCTGGCCGAATCCTTGCGGCAACAGCTTGGACCCGATCACGAAGTGATCTTTCCCCGCATGCCCGATGAAGCCGATCCGGACGTGGAACGCTGGAAGCAGACGATTGCATCAGAGCTGGCGCGCATGACCGGAAATGTGTTGCTGGTCGGTCACTCCGCGGGACGGTCGACCTTGTTGAAATTCCTGGCGGAGGAAGGAATTGAGAAACCGATTGGTGGTCTGTTCCTGCTGGCGGCGCCGTCATGGGACGAGCACGACTGGAACTTCGATGTCCTCAAATTGCCACCCGACATGGCCGCCAAGCTGTCCGGAATCCCGTCGCTGTTCCTGTACCATTGCCGCGACGACAGCATCGTTCCATTCGAGCATCTTGCACTCCACTGCGCACGGATGCCGCGTGCAGTTGCCCGGGCGTTCGACACGGGCGGCCACCAGTTTGGCAACGATCTTGCGTGCGTGGCATCGGACATTCGAGGCGATGATGTCGCGTGACCATTCAGCGCAGCAGGGGCCACGGCCGCTGCGCGATCGTGCAACCGCCGGGCTCCGGCGGCGGCGACCACCGAGGGCAACGCAGGCGATGAAATCAGGGAACGCCATGAAATTGCGCAGGATCGGAGAGGGCCTGGTCATCCTTGGGGGCCTGATTGTCGTGCTTGGCGGGGTAAGTGGCTTGATTGCCGGTACAAGCCGACATCCATTCGCCCTGCTTGCAATCGGTCTTGCCTTGGCCGTTGTCGGGCTTGCTGTTGCAAGACAGCGCAAGGCCGGTCGACGCTAGAGGGGGGCGAGGCGCGCGCAGCCTGCGCAACGCGCCAGCCGGCAAATTGCGCCTGGTTGCGGCCGGGTCAACCCGTCTTCCCTTCCTTTCCGCGGATGCACTCTCTACTTCCGTCATTCCGGGGCCATCGCCGGTTTCATCGGCGATGGCCCCGGCATGACGAACCTGGTGAGTGTCATGCCAACATCAACTGGCCGAGGAACAGCCCTGATCAGGTGACAAGGTGACACCAATACCCTCGTCCGGAACAAGACACGAGGTCGCCAATGACGCAACTGAGTGGAAAAACCGTTTTCATCACCGGCGGCAGCGGATACGTGGGCCGGAACCTGATTCGCATGCTGAAACGGGAGGGCGCGGACGTCCGGGCACTGGCACGCAGTGAAAAGTCGGAACAGATCGTCCAGCACCTCGGCGCGCAGCCCGTGGCCGGCGACATCCTCGACGAAAACGCGTTGTCCGCAGGGCTTGCCGGAGCGGACTACCTGATACACGCTGCCGCGGACACTTCGCATTCCGCCCACGGCGCCGCGCAAAGGCGCACCAACATCGACGGCACGTCGCTCCTGTACCGGACGGCACGCCACCACCGGATCACGAGGGCGCTTCAGCTGAGCACGGAATCGGTACTGCTCGCCGGCCGGCCGTTGCGCAACGCCACCGAGGAACTGCCGATTCCCGATGTCCTGGGCGGCGGTTATTCGCGGACCAAGGCGGAAGCGGAAAGGATCGCGCTCGCGGCCAACGACCCCGACATGTCCGTGGTCGTGATCCGGCCGCGCTTCGTGTGGGGACGCGATGACACGACCGCGCTGAAGCAACTGGTGGACGCGTGCGCGTCGGGACGCCTCGTCTGGATCGCGGGAGGCACGTACCTGACCTCCACGACGCACATCGACAACCTGTGCCATGGAGCGCTGCTGGCACTGCGCAAGGGGCGTCCGGGCGAGGTGTACTTCCTGAGCGATGGCGATCCCGTGCCCTTCCGGGACTTCGTCTCGCGGATGCTCGAAACCCAGGGCGTCGAGCCGCCGGTGCGCTCGGTTCCGCGCTTTGCGGTGAAATGGCTTGCCCACGCCGGTGCGCTTGCTTCCCGCGTCACCGGCGGACGGCTGCACGGACCCGTGAGCCTGCAGGAATACGCGACGGTCGGCGTCGAGGTGACGCTGGACATCGGCAAGGCCCGCCGCGAGCTCGGCTACGAGCCGCAGGTGAGCCGTGAGGAAGGCCTGCGCGGGCTGCGCGACCGAAAACAGCGTTCGGCTGCATCGCCACCGGAAACGACCGTGCCGGCATGACCGCACTTGCCCGCGCCAGCGCCGGCGCCGCCACACTCACCCCACGCCCGCAAGCCTGGGCAGCAGGCGGCTGGCGATGAGGAAATAGATCACGATGCCGCTGGCGTCGGCGATGGTGGTGATGAGCGGCGAGCTTGCCGCGGCCGGGTCGGCGCGGAAGCGGCTGAGCAGGAACGGCAGCGACATGCCGACCACGCTGCCGAACATCACCACCACCAGCATCGTGAGCGCGACCACCAGCGCGATCGCCGGACCGGCGCGGACCACGCCGACGGTGCTGACGGCCAGTGCCATGGTGAAACCGAGCAGCGCCGCCACCGCGAGTTCGCGGCCCAGCATGCTGGCCCAGTTGCGCAGGTGCACGTCGCCGGTGGCGAGCGCGCGCACCATCAGCGTGGCCGATTGCGAGCCCGCGTTGCCGCCGCTGTCGATCAGCAGCGGCAGGAAGAACACCAGCGCGACATGCGTGGCGATCAGGTCCTGGAAGTAGGCTATTCCGGCGCCCGAGAACACGTTGGCGAACACCAGCAGTACCAGCCAGAAGATGCGCTTGCGATACAGCAGCCGGATGGTGGCGTCGCGGATGCCGAGCGGCCATTCCCCGCCCAGCGAGCCGCCCGACTTGTGGAAGTCCTCGGTCGCCTCTTCCTCGATGACGTCCATCGCGTCATCGGCGGTGACGATGCCCACCATGCGCCCGGCGGCGTCGACGACCGGCAGCGCGATGAAGTCGTAGCGCGAGATGCGGGTGGCGGCCACTTCCTGGTCGTCGTCGACCTGCACCGTGACCGGGTTGGGTTCCATCATGTCGCCGACGCGCGTGGCGGGCGCGGCCAGGATCAGGCGGCGCAACGTGGTGACGCCGACCAGCCGGCGATCGCGGTCGATCACGTAGGCGTTGTAGATCGTCTCGCGGTCGGGCGCGATGCGGCGCAGTTCCTCGATCGCCTCGGCCGCGGTCAGGTCCGGCGTGAGCGTTGCGTACTGCGAGCTCATGATCGCGCCGACGCTGCCTTCGGGGTAGCTGGCCAGGCGGCGGATGTCCTCGCGCTCGGCCTGCGCGAGCGCCGGCAGCAGCGCCTCGCGCCCTTCCGGCAGGGCATTGAAGAGGTCGGCGCGTTCGTCCGAGGACATCCTCTCGAACAACGACACGACCGCTTCGCGCGGCATCGCGGCGACCGCCTGGGTCTGGCGCGGCAGCGGCAGGTAGCCGACCACCGCGGGCTGCTCGCTGACGGGAACCAGCCCGATCGCGATGGCCAGTTCGTCGTCGGACAGGCCATCGAGCGCATCGGCGACGTCGACCGCCAGTGCATCGGCGAACCATGCCGCCAGTGCCGGGTCCGAGGGATGGCGCGCCAGGCGCTCGCGGATCACCGCGGCCGCGGCGTCGGCGTCGAAGGGTTGATCGTCGTGGCGGAGCGGCAGGATCGGTTCTGCCGGTTTGGTGGCGGGCATGTCGGGTCTGCCGTGGCGGCGAGAGAGATCGGCACCATAGCGCAATCGACGCCCGCGGCGTTCCGGAATTCCCGAAATACCCCTGACCGCGACCCCACCGTCACTCCCGCGAAAGCACGTCATCCCGGATCCCGGTCCGGGGCGGGAACCCGGGTCATTCGCACGGCCCATCGACATGCACAGTCGCCGGATCCCGGACATCGCTTCGCGACCGCGTTTGCGGGGCCTGTCCCGGACTTGCTCCCGGGACTGCAAACGCGAACGCCGAAGGCAGTGCGCAGCGCGAGCGCCATGGATGGCGCGAGTATTCCCCGGATGACGCTCCGAATCAGCCCTTGCCGTGAGTGAGCCGCGACGCTCCTACGCAGGCCAGTAGGCGCTGTTGGGGGTCTTGCGGGCGCCGAAGATGGCCTGCCCTACCCTGACGATGGTCGAGCCTTCCTCGATCGCCCATTCGAAATCGCCGGACATGCCCATCGACAGCTCGTCCATCACGATGCCGTCGGGCGCCGACTGGCGCAGGCGATCGCGCAGCCCGCGCAAGCGGACGAAGCACGGGCGTACCCGGTCGGGATCGTCCGAAAACAGCGCCAGGGTCATCAGGCCGCGCACGCGCAGCGAGGAAAACGCGGGCAGCTTGTTGATGAACGCTTCGACCTCGTCCGGCGGCAGCCCGAACTTGCTCGCCTCGCCGGAGGTGTTGACCTGCACCAGCACGTCCAGCGCGCGGCCCGCGGCCTGCAGCCGCCGGTCCAGCGCCTCGGCTGCGCGCACGCGGTCGAGTGCATGGAATTCGCTGGCGAACTCGGCCACCTGCTTGGCCTTGTTGGTCTGCAGGTTGCCGATGATGGCCCACTGGATGTCCGGAAGGTCGGACATTGCCTGCCACTTGCGGTGGGCTTCCTGCACCTTGTTCTCGCCGAAGCTGCGACAGCCGGCGGCGTAGGCGTTGCGGATGCGCGCTTCGGACACGGTCTTGCTGACCGGCAACAGGCGCACCTCGTCGGGGTCGCGCCCGACGCGCTTGCAGGCGGCGGCGATGCGCGCGTGCACGTCGGCGAGGTGTGCGCGGAATTCCTCGACGGTGTTGGCGGTGGTGTAGGCGGGCATGCGTCCAGTATAGATACGTCGCACTTTTGCAGGCTGCGCTTCGACTTCGCGCCTGCGGCGCTGCGCTCAGCGCGAACGGGGCATTGGATTCGCGCCCGCGGCGCTGCGCTCGGCGCGATCGGATGACACGACAATCCGGTGCAGCGACGTCATGACACCGGGCAGGGGAAATCCGGGCGCGGATCCGTTGCGCGTATGCTGGCGGCATGATTGCAAGGCAAGCGTCCTCGACCTGGCCGGAAGTCCTGTGGACGATCGGGCATTCCACCCGCGACATCGACGAATTCATCGCGCTGCTTCGCGACAACCACATCGCGGTGCTGGCCGACGTGCGTCACTTTCCCGGTTCACGCAAGTATCCGCATTTCAACGTGCAGCCGCTGCAAGCCGCACTGGACGATGCCGGCATCGGCTACGTGCCGTTCACGGAACTGGGTGGCCGGCGCAAGGTGCGGCCCGACTCGCCCAACACCGGGTGGCGGCACCCGGCTTTCCGCGGCTACGCCGATTACCTGCAGACCGATGCATTCCACGACGGCATCGAACGCCTGCGGGCACTGGCGGTGACGAAAAACACCGCGATCATGTGCGCGGAAGCGGTCTGGTGGCGCTGCCACCGCGGACTGATCGCGGACGTGTTCAAGCTCAATGGAACGCGCGTGCTGCACATCATGGGGCCGGGCACGCCGCGCGACCATCCGTACACATCGGCGGCGCGGATCGTCGAGGGTCGCCTCGACTATTCCGCCGACCAGGGCGAACTGCCGACCACGCATCGGGATTGAACGCGTCACGCCCGGCACTTGCGGGAATCGCGGCCCGGGCGTAGTTTGGAAGTCGACCGGGCGCCGCTCCCGGACGCCACGGCCATGTTCCTTCCGTCCAGGAGGTGGCACATGACGTACGTCCCCGTTGCCCGTCATTTCGATTTCATGCCCGGCCGGTCCGTCGCGATGGCCGTGGCGCTGTGCCTGAACCTGGCCGTGGTGGTGATGGCGATCCGGCCCGACACGCCCTTCACCGTGCCCGCACCACCCCCGCCGGCACTGCTGGCCACGCTGCTGCAGAATCCGCCACCGGCCCCGGCCCTGCCCGAGCCGCCGACGGTACGCGTGGTGAACCACGTCCAGACGCCGCAGGTGCCGCTTGCGATCACCCCGTCGATTGCCGTAAAGACGACCGTGCTGCCGCAAATCGCGCCGGTGCGGCTTGTGCCGGCCGCAACGCACGCGGTGCCGCAGGCGGCGGTGGCACCCGGCAACCACGATGCCACCATCGCGTATGAAACCGCGACACCGCCAGCCTATCCCGCCCAGGCCCTGCGCAATGGCGCCCAGGGCACGGTGTTGCTGAAGGTGCTGGTCGACACCCACGGCGTTCCCGTGCAGGTGAAGGTCCAGCACAGCAGCGGCTGGCGAACCCTGGACGTCGCGGCGCGCACGCACGTGCTGGCGGCCTGGCGCTTCCACCCGGCCATCCACGACGGCCACGCCATCGAAGCCTGGGTGCTGGTGCCGGTGCGCTTCGACCTCGACAACCGGTAGCGCGCGCCGCGGGTCGACGAACGCTTCAGCCGACCCGCGGTTCGCCCTGGGCGGGCTGCGCCGGAACATTGTCGGCGCGACCTGCGCGCACGATCAGCCAGATCACCGCGATGACCAGCAACACGGGCATCCACAGCGGAAGCAGCGCGAACAGCACGATCGGCACCACCAACAGCGCGACCATGCCCAGCGCGGCCATGCCGAGCATGCTGCCAAACAGCGCGCCGAAAAAACCGAACGTCAGTTTGAACAGCCCGCCGAGCAGCGCCGCGAACAGCCAGAATGCGGCGGCCACGGCGACCAGTACCACGCCAAGTTTGAACATGACAGCCTCCTCGCCGCTTGGCGGCAACCATTCCCGTTGATGCTCACGGGTGGCGTGCCCGCGCCATGACTTCCGGCGCATGCGACTATTGTGAAGTGAGCTATAGTGTACTCGTGCATATGAGGAACGCAAGACGCGCCGCATGAGCGACACCGAACCACACCTGAAGAAGTTCGAGAAGGAGCTGGCCACCGGCACCGTTTCGCTGGTGCTGCTGGCGGTGCTGGCGTCGGCGCGCGAACCACTGTACGGATATCAGATCGCCAAGCGCCTGGAGCGCGAAGCCGGCGGCGTGCTGGTCGGCAAGCAGAGCGCGCTGTACCCGGTGCTGCGCAACCTCAGCGGTGCCGGACTGCTGGACACCTTCATGCAACCGTCCGAGGCGGGACCGCCACGTCGCTATTACCGCATCACCCCACTCGGCCGGAAGGTCCTGCACGAGTGGACCGATGCCTGGAAATCCACCCGCAGTTTTGTCGACTCGATCCTCGAGGACTGAAATCCATGAACACGCCGCACACCATCAAGGAATACCTGGCCCAACTGCGCGCCGCGCTGGCAGGTGCCGACCCCGCGATGATCCAGGACGCGCTCTACGACGCCGAGGAACACCTGCGCTCGGAGCTGGCCGAGAACCCCGGCATGAGCGAAGCCGAACTGCTGGCGAAAATCGCGACCAGCTACGGCGCACCGGACGAGGTCGCGGAGATCTACCGCACCACCGAAGAAACCGTGGCGCGCGCGCTGCACACGCCACGGCGACCTGCACGGCGGTCCGTGTTCGGCCGCTTCTTCGGCGTGATCGCCGACCCGCGGACCTGGGGCGCGCTCTTCTACATGCTGCTGGCGCTGGCCACCGGCATCTTCTACTTCGCCTGGGCGGTGACGGGCCTGTCGATGTCCACGGGCTTTGCCTTCACCCTGATCGGCATCCCGTTCTTCCTGCTGTTCATGGCCTCGGTGCGTGGGTTGTCGCTGCTGGAAAGCCGCTTCGTCGAGGGCATGCTGGGCGTGCGCATGCCGCGCCGCCCGCCCTATACCGAACGCGACCGCCCGTGGCTGAAACGCATCGGCAGCATGCTGGCCGATCCGCGCACCTGGTTCACGCTGCTGTACATGTTGTTGATGCTGCCGCTGGGCATCGGGTATTTCGCGACCGTGGTGATCCTGTCGAGCGTGTCGCTGGCGCTGCTGTTGACGCCCGTTGGCATGGCGTTCAACTTCTTCGGACTGGGCGACGGTTCGGTCGGCAACCACGCGGTGATCAACTGGGGATTCGGCCCCCACATGGTCGGCTGGGGCGACGCGGCCGTGATGTTCGTGATCGGCCTGCTGCTGCTCTTCACGCTGCTGCACCTGGTGCGCGGCATCGGGCGCATGCACGGCGCGCTGGCCAAGCACCTGCTGGTCCGCAGCGCACGCGCCTAGATCGATGGGGTCAGATCAATAGGGTCAGAGTCATTGATTCCGGGCTTGGCGGAACGAAGCCGATTTCCGGTCCCCACCTCGCCCCAAGGGAACTGACCGGCGCCCGGTCTCCGCTTCAATCTGCGCCTTGAACCGGTCGTCACCCAGTGCCCATGACTTGTTCGTCGCTTCGCGTATGGCCGCGAGTGTCCGCTCCGGCATCCGGCCGCGGAACAGTGCGCGATAAGCGGCCTGGCGCTCTTCGCGGGTCCGGCCCAGCCGCGTGTACAGTCGATGAGGCGTCAACAACTCAATGCGCTTGCCCAACGCATTGGCCTGATAGCTGGACCAGGGGTGATCCGCCGCGTGGGACACCATCGCGGCACGCACCGGGTTCAGCTCGATATAGCGGTACACCGTCAGCAGATAGCTTTCCGTATCCACCAGGGTCGATTTGTACCGCCCCTCCCACAAGGTGCCGGTACGACCACGGACGAAATTGAAGTACTGGACGTATTTGCGACCCTGGGCCTGCATCATGCGACTGACGCCTTGCTCGTCGCCCGGCGTCACCAGCATGTGGACGTGGTTGGTCATCAGCACGAAGGCGTGTATGGCAACCCGGTATTTCGCTGCCGCATCCTTGAGAAACGACAAATAGGCCTTGTAATCGGCCGTCTCGTGAAAGCAGGCTTCCCGGTTGTTTCCGCGCTGGATCACATGTTGCGGGCAGCCGGGCAGATACGGGCGAGGCAAGCGAGCCATGGGATTCCTCCTTGAATGCAAAGTCGAGGCTGATTTTCCGAGGTTACCAAATCAAATCAATGACTCTGACCCTATTGATCCCGAGGTTACCAAATCAAATCAATGACTCTGACCCTATTGATCCCTGACCCTATTGATCCCGCGCCTGAATCAACAGGGTCAGGGTCATTCCCTATTGATCCGTTCATCCGTATCCACGAAAGCGACGATTCGTCGCAGGGCGTCCTGTGCGTCGGGGGAATCGAGATTGAACTGGTATTCGTGCGGCAGGTGTGGCCGGTGTTGCGGTGGGTACAGCAGTGCGTCGACGGGGACGTCCAGCGCACGCAGGCGTTCGGCCAGTTCGCGTGACTGCGGCAACAGCGCATCGCCGTTGCCGGCAGTGATGAACGTGGGCGGGAATGCGGGGGTCAGGTGTTCGGCCACCGACATCAGGCGCAGGCGCGCATCGTCGCGGAAGTCGCGGCGGCCGCTGTAGGCCCAGAACACGGCCGTGAAGAACCGCCCGTACAGGCTGCCGTTGTCCGCGCGTGACATGTCGTAGACACCGCAGGCCAGCACCATGGCGGCCAGCTGCGAAGGGCGGATGGACGGCGCGATGCCGATGGCGCGCGCGTAGTCGGGGTTTGTGACAATACTGGCGACCTGCGCGGCGATCTGCGCGCCCGCCGAATCACCGGCCAGCACCAGGCGGTCGGGATCAACGTGCAGGCGCGCGGCGTTCCCGGCCAGGTAGCCGAGCGCCGCGTTCACATCCTCCACCGCCGCCGGATAGAGACCGCGCGGCGGCAAGGCATAATCGAGCGCGACCGTGGTGAAGCCGTGCGCGGCGAGGATCCGCGTGTAATTGGCCACGTCGCTGCGGTGCCCGGCGACCCAGCCTCCGCCGTGCACCCACACGATGGTGGGAAGGCGCGTCGCGCTGTCGGCGATTTTTTCCGGGAAGAACACGTCCAGCCGGGCCGCGGGATCGCCGGGGCGGTACGCAAGGTCGGTGATCTGTGCCACGCCGGCGGGGACGTGGGCGGCCAGCGAGCGTTCCATGGCGACGCCGCCGCGATCGAAGAAGTAGCGGATCAGCCACACGCGCGGCCAGGGGCTGACAACCCATGCCAGCGCCACCAACACGGCGACGGTCACCAGGACCGTCGCCGCGATGGCCAGCAGCTTCATCAGGCCCGGCTCTGCCGGTCAGCCGGCCGGCGGCTCGCCGCCCGCGCTCTTGCGCAGTTTGCCCAGCAGCGGTTCGATCAGGTCCAGCGGCAGCGGGAAGGCGAGCGTGGTGGTCTTGTCGCCGGCCACCTCCACCAGTGTCTGCAGGTAGCGCAACTGGATCGACTGCGGCTGCTGCATCAGCGTCTGCGCCGCCTGCATCAGCTTTTCCGATGCCTGCAGTTCGCCCTCGGCGTTGATGATCTTGGCGCGGCGCTGGCGCTCGGCCTCGGCCTGGCGCGAAATCGCGCGGTACATGCTCTCTTCCAGGTCCACCTGCTTGATCTCGACGTTGGACACCTTGATGCCCCAGGCATCGGTGTGCTGGTCGAGGATTTCCTGGATGTCGGCATTGAGCTTGTCGCGTTCGGCCAGCATTTCATCCAGCTCGTGCCGGCCCAGTACCGAGCGCAGCGTGGTCTGGGCGAGCTGGCTGGTGGCCTCGCGCGCGTCCTCCACCTGGATCACCGCCTTTTCCGGATCCACCACGCGGTAGAGGATCATCGCGTTGACCTTGACCGGCACGTTGTCCCGGGAAATCACGTCCTGCGGCGGCACGTCCAGCACGATCGTGCGCAGGTCGACCCGCACCATCTGCTGCACCACCGGGATCAGGATGATGATGCCCGGGCCCTTGACCGACTGGAAGCGGCCGAACAGGAACACCACGCCGCGGTCGTACTCGCGCAGGACCTTGATGGCCGAAAGCAGGATGATCAGCACGATCACCACGATCACGGCGATGATTGGATAGAAACTCATGGGGAAACCTCCTGGGGATCGGTCACGGGTTTCACGGTCAGGATCAGCCCGTGCATCGCCGTGACGGCAACGGTCTGGCCGCGTTTCAGCGGCACGTCGGAACGGGCCTGCCAGCGCTCTCCGTGGACGTGGATCGTACCGCGGCCCTCGAAATCTTCCACGACCTCGCCGATGGCGCCCACCATTTCCTCGCGCCCGCTGACAACCGGCGACTTGTGCGAACGCAATGCCATCCACACGATCCCGACCAGGATGCCCGCGGCCGCGATGGCCACGCCCACCACCACCGGCAACGCCACTCCATAACCCGGTACGCCCGTGTGCATGAGGATCACCGATCCGATCACGAAGGAAATCACCCCGCCGGTGCCAAGTATCCCGTAGGCGGGAACGAATGCCTCGGAGACGATCAGGATCACGCCGAGGATGATCAGGCCAAGCCCCGCGAAGTTGACCGGCAGCAACTGGAACGCATACAGCGCCAGCAACAGGCAGATCGCGCCGACCACACCCGGCAGGATGCCGCCCGGGTGCATGCCTTCCATCACCAGCCCGCCAAGGCCGAGCAGCAACAGGATATAGGCCACCGAGGGATTGGCGATCACGCCCAGGAACCGACTGCGCCAGCCGGGCGTGATGCTCTCGATTTCGCCGCCGCGCGTGTGCAGCACGCGGGTGCCGGCGACGGTCTCGACCTTGCGGCCATCCACGTCGATGAGCAGCTGCGTCACGCTGGGCGCGATCAGGTCGACCACGTGCAGCTTCAGTGCTTCGTCGGCGGACACGCTGACTGCCTCGCGCACGGCCTTCTCGGCCCAGTCGGCATTGCGGTCGCGGCGCTCGGCCAGCGCGCGGATGTAGGCCACCGCGTCGTTGGTGACCTTCAGCGTCTCGGTGCTTTCGGTGGGCTGCGTGGCCGGCTTGCCGTTGGTGGAACCCGGCGAGGGAACCGGCAGGGTGCCCCCGCCGCCGATCGATACCGGCGTTGCGGCGCCGATGTTGGTCGCCGGCGCCATCGCGGCGACGTGGCAGGCGTACATGATGTAGGTGCCGGCGCTGGCCGCGCGTGCGCCGGATGGCGCCACGTAACCGATCACCGGAGCGTCGGACGCCAGGATCGCCTTGATCACGTCGCGCATGGAACTGGACAGGCCGCCGGGCGTGTCCATCGTGAGCACCACCGCCTCGGCATGCCGCGCGTTGGCGTCCTCGATGCCGCGCACGATGTAGTCGGCGCTGGCCGGGCTGATCGCCCCGTCCACGTGCAATTCGACCACCAGGGGTTGCGCCGCCTCCGGCTGCGGCGCGGCCGCGTACGCCGCCGCCAATCCCAGCAACGCAAGCAATCCCCAGATTCCGGAACGCCACTTCTTCATGGGTCCATCAGACCATTACCCGCAGCCGTTGGCAAACCCCGGCTTCGCGGCACGCCGGTGCCGGTGCCGGAACGTTCCCGATCGGATCGCGCATCGCATTGAAAGTCCTCTCCCCCGCAAATTGTTGCGGGGGAGAGGGTTGGGTGAGGGGGCCGGGTTTCATCGTGCGATGCGGGTACATTCAAAGCGGGGAAATCGGGTCTGGACCTCGCTCGCATGCCAATCCACCGCAAGCCACAAGGCTGGGCCCCCTCACCCCTGCCCTCTCCCCCAACGGTGAACCTGTTGGGGGAGAGGGAGACATTCCTGCTTGACCGTTTTGTCGCTCCACTTGCGTTCTTCGCGTTCATTTGCGGACTGCGGCTTCTTGCCTGACGCCACCGGTCAGGCATGTTGCGGCCCCACGGACCACGAAAGTCTGACCTGCGGCAATGCATACGCAGCCAAGCGGCGTACAGTAGGTGATTTCAGGCAATCGACCCGAAGGAGAACCACCATGGACCATGCGATGTATCCCGAATCCGGCGCCGACATCGCGCGCAAGCGCAAGGAACTGGCACCGGCGCCGCTGGAAGCCTTCCAGAATTTCAGCCGCGCGGTGTTCGCCGACGGCGCGCTGCCGGCGGTGACCAAGCAACTGATCGCGGTGGCGGTCGCGCACACCACGCAGTGCCCGTACTGCATCAAGGGTCACACCCGCGGCGCGCTGAAGGCCGGCGCGACCGAGCAGCAGATCATGGAAGCGATCTGGGTCGCGGCGGAAATGCGCGCCGGCGGTGCCTACGCGCACTCGGCGCTCGCCATCGACACCATGCGCCAGCACACCGCTGCGCACCAGGGTTGAGCACACCGCAAGCGCCCGCCGTGACGCCATCCGATGACGTCCGGACGAGCGCTTGATCCATGCATCGGCGCGCAGCGTTTCCGCGCGCCCTTGTCAGGAGTGCGCCTTCACAAGCTATACTTTGGCCTTGGCAACCGCGGCTGCGGCCGCTCGCGGGGGAGTGCAAGAACATGATCCGATCGGTGCTGACTGTTTTCGTCCTGGCGGGACTCGCCTGTTTCGCGTCCACCGCATTCGCCAAGGGCGATGCGGCCAAGGGCAAGCTCGAGGTGTATTCGTGCCACGGCTGCCACGGAGTCACCGGGTACGAAACCGTGTATCCGCAATACCACGTGCCACGGATCGCCGGCCAGAACGAGCAGTACATCATCGACGCGCTCAACGAGTACAAGAGCGGCGCCCGCAAGTTCCCGACCATGCACGCACAGGCGTCCAGCCTGACCGAGCAGCAGATCGAGAACATCGCGGCGTACCTGTCCAGCCTCGCGCCCAAGCAACTGCACCAGAACTGAGGGGACTTGTCATGCAGTCACGCACCATTCTCGTTTCCCTGCTGGCCGCGGCGCTGGCATTGAGCTTCGGCACCGCCTCGGCCAAGGGCAACATTGCCGCGGGCAAGAAGAAGGCCGCCTCCTGCGAGGCCTGCCACGGCAAGGACGGCAACGGCATCGCGCCCAATTACCCCGCCCTGGCCGGCCAGTACCAGGACTACCTGGAACGGGCCCTGCACGAATACAAGAGCGGCGAGCGCACCAACGCCATCATGAACGGCATGGCCGCGCCGCTCAGCGACCAGGACATCGAGGACATCACCGCTTTCTTCGCCAGCCTGCCGAGCAAGCTTTCCGACCTGCACGGCAAGGTCCAGGGCAGTGGCGAGGGACTGAGTTCGCCATGACCCTGGACGAGCTGGCCGCACTCGACTGCAAGCCCCGCAAGGGCGAGAGCGCCCTGGACGCGGAGCGCGTGCGCGAATTGCTGGCACTGCTGCCCGACTGGAAGGCTGCCGACGACGGAAAGTCGATCGTCAAGGCATTCAAGTTCTCGAACTTCTACGAGACGCTGGGATTCGTCAATGCGATCGGCTGGATGGCCAACCGCCAGGACCACCATCCGGACCTCGAAGTCGGCTACAACCGCTGCGTCGTGCACTGGTCCACGCACGACGTCGGTGGCCTGTCGATGAACGACTTCGGCTGCGCGGCACGGGTCGAGGCGATCGCACGGCCGTAGCGTGGCGGGCCGCGTCCGGAATGACGGGGTCAATTCGGCGCAACACGGTGGCCGCGGAACGACTACCAGCCGGTAGCGTGCGCTTCGCGCACGAAATTCCCCCGCCGCGTCAACAGCAATCGTGCG
>CAZAXF010000048.1:0-2705 GCA_964489055.1 uncultured Rhodanobacter sp. | reverse complement strand
CCTGGTCGCGACAAGCGCGAAGCTGCAGTCGGGTAGCGTGCGCTTCGCGCACGAAATTCCCCCGCCGCGTCAACAGCAATCGTGCGCGGAGCGCACGCTACGCAACGCCGCGGCAAACGTCCTGGTCGCGACAAGCGCGAAGCTGCAGTCGGGTAGCGTGCGCTTCGCGCACGAAGCTCCCGGCACCGTATCAACAGCAGTCGTGCGCGGAGCGCGCGCTACGTGGCGCCGCAGCAAGCATTCTTGCCGCGGGCGGGTGAGTGCGGAGCAACGGCTTTCGCCATGGATGCCGGGAAACGCGGCCGCCCCGGCAAGGCGCGCGATCGGCGCCGACCGGGACGTTGCACCGGTCACGCCTGCGTGACCGGCGCGCGCGGGCTTACTTGTTGTTGGCGCTGCTGTTCGCCGAACCCTTGTCGATCTTGTGCAGCGTGACGTCGAAGATCAACGTCTCGTTGGGCAGCATCCCGTTGCGGGGCTGCGAACCGTAGGCAAGGTCGGACGGGATCACGAACTTGTAGTGGCTGCCGACCGGCATCAGCAACATGGCTTCCTTGAAGCCGGGGAACACGCTGTCCAGCGACAGCTTGGCCGGCTGGTCACCGTGCAGCTTGGAAGAATCGAACACCTTGCCGTTGACGAACGAGCCGGTGTAGGTGACTTCCACCGTATCCGAGGCCGATGGCCGCGGGCCGGTGCCCTGGCTGATGATCTGGTACTGCAGGCCGTCCTGCGTCACCCGCACACCGGGCTTGTTCTTGTTCTTCGCAAGGTAGGCCTCGCCGGCCTTCTTGTTTTCGGCGGCCATCTGTTCGTAGCGCGCCTTGAGCTGCTGCTGGAAGGCCTGCATGACGCCGGGAATGTCCTTCTCGGGCACGCTGGGCTTCTGGCCCGAAAGCGCCTCGGTAACGCCGCGACCCACGGCCGACGGGCTGATCAGGTTGTGTGCCCATTCCGGATAATGCCCGGCGAGCTGGAAGCCGATGAGCTCGCTCGCCTTGGCCTTGTCGTAGGTGGACGCAGTGCTGGAATTGTTCTGCGCCTGGGAGATACCGGCCACGCCCAGTGCGGCGATCACGGCAACGGCAGCCAGTGTGGGCCGCATGATCTGCTTCATCTGTGAATTCCTCTGGTGGTTGCGGCGCGCAAGCGCCTGGTTTGCTGCATGAAGCTGCCCATTCTGCGCGTTTCAACGCGGAATCGCAACGTGGCCGTGTGACCGCGTTGCCGCCACGTAGGTTCCCGAAATCCCCACGGCGCCACGGGCGGACCGGCCGGATGGCGCGTATCGGCGGCGATGCATGACTGATGGCAGGGGGTGTTGACAGGCCATAATTTAGTGTTATAGTTCACTACAACACTGGTCAACGAGGTCACTAAAGGAGACCCGCCATGAGCACCCGCAAACTCATCGCTTTCGCCGCTGCACTGCTGATCACTGCCGCCAACCTGTACGGCATCGCCAGCTACACCAACGCCGGCGCCCACAGCGTCCTGCGGCACAACCAGGCAACCCTCGGCACCATCAAGACGTTGCCGACGATCCATGTCACGCCCACGCCCGAACAGCTTCGCGAGATCCGCCGGCTTGACGGCGTCAAGGGCGCGGCCTCGCGCGGCCCGGTCATGATGCCGTATTACTCTTTCGCCGCCGACGAGGTCGGTGCGTGATGCGATCCGCGAGGTCCCGCGCCTTGCGCGCGGGGACAGGGCAACCCCGGAAAAGGATCAGGTCATGAGTGTGACGTGGAACGACAACGTCCCGATCTATCGCCAGCTGCGCGAACGCGTGGTGGCGATGATCCTGGACGGAGCGCTGAACGAGGGCGACGCATTGCCCTCCGTGCGCCAGGTCGCGGCCGACTACCAGATCAACCCGCTCACCGTTTCCAAGGCCTACCAGGAACTGGTGGACGAGCAACTGGTGGAAAAGCGCCGCGGCCTGGGCATGTTCGTGACCGAAGGCGCCCACGAGGCCTTGCTCAAGAGCGAGCGCGAACACTTCCTGCGCGAGGAGTGGCCCCGCATCCGGGCCCGCATCGAGCGCATGAACCTTGATCCAGAGAAACTGCTGGCCATGCCACCCCAAGCGTCCGACAAGAAGGAGCCGCAATGAACGCCACCACCGAAGCCGTCATGGATCGGCCCGCCGCGCCACCGCCATCCGGGGCTGAATCGATCGTGCATGCGCACGCACTGACCAAGCGCTACAAGAACGCGATCGCCCTGGACCAGGCGGACTTCACCGTGGGTCCGGGCCGCATCGTGGGCCTGATCGGCCCCAACGGCGCGGGCAAGACCACCGCGCTGAAGGCCATCCTGGGCCTGACCGATTTCGAGGGCGAACTCAAGGTGCTGGGCATGGACCCGCGCAGGGAGCGGCCGAGATTGATGCGCGACGTGTGCTTCATCGCCGACGTGGCCACCCTGCCCCGCTGGATCCGCGTGCGCGAGGCGGTGGACTTCGTGGCCGGGGTGCATCCGCGCTTCGACCGCGCCCGCTGCGAACGTTTCCTGGCACGCACCAAGGTGCATCCCAACCAGCGCGTGCGCGAGATGTCCAAGGGCATGATCGTGCAGTTGCACCTGGCGATCGTGATGGCCATCGACGCGCGGCTGCTGGTGCTGGACGAGCCGACGCTGGGCCTGGACATCCTGTACCGCAAGCAGTTCTACCAGAGCCTGCTGGAGGACTACTTCGACGA
>CAZAXF010000047.1:0-23246 GCA_964489055.1 uncultured Rhodanobacter sp. | reverse complement strand
CCGAGGCGCCGCTGAAGATCATGATGAACGTGGCCAACCCCGAGCGCGCGTTCGATTTCGGAATGCTGCCGAACCAGGGCATCGGCCTGGCGCGCCTTGAAATGATCATCGCCAGCCACATCGGCGTACACCCGCGGGCCCTGCTGCACTACGACGAGCAGGACGCCGAGACGAAACGCAAGATCGATGAGCGCATCGCCGGCTACGCCAGCCCGGTCGACTTCTACATCGACCGGCTGGCCGAAGGCATCGCCACCATCGCGGCCTCGGTGTATCCCAAGACCGTGATCGTGCGCATGAGCGATTTCAAGTCCAACGAGTACGCCAACCTGCTCGGCGGCAGCAAGTTCGAGCCGCACGAGGAAAATCCGATGCTCGGCTTCCGCGGCGCCTCGCGCTACGTGGACGACAGCTTCGCCGAGTCCTTCGGCCTGGAATGCAAGGCGGTCAAGAAGGTCCGCGAGCAGATGGGCCTGGACAACGTGTGGGTGATGATCCCGTTCATCCGCACGCTGGAGGAAGGCCGCAAGGTCATCGAGGTGCTCGAGGCCAACGGCCTGAAGCAGGGCCAGAGCATCGAGGGCAACCAGCCGCTGAAGGTCATCATGATGTGCGAGGTGCCTTCCAACGCGCTGCTGGCCGAGGAGTTCCTGGACATCTTCGACGGCTTCTCGATCGGCTCCAACGATTTGACCCAGTTGACGCTTGGCCTGGATCGCGACTCCTCGATCGTCGCGGGCCTGTTCGACGAGCGCAACCCGGCGGTGAAGAAGCTGCTGGCGATGGCCATCAAGACCGCGCGCGCCAAGGGCAAGTACGTCGGCATCTGCGGCCAGGGCCCGTCCGATCACGCCGACCTTGCCGAGTGGCTGATGGACCAGGGCATCGAGTCGGTGTCACTGAACCCCGACACCGTGGTCGACACCTGGCTGAGGCTGGCCAAACACAAGGGCTGACAGGCTGCGGCCGGCACTTCGTTGTACCGGAAGGGAGGTTGGGACATGCGGATGCTTGCCAGGGGACCGGGCGCGGGCTGGTCGTGGTTGCTGGGCGGCTTCACGGTCGCGCGGCGCAATCCCGGTGCCGTCTTCGGCGCCGCCGCCCTGTTCACGTTGTGCATGGCGGTGATCATGGCGCTGCAACTCATCGCCGAGCGGACCACCAGGAACCACGGCACGCTGCTGGTGCTGGTGGCCACGTCGCTGGTTTTCGGCATGTTGACGCCGGTCCTGACGGGGGGCTTCCTGCGCGTGCTGGATGCCAGCCACCACCAGCGTCCGGCATCCGCCTGGATGCTGTTCGACCCGTTTCGGCCGGGCGGTGGCGGCATACGGCTGGCGCTGTTCGGCCTGGGCATGGTGGCAATCTATACCGCGTTCCTGGCGCTGCTCCTGTCCACCGTGGGGCACGGTGTATGGCCGTGGTACCGGCACCTGATCGAGGTGCAGGCCAGCGGCACGCCGATGACCGGATGGCCTGCCCCGCCCGCCGGTATCGGCACCACCGGCGCGTTGCTGGTGGTGTTTTTCATCTTCTACAGCGGCGCGCTCGCGGTGGGCACCGGGCAGGCGGCATTGCGCAACCTGCCGCCGGTCCAGGCAGTGCGTGATGGAATTGCCGGCGCATTCCGCAATGCCCTGCCGCTGGTGGTCCTGACCGTGTGTGGCCTGCTGGCCTTCGTGGCCGCGGCTATCGTGGTCGGCATTCTCGCCGCCATCATTGCCATGCTCGGCATGTTGATGGGACCGGCGATGGGCGTCGTGCTGATGGTTCCGATCTCCGTGGCATTCGTCCTGCTGCTGTACGCCTTCGTGATGGGCGTGAACTACGCGATATGGCGCGACGTGGCCGACGCCGGGCACGACGATGCCGGGCCGGCCTCCCTGCCCGAAACCACGGGGTGACGCCGCGGCCCGCGCAAACGCGCCTGCCGATTGCCCGGCCCCGCCTTGCAGTGCGACCGCGGGCCTGTCTCCACTGCGGCCCCACGTCCCGGGCCACCTGTGCCCCGCTGCAAACAAACGCCGGCGGGTCCGGGCATAATCGAACCGCGGTCGGTCGACGGGGGCTGGGTGGATGACGATCTGGTTACCGACATTGTGGATTGCAACCGGCATCTGCCTGTTCGCCGGACTGCACTTCCTCACCGTCGGCCACTCGAAAGGCAGTGCGCACCTGTTCGCCTCGTTCGGCATCGTGTGCCTGGTGGTCGCTGCATACATCGGCGCATCGGCCCTGATGCAGACGCCCGACACGGGCCTGTCGTGGATCGTGCTGGAGCGTGTGCACGTGGCGATCGGGTGCGCGATCTACCCGACCGCCGTCTGGTTCATTTCGCTGTACTCACGCCTGCAGCGCTGGCGCGGCTGGCTCGTGGCCAGCATCGTCATCTTCGGTGCGCTGCTGGTCATCGACCTGGTGCGGCCGTACGGGTTGCTGCTTTCCAGCGCCGAAGTCGGTCCGGCGCTGGTACTGCCGTGGGGCGAGCGCATCAACCGCGTCGCCACCACGCCGACACCCATCGCGTTCGGGTTTTACATCGCCACGCTGGCGGCGTTCTGCTGGGCGTTCTGGCGCTGCTGGGCGCTGGCCCGGCAGGGCCAGGGGCGCCGGGCGCGCTCGCTGGGCGTGTATCTCGTCGTGCAGGTGTTGGCGGTCGCGTATGCCGAGTACGCGACCATCCACGCGCTGCCCGGCCCCGACTGGGACGCGTTGCCGTTCCTGATCCTGGTACTGATGATCAGCCAGACGCTGACCCTGGAGCTGCGGCGCAACGCCGCCGCGCTCGATTCCAGCATCAGCGCGTTGAACGCGGAAAACGCGCGCCGCGCGCAGGCCGAGGCACGGCTGCGCCACATGGCCTACACCGACGCCACCAGCAACCTGCCCAACCGCAACGCGCTCGGCGAGTGGTTGGCAAGCACGCTGTCCGCCGACCCGCGTCCGTACGGCGCACTGGTGGTCATCGATCCGCGGCGCTTTTCCATCATCAACCATACGCTGGGGCACCGCACCGGCGACCGCCTGATCCACGAAATCGGCCAGCGGCTGTCACGCGCGGTCACGGAAGGGGAATTCGTGGCGCGCCTGAGCGGCGACGAATTCGCGGTTGCGCTTCTGGCCTCGGCCACCGGCAACGACGCCGCGCAGGCCCAGGTCATGGCCCGCGCCGACGCGCTGCGCGCGGCGCTGGCGGTACCGCTGCCGGTGTCGTCCCAGGCGTTCTCCGTGCGCGTGTGCATGGGTGTGGCCATGTTCCACCAGGCAGGCGGCGACGCGGACCTGCTGCTGCGCCAGGCCTACGCCGCGGTGCACGCGGCCCGACAGGCCGACCGCGACGTGCCCACCGCCTTCACGCAATCCATGCAGGCACAGGCCGAACGCAAGCTGCGCCTGGAAGTGGACCTGCGCGCCGCGATCGAAAACCGCGAACTGGAACTCGCCTACCAGCCGCAATTCGATCGTGAAGGCAACCTGGTTGGCGCCGAGGCGCTGCTGCGCTGGCAGCATCCGGATTTCGGTCCGCTCAGTCCCGTGGAGTTCGTGCACGTCGCCGAGGACACCGGGCAGATGCAGTCCCTCGGCCGCCTGGTGCTGCACACGGCACTGGCCGCACTGGCCGCGCTGCCCGACGACGGACGGTTCCGGATGGCCGTCAACATCAGCCCGTGGCAACTGTTCCACGCGGATTTCCTCGCGGACGTGCGCTCGGCGATCCGCGAGGCCGCGGTGGAGCCACGACGGGTCACGCTGGAAATCACCGAGACCGCGTTCATCCACGACGTGCCCGACGCGGTCGCCAAGCTGCGCACGCTGGGGGACATGGGCATCCACGTGTCGATCGACGATTTCGGCACCGGCTATGCCTCGGTGGCGCTGCTGAAGGCGTTCCCGGTGCACGAATTGAAGATCGACCAGGGCTTCATCCGCGACATGTCGATTTCATCCCCGGACCGTTTCGTGACCGCGCTGATCGCGCTGGGCAAGGCCATGCACCTGTGGGTGGTCGCCGAAGGCGTGGAGCGCGAAGACCAGCACCAGGCGCTGGCGGACCTCGGCTGCAATGCATTCCAGGGCTATCTGTTCAGCGCACCGGTGCCGCTGGAAACCCTGGCCCGGCATGTCGAACGCGCTGGCGCGCGCGCACCGGATTCGACCACGCTGTCACGGCCCTGAGCAGCACGCGGGCCGGAGCGCCGCGGCCCGACCGTGCCATTGGTCATCGTGACCCGGCGGCATCGTCGTGGCATGCTGGAGGGATCACTGCGTGCGTTGCCGTGCGCAACGCCCTTGTCGATCACCAGGGGAATGCCCATGAAGTCCACCTGGCTGTGCGCCCTCGCACTGCTTCTGCTCGCGCCGCTCGCCGTGGCAACGCCGGCCACCACCACGCCGGTGGCATCGAAATTCCAGCCGCGCACGCTGTTCATGCCGTTCCGGTACCAGTATCCGGCCACCCGCTACCGCGCCGCCGATGGACGGCCCGGCCCCGACTACTGGCAGAACCGCGCCGACTACGAGATCCACGCAACGCTCGACCCGAAGGCGAAGACCCTGCGTGGCAGCGAGGTGATCACATACACCAACAACAGCCCGAAGGCGCTCGGCTACCTGTGGCTGCAACTGGACCAGAACCGCTACAAGCGCACCGCGCGCGCGAATTTCGCCGGTCGCCGCACGCCCGGCTTCGATCAGCACACCGAGGGCGATGTCATCACCGCGGTGCAGGTGGAAACCGGCCATCGAACCGTGGACGCGCACTACCTCGTCACCGACACGCGCATGCGCGTGGATCTTCCGCGTCCGGTCGCGGCGCACGGCGGCAAGGTACGCGTGCGCATCGCCTGGCACTACACCGTGCCCGATGGTTTCGGCGGGCGCAACGGCTGGTTCCACACAAAGAACGGCGACATCTTCGAAATGGCCCAGTGGTACCCGCGCATGTGCGTGTACGACGACCTGCGCGGGTGGGACACCGCGCCGTTCCTGAACCAGGAGTTCTACCTCGAATACGGCAATTTCGACTACTACGTCACCGTGCCGTGGAACATGCTGGTGGTCGGGTCGGGCGAACTGGTGAACCCGCGCGCGGTGTTGACCGCGACCGAACGGCATCGCCTGGCCCGGGCACGCCGATCGGAACAAACCGTGCTGATCCGCAAGCCCGGCGAAGTGACCGACCCGGCCAGCCGCCCGAGACAGGTCGGTACGCTGACCTGGCACTTCCGCATGCACGACACGCGCGACGTCGCCTTCGGCGCCTCGGCCGCCTACGTGTGGGACGCCGCGCGCATCGACCTGCCCGGCGGCCATCACGCGCTGGCGCAGTCGGCATACCCGGTGGAAAGCATCCGCGAGGGCGGCTGGCAGCACTCCACCCAGCACGTCAAGTACACCATCGAATACTTCTCGAAGTACACCGGCTTCACCTACCCCTGGCCCAACGCGATCGCCGAGGCCGGCGAGGCCGGCGGCATGGAATACCCAGGCATCGTGTTCGACTGGTGGAAGGCGCACGACTACGGCCTGTTCATGCTCTCGGTACACGAATTCGGCCACACCTGGTTCCCGATGATCGTGGGCAGCAACGAGCGCCGCGACGCCTGGATGGACGAAGGCATGAACACCTTCGTGGACGTGATGGCGCATGCGGCCTGGGGCAATGCCCACGGCGGCGAATTCGCACCCAAGAAGGACGGTGAATACGCGCCGCTGACGGGCGATCCTGCAAAGGACATCATCAAGAAGGTATTCGACCACCCCGGCGCACCCCCGATCCTGACCCGCGCCGACCTGATTCCCGAAAAGTTCCGGCACCCGGTCACCTACTTCAAGACCGCCTACGGCCTGACCCTGTTGCGCGACCAGGTACTCGGGCCGCAGCGCTTCGATGCCGCATTCCGCCAGTACGTGCACGACTGGGCGTTCCGGCACCCCTCGCCGTCCGATTTCTTCCGCACCATGGACAGCGCGGCCGGCGAAGACCTGTCATGGTTCTGGCGCGGCTGGTTCGCGCACAACTGGAAGCTCGACCTTGCCGTAACCGGCATAAGGTACGCCGACGATGATCCGGCCAAGGGGGCCTTCGTCACCGTCGCCAACCTCGATCGATTCGCGATGCCGGCCACCCTGAAGGTGACGTTCGCCGACGGCAGCCGCCGGGACATCCGCGTACCGGTCGCGACCTGGATGCAGCACACGCAGTTCGACGTGCCGGTGGCCGGCGACCAACGCATCGTGCGCGCCACCATCGACCCGGACCACGTGCTTCCCGACGTGGACCGGGCCAACAACACCTTCACCGCGGCTACGCCCGCGTCCGCTTCGTCCCGCTAGCCGTACCGCCATACGCCCCGTACCATGGCCGCCGGATCGTTTGCGGAAGGATCGGAGCATGGGCGCAACCGGGATCGCACGCGCGTGAATGGCCATCCGCATCGCTTCACGCGGTCGGATGCCACGATCGCCGCGGGCAGCGCGCTGCTGATCGCGGCCGCCAGCATCACCCGGTTCGCGGCCGGCGCGATCCCCGCATTCGTGTGTTCCGGCCTGGCGGTGGCCTTGCTGGCGGCGCTGGTGGGACGCTCGGTCGACCAACTGGGCGACCGCTTCGGCGCCGGCGCGACCGGCGTGCTGCAGTCGGCGCTGGGCAACCTGCCGGAACTGTTCATCGCGCTGTTCGCGCTCAAGGCCGGCCTGGTGATGGTGGTGCACGCCGCGCTGATCGGTTCCATCCTGGCCAACCTGCTGCTGGTGATGGGCCTGGCCTTCACGGTGGGCGGACTGCGCCACGGCACCCAGCGGATCGACTCGCAGCGCGCGCGCTCGACCACCGTGCTGATGTACCTGGCGGTCGCGGCGATGGTGATCCCGTCGCTGGCGAGCCACGTACACACCCCGGCGGCGCCGCACGAGGACACCTTGTCGCTGGTGGTCGCGGGCGTGCTGTTGGCGCTGTTTGCCCTCACCCTGCCGGCTGCGCTGAAGCGCAAACCCGCCGGCGACGCAGCCGAGCAGCGCGAGCCGCCGCGCTGGCCGCTCTGGCTGGCGCTGGCGTTGCTGGCCGCTTCGGGCATTGCCGCGGCGTTCGTGTCCGAGTGGTTCGTGCACGCGCTGGAACCGGCCATGCACGCGTTGAACATTTCCGATGCCTTCGCGGGCCTGGTGATCGTCGCCGTCGCCGGCAATGCCGTGGAAAACGTGGTCGGCGTGCAGCTTGCCGCGAAGAACCGGTCCGAATACGCGTTTTCGGTGGTCATCAACTCGCCGTTGCAGATCGCATTGGTGCTGGCACCGGCACTGGTGATCCTGTCGCGGCTGTTCGGGTTCACGCCGCTGACGCTGGTATTTCCGCCGATGCTGGTCGCCGCCGTCGTGATCGCGGTACTGGTGACCGCGGCCATCACCTTCGATGGCGAATCCAACTGGCAGGAGGGCGCTTCGCTGCTGGCGCTCTACGCCATCATCGCCACGGCGTTCTGGTGGGGGTGACCGGCAACCGGCGCCGCGCCGGAACCGTTTCCAATCCACCCCGTGATTCCGCGGGAATCGGCACGCGATCTTGACGAAGGCGCTGCCATGATCCACGGTCAGGGGACGCTGGCTTCTGCCGTCCATCAACGTCCGTGTCCCCCTTCCACACAGGGATTGCCGCATGCTCGACCTGTTCAAGCGCACCATCATCCCGGCCATGGCCGTGCTGCTGTCGATCCTGTTCGCGGTGCTCGGCTGGCTGTGGAATCCGAACTGGTGCTGGCTGTTGCTCGTGACCCTGCCGGTGGTGGCGCTGGGATTGCATGACTGGACGCAGCGCAAGTGGACGATCACGCGCAACTATCCGGTCGCGGCGCGGATCCGCTGGCTGTTCTACGACCTGCGGCCGTTCCTGCGTGCCTACATCGTGGAAGGCGACCTCGACGGCACGCCGTTTTCCTTCGCGGCGCGCAACCTGGTGCACGAACGCGCCACCGGCCAGACCGACACCCAGCCTTTCGGCACGCGCCGCAAGACCGAGGATCCGCGCTACCACTGGTTCGCGCATTCGATCAACCCGGAGCCCCACCCCGACGAGTCGCCGCGCGTCACGGTCGGCAACGAACAGACCGCGAAGCCCTACGAGGCATCGGTATTCAACATTTCCGCGATGAGCTTCGGCGCGCTCTCGGCCAACGCCATCCGCGCGCTCAACCTGGGCGCAAGACTCGGCGGCTTCTATCACGACACCGGCGAAGGGGGTTTGAGCCGCTATCACCTGGAACACGGCGGCGACATCGTGTGGGAACTCGGCTCGGGCTACTTCGGCGCGCGCGATGCACACGGCAACTTCGATCCCGGCGCGTTCGCCGAAAAGGCCTCGCTGGATGTGGTACGGATGACCGAAATCAAGCTGAGCCAGGGCGCCAAGCCCGGCCACGGCGGCCTGCTGCCCGCAGCCAAGGTCACCGGGGAAATCGCAAGGGTGCGCGGCGTTCCGGCCCACGAGGACTGCCTGAGTCCGCCCGGCCACTCGGCGTTCTCGACCCCGATCGAACTGATGGAATTCGCAGGCCGCATGCGCGAGCTGTCGGGCGGCAAGCCCGTCGGCATCAAGCTGTGCATCGGCCAGATGCACGAGCCGTTCGCGCTGATGAAGGCGATCCTGGAAACCGGGATCGCGCCCGATTTCATCGTGGTCGATGGCGGCGAAGGCGGCACCGGCGCCGCGCCGCTGGAGCTGTCGGACTGGGTGGGCATGCCGCTCGATGAAGGCCTGGTGGTGATGCGCAACGCGCTGGTCGGCTGCGGCCTCAAGGACAGGATCCGCCTGGCTGCCAGCGGCAAGGTGTATTCAGGCATGGGCCTGGCGCGCAACCTGGCGCAGGGCGCCGACTGGTGCAACGCGGCACGCGCCTTCATGTTCTCGGTCGGCTGCATCCAGGCCCGCCGCTGCCACCTCGGCACCTGTCCCACCGGCGTCACCACGCAGGATCCGCTGCGCCAGCGCGGCCTGGTGCCCGAGGTGCAGGGACGGCGCGCGGCGCGCTTCCACACCGAAACGCTGAAAGCGCTGGCGCGCATCTGTTCCTCGGTCGGCGTCAAGCACCCGCGCGACCTCAAGCCGCACCAGCTGATCCATCGCGTCGGCCCGGAAAAGGCCCTGCCCACCGACGAGATCAAGACCTTCCTTCCGGCCGGCATCCTGCTGGAAGAACCCGAAGACACGCTCTATGCACCGTGGTGGAAGGCCGCACGCGCCGACAGCTTCCGCCCCGCGACCGACCTCGACGTCGAACGCGCCTCGCGTCACCGCTTCGTCGCCGAGCACTGAACCCGACCCGGAAGGAGTCCAGCAATGTCCCCGCAAGGTTGCCGAAACCATCGTCGACGTACTCGTCGATGTCGGCCGGTGGACAAGGACGACACTTTGGAACCGGCGATGCGCCAATGGCTGGCCGTGGACGGGCCGGCCCTGCTGCCGGTGCGCGTCAATCGGACCGGACCGGTGATGCCGCCCGGGGTGGAACTGTCACAGGTTGCCTCGCCTGCGCTGTTCGGCGTGAAGGCCGTGCCGGACGGGCGCGCCGGCGAAGTGCCGGATCTGCTGCGCAACCATTTCCTGCGCTGACCGGGCCCTTTGAGCGAGCGCCACCGATGCCCACACCCGCCACCCTCGCCCTGGGTATCGTGTTCGGCGCGATCGGCGTCGGATACTTCATCTACGGCAAGAAGCAGTCGATGATCGTGCCGCTGGTGTGCGGCATCGCGCTGATGGTGTATCCGTGGTTCGTGCGTGGCACGCTGCTGACGGTGATCGTGGGCATCGTGCTGATGGCGGTGCCATACTTCGTGCGTTATTGACCCGATGTGCGTGACCATGCCGGATACCCCGCCCGCTGCACCCAGCCTTGCCGACATCCGCGCGGCGCGCGAACGGCTTGGCGAGCGCGTGCGCGAAACGCCGGTGTGGCGTTGGCGCGGCGATGCGATCGAAACCGCCGCGGGCGCGGACACGCAGGTTTTCCTGAAACTGGAACTGTTCCAGTACACCGGCACCTTCAAGGCACGCGGAGCGTTGCTGAACGCGATGGCACTGCCGGAGGACGCAAGGCATCGTGGCGTCACCGCCGTCAGCGCCGGCAACCACGCCATCGCGGTCGCATTTGCCGCGCGCAGCGTCGGCACCACCGCGAAGGTGGTGATGCCGAAAACCGCCAATCCCGCGCGCGTGGCGCTGTGCCGGGCGTACGGCGCCGAGGTCGTGCTGGCCGACGATGTGTATGCGGCATTCGAGGAAGTCGAGCGCATCCAGCGCGACGAGCGCCGCAGCTTCATCCATCCCTTCGAAGGCGAGCTGACCGTGCTCGGCACCGCGACCGTGGGCCTGGAATGGTGCAACCAGGTCGCCGACCTCGATGCCGTGATCGTGCCGATCGGCGGTGGCGGCCTGATCGCCGGCATCGCCTGCGCCGTCAAGCAGACGCAGCCGCGCTGCGCCGTGTACGGCGTGGAACCCGAGGGCGCCGACAGCATGCGCCGCAGCTTCGCGGCCGGCTCACCACAAAAACTGGAACACGTCGATACCATCGCCGACAGCCTCGCCGCACCCTATGCCCTGCCCCACAGCTTCGGCATCGCGCGGCGCTTCGTCGATGAAATCGTGACGATCCCCGATGCAGCGATGCAGCGCGCGATGGGCCTCCTGTTCGCCGACATGAAACTGGCCGTGGAACCGGCCGGTGCCGCCGCAACCGCGGCGCTGTGCGGGCCGCTGCGCGAGCGGCTGGCCGGAAAGCGCGTGGGCGTGATCGTGTGCGGCACCAATATCGACCTCGCCGGCTTCGCGCGGCTGGCCATTGCGTACCCAGGGTAATATCGGGAAACGTGGCCGGGCCTGGTTCCGCAAGCCCCACCCGGACACAGTCTCCATGCATGCCCAGCGCTTCCCGGCGCGTCGGCGTCGCGCACCGGCTACCGGCGTCGCTTTCCTGACCTCCGTGGGACCCGCGCGGACTGCTGGCCGCGCGCATGCGGCCAGCGGTGCACAGGGATGAATGTACACTTTCCGTAGCGGCAGGATGAGTACGCCATGAGTCGTCGTCGTCGCGCAACGCCCCTGAATCGTGACAGCCTGAATCCGGATCACTGTTCGCCGGAACTGCGCCGTGAAATCCTGGGTCACGCCACGTACTTCGAGGGACTCTCGGCCAGGGCATTGGCGGCGGTCGATGAACGATTCCGCGAGCAGCATTACCCCCAGGGTGCCGTCATTTGCAGGGAAGGCGAGACGGCCAGATCGCTGTTCTTCGTCGCCCACGGCAACGTGAAATTGCTGCGGCACAGCGCGGGCGGCGACGATGTGCTGATCGACCTTTTGCCGCAGGGCGGTCTGTTTGGCGGGCTCGCGTCACTGGGGCTCGGCCGCTATCCCGAGACCGCCATCGCCCAAACCGCCTGCTGCGTGCTGACCGTATCCGGATCGGACTTTCAGCACCTGCTGGAACAATTCCCGGCGTTCACCATGGAGGTGCTGAAAAGCACGTCCCGGAGCCTGAACGACGCGCGTGAAGCAATCCGGCAGTTGACCACCTCCCCTGTCGATGCGCGGATCGCCATGGCCTTGATCAAGCTGGCCGAACGCCTGGGCGAAAAGACCGGACAGGGCATACTCATCCAGGTGCCGCTGCCGCAGCAGGATCTCGCGGCCATGGTGGGCGCGACGCCGGAAACGGTCAGCCGGGTCATGGCGCGGATGAAACGTGAAGGCCTGGTCGACTCGGGCCGCCAGTGGGTGCGCATTCTGGACCAGGACGGATTGCGGGCGATCATCGAAGGCTGACCGGTCTTGGATGGTCAGAAAACCCCGGGCGGACTTGATTGCGCCAGGTCATGTACTGGATCGCTGCCCGCATCGTATCGTGTCCCCTGCACTTGACGGCGGTTGCATCGAAGCGGCCGCAGGCGTCCATCCCGCGTCCGGCGGGACACGCAACACAGGCACCGAACCCGAGGAGAATCCCATGCACATACGAACGAATCTTCCACGAATACGGATGAGGCTTCCACGCATCGCGACGCTGGTGCTGGCGGCGGCGCTTGTGCTCGTATTCGCCGGTCCGGCCATGGCGCACTGTGACAGCCTGGATGGCCCGGTGATCGCCGACGCGCAGCATGCGCTTGTCCAGAAGGACGTAACGCCGGTCCTCAAGTGGGTGCCGGCGAGCGACGAGGCGGAGGTGCGCAGCGCGTTCAAGATGGCCCTGGCCGTGCGCGGTGAAAGCGACACCGCCAAAACGGTCGCCGACAACTATTTCTTCGAGACGCTCGTCAGGATACACCGCGCCAGCGAGGGAGCACCTTTCACCGGCATCAAGCCGGTGGGCAGCGTGGAACCCGCGATCGCGGCGGCAGACCGGGCGCTGGCGACCGGTCACATCGATGAGCTGGCCGATGAACTCTCGGCAGCGATCCATGCACAGGTACGCGAGCGCTTCGCAACCGCCTACCAGCACCGGCAGTCCGCCGAGCAATCGGTGGAGCAGGGACGCGAGTACGTGGCGTCGTACGTGCAGTTCACGCACTTCGTCGAGGCCGTGCACAATCTGGTCGATGTGGGGATCAGCCATACGCACGGTGAAGTTGCCGACGCGCACTGAACACCACGGCACAACCTGAAAGTGGCAAAACCCTGGGCGGGAGCCGAAGCTCCCGCCTTTTTTTGCATTGCGGCGCCGGCACCGGACGTTGATCATGTTGCATCGACGCACGTTGTGATCATGGCTGCTTGTGGACCATTCCGCCCGTCATCACGAACGGCACGTGTTCGATCGCGCTGATGTCCCGAGTCGGGTCGCTCGCTGCCGCGACGATGTCGGCATCCCGTTTCGGCTTGCGCTGGCCGAACCTGTCCTGCCGATACAGGATCTGCGCGTACACCGCGGTGGCTGCCAGCAACGCCCGTGCGTGGCGCATGCCGTATCGCAGCAGTACGGGAACCAGCGTGTACCGGTGACGACGTGCGGCGCTTCCTCGCGCCGAATGATTTCCAGGATCCTGGTGATGGCATGTCGCCGACCGAGGCAAGGCGCGCGCTCACGCCTGGAGGCACGTCCGGCCCACGGGCTGCGAGCACTCGTGGACCCATTCGGTGCCGCCGCAACCGCGGCGCCGTGCGGACCGCTGCGCGGGCGGCCGGTCGGCAAACGCGTGGGCGTGATCATGTGCGGTTCCCGTATCGACATTGCCGGCTTCGCGCGGCTGACCCGGACCGATGCCCGGCCATGAACCGACCTGGCGCACGGGTCTATCGTGAAACCTGAACGAACCGTGAATATCTGACGCAAGTCACTGCTTGTTGGGAACTTTTTCCATCGAATCGGGTCTCATGAGGCGGTACTGCAAAGGCAGCCCGCCCGAGAATCCATACAACCTGTTACGGAGGTGAAAGACCATGAGTGTGACGCAGCTCATTCCCTGGAACCGCAACCGCAGCAGCCTGGTCCGTGCCGGCAACCGCGATCCATTCTTCGCGCTGCAGCGCGAAATGAATCGGTTGTTCGACGACATGTGGAGCGGCTTTGACATGCCGCAGTTGCGTGGCGGCCAGCTCGACAATGGCTGGCCGAGCATCGACCTTGTCGACCATGACAAGAACCTGGTGTTGACCGTGGAAGTGCCCGGCATGGACGAGAAGGACGTCGACATCCAGTTTGCCGACGGTACGCTGTACCTGCGCGGCGAACGCAAGGAAGAGCGGGAAGACGTCAAGAGTGACCATCGCTACAGCGAGCGCATGTACGGTCGCTTCGAGCGGCAGATCCCGCTGGGCATCGACATCGACCTTGCCAAGGCCAAGGCCACGCTGGACAACGGCCTTCTGACCGTGACGCTGCCCAAGGCGGCCCACGTCGAAAGCAAGACCCACCGCATCCCGGTGTCGAAGGCCGCGTAACAACCATCATCAATGCAACGCTTGCGGGCCGCCTTCGGGCGGCCCGTTTTTTTTCGGGGCGGGCCGGATGGGGCGCACGCCATGCCCGGCCGTGGCTTGTCCCACCGGGCCCGACCGATACCTGCAGATCCACCATCAATGCAGTTACGCTTGGGCGGGGAACCTTCCCGGCCACCACTGCCCACTGCATGACCGCCAACGGGTATCGCGCATCCGCATGGCGCATCGATCGCCGGTGCGAGGCAACCACGCGGCGCGGCGTCGGCGCATGACGACGGCCGGCAACGCGCGGCCGGATGCGACGTCCACCGGACGCGTGCCATTGCGCAACGTGTTCGCGGTGTTCGTCGGCAACGGGCTCGAATTCTACGACTTCGTCACCTATGCCCTGTTCGCGGTGTACCTGGGCCGCACGTTCTTTCCCTCGCAACACGCCGGCCTGTCGCTGCTCGGATCGCTGGCGACCTTCGGTGCGGGTTTCGTCACGCGCCCGCTTGGCGGCCTGTTCTTCGGCCCGCTGGCGGACCGCATCGGCCGCCGACCGGTCATGCTGATCACGTTTTCGCTGATGGGCATCGGCATGGCCGGCCTGTGCCTGACGCCGTCGCACGCACGCATCGGTGTCGCGGCGCCAATCCTGGTGCTGCTGTTCCGGCTGATCCAGGGCTTCGCGCTGGGTGGCGAAGTCGGGCCATCGACCGCGTACATGGTGGAGGCCGCGCCACCGGCGCGCCGCGGTTTCTACGGCGCAATGCAGGCACTCACGCAGGACGCGGCAAGCACGCTGGCCGGGATCGTGGCGCTGGTCCTCGGCCTGCAGCTCACCGACCTGCAGATCCAGGATTGGGGCTGGCGCGTCGCGATGGGGCTGGGCGTGGCAATCATCCCCTTCGGCGTATGGCTGCGCTCGCGGCTCCCCGAGACCATGCCGACCGCGAAGCGTACCGCGCGTGTCGGCGCAGCCGCGCACCCGCGCCTGGGCGAACGCATCGCACCGCACCTGCGCGTGATCGTGTGCGGCCTGCTGATGCTGGTCGGACTGACAGTCGGCGGCTACACCAGCGGGTACATGACCACCTACGCCCTTTCCAGCCTGCACATGTCGAGCGCCGTCGCGTTCGGTGCCACCATCGTCTACGGCGCCGTCAGCATGCTGGTGGATGCATCCGGCGGTTGGCTGTCCGATCGGGTCGGCCGCAAGCCGGCCATGCTGGTACCGATGCTGTTGCTGCTGGTGTTGATCCTGCCCTGCTACTGGCTGATCGACCACTACCGCAGCGCCGGGATGCTGTACGGCGGCACCGCGCTGCTGTCGATCCTCGCGGGCCTCGGCGGCGCGCCGATCTTCACCGTGATCTCCGAACAGGTCCCGATGCGCCTGCGTTCCGGCACGATCGCGATCCTCTACGCCTTCACCATCGCGATCTTCGGCGGCACCACGCAGCTGGCAGAAACCTGGCTGATCCAGCGCACCGGCAGCCCGCTCGCCCCCGCGTTCTACTGGATCGGCGCGGCCGCGCTGAGCGTGATTGCCATCGCGCTGATTCGCGAATCCGCGCCCGTCAAGCTGGAACGCCGCGCAACGCGCCACCGTCACGCCACGTGAAGTCTGGATCAGGTGGTTGCCGGTGACCGGGGGAATCGCGACAACGTGATCCGGATCCCGTCATCTGAGGGAAACCGACGCTGAAGTCGTTGCCGAAGAACGCAGCCGTTCCAGCACTTCCCAACACTCCGCCTTGTTCGGCGAGTTTTCCGACCACTTGCGCATCTCTTCGACGAACTTTTCGAGGATGTCGTTTGAATCGAGTTCCCGGGCGAGCTGGATATCGCGCTTCGCCGATGCGGTGTCGCCAAGTCCGGTGTGGGCCCAGGCACAGGTCAGGTGGGGCTGGTAGTAATGGGGTGTGCGCTCGACAGCCTGTTGGCCGCCGCGCAAGCCCCGGGCGTAGTCCAGCATGAACAAATGACCGGTGGCCCGGTAGGTTGCCCACAGTCCGAAGCGCGGATGATGCGGCGCGCGCGCCTCGGCGGTTTCGATCAGGCCGATTCCGGCCGGGTCGGCATGGCGCAGGCAACGCTGCCAGCCGAGCACGGCCAGCGCGTGTGCGTCGTTGGGATTGCGCGCCGTCGCCAATTCCAGGTGCCGGATCGCTTCGTCGGGCCGGTGGAACATCGTGGCCACGACGCCCGCGCACGCGCGCACCTCGGGGTCACCGGGTGCGGCCTCGAGCGCTTGTGCCACCAGCGCGTCGGCCTGCGCGATCGTCGCGGCGGCATCATCGGCCCACTGGCTGACGACGTTCTGGCTGAGCTGCACCGCGAGCGCGGCGCGGGTAATCGGATCGTCCGGCTCGATTTCCAGCGCCTCGCGCAACATGGCGACAATCTGCCTTGCGCTCTCGACGCCGTAGTTGGCACGCAGCGCCTCCGCCGCCAGGACCCGCTCATAGGCAGAGAGATTGAAGCGTCCGGTGCGGTGCACGCGGACGGGCTGGGTGGTGTTGACCTTGGCGGTGATCGCCGTGGTGATGCTGTAGACGACGTCTTCCTGCACCTCGAAGAAGCGGTCGACGGTCGTTTCGTATTTTTCCGCCCACAGCAACAAGTCTTCGGCGGCATCGCCCAGGTCCGCGCGGATGCGCACCGTGTCGCCGCATCGCCCGAGGGTTGCCGTGACGATGAAGCGGGCATGCAGGGCCTTGCCCGTGGCGACGAGATCCGCCGTGTCGGCGGAACGTCGCACCGCGGAGCTGTACGGCGTCACGCGATAGTGCGGCGTGCGTGACAGCAGCATGGTCAGGTCGCGGGTCAAGCCGTCGGCAAGGAGCTTGCCCTTGCCATCCGGAGACACATCGGTCACGGGCAGGACCGCAACCGAAAAAGGCGGGAAGCGGACGCTGGTCGAAGGCGGTGCAACGGTGTCCTGGTCCGCGGCCCAGACTTCCGCGTCCAGCCGGTACCCGAGTCTGGAAACGGTGCGTACCGCGCCAACGGCCACGGCGGCACGCTTCAAGGCCTTGCGCAACTGGTAGACGATTCGCGTAAGGCTCTCATCGCTGGCGCACGCACCGGCCCAGATGCGCGCCACCAGCTCGTCGCGCGTCCAGAGCTGGCCCGGCCGCTCGGACAGCGCAACCAGCAGCGCCATCACCTTGGGCTCGATCCGACAGGCGGACTTCTTGCCATGGATGCGCAAGGCGCCCGGCTCGACGAGCGCACCGTTCATGTAGAACGGCGCACCAGTCATGTCCGAGTGGAACGCGGAATCGCCCATGCGTCAACAGGTTAGCACGCGGCGCGGCGCCCATCATGAAAACATCATGTAGCCGTCAGGACACCCGTCCGGGGGCGTTCTAGCCTCGATCCCGATCCATTGGTTCGACAGGCCGAACCTTGTACGCGAACGGTACCCATCCAGTGTACGCACAGGCTCCGGCGCTACGTGGCAAACATGGCCTGGCGCGCGCCGGCCAGGGGGAGCCTCGATGAGGTTGCATGCGGGCGAACGGCAAGACCACGCAACCGGCGCAATGACCGGAAAGGTCATGACGGGAACCACGAAGCCGCCACGAGTGGTCGGCACGCTCGGTGCAAGCCTCATGAGCGTCAACGGGATGATCGGGGCGGGCATTTTTGCGATCCCTGCGCTGCTGTTCGGCAAGACCGGCGCCTTCGCTCCGTGGCTGTTCCTGATCTTCGGTGTGCTGTTTGCCTGCACCGTGCTGATCGCAGCCCGGCTTTCGACGATGTTCCGCGTCTCGGGCGGGCCGCAGCTCTATGCCCAGACAGCGTTCGGTGCGACCGTGGGGTTCCAGGTCGGCTGGCTGATCGTCATCGCGATGGCCACCGGGCGCGCGGCGACGTTGCATGTGCTGGTGTCGTATCTTGCCGTGTTCTTTCCGGCACTCGACGGGCCGGTTGCCCGCCCCCTGGCGGTGCTTGCGCTGCTTGCGGCGCTGGCCGGGCTGACGCTGTCGGGCATGCGCCGGGCGATCGGGGGGTTGATGATCGGGACCGTGCTCAAGGTGACACCGATCGTGGTGCTGTGCGTCGTGGCGTTTGCGGCCGGGGGCATTTCGACAAGCTTCGAGCTGCCCCGGTTCGGCACCTTCGAATCGGTCGCGTTGCTGGTCTACTTCGCCTTTTCCGGAGCAGCCGACCCGGTGTGTTCGGCCGGTGAGGTGAAGAATCCGCAGCGCACGCTGCCGCGATCCATGCTGCTGTCGCTGGCGATCATCATCACCTTCTACACGGTCGTCGAGTGGGCCTATATCGCTGCCGGCGCGCCCGCCAGCGGCAATGGCACGCCGTTGGCCGCCGCCGCCGGCGCGGTGATGGGACCGGCCGGAGTCGTCGCGCTCACGCTGGCCGCGGTGTTCTCGATCGCCAGCAATGCGCTGGCCGGTTTCGTGGGCGGATCCCGCGTGCTTTTCGGCATGGCCGAGCGCGGATTGCTGCCGGAAACGCTCGCGCATGTCTCGAAGCGTTTGCTGACGCCCGATGCAGCCATCGCGTTGTTCGCGCTGCTGGTTGCGGGAATCGCCCTGAGCGGGAAATTCGCGTTCCTTGCCGAAGTCACCGCGCTGGGCTCGCAATTCATCGCCCTGTGCATGATCGCGGCCTTCGTCGTGTTGCAGTTGCGCGGCCACGAAGGTGGCGCCAGGAACATGACTGCCTTCTGGTGGGCGATGGTGGCGGTGTCCACCGCGTTTTCGATCTACGCCGCCGTGCAGGCCACGCTCCAGGCCTGCGTACTGGTCGCCGTGCTGGTGCTGGTCGGCAGCGCGCTCGGGCTCTTCACGCGGCGCGGCAGCAGCGCGAAAAAGGCGGCGGCGGGAATCCACGTCCGTCACTCCACGGTGCCAGGCCCGGTTGTGGGCGGACGGTCAAAGCCTCTTCGAGCGCTTGCAGGAACTGATTCCGACCCCGTTTCACCAGCGACGTTCCACCCGGAGGACATGCCATGAGCCACGCGATATCCCCGACAGGCGCCCGGCGCACCTTGCCGTCGCTGGTCGAGCACAAACCGCTGCGGTTTTCCGCGGTGATGATCCTTTATTTCATGCAGGGCGTGCCGCTGGGCCTGTCGCTGGTCGTGCTGCCCTCGTGGTTTGCCGCGGCGGGCGCCAGCCCGGTCCAGATCGGCGCGTTTGTCGGGTTCGCACTCCTGCCCTGGTCGCTCAAGCCTTTCACCGGGCTGATCATGGACCGCTTCACCTATCGCCCGATGGGGCGTCGGCGGGTATGGATCCTGATTGCCCAGGCCTGCATGGTCGTCGTCCTCGTGGCACTCGCCAGCGCGGCGCCGAACGTGCATCAAATCGCATTGTTCGGCAGCTTCTGCTTCGCGCTGAACCTGTGCGCCATATTCAACGATGTCGCGGTCGACGGAATGACGATCGATCTGGTCCCGGTCGAGGAACGCGGCGCGATCAATGGCTGCATGTACGGATCGCAGATCGTGGGCATATCGGCAACCAGCTTCGGCGCCGGGGCCGTGCTGTCGGCGGGCGGCATCACGACCACCGCATTGCTGCTCGCGGTGCTGGTGGCGGTTCCCTCGACGGTCGTGGGCCTGTTTCGCGAACGACCGGGCGAACGGTTGATGCCGTGGACGCCCGGCAAACCTTCGGCTGAATGCGAGGCGCTGCAGCAGGATGCCTGGTGGCCGATCCTCAGGGAGGTATTCGGTTCGCTGGCCGACCGCAGGATCATTGCGTTCCTGGCCGCCTTCGCGCTGTGCTCCGCGACCGGGGCACTGACCGATACGGTCGGGCCGACCGCAACCGTCCAGGTGCTCGGCTGGACCAGCAATCACTACAGCCACTTTGCCGGCAGCGCCACCCTGCTCGCCGGAATTTTCGGCATCACCATGACGGGTCTGCTGATCAAATGGACCGGGCTTGCGCGCATGGTGACGATCGCCGGCGTGCTGCTGGTCGGACTGGCGCTCCTGGGCGGCATCACACGGGGAAACTGGGTCCATTCCGGTGTGCTTCCCGCCATCCTCGCCGCGCAGGTCGTCGTCATGACCATGATGTCGATACTGCTGATCGCCTGGGCCATGATGCTCAGCAAGCCGGCGGTCGCCGCCAGCCAGTTCGCGCTGATGATGGCCATTTCCAATTTCGCGCGATCCGGCATGGCCGGGGCGTGGGGCCAGCTCACCGAGTCCCACGGCTACGGCGCCGTCTTCTTCGCCGTCGCCGTGCTGACCACGGGAGCCGTTCTGCTGTGCCTGTATGCCGAAGGCAGGATTTCCGAGCCGCGAGAGAGCGAACGCGAAAAAAGGCGCGCCATTTCGCCGGTCACGTCACTGGAACCATGAACGCCCGTCAGCGCCGGGACCCAGAGTCATGATGCCAGGCTCGATCGCTGCCTTTCCCGCGACCCATCACCGCGCTGTCATGGCTGCTTGTAAACCACCCCTCCCTTCATCACGAACGCCACGTGCTCGATGGCGCGGATGTCCCGGGTGGGATCGCCCTCGACCGCGATGATGTCGGCGTCGAGGCCGGGCTTGAGCTGGCCGAACCGATCCTGGCGACGGAGGATCTGCGCGTCCACGGCGGTTGCGGCCAGCAGCGCCTGCGCGGGACGCATGCCGTATTGCACCATCCATTCCAGCTCGCGGTAATTCTCGCCGTGGGGAAACACACCGACGTCGCTGCCGTTGCCGATGGTGACGCCGGCATCGCGTGCGAGCTTGAACGCGTTTTCGGCCGCGCGCATGCGTGCGGTCGGCGGATCGCCCGGCTCCCAGCCTTCGCGGTACTGCGCGCTGGCCGCGACCACCGTCAGGGTCGGCAGGAACGCCACGTGGTGTTTGGCCATCAGTTCGAACACTTCGCGGGTGCCCTCGAAACCGTGTTCGATGCTGTCCACGCCGGCCAGCACCGCGCGGCGCATGCCCTCGGCGGTGGCCGCGTGCGCCGACACCGGCAGGCCCAGCGAATGCGCGGCTTCCACACCCGCGTCCAGTTCCGCCTGCGTGAAGGTCGGTACCGAACCATGCGACTTGCCGCAGCGGTAGTCGGCGTAGAGCTTGATCCAGTCGGCACCGTGGCCGGCCTGTTCGCGCACCGCGGCGATCATTTCCGCAACACCCGCCACGGGAATGCCGCCCTGCGGCAGCGTCAGGTCGGTGCGATAACCGCCCGGCCCCGGTCCGTAGCAATCCTTCGCCACCGTCGCGCGCGTGGCGACGAGCAGGTGCGGGCCGGGGATCAGGCCATCGTCGATGGCCTTCTGTACCGCGACGTCGGCGTAGCCCGCGCCCTCGGTGCCAAGGTCGCGCAGCACCGTGAAGCCCGCCAGCAGCGTGTCGCGCACGTGGTTGACGGCCTCGACGGTGCGATACGCCAACGGCTCCTTCAGCACCTGGTCGGTCCACGATGTCTCGTTGTAGGGGTGCAGGAAGATGTGCGAATGCGCGTCGATCAGGCCCGGCAGCAGCGTGGTGCCCGGCAGGTCGATGACGGTGGCCCCGGCCGGCGCCTCGATCGATCCGCGCGGTCCGACCGCGGCGATCCTGCCGCCCTCCACCAGCACCGCCCAGCCCGCATGCGCGGACTCGCTGCGCGCATCGAATACGCGGTCGGCGGTCAGCAGAAAGACTCCGGCGCCGGCCGCGGCATCGGCGCGCGCGTGCACCGGCGGCGCGACCCAGGCCAGTACCGCCGCCAACACGGCCAGCGCGATCCACCACATCCGGTTTCTCATGTGCGCCCTCCCAGCGATATCGGGCGTTCGAGGGTACACCCACGCGCGAGGGGACTGCGCGCCCTGCCGAACCGGGCACGCAGCGCAGCCAGCACGGCTGCCCACAGGCGCGCCGCGTCAATCCAATCTGATCTTTCTGGCACGCAAACAAGATCAACATGGACCCCGGCTTTCGCCGGGGTGACAAACGCACAGGCTGGTCAGAGCGTTGCTGGACTGCTGCGACCTGCAAGGCGCGCCAGCTCGACTTCGCCAAAACCCGCGGCGCGGCGCGCGTCGAGATTGAACGGTCCGCGCAAACCGCCGGGTACGTGCTCTTCCAGCAGCCGGGCGAAGGTTGCGGCGGGATCGCGGCCTTCGCGTTCGCAGCAATACCGGAACCAGCGCGTGCCGGCGGCGACGTGTGGCACTTCCTCGCGCAGGATGACTTCCAGGATGCGGGCGGTGGCATCGTCACCGACCGCACGCAGGCGCGCGATCATGCCGGGCGTCACGTCCAGCCCGCGCGCTTCCAGAACGCGCGGCACCAGCGCCATCCGTGCCAGGCAGGAATCAGCCGTCTTGACGGCCATTTCCCACAAGCCGTTGTGGGCATCGAAGTCACCGTAGGCATGCCCGAGCTGGGTGAGGCGTCCCGACAGCATCGTGAAATGCCGCGCCTCGTCATTGGCGACCGACGCCCAATCGCGGTAGTAGGCATCCGGCATGTCGCGGAAGCGGTACACCGCGTCCCAGGCAAGGTTGATGGCGTTGAACTCGATGTGCGCCACCGCGTGCACCAGCGCCGCGCGGCCCTCGTCGCTGCCGAGCCCGCGCCGCGGCACGTCGCGCGGTGCCACCAGGCGCGGACGCACCGGGCGGCCCGGCACGCCGATCGACGCGGGCTCCGCGCCATCGTCATGCAGCGACAATCGGCCCTCGCACAGGTCGCTGAACGCCTGCCGCGTCAGCACCAGCTTGTCCTCCGGGACCGCGCACTGGATGCAGCGCCGGGCGGCAGCAAACAACGCACTCATGCAACCTTGTCCGATCCCAGCTCGATCAACCCGTCCTGCATCGCGGTTTCGACGGGTTCGGGACGGTACGCCGCCTGCGCGTACCACTTTTGCCACACCGAGGGATCGATGGTTTCGTTGACGCCGCCGCCGATCACGCGCTGGTACGGCTTCTTGAACACCTTGTACAGGCCGTGCATGAATTTGCCGAACGAATCGTTGGGCACGTCCAGCTCGGCGCCCGGTGCGGGGGTGTAGTCCTCGTTGAAGGCCAGCCCCGCCCCGCGCGCCTTCGCCTGCATCCAGGCCAGCGTGATTTCCGGCAGCCTATCGGGGCTGTGCCCCGCGCCGTCGGACTTTTCCCCGCCGCCTACATCCCCGTGCGCGCCGACGAACCAGCACTGCTCGACTTCGATCTGCCCGGGCTTCCACGCGCTCGGCGATTCACCGGGCACAAGTGACTTCGGCGGCCGGGTCCACTTGGTGGGCTTGAAGTCGGGCCGATGCTCGTCCAGTGCCAGCGCCTGGTACGCGTACTGCACGATCTTGCTGAGTTCGGTGTCGTGGAAGGCGTAACGGCTGCGCGCGAACGGGAACCA
>CAZAXF010000046.1:0-23723 GCA_964489055.1 uncultured Rhodanobacter sp. | reverse complement strand
AGGGGGAGGTCAGTACCCCCTTCGGAACGAAGGGGGTCGGCGCGCAGCGGCGGGGGGATGCCGTGCGGAGATGAAAAGCCATTCCCCTCGATCCCCCTTCGCAGGCGAAGGGGGAGGCCAAGCTACCCCCTTCGGAGCGAAGGGGGTGCCACGTGACGCAAAGGTAGGAACATGCCGCAGCCGGTGCCGGCCCTCGAAACGCGCGACCTGACCATCCGCTTCGGCGGCCACGTCGCGGTCGATGCGGTGTCGCTGGCGTTCCATCCCGGCACGCTCACCGCGATCGTCGGTCCGAATGGTGCCGGCAAGACCACGTACTTCAACCTGATTTCGGGACAATTGCGCGCGAGCGAGGGAACCATCCGCCTGTTCGGCGAGGACATCACACGCCTGCCCGCGCCGCTTCGCACCGATCGCGGCATCGGCCGCGCGTTCCAGTTGACCAACCTGTTTCCCGGTCTGAGCGTGTTCGAGAACGTGCGCCTGGCGGTGGCTTCGCGCGCGCGGACCGGGTTCCGGCTGCTGTCGCTGGCGGCGCGCCAGCGCGCGATCAACGACAAGGCGATGCGATGGCTGGAACGGGTTTCGCTCGCCGACCAGGCGCTCGCGCTCGCGGCCGCACTGCCGCATGGCGACCAGCGCAAGCTGGAAGTGGCGCTGCTGATGGCGCTGGAGCCCGAAGTGTTCATGTTCGACGAGCCCACCGCCGGCATGAGCGTGGACGAGGTGCCGGTGGTCCTGGACCTGATCCAGGGCATTCGGGACCAAGGCGCCAAGACGATCCTGCTGGTCGAGCACAAGATGGACGTGGTGCGCTCGCTGGCCGATCGCGTGGCGGTGCTGCACAACGGCCAGTGCGTTGCCGACGGCGAGCCGGCCGAGGTGATCGCGTCACCGATCGTGCAGGAGGCGTACCTCGGGAAGGTACCGGAGGCGGCCACCGATGCCTGATCCGCTGCTGACCCTCGACGGCGTGCACACGCACATCGGGCCGTACCACATCCTGCACGGCGTGGACCTCGCGGTGCCGCGCGGCGAACTGACGGTGTTGCTGGGCCGCAACGGCGCCGGCAAGACCACGACGCTGCGCACCATCATGGGCCTGTGGAAGGTCTCGCAGGGCGCGCTGCGCTTCGACGGGCAGGACATCACGCGTCTTGGCACGCCGCGCATCGCCCGGCTCGGCATCGGTTACGTGCCCGAGGACATGGGCATCTTCGGCCTGCTGAGCGTCGCCGAAAACATGCAGGTGGCGGCGCGCAGCGGAAGCATGGACAGCGCGCGGCTGGACTGGATATTCGAACTGTTTCCGATGCTGAAGAAGTTCTGGCACTACCCGGCCGGCGCGCTCTCGGGCGGGCAGAAGCAGATGCTCTCGATCGCGCGGGCGTTGCTGGAACCCAAGCGATTGATCCTGATCGACGAGCCCACCAAGGGCCTGGCGCCGGCCGTGATCGCGCACATGATCGAAGCCTTCCGGCAGCTCAGGCAAAGCCGCACCACGGTGCTGCTGGTCGAGCAGAACTTCCACTTCGCACGTTCGCTGGGCGATGGCGTGGCGGTGATGGACAACGGCCGGATCGTGCACGCCGGCAGCATGGCCGAGCTCGCCGCCGACACCGACCTGCAGCAACGGCTGCTCGGCCTCAGCCTCGCGGCGCACCAGTGAGCGGCGGGATGGAACAGAACGCCCTGCAACCCGTTCCTGTTGAGCGTAGCGAAGCGCAGCTTCGCGGAGTCGAAACATAGAACCCCGGCTGTCACGTCCTTCGACTTCGCGCCTGCGGTGTCGTACCCAGGACGAACACGTCCAGGACGAACCGGTGGCGGCAGTGTCCTCGCCGAGGCGTAGTCCTCGTGTGGGAAAATTGCTGCACCGCAGCTTGACTTCCCCTCCGATCGGCGTAAGCCAGCAACTAGCGGCTGCACTGCGATCGCCCGGGCGCGGCTTGATGCCCGGTACACACGACGACGCCGCTTTGCCACGGGACTGAAACAGGAGTTTCGTCCATGATCAGGTCAACGACCGTTTTTATCGCCATGTTGCTGGGTGCTGTGTCGACGGCATCGACCGTTCCATCCCACGCACAGTCCCGGATGATTCATGACGTCATCGCCAGTCCGGACTACGGTTCGGGATTCTCGGCCGGCTTGATGTCGGACGCCAACCTCAATACGCCGGAAGCTGCGGGACGGCCTGGATGGAAGTTCTTCGAGCTGGGGTCCCTGGCTTTCAGGAAGGGCGACTACGTTCATGCGGTCCACATGTTCAAGGTCGCCGCGTCATGGGCCTACAAGCCGGCGCAATATGACCTTGGCGTGATGTATTTCAACGGCGAAGGCGTACCAATCGATCGACCCCTTGGAACGGCCTGGATGATTCTGGCAGCGGAACGAGATAATCCGCATTACGTTCGGATGCGTGACGAGATGGTTACGGTTCTGACCGATGCCCAGTTTTCGCGAACCGACGAACTGTGGCGCGAGATGCGCAAGACCTATGGTGACAAGGTCGCGCTGAGAAGAGCCAAGGCGCAATGGGCACTCGTGAAAAGCCAGATGACCGGCAGCCGCGTGGGTGGCGATCCGGGCGAGTTGCGCGTCGGACTCGGTTACGGTGCCGGGTCGTACATGCCGTATGCAAGCCTGCAGTTTGTCGGACTCGGCGCCCTGACTCCCGCCGGTTCCACCAGCGGCGCCATCGCCTATCGCCAGTTCCAGCAAAGCGACGACCCCTACAGCCCGATCTTCCTCAAGTACCGCAAGGGCAGCGCGACGGTCGGACCGCTGCAGGAAGTGAGTCCGCGCAAACCGGGCAAGTCACCTGAATCCGGTTCGGACAAGCACAAGCCGTAGCGGATCTAGTACCTGCCAGGCGGCGTCGGCCGGCTTTACCGAGCGTGCGATGGCGTATGCGTGAACGCGGGTTGATGGCCGCCATCGCAGCTGCAACACGGAGGATGCATCCATGAACGGGCAACAGGTGTTTTTGACATCGCTGGCGGCGGCGCTGCTGGGGCTTGCCGCGAGTCCCTTTGCACTGGCGCAGATTCCGTCGACTCCGCCGCCGCTCGTGGCGCCCAGCTACGACTCGGGTGTGGCGGCCGGTCCGCTGTCGGACCGCAACTTCAACACGCCCGAGGCCGATGGCCGACCGGGCGTGAAATACTTCGCCTATGCGGTGCAGGCCTACCGGAAAGGCGATTTCCGCCACGCGGTGGACATGTACAAGGTCGCGGCCTCGTGGGCGTACAAGCCGGCCGAGTACAACCTGGGCGTGATGTACTTCAAGGGCGAGGGCGTGCCGGTGAACCGGGCGCTGGGGGCGGCGTGGATGGTGCTGGCGGCCGAGCGCGGCGATCCCCTGTATGTCCAGACCCGCGACCGGATGGTGACGGTGCTTACCGATGCCGAGTTCGCGCAGACGGATCGATACTGGGCAACGCTCAGGAAGACCTACGGCGACAAGGTTGCGCTGCGCCGCGCCAAGGCGCAGTGGGCACTGGCGAAGTCGCGCAAGACCGGATCGCGGGTCGGTGGCGTTGCAGGGGAATTGCATCTGGGCGTACTCGTGGGGCCGGCGATGGGAGGTCAACAGGAGTTCGCAGCTACCGGCTGGGGGTACCTCACTGGCGGGTCGGTTGGCGGAGCAGTTGCTTACCGACAGTTCCAGCAAAGCGACGATCCGTACAGCCCGATCTTCCTCAAGCACCGCAAGGGCAGCGCGACGGTCGGGCCGTTGCAGGAAGTGAGTCCGCGCAAACCGGGCCGGCCGCCGAAATCCGGTTCGGACAAGCACAAGCCGTAGGCGTGCGTGGCCTGCCGAGTGGCGCGCACACCGGGTGCTGCATTCGGAGCTGCGAGCCAGTGCTGACGGGGAGTTTTTGGGGCGAGGGTGTCTCCCGGAGGGGCAAAGCGCCAGGGCCGCAGAATGTATTGACTCGTCCGGCCAATGGGTGGCCGGTGTGTGGGCGCGGCGCACACACAGCCGTCGGCCCGCGACGGGTGCCCTGGGGTTCCACGACTTTCGACTTCGCGCCTGTGACGCTACGCTCGGAGCCGGCCCCGGGTTCTGTCCGGGGCCGCGAAACATGTTGGGGCAGAAGCTGGATTCCGGGTTCGATCGCCGGCATGGCCGACGATCGCCGCGGAATGACGAAGCCATTCCGGGTCACGCGGTACCTTGCGGCTGGCGATGATGACGACTGACACGCTCAGGAATACGTTTTCCACCCCGATGGCCTGGATCAACCGCCGTCCGCACCATTTCCTGCTGGCGCTGATCGTGCTGGTGGGGCTGGTGGGGATTCCGTTCCATTCGTGGGTGACGCTGACGGTCGCGGGCCTGGCGATGGGGCTGATGGTGTTCGTGATGGCATCGGGGATGACGCTCAGCTTCGGGTTGATGGGGGTGTTGAACCTCGGGCACGGGGCGCTGATCACGGTGGGCGCGTTCGTGGGCGCGACGCTGGTCACCGGTTTCTCCAGCGGCACCTGGCCGCTGCTGCTGATGAATTCGCTGGGCTGGCAGCCGTCGCCCGGTTTCCTGTGGGGGCTGGGCGTCGCGTGCATCGCGGCGTTGGCGGGTATCGTTGCGTTCGCGCTGAAGCGCGGATTCGCGAAACGGGCGCACCGGGGCACACGCGTCATGCCCGGCGTCGGCGGCGCTGCTGCGGTCGCGGCGACGGTCGTCGTGCTGGTTTTCTGGCGCTGGACGCACGCGTTCGTTGCCGACATGGGCATCGTGCTGCCGGCCTTCTTGCTCGGTTTCGTGGTGTTGCTGGGCGTCGGTTACCTCTTCGAGCGCCTGATCGTCAGGCCCGTGTATCGCGATCCGCTGAAGCAGATCCTGGTCACGGTCGGCGCGGCGATCGTGATCGCGGAACTGCTGCAGGCGCTGTGGGGCCCGGGCCAGCTCAACATGCCGCGGCCGGCGACGTTGCAGGGCGGCTTCTCGTTCGGTGGCGTCGCGATCGAGAAGTACCGCGTCTTCGCGCTGCTGATCGGCCTTGCAATCTACTGGGCCGTGCGGCGCGTGATCCACGGCACCCGTGTCGGTCTCCTGATCCGCGCCGGCGTGGAGAACCCGGAAATGGTCGAGGCCCACGGCTACCGCATCCGGCTGTTGTTCATCGCGGTGTTCGCCGCCGGTGCCGCGCTGGCCGGGGTGGGCGGCGTGATGTGGGGCTTGTTCCAAAGTTCGGTGACGGTGGCGCTGGGCGGCGAGATGCTGGTGACCATCATCATCGTGATCATCATCGGCGGGCTGGGGTCGATCACGGGCTGCTTCTACGCCGCGCTGATGGTGGAGCTCTTGAGCAACTACATGACCTACATCCGCCCGGACGTGGCGCTCTTTTCCACCATCGGCCTGATGGTGCTGGTGTTGCTGTGGCGCCCGCAGGGCTTGCACCCGGTGCAGAAGGTGCGGACATGATGCCGGCGCTGCTTTCCGGCGACCGGCCGCGCAGCCGGATCCTCTCCGTATGCCTGGTCGCGGTCGCGGTGGGCCTGCTGTTCGCGCCGTTTTTGTTTCCGGGCACCATCGCGCATCGCACGGTGTCGCAGATCTGCATCTTCATCATCCTGGTGGCGAGCTACGACCTGCTGCTGGGCTATACCCACATCGTGTCATTCGCGCACGCGATGTTCTTCGGCATCGGCGCCTACGGCGTTGGCATCGTGCTCGAACACATGCAGCCGACCTGGGGCGCGGTGCTGCTGGGCGCCGGCGCGGGCGTGGGGTTGTCGCTGCTGCTGGCGCTGGTGATCGGGCTGTTCTCGCTGCGCGTCAAGGCAATCTTCTTCGCGATGGTTACGTTGGCGGTGGCCTACGCCTTCGGGGTGCTGGTGTCCAAGCTGTACCACTTCACCGGCGGCGAGGACGGCCTCACGGTGATGGCGCCGCACGTGGTGTCATATGGTTTCAGGCTGGTCGAGGAAAAGCTGCCGGGCTTCGATGTGTTCGGCTGGCTTGGCGGCCTCGCGGCGCATCCGGGATCGGCCGCCGAGGCCACGCGCGATGCGGTGTTCTCGTTCCGCTTCAACGGCGCGGTGGTGATGTACTACATCCTCTTCGCGTCGGCGGCGCTCCTGTTCGGATTGCTGCTGCGGCTGGTGAATTCGCCCTTCGGCCGGGTGCTGATGGCGATCCGCGAAAACGAGTTCCGCGCCGAGGCGCTGGGCTACCGCACCGTGTACTACCGGACGCTCGCGACCTGCATCGCGGCCGTGGTCGCCTCGCTGGCGGGATCCTTGCAGGCACTGTCGCTGCAGTACATCAGCCCCGAATCGACGCTCTCTTTCACCTTGATGATCAACATCCTGCTGATGACCGTGATCGGCGGCATGGGCACGCTGTACGGCGCCATCCTCGGCGCCACGCTGTTCGTGGTGGCCGAGAACTACCTGCAGGCGTTCCTGAAATCAATGGCCGGCACCGGCATCGAGTCGATCCCCGTACTCGGCAACCTGCTGGGCCCGGACCGCTGGTTCCTGTGGATGGGGCTGCTGTTCATTCTCAGCGTCTATTGGTTCCCGCGTGGCATCGTCGGCCAGTTGCGGATTCGGGCGCAGCTTCGGCGGGTGCGGCGCCGCCCGTCCGATCCGGAGCGCGAACCCGCCTGAACGTTGGTTGTGGCTGAACGGGCGCGGGGATCCGCTCGCGTTGCGGGCCGCGCTGTGCTAACAATGCGCGTCTGGCAACCGACCCATGCGCGAGGCCCGGCCATGTCGGCAGCCCTGCAACCCGACTCCACCCGATCCACAACGGCGATGAACGGCGCCGAAGCGCGCGTTTGCGCGTTGCTGGTCGAGCGCGACAAGCTGAAGGAAGACGACCTCGCGCGCACCGAGCGTCTGCTCGCCGAAGCGCCGGAAACACGCCTTACCGCGCTGCTGGCGCGGCTGGGTCTGGTGTCCGAGCGCGACCTTGCCGAAGCCTGGGCCGAAACGTTGAAGCTGCCGCTGCTTGCGGCGAAGGACGCGCCGGAAGCGCCGCCCGAAACCGGCCTGAGCGTGCGCTTCATGAAGCAGTACCACGCGGTCCCGGTGGGCGGCAGCGACGAGCGGTTGCAACTGGCGACGGCCGATCCCGGTGACACGTACGTGGCGCACGCGGTGCAGCTTGCCTGCGGGCGGCCGGTGGAGCTGATGGTCGCGGCGCGCTCGGAGATCGACGATCTGATCGAGCGCTGGTACGGCGCCGGGCGCAGCGCGCTGGGCACCATCGTGGAAGGCCTCGAAGGTGAGCGCGGCGAGGGCGCATCGGGCGACGACGACATCGAGCACCTGCGCGACCTGGCCTCGGAAGCGCCGGTGATCCGGCTGGTGAACCTCCTGATCCAGCGCGCAGTGGAACAGCGCGCCTCGGACATCCACATCGAGCCGTTCGAGAATCGCCTCAAGGTGCGCTATCGCATCGACGGCGTGCTGCACGAAGTGGAAGCGCCGCCGGCCTCGTCCACCGCCGCGGTGATCTCGCGCATCAAGATCATGGCGCGCATGAACATCGCCGAGCGCCGGCTGCCGCAGGATGGCCGCATCATGCTGCGCGTGCAGGGCAAGGAGCTGGACCTTCGCGTCTCGTGCATCCCGACCAGCTTCGGCGAATCGGTGGTGATGCGCATCCTGGACCGCGGCAGCGTCGTTCTTGATTTCGAGTCGCTGGGATTTGATGACACGACACTGCCGAACTTCGTGCAGGTGCTGGAACAGCCGCACGGAATTCTTCTTGTCACCGGGCCGACCGGTTCGGGCAAGACCACCACGCTCTACACCGCGCTCTCGCACATCAACACGCCCGACCGCAAGATCATCACCGTCGAGGATCCGGTCGAGTACCAGCTCGAAGGCATCAACCAGATGCAGGTGAAGCCGCAGATCGGGCTGGACTTCGCAGGCGCCCTGCGTTCGATCGTGCGCCAGGATCCGGACGTGATCATGATCGGCGAGATGCGCGACCTGGAGACCTGCAAGATCGCCGTGCAGGCCGCGCTCACCGGCCACCTGGTGCTCTCCACGTTGCACACCAACTCCGCCGCCGGCGGCCTGACCCGCCTGCTCGACATGGGGGTCGAGGATTACCTGATCGCCTCCACCGTCAACGCGATCATGGCCCAGCGCCTGGTGCGCCGGCTCGATCCCGCCACCGCCGAGGCCTACGAGCCGCTGCCGGAAATGGTCGCCGAACTCGGACTGGACAAGCTCACCGACCAGCGCCCGATCCGCCTGTACCGGCCGCGCCCCTCGCCCGACAACCCCGGCGGCTTCCACGGCCGCCTCGCGATCATCGAACAGTTGACCATGACCGACGCCCTGCGGCGCCTGTTGATGCAGCACGCCGACGCCTCGGACATCGAACGCGCCGCGCGTGGCGCCGGCATGCGCACCATGTACGAAGACGGCTTGCGCAAGGCGCTGGCCGGGCTCACCACGGTGGAAGAGGTGTTGCGTGTTACGCAGGAAAGCTGAGAGCCGGGACCAGGGACCGGGGACCGGGGACCAGGGACCGGACTCCGGGAGATCGTTGTGGCATCGGAGCCGCGTCGTGATCCGGTACGGTCGCTGCACAAGGCCGAGGTACCCGCTTCGCATCAAAGGTCCGGCGTCGTCCGGTCCCCGGTCCCCGGTCCCCGGTCCCGGCTCAACCGGCCCTTGTCCCGGCCCCCGGTCCCCGGTCCCCGATCCTTGGCCCCCGGTCCCCGGTCCCCAATAAATGCCCTCCTTCCGCTACAAAGCCGTCACCCCCGCCGGCGAGACCGTCGAAGGCCGCATGGATGCCGCGTCGGTCGATGACGTCATCGCGCGGTTGCAGGAGCAGGGCAACGTGCCGCTGGAAGCCGGCGCGGCGGGGGCGGGCGGGGGCGCGCTGCTGGGTGGGCTGCGGCGCAAGACACTTGCAGGGTCGGCGCTGGTCGAATTCACCTCGCAGCTCGGCATTTTGTTGCACGCGGGGTTGCCACTGGACCGCGCGCTGCAGATGTTGCTGGAGCTGCCCGAGGGTGAGCGCGCGCGGCACGTGGTGATGCGCATTCGCGACCGTGTGCGTGGCGGTGCCTCGCTGTCGCGGGCGATGGAAGAAGAGCACGGCGTGTTCCCGAAGCTGTACCTGAGCATGGTGCGCGCGGGCGAAGCCGGCGGTGCGCTGGACGCGGCGCTGGCGCGCCTTGCCGACTATCTTGAACGCGCGCGCAAGTTGCGCGAAAGCGTGATCGGCGCGCTGGTGTACCCGGCGTTCCTGCTGTTCGGCGTGCTGGGTTCGCTGGTGCTGCTGCTGACCTTCGTGCTGCCGCAGTTCGTGCCGATCTTCCACGACATGAACGTGCAGGTGCCCCTGGTCACCCGGATCCTGATGGGCTTCGGCACCTTCCTGCACGACTGGGGCCTGCTGCTGTTGGCGGTGATCGTGGTGGGCGGCCTGTGGGGCGCCGCACGCATGCGCGATCCGGAAGTCCGCCGCGCTTTCGACGCGCGCCTGCTGCGCGTGCGCGTGTTCGGTCCGCTGCTGTTGAAGGTGGACACGGCGCGCCTGATGCGCACCCTTGGCTCGATGCTGAAGAACGGCGTCTCGCTGCTGGCCGCCCTGGACATCGCCCGCCAGGTGGTGTCCAACCATGCGCTGTCCGAACAACTGGTGCCCGCGATCGAGGCGGTCAAGGGCGGCGACTCGCTTTCCCACGCCTTGTCCGCGCACACCGGATTCCCGAAGCTCGCGGTGCAGATCACCGCCGTGGGCGAGGAATCGGGTACGCTCGACGCGATGCTGCTGCGCGCCGCCGACACCTACGACGGCGAAGTGAAGACCGCGATCGACAAGATGCTCTCGGCGCTGGTGCCGATCCTGACCATCGTGATGGCCGTGGTGGTGGCCGGGGTGATGCTGTCGATCCTGCTGCCGTTGTTGAGTTTGACGGGCAGCATTCAGTGAACTTTTACGGCGAGGGTTGAGTATGGCGTTTTCGTATTGGAGCGGGACCGGTGACCGGGGACAGGGGCCCGGGCGAAGCCACGGTGAAGCCGGGACCGGGGACCGGGGACCGGGGACCGGACGACGGTGGGGCTATGCTGCGAAGCGGGTATTGCGGCCCTGTGCAGCGACCCCGCCGGATTACCGTGCAGCCGCGATGCCACGAATATCTCCTGAAGCCCGGCCCCCGGCCCCCGGCACCGGGTTTCCACGCCGACGCAGCCTCGCCCGGTCCCCGGTCCCCGGTCCCCGGTCCCGGCTCCACACCGGCTTCACCCTCCTCGAAATGCTCGCGGTCATCGTGCTGCTGGGCATCGTCGCGGTGATCGTGGCGCGCTCGGTGTCGGGCAGCGTGAACAAGGGCAAGTGGGACCTTGGCAAGACCGGGGTGATGAAACTCGACCAGGACATCCAGGGCTACGCACTGGACAACGGCTCGCCGCCGCCGGCATTGCAGGCGCTGCTGACCAAGCCGGCCGACGCGCCGTCATGGAACGGCCCCTACGCCAAGCCGGCCGACCTCAAGGACCCGTTCGGCCATGCCTACGGCTACGCCTACCCCGGCAAGCACGGCCGCTACGACATCATCTTCTACGGCGCCGACGGCAAGCCCGGAGGCAAGGGGCTGGACCGTGATTACGGGAATTGGCAATAGAGCCGGGACCGGGGACCGGGGACTGGGGACCGGACGGCCCCGGAACCTTGATGTGAAGCGGGCATTTCGGCCTTTTGCAGCGACTCGACCGGATCACGCCGTGGCCGCCGCGCTGCGAATGGCTCCCGGAGCCCGGTCCCCGGTCCCCAGTCCCCGGTCCCCGGGTTTCACCCTGATCGAAATGCTCGCAGTCATCGTGCTGCTGGCGATCGCGGTCACGGTGACGGCGGTGACGTTGCACGGGCGCAGCCGGGGAGAACTGGATGCCGCCGCGCAGCGGGTGGCCGCGGGGCTTCGCAACACGCGCACGCACGCCATGGCCACGCGCAAGCCGCAGTGGTTCGAGGTCAACCTGCGGGAACACACCTTCGCCGCACCGGGGCGCGATCCGCGCGGCCTGCCATCGGACGCCACCATCAAGGTCACCTCGGCGGCCGAGGACGCCGGCCAGCCCGGCACGGCGCGGATCCGTTTCTTTCCCGACGGCAGCTCCAGCGGCGGCAAGGTCGTTCTGCACGAGCGCGGCCGCGAAGCCATGGTCGCGGTCGACTGGCTGACCGGGGCGGTGAGCGTGCGAAGCGCGCAGGGTGTGGCGGGGCGATGAATGGCTCCAGCACATTGCGGTGGTTCCGGGATTCGCGCCTGTCGGTGCGTGGGACCGGGGACCGGGGACCGGACGAAGCCACGGTGAAGCCGGGACCGGGGACTGGGGACCGGGGACCGGACTACGGTGGGGCTATGCTGGGAAGCGGGTATTGCGGCCCTGTGCAGCGACCCCGCCGGATTACCGTGCAGCCGTGATGCCACGAATATCTCCTGAAGCCCGGTCCCCGGACCCCGGACCCCGGTCCCCGCACCGGCGCCGCCTCGTTCGGCCCCCGGCCCCCGGCACCGGGTCCCCACGCCGACGCGGCCTCGCCCGGTCCCCGGTCCCCGGACCCCGGTCCCCGCTCCACACCGGCTTTACCCTCCTCGAAGTCCTCGCCGCGATCGCGCTGCTGGCGATCGCGTTCGCGATTGCCATTACCGCGCTGGGGCGCGCGGCGCACAACGCGCGCAGCGCGGCGGCGCTGGATACCGCCGTGGAACACGCACAAAGCCTGCTCGCGGAGCAGGGGCTGGCAACGCCGCTGCAGGACGGGACGCATTCGGGAAAGTTTTCCGATGGCATGGCATGGACGCTGAAAGTGCATGCCCTGTCGCGCCCGTCGCCGGCGGCCAATGATGTGGACGAAGCCCCGACGCCCGATGCGGCGCCGCGCACCGGCGGCATGTTGTTCGCGCAGGCAGGCGCCGTAGCGCTGTATCGCCTGGATGTCGCCGTGCATTACGGAGACGGGCGCACGCTGCGCTTGTCCACCGAGCGCGCGCAGGCGGCGCCGGAGGCTGGACCGTGAACGGCGTGCATTGTCCCGGTGCCGTGCGTGCCGTCACTGCCCGTGCGGGTGCGGCGGCGCGCGGTCGTCCGTCGCCCGTCGGCGCGCGCGGTTTCACCCTGCTGGAAATCCTGCTGGCGCTGGTGTTGTTCGCGTTCGTGATGGCCGGGGTGTGGGGCGCATTGGCCGGGGCGACCCGGATCACCCGCGCCAGCAACGCACTGATGGCGCAGAACGAGCAGGTGCGCACGGTGCAGCAGTTCGTGCGCCGCGATCTCGGTGCCGCCGGCCGCCAGCCGTTCATCGAGGCGGCCGATGCGCCTGCGCGCATGTTCCGCGGAAGCGCGACATCCATGCAATTTGTCGCGCCGTTGCCAACGCAGGCAGGCCACGCCGGGCTGTACCTGCAGAAGCTGGCATTCGTGCGCGACGCAAACGACCGCTACGCGCTCGAGCTGAGCTACCGTCCCTACGCCGGTTTCCAGCCGGCGAGTGCCAAACCCGTCCGGCGCGTGTTGCTCAAGGACCTGCACCGGGGCAGCTTCCATTACCTGGCGATGCCGGTGTTCGGCAAACCCGCGCAATGGCGCGACGACTGGAGCGCGACCACCGGCCTGCCGCTGGCGGTGCGCATCCGGGCACGGCCCGCGTGGCGCGCGCCGGCCGCGTTTCCGGAAATGCTGGTGCGCGTGCACGCCGGTGAGGGCCTGGGCCTGCAGACCGGGGGAGCAGGGCCGTGATCGGCCGCCAGCGAGGCACCGCGCTGCTGCTGGTGCTGTGGGTGACCGTCCTGGTCGCGGCGCTGCTGGCCGGGCTCGCCGCCAGCGCGCGCAGCCAGGCCGAGGCGGCGTTGTACGGATCCGAGCGCGTGCGCGCCGAACTTGCGGCCGAAGCCGGGCTGGCGCACGCGGTCGCCGGACTGCGCGCACCCGGCCTGCACCAGCGCTGGGTGCCCGATGGCCGACCCTACCATTTCCGTTTCGATGCCGCCGCGGTGACCGTGCGCGTGGTCGATGTCGGCGGCCTGTTCGACCTCAACGCGACCCCGACGGACCTGCTGCGGAGGCTGTTCGTGGCCGCCGGTGCCAACGCGGACGATGCCGGGCGCATGGCCGCGGCGATCGCGGCCCGGCGCAATCCCGCCCCAGGCGGCGTTGCGACCGGGGCCCCGCTGCAGCGCAATTTCCGCGCGGTGGACGAACTGGCGCGCCTGCCGGGCATGAATTCACGCCTGTTTGCACGCCTTGAACCCGTGGTAACGGTGTATTCGGGCCGCAACTTTCCGGACCTGTCCTACTCCGGCCCGCTGGCGCTGGAAGTGTTGCGCGGTGTCAACGCAACAGCCGCCAAAGCGTTGACAACACAGCGGCGCGCGCGCCCTGCGCGGGCGGGCGCAAAAAATGGCATGCTGCCGGGCGCGGCGCCGGGCGGCAACCTGGTGGCCGGTTACGGCGGCACGGTGCTGCGGGTGTTCGCCAGCGCGAAGATGGCCGACGGCACCCGGGGCGGGCTCGATGCCACCATCCGGCTGGCGTTGACGCCGGGTACCGCGAGCCCGTACAAAGTGCTGGACTGGCGCGCCGGATCGGCCGACGCACCGTGAATCGGTTCCGTTGATGGCGAGTACATCCACCCAGACCCTGGAACGCGCGAAACTGGCGTGGCGGCGATCGCCACTGCCCGGATTCCTGCGCTGGTGGGGCGGCGAATTGACCGCGATGCTGCCGGCGCGGCTGCGTGGCTGGGTGCGGCGTGGCCCCGACGTGCTGTGGCTGTCGGTGGCCGACGGCAACATTTACGCACGGCGGGTGCGGACCGGCGAGTCGTTGCTGACGATACCCGCCGACCTCCCGGCCGAGGCGCGCCGCGCCGCGTTCACGCAGGCCTGCGCCGGCATCGATCCGGACGATCGCCGCCAGGTGCTGGTGGTGCCCGCGGCGCAGGCCCTGCAGCGGCGCCTGGTGATGCCGCTGGCCGCCGCGGCGGACCCGCGCCGCGTGGCGGGCTACGAGCTGGACCGGCAGACGCCCTTCAAGCCCGAGCAGGTGTACTACGACGCGCGTGTCAGCGCGGTGCCGGCGCCGGCCGGCCACGTGGCGCTTGACCTTTACGTGGTGCCCGCGGCCGAGCTGGACCCGGCGCTGGAAAAGCTGGCCAGCTCGGGAGCCCAGGTCGATGCGATCGACGTGCTGGGCGAGGATGGCGAGCCCGCGGGCATCGACCTGCTGCCGGCGGATCGGCGCCCGCACCGACCGGACCGGCGCCGGCGCCTGAACTGGGCACTCGGTGCCGCCTGCATCGTGCTGCTGGTGCTGGTGATGGCGCAGTGGCTGGACAATCGCCGTGCCGCGCTGGCCGGCATGCAGGCCGAGGTGGCCGCGATGAAGCAGCGCGCCACCCATTCCGAACAGTTGCGCGGGCAACTGGCCGGCGCCATCGCGGCGTCGAAGTTCCTGGTCAAGCGCAAGGCCGAGCATCCCTCGCCGCTGGAAGTGCTGAACGAGCTGACTACCCACCTGCCCAACACCGCGTCGCTGGATTCGTTGACCCTGGATGGCTCCGGCGGGCTGGACATGAACGGCGAGGCGGTCAAGGCCGCGGCGCTGGTCGATACCTTCAGCAAGTCTCCGCTTCTGGCCGAGCCGCGGCTGCAGGGCGTGATCCAGCCCGACCCGGCAACCGGCAAGGAACGCTTCGAACTGGTCGCGCGCGTGCGCCAGCGGGGTGGCGCCGATGCGCATTGACGTCAAGCGCATGACCCCCATGCAATCGCGCCTGGCCGCGATCGCGGTGACGCTGGCGGCGCTGGCGCTCGCCTATTTCGTGCTGCTGCACTGGTGGTTCGTCGCGCCGCTGCTGAAGGTCGACGGACAAATGCACGACGTTGAAACGCTGCACGCAAAGTATGTCGCCGCCATCGCGCAGCAGCCGCTGCTGGAAAAGCGCGTGCACCAGCTTGAACGCGGCGGCGCCACGGTCGGAGCATTCGTGCCCGGCAACGATCCCAGCGCGGCGTCGGCCGACCTGATCCAGCGCGTCACCGACCTGGTGGCCGCGCACGCGCACCAGGGTTCGGGCTGCAGCATGCCGTCCAAGATGCCGGTGGAGCAGGGCAACGACCAGGAACCGTTCCGGCGTGTGAGCGTCAGCATCACGCTCGATTGCGGCATGCAGCCGCTGGCCGCGCTGCTGCACGACTTCGACCGTGGCCTGCCCTACCTGTTCGTCGACGACATGCAACTGGCGCGTTCGCCGGCCGGCCGGCTGCAGGCGCAGTTGACGTTGTCCGGCTACCTGCGCCCGACCTCCGCCACGCCATGAACGCCGCCGACCGCCGCCGCCTGACCCCGATGCTCGGCGTACTGGCCGTGCTGCTGCTGTTGCTGCTGATCGCGTTGTGGCTGGGCGTCGGACGCGGCGTGCACTGGCGCGGGCAGGCCGCCGCCCCGCACCTGCCGCGGGCCGGCGCCCAGTTGCCGCCGCCCCGGGTGCCTGCGCTGGACCATTTCGCGGCCGTCTGGCAGCACCCGCTGTTCAGTCCCGACCGCATGCCCGCGGCACCGGCGAGCGGCCGGGGCAGCAGCGGCGACCTCGCGCTCACCGGCGTCATCATGCTGCCTGGGCTCAAGATGGCCATCGTGCACGACAAGACCTCCGGGAAGGATTATCGTGTCCTGGAAGGACAGCCGTCGCGCAGTGGTCCGGAGCTGGTGGCGCTGGATGCGCGCAGTGCGGTCGTCAATTCCGGAGGCTCGCGGCTGCAACTGAAGTTGATACCCGGGCCGGCGCCGGATGCGGGCAACGCGGACGGGTCGGATGACAGCGCCGGTGCGAGTGGCCAACCTGCGCAACCGGCGCATTCGGAAACCGCAGCCCGGTCGGCCGCGGCGCGCGCGCGGCAATTGCGTAAGCAGTATGAGGCGCGACAGCGTCGAAACCGCCAACATGACGGCAACTGAAGGGTTCGGGCGGTTGCCGCGGTACAACCTGATGGGGAGAGCGTGACGTGTCGAGAATATTGTCCGTGGCGACACTGGCGTTGCTGGCCTCGTTGCTGGCCGGCTGTGCAACGCCGCCGCTGCACCAGGATCACGACTACAGCGTGCAGCGCGAAGCACTGGAGGGTACCCGTCAGCCCGCGCCCGAGCCGCTGCATGTCGGCGGCGCGGAAAACCAGGCCCTGACCACCGGCACCGCGCCGGAAACCCACTACGGCACCGGCGTGTTCATCGGCAAGCCGCCCGCCGCACACGGCAAGGCCGGTGGCGTCAACGAAGGCGGCACCATCACCTTCAATTTCGACAACCAGCCGGTGCAGGCCGCGGTCAAGGCGGTGCTGGGCGACGTGCTGAAGGTGAATTATTCCATCGCGCCCGAGGTCAAGGGCAGCGTGACCTTCGCCACCTCGCAGCCGGTGACAAGGGATGAAGTGCTGCCGATCCTGCAGATGCTGCTGTCCTGGACCGGCAATGCGCTGGTGCACCAGGACGGCCGCTACCTCGTCGTTCCGGTTGCCAAGGCCGCGCCCGGCAACCTGGTGCCGGGCCTGGGCGCGGTGCCGCCGGGTTCGGGCTACGCCGCGCGGCTGTTCCCGTTGCATTACGTGTCCGCCGACACGATGCAGCGGCTGCTGAAGCCCTTTGCCACCGACAGCGCCTTCCTGCTGGTCGACCCGGTGCGCAACCTGATGGTGCTCGGCGGCACGCCACAGGAACTTGCCAACTACCAGCGCATCATCCACACCTTCGACGTCGACTGGCTGCGCGGGATGTCGGTGGCGGTGATCCCCCTGCAGCACGTGCAGGCCGACGACCTGGTCAGCCAGCTCAACACGGTGTTCCAGGGCGAGACCGGCGGCAAGGGCAAGAAGATGTCCAGCCTGGTGCGGCTGATTCCGCTCAAGCACAGCAACAGCCTGGTGGTGATCACGCCGCAGCCGTCCTACATCGATGAAGTGCGCAAGCTGGTCACCACCATCGACAACGGCGCCGGCAATTCCTCCGGCCTGTACGTCTACAACGTGCTCAATGTGAAGGCGTCCGACCTCGCCTCGCACCTCAATGCCCTGTTCGGCAACACCAGTGGCGGTGGCGCGGTTGCGCCGCCCGGTGCGGTTGCGCCGGGGTTCTCGCCGCTGGAGCAGACCTCGCAGGGACAACTGGGCGCGATGGGGGGGGCATCCAGCGGCTTTGGCCGCTTCTCGCCCGAGACCGGGGGAGCCGGTGGCGGGGCAGGGCCCGGAGGTGGTTTCGCCACCGGCGCCATCGAGGGCGCGACCCAGTACCGGCGCCAGCAGCAGTCGGCGCAGCAGCAGGGGTCGGTGGCCTTCACCACCAGCGGCGGCGTGCGCATCGCGGCCGTCAACGAGAACAATCAGTTGCTGGTGCGCGCCACGCCCGCCGAATGGCAAAAGATCCTGCCGGTGGTGCAGCGGCTGGATGAAAAACCGCTGCAGGTGCAGATCGAAACCAAGGTGCTGGAAGTCAAGCTGACCGGGCAGTTCCGGTTCGGCGTGCAGTACTACCTCGGCGGCCTGATCGGCACCCAGCCCGGCTCGCCGCCCAACACCGACCAGTCCTTCCGCCGGCACCAGGGCGCCGCCGGCATGGGCGGCGTCGATTACGACGGCTCCCGGGACGCGCTGTTCTATTCGTTCGCGGGCCACGACCTGCAGTTCGCGATCAAGGCCCTGGAGGGCAGCGGCGATGCCAAGGTACTTTCGGCGCCGTCCACCGTGGTGCTCAACAACCAGGAAACCACCTTCAAGGTGGGCGAGAAGATCCCCGTGGTGCAGAACTACTACGTGCCCGGCATCGGCGTCGGTTCGCCCACGGGCAACGCCAGCGTCGGCCAGGTGCAATACATCGACACCGGCGTGCTGCTGGACGTGGTACCGCGCGTGAACCCGGGTGGGCTGGTGTACATGGACATCCAGCAGATCGTCAGCAAGCCGACCACCCGGGACCAGTACGGCAACTACACCATCGCCAACCGCGCGCTTTCCACCGAGGTGGCAGTGCAGAGCGGCCAGACCGTGCTGCTGGGCGGACTGATCCAGCAAAGCGACACCAGCCAGCGCAACGGCGTGCCGTTCCTCAGTCGCATCCCGATCCTGGGCAGCCTGTTCGGCACCACCGAACGCGACCGCAGCCGCACCGAGCTCATTGTGCTCATCACCCCGCGCGTGGTGCGCAATCCCCAAGACGCCCGCCGCATCACCGACGAATACGAAAACAACTTCCAGTCGCTGAAACCCATCCTGCCGAAGACGGACACGGCAACCCCGGCCACGGCCTCACCCGATCCCAGCACGCCCGGAAGCGTCACCGTGCCTGCAGGCGCAGAACCGGCGGGAACGGGATCCGGAAAACACGCCTCTGCGCACAACCCCGCCAAGCCCCGGCCCGACGCCACGAGCGGCGCGGAGTGACAAATCAATGAAAACCAATGGGGTCAAAATCAATGGAGTCAGAGTCATCGATTTTTGCCCCCATTGATTTTGCTACAGTGGCCCGGCACGCGGTTCCCGTACGTCGGCTTGGAGGGAATTCACGATGAAATCGCGATGGTTGGCGTTGTCGTTTCTGCTGGTTCCCGTGGTTGCATTTGCCGCGGGGCCGCACGTGCAGTCGAGCCTGATGCTCGCCGGCACCATCACGGTGAACGCGGACGGCAGCGTGCGCGGCTACACCTTGTACAAGCAGGACGACCTTGAACCCTACGTCGTGCAGGTCGTGAAAAAGACGATTGCGACGTGGCAGTTCCAGCCGATCATCCAGGGCGGCAAGGCGGTTCCGGCCGAGACGGGCATGATGCTGCGGATCGTCGCCGAGAAGCTGGATGACGAGCACATGACGGTCAAGGTCGCCAGCGAGCAGTTCGGATGCAACGCCTGGTTGTCGAAACAGCTCAAGCTGCTGTCGGATGCCTGTCCGAACGGCGCCAACGTGACCTGGGAGGATCGACGGACACCGAGGTACCCGGGCGAAGCCGTGCGCAACAGGGTCGGCGGCGAGGTATACGTGACACTCCAGATCAATCGCGAGGGCCGGGTGACACGGTCCGCCGTCCGACAGGTCAACCTTTACAGCTTGACGCCCAGGCAGGGCCACTTCCGCAGCGTGCTGGGACGGGCGGTGCTGGACGTTGTCCGGCATTGGCGTTACCAGGTGCCGACGGTCGGACCCGAAGCCGCCGCGGAACACTGGACGGTCACGGTCCCCGTCAAATTCACACTCAGCGGTGATGCCGCGCACCGGAACGCGTACGGAAGCTGGAATGCCTACGTTCCCGGCCCGAAGCAGGAGATTCCCTGGGCCGCGCACGACCAACCGAAGGGCGATGCGATCGCGGGCGACGGGGCCTTCCTGCGCGATTCGCGTTTCGTGCTGAAGGCTCCACCGGGAAATGACGCCGGGAAATCCTGAGCCACACCGCGAATCAAGAATCAATGGGGTCAGAGTCATTGGAATCAATGGGGTCAGAGTCATTGATTTTGGAGAGAAACCCATGAAGACAGCATTTCTGGTGCTGCTGATGCTGCTGGTGCCTGTGTTTGCGCTTGCGGCAGAACCGCCTGTCCAGTTCAGCATGGTGATCACCGGTTCCATTACGGTGAACCCTGAAGGCGGCGTGCAGAGCTATACGCTGGCCGGGCAGGACAAGCTGCCGCCATCGGCGTTGCAGATCGTGCGGAAGACGGTGCCGGAGTGGCAGTTCGAGCCGGTCATGGTCGATGGCAAACCGGTCACGGCGAGGGCCGGGATGTCGCTCCGGCTCGTCGCCAGCAAAATAGACGCGGAGCACGTTGCGATTCGCGTCGCCGGTGCCGAATTCGGTTGCGACGCCGAACTCGCACGCAAGCTGTCGCCGGATGTGTGTCCGAAAAATGCCCGCATCACCATGGAACGTCAAGCCACGCCACCCTACCCACTGGATGCCATGTTCCATGGTGTGGGCGGCGAAGTGTTTCTCGTCCTGCAAATCGGTCGGGATGGTCACGTGACCCAGGCGGGTGTGCGGCAAGTCAACCTGCGCAGCCGGATCAAACCGCAAGCCCATTTCCGGAAGGTGTTGGCGGATGCGGCCCTGAAGGCTGCACGGAAATGGAGATTTCACGTACCGACAGCGGGTCCTGATTCCGGCAAGGAGCACTGGGTCGTACAGGTACCCATAGACTACACGTTGGAGCCGCCGGGTGCGGGGCGGCGGGCGCTCCGCGCAAGACACAAATACCGTCAGTGGAACGCCTACATTCCAGGACCGGTGCATGATTTCCCGTGGGATCCAGCGGATTGGGGAGGGGCGGCTGGAAGCACGGACGCGGTAGCGGGAGGGGCACCGTTCTCCAGGGACACACGCTTCGCATGAATCAATGGGGTCAGAGTCATTGATTTTTTGTCCCGGTGCCATCTTCCGATTTCCGACTCCGTTGCGTAGTGGTGGAACAAACCGGGCCGAGCAGTCGAAATCAATGACTCTGACCCCATTGATTCGGGCCGAGCAGTCGAAATCAATGACTCTGACCCCATTGATTTGACTCTGACTCCATTGATTCCACGCGATGCAATGGCGGACGGTGTCCGCCCTGCACCTTCCGACTTTCGCAGGGCCGGCAGTGCCCGCCGTCCGACGGGCGGTTGAGCGCGCCGGGGAGCCCGCCCCCTTTGTTGCACACTAGACTGCGCGGATGCCTGTTCCTGTTTCCATCGTCATTGTCGCCGCCGACAGTGGTGCCTCGTTGCGCGAGTGCGTGGCGCGCGCGCTGGCGTCGAGCGTGCCGGTCGAGGTGATCGTGGTCGACAACGGATCGCGCGACGGCGTGCCGCAGGCCCTCGCGCGGGCGTACGAGCACGACGAGCGGTTGCGTGTGATCTACAACCACGCCAATAGCGGGTTCGGCCCGGCGGTCAACATCGGTGCGCGCCAGGCGACGGGCGATGCGCTGCTGGTGGTCAATCCCGATTGCATGCTCGAGGTGGATACCGCCGCGGCGATGCTGGAGGTGCTGAAGGCGCATCCCGACGCCGGTGTCGTCGGTGCGGTGGTGTGCGATGAACAGGGCGTGCCCGATCCGTCCTCGCGCCGCCGCGATCCGTTGCTCGCGCGATCATTGAACGAGCTGACCGGGCGCGCACGTCGCGATCCGCAGCGATTCGAGGGCGTGGACGTGCCGGGGCCGATGCCCGACTCCGTGATCGAAGTGGAAAGCGTGTCCGGCGCGCTGCTGCTGATGCCGCGCGCCGCATTCGATCACCTGCAGGGTTTCGACGAAGGCTATTTCCTGCACTGCGAGGATCTCGACCTGTGCCGGCGCGCGCGCGATGCGGGCTACAGGGTGCTGCTGGCCGGAAACGTGCGCGTGCACCACGCCGGGGGCGGTTCCAGCCGCCATCGCCCGGTGTTCGTCAGTTACCATAAGCACCGCGGCATGTGGCGCTGGTTCACGAAGTTCGATCCGGCCGCGCGCCGGCCGCTGACGCGCGTGCTGGTTGCCTGCGGCATCGCCGGCCACTTCCTGGCAACGGCGCCCGTGCTTGCCATGCGCCGCGCGCGCCGCCACTGATCCACAACCGGGAACCGGAATGATTCGTGAAATCCTGAAAATGGGCGATCCGCGCCTGCTGCGCGTGGCGCCGCCGGTGCCCGAATCGATGTTCGGCACCGCCGAGCTCAACGACCTGATCACCGACCTGTTCGAGACCATGGAGGCCGCCGACGGCGTGGGCCTTGCCGCGCCACAGATCGGTGTCGATCTGCAACTGACGGTGTTCGGCTTCGAGCATTCCGACCGCTACCCGGAAGAGCCCGAGGTGCCACGAACGATCCTGCTCAACCCGGTGATCACCCCGCTGTCGCACGACATGGAGGAAGGCTGGGAAGGCTGCCTGTCGGTGCCGGGCCTGCGCGGCGTGGTCAGTCGCCACAGCATGATCCGCTACCAGGGCGTCGACCCCAGGGGCACGCCGATTGACCGCAACGCCGAAGGCTTCCACGCGCGCGTGGTGCAGCACGAGTGCGATCACCTGATCGGCCGGTTGTATCCCTCGCGCATCACCGACTTCTCGAAGTTCGGCTACATCGACGTGCTGTTCCCGGGCGAGGCGGGCGCGGTCGAGTAGGAGCACCGGAAGGCGCGACCGTTCGCCCACGGCACCGGAATTCTGTTCGCGCCTTCCGGCGCTCCCGCAGGGAGCCGGGACGTGACACCTGGTCGCGGAGCGCACCGAGCACGGAACGCCAAAGGCATTGGCCACGGATCGACACGGATGAACACGGATTGGAAGCGTTATCCGCTTTGATCCGCTGTTATCCGTGTCAAAAATGCTCCTGACTAGCCTGCATTATTCACCAGCCTTCTACTGCGCCGGCCCAATGACACGTCATGCGCGGCTTTCGCTCGGTCGGGGTGCTCGACGTAGTGAAACTACGCCTGCGCGCCCCTCGGTCGCGAAACCCGCTCATGCCATGCCCCCGGATCATGTCCGGGGCAGGCTCTTGAACCGGCTCGCTACGAACGCTGATGAATAACGCAGGCTAGAGCTGTTCCTCAGCCAGTTGGTGATGGTATGACATTCACCAAGTTCGTCATTCCGGGGCCATCGCCGATGAAACCGGCGATGGCCCCGGAATGACTGGGGTAGAGGGCGCTTTGCATCGCCAGCGTGGCTGAGGAACGGCCCTAATCAGAAAAATGCTTTTGTCCTGGTGCCCGTTTCAGCCCAGGCGCGACGACTGCTCGCGCAGTGCGTTGAGCTGCGTGCTCCAGTCGGCAAGGCGCTTGCGTTCCTGCTCGACCACCTCTGCCGGGGCATTCTCGACGAAGCGGGCGTTGCCGAGCTTGCCTTCGCATTTCCTGATTTCGCCCGTGATGCGGGCGATTTCCCTGGCCAGCCGCGCGCGTTCGGCATCGAGGTCTATCAGGCCTTCCAGCGGGATCAGCACCCGCAGCTTGCCGACGACAGCGGCCGCCGCGGCGGGTTCGGCCTCGCCGGATGCAAGCCATCGCGGCACCTCGCAGCGCGCGAGGAATTCGATCTGGGCCGAGAACTTGCCGGCACGACGGTGATCCTCGGCGTGGCCGTCGGCCAGCAGCAGCGGGATGGTCCTGCCCGGGGCGATGTTCATCTCGCTGCGGATCCGGCGCACGCCGGTCAGCACCGCCTTGAGCCATTCGATCTCGGCGCTGGCGTCTGCGTCCACGGCAAATTCGTCCGCGCGCGGGTAGGGACGTTCGAGGACGCTTGATTCGGCAAGTCCGAGCTGGCGCGCCACGCCCTGCCAGATCTCCTCGGTGATGAACGGGATGATCGGGTGCAGTGCGCGCAGTGCCGTTTCCAGCACCACCAGCAGCGTGTGCCGCGTGGACGCGGCGGCCGCTTCGTCGTCACCGTGCAACGCGGGTTTGGAAAGTTCCAGAAACCAGTCGCAGTACTCGTTCCACACGAACTCGTACAACGCCTGCGCCAGGTGATCGAAGCGGTAGGTCGCAAAGTGCGATTCCACCTCGGCCAGCGTCGTGTGCAGCTTCGAGATGATCCACCGCTCCGCCTCGGTGATGACGTTTCCCGGTCCCCGGTCCCCGGTCCCCGGTTCCTCAACGTTCATCAACACAAACCGCGCCGCATTCCACAGCTTGTTGCAGAACGCCTTGTAGCCTTCGGCGCGCTGGATGTCGAAATTGATGGTGCGGCTGTAGCTGGCCAGCGCGGCGAAGGTGAAGCGC
>CAZAXF010000045.1:0-23819 GCA_964489055.1 uncultured Rhodanobacter sp. | reverse complement strand
CTGCACGTGATCGCGCTGCCGCTGGTGCTGCTGCTGCTGGTGGTGCTGCACCTGGGCGCGCTGCACGAGGTTGGCTCGAACAACCCCGACGGCGTCGAGATCAAGAAGCACAAGGGGCCGGACGGCCGACCGCTGGACGGCATCCCGTTCCATCCCTACTACACCGTCAAGGACCTGGTCGGCGTGGGCGTGTTCCTGATCATCTGCGCGATCATCATCTTCTTCGCGCCGACCGTGGGCGGGTTCTTCCTCGAGCACGACAACTCGATCCCGGCCAACGACCTGGTGACGCCGGCCACGATCAAGCCGGTGTGGTACTTCTCGCCGTTCTACGCGATCCTGCGCGCGATTCCCAGCAAGGGCCTGGGGGTACTGGCATTGGTGCTCTCGATCGTGGCGCTGTTCCTGGTGCCGTGGCTCGATCGCGGCAAGGTCAAGTCGATCCGGTTCCGCGGCGTCGGCTACAAGATCGCGCTGACGCTGTTTGCCATCGTGTTCCTGCTGCTGGGCACCATCGGCGCGGACGTGATGCCGGTGTGGCTGGGGTACCTGTTCGGACACGACTCCGAAGCCATCGTCAGTACCAACCTGCTGATCGCCAGGATCCTGACCATCCTGTACTTCGTGTTCTTCGTGTTCCTGTGGGTCTATACATTCTTCGGATGGGAGAAGACCAGGCCGGTTCCGGAAAGGGTGACCACGCATGACTGACAAGACCAGAAGCGCCTCCGTGCGCACCGTGCTCGCCGTGCTGCTCGGGGCTGCCGTGGCACTGGCTGCCGCGCCCATGGCACTGGCCGCGGAAGGCGGCTCGTATCCGCACGTCAACGTCAACGTGCACGACCAGGCCTCGCTGCAGCGTGGCGCGCGGCTGTTCATGAACTACTGCGTCGGTTGCCATTCGCTGAAATACATGCGCTATTCGCAGATGGCAGCGGGGCTGGGCCTGACCGAAAAGCAGGTCATGGACAACCTCAACTTCACCGGCGCCAAGTTCCGGGAACCGATCGTTTCGACCATGCCCACGGCAGATGCCGACAAGTGGTTCGGCAAGGCGCCGCCGGACCTGTCGCTGGAGGTCAGTGCCAAGGGTCCCGAATGGGTCGCCGCGTACCTCAAGTCGTTCTACCTCGACCCCAGGACCGCCAGCGGCTGGAACAATACCGTGCTGGTCAACAGCGCGATGCCGTTCCCGCTGTGGCAACTGCAGGGCACGCAGGTGGCGGTCATGAAGCCGGCCGTCCAGGGCCAGCCTCCGCAGGTCGAAAAACTCAAGCTCGCGCACGCCGGCAGCATGACGCCGGCCCAGTACGACCACGCGGTGCGCGATCTCACCAATTTCCTGACCTTCGTTTCCTCGCCCGACGAACTGCCGCGCAGCCACATCGGTGCCTGGGTGGTGCTGTACCTGGTGTTGTTCACCGGGTTCGCGCTGATCCTGAAAAAGGAATACTGGAAGGACGTGCATTGACGTTGCCGCCGGCCGCGGCTTCGCCGTGATGCAACCCGCGGCGGGCCGCCCGCGCCGATCGCTCCGCACTTGATGGGGAACCCAGGCATGATCCAAAACGCGCGCACCCGAACCGTGCTGACCCTCTTCACCGCATCCGACGACGTGCAGTCGCATCGCGTGCGCCTGGTGCTGGCCGCCAAGGGCGTGGTCTATGACCGCGTCGAGGTACCATCCGGCAAGCCGCACGAGGAACTGCTGTCGATCAATCCCTACGGCGACACCCCCACGTTGCAGGATCGCGACATGGTGCTGTACGAACCGTGGCTGGTGTGCGAGTACATCGACGAGCGCTATCCGCATCCGCCGCTGATGCCGGTCGATCCGCTCTCGCGTGCGCGCCTTCGCCTGGCCTGCGTGCGCATCGAACGCGACTGGGTACCCGAGGTCGCGGCGATCCGCGCCGGAGGGCGTGGCGCGGAGCCCGCGCGCAAGCGCCTGCGCGAGCACCTGGTCGCCGCGTTGCCGCTGTTCAAGGCTTCCAAGTTTTTCCTCAACCCGGAAATCAGCCTCGCCGACTGCCTGGTCGCGCCGGTGATCTGGCGCCTGCCGTCACTGAACGTGTCGCTGCCCAGGGAGGCCAAGCCGATCGTCGACTACGGTGAGCGCATGTTCCGCAGCCAGGGTTTCGCGCGCAGCCTGACCGCGGACGAACGCCTGCTGGGCGAGCTGTGAGCACGACCGATTCCCCTGCAATGACGTCCAACCGTCCGTACCTGCTGCGGGCGGTGCACGAATGGATCTGCGACAACGGCCTGACGCCCTACATCCTGGTCGATGCCGGCAAGCCCGGCGTGCAGGTTCCGCCGCAGGCGGTCAGTGAAGGCCGGGTGGTGCTCAATCTCGCGCCGCGCGCGGTGGCGCGGCTGGAGATCGGCAACGAAAAGATCACCCTGATGGCGCGGTTCAGCGGCGTCAGCCGCCCGGTCAGCGTGCCGATCGCGGCGGTGCAGGCCATCTACGCGCGCGAGAACGGCCAGGGCATGCTGCTGGCCGAAGACCCCGCCGGCACCGCACCGGCCGGGGCTTCCGGCGACTCGCCCGCCGCGGCCACGGATGCGCCCTCGCTGCAGGCGGTGCCCGCGCCCGCGAAGGACACGCCGGCCGCCGATGATGACGGCGATGCTTCGTCCCCGGACGACGACGGTGAACCGGACAAGCCGCGTCCCAAGGGCAAGCCCAACCTGCACGTGGTGAAATGATCCCTGCGCGGCGCGACGCCTTGCGGCGCGCCCGTCAAGGCGTCAACGCGATGTCCGCCGCCTGCGCGTGATGGGCACGACCTTGTTTTCGATCTTCACCACCGGGGGCGACTGCCACGCGGTGCGGGACCGGTTGCCGGCGTTCCCGGCATCCGCCTCCGGCGGATCCGGCGTGGGCAGGCGGGCGGCGATCACGCGCCCTCCGGAAACGGTCAGGCCCGCGGTCTGGCGATCGTCGCCACCGCGGCTGGTATCGAAGCGGTACTCACGGGTGACCCGCAGCGCGCCATCGCGGCGGCGCACGTGCAAACGGTGCAGCGCCACGCTGCCATCGAGCAGTTGCAGGCCATGCCGCTGGCACAACTCGCGTGCGTGCGCGGTCGCGTGTTCACGCAGGCGCAGGACGTGGAACCACGTCGCGCCGATCAGACCGCACGCCAACAGTGGCAGCCATACTTCCAGCACTTCGCGACCTCATCTCGCCGTTTCCGCACAACGTTCCGACATGATGAGGGCGGCCGGACCAAAACAACAGGCCCGGCGGGTGCCGCGACGGGCGGCTACTTCTCGCGTTCCACGCGCACGCTCTGGTTGCATCCCTGCACGTACATCAGCCAGCTCCCCAGGATCATCGGCTTGATGGTGACTTCCGGATCGTCCACTTCCGGACACGAGTAGGAACCGGACTCGGCCTGCTTCCACACCTCGCCGTTGTCCAGCCTGAACACGCTGCCGCCGGACCAGCCGCTGAAGTGGCCCACCAGGTGCGCGGTGAATTTCTCGCGCGGCTTGTTGTCGGGATAGAACACCGGCTTGCCGCTGGCGTCGACCTGCTTGACCTGCACGGGTTGATGCGTGCGCAGCCAGTTGTCCAGGAACCTGAGTTCCTGCGGCGAGAGCTTGTCGAGCCCGGCCGCCTTGAAGTCGGCCGCCGACATGCGCTCCTCGAGCGAGGAGAACTGCTGCGCCATGACGGGCAGGGTAACGAGGAGCATGGCCAGTGCGGCCCACAGCATCAGTCGTATGCGCATGGGCGCCGATGATAGCAGTGCCCCATGCTCGTGGCACGGGAAAATTGTCCCGGAGTCATTACACTGAAAGTCTTTCACCAGCCTTTCCCGGGCCGGGACTTCCCGGGAACGGAGTCGTTGTGATGCAGCACCCTGCAACCGATGCCGCAAGCCAGCCGGCCGTGGACGCGCCGGTTGCCCGGCTGCGCGGCGCGGAACGCGCGCTGTGGCGCGAAACCGATGCGCTGCTGAGGACGCTGGACTGCGACCAGGACACGCTGTCGGCCGCGGCCTGGTATGCCGTGGCGCGGGCGCAGCCGGATGCCTGGGCTGCGGCCGCGTCCGGCACATCCGATGCGGTGCGCCGGCTGGTGGATGGCCAGCAGCAGGCCGAGCGCGTGTGGGCGCTGCACGCCGCGCACGAAGCCGGCGGCAGCGCCGAGGGACTGCGTCGGCTGCTGCTGGCGATCATCCGCGACCTCAGGGTCGTCTACCTGCTGCTGGCGCGCCAACTGGCGCGGATGCGCGCCGCCGCGGCGCTGCCCGAGTCCGAGCGCCGCGCACTGGCCAGCCTGACCCGCGACATCCACGCCCCGTTGGCCAACCGCCTCGGCATCGGCCAGTGGAAGTGGGAGCTCGAGGACCTGGCATTCCGCCACCTGCAGCCGGAAACGTACCACCGCATCGCCAAGCTGCTGAACGAGCGACGTGCCGACCGCGAAGCGTGGATCCAGCGTTGTGCCGGCCAGTTGCGCGAGGCGCTGCAACGGCACGGTGTCACGGCCGACGTGCACGGCCGGGCCAAGCACATCTATTCGATCTGGCGCAAGATGCAGCGCAAGCAGGTCGGCTTCGGCGATCTCTACGACATCCGCGCGCTGCGCGTGCTCACCGAAACCGTCGCCGACTGCTACGCGGTGCTGGGCCTGGTGCACGGCCTGTGGCCGATCATTCCGCACGAATTCGACGACTACATCGCCAGGCCCAAGGGCAACAACTACCGCTCGTTGCATACCGCGGTGGTCGGTCCCGACGGCAAGACGCTCGAGGTGCAGATTCGCACCCGCGAAATGCACCGCAGCGCCGAGCTCGGCGTCGCGGCGCACTGGCGCTACAAGGAAGGCGCGTCGGGCGACGCCACCTACCGCGCGCGCATCGACTGGATGCGCAGGTTGCTGGAATCGCGCGCCGAAGGCGAGGACGAGGCCGCGCTGGCCGCCGACCTGCACTCCGAGCTCGCGGCCGATCGCGTCTACCTGCTCACGCCCCGGGGCGACGTGCTGGACCTGCCTGCCGGCGCGACGGTGCTGGACTTCGCCTACCACGTGCACACCATGGTCGGCCATCGCTGCCGTGGCGCCAAGGTCAACGGCCGCATCGTGCAGTTGACGTACCAGCCCGCCAGCGGTGACCGCATCGAGATCCTCACCGCACGCGAACCGGCGCCGAGCCGCGACTGGCTTTCGCCGCAGCTCGGCTACCTGCACACGGCCAGCGCGCGCAGCAAGCTGCGCCAGTGGTTCCGGCGCGAGGACCTTGCCGCCAACCTGGCCGCGGGCCGCCAGCTGCTGGAACGCGAGGCCCGCCGACTGGCGGTCTCCGACGAGGTGCTGGACCGGTTGCCGGCCAGGCTGGGACGCAAGGGGCGTGATGACCTGCTGGTGGCGCTGGCGCTGGGCGAGATCGGGGCGGCCCAGCTCGCGCGCGCGATGCTGGAACTGCACGCGCCGCCCGAACCCGCGCCCAGGCACCCGCCGCGCGACACCGCCCGCCACAGGCAGCCGCGCCCCGGTGCGCTGACCGTCGATGGCGTGGGCAACCTGATGACCACGCTGGCGCGCTGCTGCAGTCCGCTGCCGGGCGATGCCGTGGTCGGCTACGTCACGCGTGGCCGCGGGGTCACCGTGCACCGTGCGGACTGCCCCGCGCTGGTACGCCTGGGCGAGCGCGCGCCTGAACGCCTGCTGGAAGTGCGCTGGCACAGCGCGCCCGACCGCGCCTACGAAGTGTCCATCGGCGTGACGGGCTACGATCGCCACGATTTGCAGCGCGACGTGACCGAAGTCATCACCAACGCCGGCGCCCGGATCGTGGCATCGGAAAGCCGCAGTCGGCACGACCACGGCGAGCTGGCGATGCAGTTCACGCTGCGCCTGCGCGACTACGGCGAGCTGTCCTCGCTGCTGATGAAGCTTGCCGCGCTGCCCAACGTGATCGATGCGCGCCGGCTGGCCGCGGGCTGAATGCGCGCGCGCAGCCACGGGCGGCGCCGACGCCAACTGTTAGAATCAGTGCGGATCGCGAGCCCGCGGGCGATTCCGGAACCACCCGCACGACGCCGCGGTCCCACCCGCAGTCTGGTGATGCCCGGGCACCGCCCGGCGTTGGATGCAGCATGAGCCGCCGGCACGAATCCAAGCCTTCCCGCCCCTCCCGCGAGACACCGCACCGCACCGAACCGGTGCTGGGCAGCCTCGACCACATCGACCCGGGCGAGGACGTGCGCCCAAAGCGTGGCGCGTCGGCGAAGCGGTCCGCCCCGCGGCCGCCGTTCTCCGCCAGCGACGCGGTGAAGGCGAAGCAGCGGCGCCGCACGCGTCGGCGCATCGGCTGGATTGCCCTGGCGCTGGTGGTGGTGCTGGCGGGCGCCGGCGGCTGGGCCTGGACCCACCAGGACACCCTGCGCTCCTGGCTTCCGCAGACGCGCCTGACCAGCCTGCTGACGCGTGCCGACCAGGCGCTGGCAACCGGCAACCTGGTCGGCGGGCCCGACAGCGCGCGCGAGCTGTACGGCGCCGCGCGCGTGCTGGACCCGGACAACGAACGGGCACTCGCCGGCCTGCAGAAGGTCGGCAATGCCGAGCTGGAGCGCGCGCGGGAGGCGCTGAAGCAGCACAAGTATTCGCAGGCACGCGCATCGCTGGAAGAGGCGCGCGCCCTGCTGGGTGGCGGCGCGCAGGTCGATGCGGTCGACAAGGCGCTGGCGAAGGCGGTGCTGCAAAGCGCCAACATCGACGTTTTGATCAGCCAGGCACGCGCCGCGCTCGCCAATGGGCGCATCGAGGGCAGCGCCGGCGCCGCGGCGCTGTTCGCCAAGGTGCTGGCGGGAGACCCGGGCAATGCCGTCGCGCGCCACGGCATGACGCAGGTGGGCGACCTGCTCGCCGGCCGCGTGCAGGCGAGCCTGCAGAAGGGCGATCGCCAGGGCGCCACCAAGGCGCTGTCGGAATTGTCCAACCTGCTGCCGCGCTATGCCCAGTTGCCGAGCCTTCGCGCGGCGGTGGCGGCCGCCGAACGCGAAGCCGATTCACGGCGCGACCAGGCGCTTGCCCGGGGCGATGCCGCCCTGCGCGCGGGCCGCGTGGCGGGGCCGGGCAGCGACAACGCGCTGGCCCAGTTCAAGGCCGCGCTGGCGCTCGATCCGGGCAACGCCAGGGCGCAGGCGGGGCTGGGGCGGGTCGCCGCGGCGCTGGTAGCCGAGGCCAACGGCGCGATCGACGCCGGACAGCGCCAGCGCGCCGCGACGCTGCTGGACCAGGCCGCTGAACTGGCGCCGCAGTCGGCCGACCTGGCCGCGGCACGCTCGCGGCTGGCAGCCGGATCGACCGGGACTTCGGGCCCGGCCGGATCGACGGCAAAGCCCGGTCCCGCACAGTCCGCCAAGGTGGCCCGGCTGGTGGCGCAGGCCGCCGCCGCCGCGCGCAAGGGCGACATCATGCTGCCGCCGGGCAACAGCGCGTATGACCTGTACCGCGCCGCGCTCGGTATCGATGGCGACAACGCGCAGGCCCAGGCCGGCCTGCGCGCCCTGCCGGGGATCACGCGCAAGCAGTTCGCGCGCGCCCTGCACGGCGGCGACCTGGACCGCGCCCACGACATGCTGGCTACCCTGGATCAACTGGACCCCGGCGATCCCGCCGCTTCCTCGATGCGCCACCAGCTTGGCAGCGCGTGGCTGGACCGCGCCGAGCACGACGCGACGCTGGGCCGGACCAGCGCGGCGCGCACCGCGCTGGCCAATGCGCGTGATCTGGTGCCCAACGACCCGCGCATCAGCGAAGTGGGTGCCCGCATCCGGAACAACGACTGAGGTGGGCTACCGGGGCGCTTCGACCGTGCTGGTGTGCGGTGCAAGCAGCCAGATCGGGTATTTTCTGTTGCCGGACCTGGCGCAGGCCGGGAAGTGCGTGCTGGCGCTTTCGCGCAGCGCCCAGCCCGACCTTGCCGGCGTTGCCTGGTTGCGCGGCAGCTTGCCGCAACCGCCGCCGGAGGCGGCATCGGCGGCCTCGGTGTGCTCGTTCGCGCCGCTGGACGCGCTGGCCGCGTGGATCGACGCGGGCGGCGCACCCGGACTGCGTCGCGTGGTCGCCACCAGTTCCATGAGCGCGCAAAGCAAGCAGACCTCGCCGGTGGCGTCCGAGCGCGCGCTGGCGCAGCGGCTGCGCGAAGGCGAGGCGCGCCTGATCGAGGCGTGCGAACGGCGCGACATCGCCTGGACGATCCTGCGTCCGACGCTGATCTACGGCGCCGGGCGCGATCGCAGCCTCACGCCACTGGCGCGCCGCGCGGTGCGCTGGCGCGTGTTCGGCCTGCCCGCCGGCACGGGAATGCGCCAGCCCGTGCACGCGGCGGATGTCGCGCTGGCGGTGCTGCGTGCACTGGACGGGGCAGGTGACAAACGGGTCATTCCCGTCGGCGGGGGCGAACGTCTGCCCGCCGCCGAAATGTTCGCGCGGGTGCGCGCCAGCCTGCCGGCGCCAACGCTCGGCGTGCCGGTGCCAGCCCCGCTGATCCGGCTCGGCGCACGCCTGCTGCCGGCCTTGCGCGGACCGCTGACCCGCCTGCAGCAGGATCTGGTGGCCGACAATAGCGAGCTCGAGCGCCTGCTGGACGTGCATCCGCGCGCGTTTCATCCCGACGCCGGTTGCTGGGGACTCCCGGTGTGATGCCAAGTGCCTGCTCCGGATCGTCGCAAGGCGCCCGGTTAGACTATGCCCGGTCCGCCGCGGCGTGTTGCAGCGGTGCGCTGACGAGGGCAAGGCACGCCGTGCCGTGCCCACGGACGGAACTTGCGAATGGCCGCGATGCCTGAACCGGTGAGCCCAATGCAGCACGCGATCGCACCCGACAGGATCGAGCAGGCGGCGGCCGAATTTCGCGCGCACGCGCCCTGCGGCTACGCGTCGGTGGGCGACCTGTTCGATCCGTCGCTGCTGGCCGTGCTGGCCGATGAAGTGCAGGCCCACCTGGACCGGTATCCGGCGGAACCAGACATCCATGGGTCCAGCCGCAAGCACCGCTTGTCCGACCTGGCGGCAATGCCCGAAACGGTGCGCGGGTTCATCACCTGGCTCAATTCACCCGGCTTCCGGCGCGTGTTGAGCAAGATCACCGGCATCGCCGACCTCGAGGCCGATCCCGAGCTTCGCGGCGGCGGCATCCACGCCATCGGGCGCGGCGGTTACCTGAAGCTGCACACCGATTTCAACTGGCATCGTGGCCTTGCGATGCACCGCCGGCTCAACCTTCTCGTGTACCTCAACCGTGACTGGAAGCGCGAATGGAAGGGCGACATCGAGCTGTGGAATCCCGACGCCAGCGAGCGCGTGTTCTCGCTGGAGCCGAAACTCGGCAACGCGCTGCTGTTCGAGACCAACGACATTTCCTACCACGGCCACCCCGATCCCCTGCAGTGCCCCGAGGGCGTGTTCCGCACCTCGATCGCCCTGTACTACTACACGCGCACGCGACCGGAAACGGGGCTGGTGTTCGGCCGCACCGAAATGACCAATTTCGTGGAACGTCCGGGCGAGCGCTTCGAGCGCGACAGGCTCCGGCACTGGCGACAGCGTATCCAGTTGCGCGCGAAAAGGTGGGCGCACGCCCTCGTGCCGCGCCGGAACAAGTGACGCTGCCGGGGTGGTGATGCCGACGTCCGTTCCCGCACGCGTGCCCGGCGTTTGTGCCGTGGTGGTCACCTACCACCCGGACGCCGCATTGTTGCGCTCGTTGCTGGAGGCGGTGCTGGCGCAGGTCGAGCACGTCGTCGTGGTGGACAACGCAAGCCCCGGGCAGGACGTGCGCGAGCTGTGCGGGTCGCGTCGCGGGGTCGAACTCGTGGCGCTGCCGGAAAACCGCGGCCTCGCCACCGCGTTGAACCGCGGCATCGCGCGTGCCCGCGAGCTGCCGGATGTTGCGCACGTCCTTCTGATGGACCAGGACAGCGTGCCCGATGCCGGCATGGTGGCGGCGCTGAAATCGGCGCTGGATCGACTTGCAGCGCACACGCGCGTGGCGGCGGTCGGTCCGTGTTTTCGCGATCCGCGCGAAGGCGGCGATGCGCCATTCGTGCGGATCCGGTTTCCGTTCAACCGGCAACTGCGTTGCGACGGGACATGCGACACCGTGCGCTGCGATTTCCTGATCACTTCCGGCTCGCTCATTCCGCTGGCGGTGCTCGACGATGTCGGCGACATGGCCGACGTGTTGTTCATCGACAACGTGGACCTGGAATGGTGCTTTCGTGCCACCGGCCTCGGTCATGCCCTGCACGGGGTGTGCGGTGCGCGGATGCTCCACCATCACGGCGTCGAGCGCAGGGCCTTGCCCGGCCTGCGCGACGGCATCGTGGTGCACGGCCCGCGCCGGCTGTATTACATGATGCGCAACCGCCTGTTGCTGTACCGGCGCAGCTACACGCCGCGGCGCTGGATTGCCCAGGACCTGCCGCGGCTGCTCGTGAAGTTGTTGCTGTTTTCGCTGCTGGTGGCGCCACGCGGACAAAACCTTCGCGCGATGCTGGCGGGCCTGCGTGCGGGCATTGCCGGGCGCGTCACGCCGCCGCCGGACGTGGACTGACGGCACCGGCGGATCCGCGCGTGCTTCACGCAACCCCGTTTGGTGTCGCAGCTTGCCTGGCTTCGTCCTTCTCCTTTCGGGAGAATGGTGGCGCGCAGCGCCGGATGAGGGTACGAGTCCGCGAACGGCTCGGTTCCCGATGGATTGTCGTTGCCTCGCAGATGCGTGCTCCCACGCGCCCATCCTGGTCCCGGAGGGAGAGCGCTTTGTGTTGAACGGCAGCGCCAATCAGGTTACTGGATGCCGACCCGCTCGCGTTCCAGGTCTTCCAGGTGCTTCCAGCGGTTCACGATCGCGCAGAACAGCGTGGCGGTGCGCTCGGCGTCATAGACGGCCGAATGCGCGGCATCGGGATCCCACTCGAACCCGGCCGCCTGCACCGCGCGCGACAGTACCGTCTGGCCGTAGGCTAGCCCGGCCAGGGTTGCGGTGTCGAAACAGGAAAACGGGTGGAACGGATTGCGCTTGTGTCCGGTGCGCGCCACCGCGGCGTTGAGGAAGCCCAGGTCGAACGCGGCGTTGTGGCCCACCAGGATCGCGCGCTGGCACCCGGCGGCCTTGATCGCCGCGCGCACCGGCTTGAAGACGAGATCCAGCGCCGCGCGTTCCGGAATCGCCCCGCGCAACGGCTGATCCGGGTCGATGCCGGTCACCTCCAGTGACTTGGGATCGATGTGGGCGCCGGGAAACGCCTCGACGTGGGTCGTGACCACCGGCTCGGGCGTCAACCGCCCCGCGCCGTCCATGCTCACGATCACCGCCGCGATTTCCAGCAGCGCATCGTTTCGTGCGTCGAAGCCCCCGGTTTCCACGTCCACCACCACCGGCAGGAAACCGCGGAAGCGCGTGGACATGCGCTCCGCGTACGCTTCGATCTGTGTGTGCATCGAACGAGGATAACAGCCGCGTGCGTCCACCACGTCCGGTTTGCTGAACGCAAGGCATCCGCACGGATCGCCGGATCGCGCATCCGGCGTCGCGTTCTTTTCTGTCCGTGGTGGGAAGGCCCTGGAAGCGGAGTTACGCGAATGGCCGCGGATCAGGAAGCACGACCTCGGGAAAAGAACGATCATCGTGCCTGCTGACGCTCGGCGCGAGGTTTGCACCGCGTCATCCGCCTTGGTCGGCGGGGACGGGTCTTTGCCGAAGTCTCTGTTCGTGCTGAGCGTGGTTTGCGTCAGCAAGCGGAGTCGGAGCACCATCGGGACCGGAAGTCTTTGCCGCAGGAATCGTGTGGCCGCAAGGTTCGTTCCCGGAGAGGCGCGTGTCGTACCCCGTCTGGATTGCGCAACAATTTTGGACTTGACGTTGGTGTCGTTGCCCCTGGCTGTTTGCGGTTCCCTTCAGCCGATGCAGCAAATCAAGACCTGGCTCCGTGCTTCGTAACCTCGTACCTCGCGCGATCAGACGGCCGTCGGGATCCCTTACATTCCGGATCGAGCGCGGATCGAGGATCCCGGCGTGGACCAGGGTTGCGGGAAATCGCGTGGTACCGCTGTTTGCCGGGTTCCGCCGGGACAACGATGACGGCTTCAACCGCGCCCAGGTCTCAAAAAAGCGTCGGAGTCCCTTACGTTCCCGGGAGCTTTCCAGTCCATGGATGCATAACATCATGTTGTAATGGATGTTTATTTCATGGCACAGATATTGCCTCTCCGTAGCCGGGGGAAGACACTTCCACTTGAGGTCAACCTATGAACGTCTTGAACAAATCGATCGCAATCGTGATGGTTTCGGTCATGGGAATGCTGTTTGCGGGCATTGCCAGCGCCTCGGCCATCGTCATGAACTTCGATTCGCTCAGCAACGCCAACGGCGAGTTGGTCGACAACTACTACAACGGTGGCTGCAGCAGTCCCTACAACGGCGGTGCCGTGACCTGCGACGGCCCGGACTACGGCGTCGTGTGGTCGAATGCCCTGTCGGGCGGTGCCCCGAACGGGCTTTGGGACAACGTGGCCAACGAGCCCAGCGGGCCCAATACGATGGGCTTTCTGTCATCCACGAGCGCCATCATGAACGTGGCGGCGGGATTCGACACCGGCTTTTCGTTTTACTATGCCGCCCCTTTTCGTGGTGGCAGCATCACCGTGTACGACGGCCTGAACGATACCGGCAACGTGCTTGCCACCCTTGACCTGGCTACCAACGGTTCCAACTGCGATGGTTTTTCACAGGGCTATTCTTGCTGGACACCAATCGGCGTGATTTTTTCCGGCCTGGCCAAGTCCGTGGACTTTGGCGGGGTTGCGAACTATATCGTGTTCGACAACGTGACCATCGGCTCGGGCACGCCCATCGGCCCCGGCCCGCGCCCCGTTCCCGAACCCGCCGCACTCACGATGTTCGGGCTGGGCGTCCTCCTGATCGGCCTGTTCGCAGGCTTGCGCCGCCGGCCCGGGCGCGCCTGAGCGGGGATCTCCACCAGCCGGCTTGAAAAGCAACACTGTTCGATCCACCACTGCCTGAACAGGCCCGGCCCGCCGCAACTGGCGGGCCATTTTTTTGGATCGCGACATGCAGGATTCAGTGGCGTCAAGATTCAATGGTGTCAGAGTCATTGATTTTCTTCGCGTGTCGCCTTGGGACGTGTCGCATCGTTTTGTCGAAGCGGCAGCAACCGGAGTTGATCAATCCGGGATCAATGACTCTGGCCCCTTTGATTCCGGTTCAGCCGGGAGTCTTGTGCTTGTAGGCGCACAGGTCGCGGATGGGGCAGGTCGGACATTTCGGCTTGCGCGCGGTGCATACGTAGCGGCCGTGCAGGATCAGCCAGTGGTGTGCGCCGCGTTTGTATTCATCGGGAACGACCTTCAGCAGCTTGTCCTCGACCGCGCGCGGGGTCTTGCCGCGGGCCAGACCGGTGCGGTTGCACACGCGGAAGATGTGGGTGTCGACCGCGATGGTCGGCTGCCCGAACACGGTGTTGAGGATCACGTTGGCGGTCTTGCGCCCGACACCCGGCAGGGCTTCGAGCTCTGCGCGCGTCGAGGGAACCTTGCCACCGTGGCGTTCGACCAGCAGCGCGCAGGTGGCGAGGATGTTCTTTGCCTTGGCGTTGTAAAGGCCGATCGTCGCGATGTGGCGCTTGAGGCGTTCCTCGCCCAGCGCCAGGATCTTCTGCGGCGTGTTGGCGACGGGGAACAGGCGCTTCGTGGCCTTGTTGACGCCGACATCCGTGGCCTGGGCCGAGAGGATCACCGCGACCAGCAGCTCGAACGGCGTGCGGTAGCGCAGCTCGGTGGTGGGTTCGGGATCGAGCTCTTGCAGGCGGCGGAACAGCTCGGCGATGTCCTCGCGCTTCATTCCGGTTTCCTGCGCTTCGAGCGGCCCCGGGCGATCGCGGCCATGACTTCATCCCGGCTGATCGTTTGCGCAGGCAACGCGGCGCCGGCGGCGGATCGCACTTCGCGGCGCGCGGCGGCGCGTTCGGCGCGCTCGCGTGCCAGACGCGTATTGCGGGCGAGATACCGCGTGCGCAGGGCATCGGCGCGCGCGCGTTCAGCGGCTTCGGATTTACCCCAGCGGAACCAGTCCAGCAGCGGGATGTGCGACGGGCACACCTCGACGCAGCGGTTGCATTCGCTGCAGGCGTCCAGGCGCTGTTCGCGTGCCGCGGCGAAATCGTCGCGCACCAGCGCGAAGAACAAGGCCTCGGGGTCGAGTGCGTCCGGGCACACGCGCGCGCCTTCACCGCAGTGAATGCAAGGCTGCTGCATGGGTTGGCGGGCGTCAGTGGGCATGTTTGCGCAATTCCAGCACGTCGATCACCGGCGGGCAATTCAAACGCAGCGGCACGCCGGTGACACCGACGCCGGAAGTCACGAACAGCTTGCCGACGGGCGTGTCGTAGTAGCCGTCCACGTACTTTTCATCGCGCGTCAGTAGGAACATTTCGTCGGTGAGCCAGGGAATGGACACCTGGCCGCCGTGGGTGTGGCCGGCCATCGCCAGCGTATAATCGACGCCGTGCAGCGCGCGCAGGCTGTGCGGCTGGTGCATCAGCACCAGCAGCGGCTTGTCGTGCGGAAGCTTTTGCAGGAACGCGGTGTCGTCGCGCCCGCTCCACCAGTCGTACAGGCCGGCAAGGCGAAACGTCGGGAAGTCGATCACCCGGTGCTCGATGAAATGCACCGGCGAGCCTGCCAGCACGCGGTGGATCTTTCCGGCCAGCGGCGGCCCCGGCAACTGCACGTCGTGATTGCCCAGCACCGCGTACATGGGTTTGTCCAGGCGCTTCAGCGGCGCCAGCGCGGCGGCCAGGTTCTTCGGCGGATCGTAGGTGAGGTCGCCGGCGAACAGCACCAGGTCCACATGCAGCGCGTTGAGCTTGCGCACCATCTGCGCGAGTTTGGCGGGACGGGTGTAGATGCCCACGTGCACGTCGGCGACCAGGGCGATGTCGAGGTTGATCGGCGCCGGGATCACGGTGCGCCGTACCACCAGTTCTTCGGGCTCGACGAAGCGCGCGTAGCACAGCAGCGCGCACACCAGTGCCAGCGCGATCGCGCCGGCGCCGCGCCAGGCACGTCCCTCGCGCAGCCGCCGCCAGGCCTTGATGCCCGATTGCAGCAGCAGCGGCCACAGCAGCCACGAGCCGTGCAGCAATGCCAGTTGCAGGAAGGCCTTGGCGCGCTGCTGCGGTTCGATGTCGAAGGTCGGGTATTCAATGGCCGGCCAGACGATGCAGAACGCGATGATTCCAACCAGCCACAATCCCCGAAGCAGCCAGCGGGAACGGCCGCGATTCAGGGTGGGCATGGCAGCGCCGGACGCGGCAGGCGCGCGGGGACATCGCCTGCCGACGGCAGCATCGCTATGCAGTCGACAGGGCAGGGCGCCACGCACAGCTCGCAGCCGGTGCAGAGATCGGCGACGACGGTGTGCATCAGCTTGTTGGCGCCCACGATCGCGTCCACCGGGCAGGCCTGGATGCACTTGGTGCAGCCGATGCAAACGTCCTCGTCGATGAACGCCACGCGCGGTGGGGCCTCCTCGCCGCACTCGGGATCGAGCGGCACCACGGGCCGCCCGGTGATCCGCGCCAGCGTGCGCACGCCTTCGGCGCCGCCGGGCGGGCAGCGGTTGATGCCGACCTCGCCCCGTGCGATGGCTTCGGCGTAGGGCCGACAGCCCTCGTAGCCGCAGCGGCGGCACTGCGTCTGCGGCAGCGCGGCGTCGATGCGCGTGGCCAGCGCGTCGACCGATTGCACCGGCTCGGTGGATTCCGCGTTCATGCGTTCATTCTAGTGCGGTGCGCGTGACCGGCAGCGACGATGCCGCTACGATGCCCGTTTCCACCGTGCCTTCGTGATCGCCCATGCGTGCCGAAAAAGATTCCGTGGTGAGTTTTCATTACTCTGTCCGCGACGCGGCGCAGCCCGCGGGCGAACCGTTCGACGACTCACGCAAGCGCGGCGAGCCCATGTGGGCGCTGCTGGGCCATGGGCAACTGGTGCCGGGGGTCGAGAAGGCGCTGACCGGACGCGAGGCCGGCGAAAAGTTTGCGACCGACATCGCGCCCGGGGAAGCCTACGGCGAGCGCCGGGAAGACCTTTTGCAGCGGGTGCCGAAAAAGTACTTCCACAACCCGCAGAAGTTGAAGCCGGGCATGACCACCGTGCTCGAGACGCGCGATGGCGGCCAGCGCATGGTCACCGTGCACAAGGTCGGCATGAGCGCGATCGACGTGGACCACAACCATCCGCTGGCCGGCAAGACGTTGCACTTCGAGATCGAGGTCCTGGCCGTGCGCGCCGCGGCGCCCGAGGAACTGCAGCACGGCCACGCGCATCCCGACGGCGCGCACGCACACGGGTGAGACAAGCGTCACGCTTCATTCGAAGCGGCTGTTGTGAAAGGTCAGGCCATGGAGGGCCGTTCTGGACTTGATCAGCCTGGAACCGTCCGGTTGACAAGCCGACTGCAGCGGTGCGGCGATCAGGGACGATCGCAAAAAAATTTCTCAGATGAAGATTTTCTGGCGTTGCTTGCGCCGCCGCCGCCATGCATCCAGCGAAAATCCGCCCGGACCTTGCACGGCCAGCGCCAGGAAACCGCCGGCGATGGCAAGGTTCTTCATGAAGTTGATCCACTGCGCGTGGTCGGCCAGGTGGTTGTGGAAGATCAGCGCGGCGAGGATCGTGTAGATGAAAAGGCCGGCCGAGGCCCAGCGGGTCAAGAGCCCGCACAGGATCGCCAGGCCGCCGCCCAGTTCGGCGAAGATCACCAGCGGCAACAGGCCGGGCGCCAGGCCGTGTTCGGCCAGCACCCGTGCGGTCGCGGAGTAGGCCATGATCTTGCCGATGCCGGAAAGGATGAAGATCAGCGAAAGACCGATACGGGCGACGAACAGGATGAAATTCTGCATGCTGGATTCCGTGGAGCAGGCCGCGGGCGCCGTCCCCGCGGCGCGCGGCGTGATGCGCATCCGGCGCGGGTCAGTCCGCCGCGAGGGACGATCGGACGCGCGGCGTCAGGACGCGCTTGGCGAACAGGTAGTGGTCGCGCCAGTAGTAACCGTCCAGGCTGTCCAGCCGGACGGTCCCGCCGGTGCTGGGCGCGTTCACGAAACGGTCATTGCCGACGTAGATGCCGACGTGGGTGACGTGGCGGCGATGGCCGAAGAACAAGAGGTCACCGGGTTCGAGTTGGCGGCGTGGGATCCGCGGCGCGTCCAGCGCGGCGATCTCGCGCGAGGTGCGCGGCAGGTGGATGCCCGCTTCGGTGCGGAACACGTAGTCGACCAGGCCTGAGCAGTCAAACCCCGACTCGGGGGTATTGCCGCCCCAGTGGTATGGCGTGCCGACCAGGCTGATCGCGCGGAACAATACGTCGTTGGCCACGCGCGAAGACGGGGCGGGGGCCGGCGGTACGCTGCTGCAGGCTGCCAGCACCAGCAACAGCGCCAGCGACGTGCCTTGCAGGCAACGTCGTGTGGTGTTCAAGATGGCGTCCCCCGGCCCGGCGATGCGGCGGACCGTGCGGGCGTAGGGTCGTCTGGCAGACTGGCAGGCATCGATTCGACCCGGGTGTCAACATCCGGTTGCAATCGAAGGTAACCGATGCCACGAACCGCGTCCAGCCCGCAGGACCATGCCCCCACATGGCCTGCGGTGTTGCTGGCGCGGTTTTCTTGCAGCGCTTTCAGGCCACGCGGTGGTGCGCGCGTGCGTCCGCTTCGGCGCTGGCTGCGAGCGAGCGTTCGAACTCCACGACGCGCTGGCGTGCGGCGTCGACCACCGCGGCGGGCACGGAGTGCTCGTCCAGGCAGCGGGCAAGGACCGCGCGATGATAGGCGTTGAAATCTGGATCGCGATTGGCTTCGTCCATCGCCGCCAGCAGGGTGGCAAGCCAGCCTGCACCGGGGGCACGGAGCATCAGGAGGATCTCGGGTACGCTGCAGAAAGCGGTGTCGGGGTTGGCGCTCATGGGTGACTCCCTCTGTTTTCGGGAAATAGCGAAGCAGGAATGATGCCAACGGCCGCAGCACGCGGGTCGCGGGACTGCGACTGCCGCGACGACCGCCCCCTGGCGCTGTCCGCGACCTGCTTCCCGGGGCGCGGCGGGGCGGAAAGTGACGCAGTTCGGCACGCGGCCGGTTGGAGGCCAGCGTTACACTGGCGCGATGGATTCGACGCATTCGGATGTCCTGGTCCTCGGTGGCGGCGTGATCGGCCTTTCCTGTGCGCTGCTGCTGCGGCGCGAGGGCGTCGACGTGCGGGTGCTCGAGCGCGGTACGGCCGGCTGCGGGGCCTCGCACGGCAATTGCGGCACCCTGACGCCGAGCCACGCGATTCCGTTGACCGTGCCCGGCACGCCCTGGCGCGCGTTGCGCTGGATGCTGCATCGGGATGCGCCGCTGTATGTCAGCCCCAAACCCGACTGGTCGCGCTGGCGCTGGCTGGTCGGCTTCACGCGACGGTGCAACCTTGCGCTGGCGCGGCGCGTCGCGGTGGCGCGGTCCGCGATCCTGCAGCGCTCGTGGACGCTGCTGCCGCGCCTGCTGACCGAGGAAGGCATCGAGTGCGAATACACGCCCTCGGGAAACCTGTTCGTGTATCGCGACGCACACGCACTCGCCGATGACCGGGCCGAAGTGGCGTGGCTGCATGAACTCGGAATTGCCGCGCAGGAGCTGTCCGGCGGTGAAGTCGAGCGGATGGAACCGGCGTTGCTGCCCGGCGTGGTCGGCGGCATCTTGCACGCCGACGATGCGCAGTTGCGTCCCGACCGGCTGGTCGACGGCCTGGCGCGGCGGGTGCGCGAACGTGGCGGCGCGATCGAAACGGGGGTGACGGTCGAGGGCTTTCGTCATGGCCACGATCGCATCCGGGCGGTGCGTACCTCGCGCGGGGAATTTTCCGGCGAACGCGTGATCATGGCGCTGGGCGCGTGGACGCCGCGCGTGGCGGCGATGCTTGATCTTCACGTGCCGATCCAGCCCGGCAAGGGCTATTCGATCACCACGTCGCGGCCCGATCCGTGTCCGCACCACTCGCTGGTGCTGCGCGAACCCAGTGTGTGCGTGACGGCGTGGGGCTCGGGATTCCGGCTGGGCAGCACGATGGAATTTTCCGGCTACGACGCGCGCCTCAACCGCACGCGACTGGACGCGCTGCGGCGCGGTGCGCGCGACTACCTGCGCGTGCCGCTCGGCGACCGGTTGCGCGAGGAATGGTGGGGCTGGCGCCCGATGTGCGTGGACGAACTGCCGTTGATCGGGTCGGTCCGTCGCTTCAACAACCTGTTGCTCGCCACCGGCCACGGGATGCTGGGCATGAGCATGAGCGCGGCCACCGCGGAGTTGGTCGCGTCGCTGGTGACCGGCAAGACACCGGTACTTGATCCGCACCCGTACGCGCCAGTCCGCTTCGGCAGCCTTTGAACCAAAAGCGAAAAGCTCCGGACGCGGATCGACGCGGATAGGCACGGATAGACGCGGGTCAAACAGAAAGTGCAGGGGACAGTTGCCTCGCGGATTTCGTTGCGGCACTTCGACATGATGGGCGTGACTTGGCGGAAGCGTCGTTTGCCGATCTGCATCAAAAGCCGCAAGTCAGGCGGAACACTTTCGCGGCCATCCGCGTGAATCCGCGTCGAATGCCTTTCCGGACGCGCGTGACAAAGCATCCACGCGCGATGCACAGGATTTCCACAGGGTTGTTGTATCGCCCGGTGAGACACGACCGCGTATGATCGAGGGCATGCCCGATTCCATTGCCGTCGCGTGCCGATGAACGCCGTTCTTCCCGAACGCAACAATCCGCCGCCGCGCGTCGATGTACTGCGCGTGCCGCCGCACTCCATCGAGGCCGAACAGTCGGTGCTGGGCGGCCTGATGCTGGTCGGCGAATCCTGGGACCAGGTCGCCGACCGCATCACCGAGGAAGACTTCTACCGTCGCGAACACCGCCTGATCTTCCGCGCGATCGGAGAGCTCGCGCAGGCCGGCAATCCCTGCGACGCGGTGACCCTTGGCGAATGGTTCGAGCGCCACGGCGAGGCCGATGCCGTGGGTGGCGCCGCGTACCTGGCCGAGCTTGCCAACAACACGCCCAGCGCGGCCAACATCAAGGCTTACGCCGACATCGTCCGCGACAAGGCAGTGCTGCGCAAGCTGATCGAGGCCGGCACCGAAATCGCCGGCGACGGCTTCAACCCGGAAGGCCGCAACACCCCGGAAATCCTCGAGGCCGCCGAGCAGAAGGTTTTCAAGATCGCCGAGGCCGGCGCACGTGGGCGCAAGCAGGTGGTGTCGGTGCGCCAGTCGGTGAAGGAAGCAGTGGAGATGCTGGCCCAGCGCTACCAGAACCGCGGCCAGTTGAACGGGCTGACCACCGGCTTCAAGGACCTGGACGACCTGACCTCGGGCCTGCAGCGCCAGGACCTGGTGATCGTGGCCGGGCGCCCGTCGATGGGCAAGACCGCGTTTGCGCTCAACATCGCCGAAGCCGTGGCGATGCGGGCCAAGCAGCCGGTACTGGTGTTCTCGATGGAAATGGCCGCCTCGCAACTGGCGTTCCGCCTGATCTCCTCGCTGGGCCGGATCAACCAGAAGGACCTGCGTTCGGGCGAACTGGCCGAAGAGGAGTGGCCACGCGTCAGCCAGGCCGCATCGCTTCTGTCCGAGTCGAAGATCTTCATCGACGACACCCCGGCACTCTCGCCCGGCGAGCTGCGCTCGCGCGCACGCCGCATGAAGCGCGAGAACGGGCTCGGCCTCATCGTGATCGACTACCTTCAGTTGATGCAGGTGCCCGGCAACAAGGAAAACCGCGCCACGGAGATTTCCGAGATCTCGCGCAACCTCAAGGCCATGGCCAAGGAACTTGACGTGCCGGTGGTCGCGCTCTCGCAGTTGAACCGCGCGCTCGAGCAACGCAACGACAAGCGCCCGGTGATGAGCGACCTGCGTGAGTCGGGCGCCATCGAGCAGGACGCCGACCTGATTTTGTTCATCTACCGCGACGAGGTCTACAACAAGGAGTCGAACCACAAGGGCATCGCCGAGATCATCATCGGCAAGCAGCGCAACGGCCCCATCGACACCGTCAGGCTCACCTTCCTCGGGCAGTACACCAAGTTCGAGAACTACGCGCCGGAGGCGTACGTGGGGAGTATGGAGTGACGGCGGGGACCGGGGACCGGGGACCGGGGACCGGAAAGAGCGGCGACTTGTGCGCTGCCATTGGACGTTGCCGCACGGAAACGGGTGGTCGTGCGTTGGGAATTCGAAGGCAACCGGCACCAGTTGTCGCTTGCCGGCCATTGCGACTCACGCTGCTCCCGGTCCCCGGTTCCCGGTCCCCGGTCCCCATCGCATGACCCGCTCCGCCACCGCCACCATCCACCTTGACGCCTTGCGCGCCAATCTGGCGCGGGTGCGCGAACTTGCCGGGGACGCGAAGGTGATGGCGGTGGTGAAAGCCGACGCCTACGGCCACGGGCTGGAGCGTTGCGCGCGGGCGTTCGGCGAGGTCGATGCGTTTGGCGTCGCCTCGATCGCCGACGGGCTGCGCTTGCGCGCGGCCGGGCACCGCCAGCGCATCGTGGTGCTGGCAGGGCCCGATGCCAGCGGCGACATCGCCGAGATGCGACGGTTGCGGCTGGAAGCGGTGATCCACCACGCCTCGCAACTTGCGATGCTGGAGGGTGAGAACGGCGACGCGCCGCTGAAGGTGTGGCTGAAGCTCGACACCGGAATGCACCGGCTGGGCTTTCCCGCGGAGCAGGCAGCCGAACTGCACGCGCGCCTCGCAAGGCTTCCCGCGGTCGATCCGTCGATCGTGCTGATGACGCACTTTGCATCCAGTGACGAATTCGAGAACGATTTCACCGCGCGCCAGATCCAGCGTTTCGTGGATGCAACCAGCGCCCTGCCGGGCGAGCGCGCGCTTTCCAATTCCGCGGGCCTGCTGGGCTGGCCGGCCGCGCGCGGTGACTGGGTGCGCGTCGGCGGGCTGCTGTACGGCCTGTCGGTTGCCGAAGGGAAAACTGGTGCCGATTGCGGTTTCGCACCCGCGATGACGCTGACCACCCGTCTGGTCGCGGTCAAGCGCGTGGCGCGCGGCGAACGCGTCGGCTACGGCGCGACCTGGGCGTGCCCCGAGGACATGGATATCGGCGTGGCCGCGATCGGTTACGGCGACGGCTACCCGCGCAGCGCCGAATCGGGTACGCCGGTGCTGGTCGGCGACGCCCCCGCCGCAGTGATCGGACGGGTGTCGATGGACTTGTTGACGCTCGACCTGCGCCGCGCGCCGGATGCCAGGGTCGGCGATCCGGTCACGCTGTGGGGACCGTCGCTTCCGGTGGAAACCGTCGCCCGCCACGCCGGCACCATTTCGTACGAACTCACCTGTGGCGTCACCCGGCGGGTGCTCTTTGCCGAGGATGGTGCATGACGGATATTGACAAAATTTGCCAAGAAGTGCAGGATCGGGGCATGAGCACCATGAACATCTCCCTGCCCGAGTCCATGAAGCGTTTCGTGGAGCAACAGGTGCGCGACGGCGACTACGCCGGCGCTTCGGATTACGTGCGCGCATTGATCCGCAGGGATCGCGACCTGGCCGAGCTGCGCAGCTTGCTTGACAAGGGTGCGGCCTCGGCCGTTGAAGGCGGCTTTGATTCCGAATACTTCGATGGCCTGCGTCAGGATCTCCGTGCACGGGCCAAGGCGCGAAAGCGTGCCTGATGCGACGCCGGATCATTCGACGCGGTGTCGCAACCGCCGACATCGAGCGCGCGGCAGCCTGGTATCTTGAGCAGGCGGGGCTGGGCGTGGCCGAGCGCTTCGTTGCGGCCGCTGAATCCGCGCTGATGCATGCAGCCGCTCATCCCGCGGCAGGCTCAACGCGGTACGAACCGTGGCTGGGTCGGCCCGGCCTGCGGTTCCGGCTGGTGAAGGATTTTCCCTATCTGGTTTTCTACCGGGATGGTGGCGACTACATTGACGTGTGGCGCGTACTGCACGCCGAGCGCGACATCCCGACGTCGCTTCGAAAGGACTGACCATGGCCAAGGCCAGGACCGCCTACGTCTGCGGCGACTGCGGCGCCGAATATCCCAAGTGGCAGGGCCAGTGCGAGGCCTGCGGGGCGTGGAACACGCTTTCGGCATTCGTGGTGCAGCCGGCGAAGGAGGCCGCGCACGCCGGGCGGCGCGTGGGGTTTGCCGGCGCGCAGGCGTCCAGCGTGCAGCCGCTGGCCGGGGTGGCCGGCGAAGTGGAAACCCGGCACCTGGTCCGGATCGGCGAACTCGACCGGGTGCTGGGCGGGGGCCTGGTGGAAGGCTCGGTGGTGCTGGTGGGCGGCGATCCCGGGATCGGCAAGTCCACGTTGCTGTTGCAGGCGCTGGCGGCACTGGGCGAGCGCCTGCCGGGCCTGTACGTCAGCGGCGAGGAATCGCTGGCGCAGATCGCCGCGCGCGGCCAGCGCCTGGGGCTGGAGCTGGCGCCACTGCGCGCGCTGGCCGAGACCTGCGTCGAGCGCGTGCTGGAGCATGCGGCGAGGGAAATGCCGCGCGTGCTGGTGGTCGATTCCATCCAGACCATCTGGACCGAATCGTTGCCGGCGGCACCGGGCTCGGTGTCGCAGGTGCGCGAATCCGCGGCCCGCCTGACGCGCTACGCCAAGCAGACCGGCGCTTCGGTGTTCCTGGTCGGGCACGTGACCAAGGAAGGCGGCATCGCCGGGCCGCGCGTGCTCGAGCACATGGTCGACGCGGTGCTGTATT
>CAZAXF010000044.1:0-24333 GCA_964489055.1 uncultured Rhodanobacter sp. | reverse complement strand
CCCGAGTCCCGAGTCCCGAGTCCCGAGTCCCGAGTCCCGAGTCCCGAGTCCCGGACGTCGTGATGCTTCGCGTCACAACGTCCTCGCCACCTCGATGCGCTCGAAGCACTCGATGCGGTCGCCGACCTTGACGTCGTTGTATTGCTTGACGCCGATGCCGCATTCGCTGCCGTTCTTGACCTCTTCCACATTGGCCTTGAAGTGGCGCAGCGATTCCAGCTCGCCCTCGAAGATCACCACGTCGTCGCGCAGCACGCGGATCGGCTTGTTGCGCTTGACCGAACCCTCGACGACCTGGCAGCCGGCGATCGCGCCGAACTTGGACGAGCGGAACACTTCCTTCACCTCGGCGGTGCCGATGATTTCCTCGCGCACCTCCACGCCCATCAGGCCCGATGCGGCCTGCTTCACCTGGTCGATCACGTCGTAGATGATCGAGAAGTAGCGAAGGTCCACGCCGCTGCGCTCGATCACCTTGCGCGCCGAGGCGTCGGCGCGCACGTTGAACCCGATCAGCAGGGCGTGCGAGGCCGAGGCCAGCGTGGCGTCGGACTCGGTGATGCCACCGACGCCCGAGGCGATCACGTTGACCTTGACCAGCTCGTTGCTGATGGCGGTCAGCGATTCGCGCAGGGCCTCGGCCGAACCCTGCACGTCGGCCTTGATCAGGATGTTGAGCGTCTGCTGCTCCTCGCCCTTGCCCATCTGCGCCATCACGTCCTCGAGGCGGTTGCTGGGCGCGACCAGACGCTTCTCGCGAAGCTTGGCCTCGCGTTCGGACACCACGTTGCGGGCCAGCTTCTCGTCGGCGACCACCACGAATTCGTCGCCGGCACCGGGTACGCCGGAAAGGCCCAGCACCTGCACCGGGATCGACGGGCCGGCATCGTCCACCTGGTTGCCGGTTTCGTCGAACAGGGCGCGCACGCGGCCGTATTCCACGCCGCACACGACGAAGTCGCCGCGCTTGAGCCGCCCCTGCTGCACCAGCACCGTCGCGACCGGACCGCGACCCTTGTCGAGGCTGGATTCGATCACCACGCCCGCGGCGCGGCCCTCGGGCACGGCCTTCAGTTCCATCAGCTCGGCCTGCAGGCCGATCGCCTCGAGCAGGTCGTCGATGCCCTCGCCGGTCTTGGCCGACACCGGCACGAACTGCGTCTCGCCACCCCAGTCCTCGGGGATCACTTCGTGCTGCGACAGGCCCTGGCGGACGTTGTCGGGATTGGCCTCGGGCTTGTCCATCTTGTTGACCGCGACGATCAGGGGAACCTCGGCGGCCCGCGCATGCTCGATCGCCTCGACGGTCTGGGGCATCACGCCGTCGTCGGCGGCGACCACCAGCACCACGATGTCGGTGGAATTCGCACCGCGCGCACGCATCGACGTGAACGCGGCGTGGCCGGGCGTATCCAGGAACGTGATCACGCCCTTGGGCGTTTCCACGTGATACGCACCGATGTGCTGGGTGATGCCGCCGGCCTCCCCGGTGGCAACCCGGGTCCGACGGATGTGGTCCAGCAGCGAGGTCTTGCCGTGGTCGACGTGGCCCATGATGGTGACCACCGGTGGCCGCGGCGCCTTCTCGCCCTCGGCAGCCTCGGTGACCACGTGCGCGGCAAGTTCGGTCTCGGCCGTCTTTTCCTCGGCCTCCACGGCCTTGTGGCCGAGTTCCTCGACCACCAGTGCGGCGGTGTCGTGGTCCAGGGTCTGGTTGATGGTCACCATGGTGCCCATCTTGAACAGTGCCTTGACCACTTCCGAACCCTTGATCGCCATCTTCTGGGCAAGGTCGGACACCACGATGGTTTCGCCGATCGGGATCTCGCGCGCGACCGGCGCCACCGGCCTGGAGAAACCGTGCTGGCCGGTGATGTCGGAAAGGTCCACCCTGGGCCGGGCACGCTTGCGGGTCGAGCGCCGGGCGCGCTCGGCATCGGTCAGGTGCAGCTCGCCCGAGGCGTAGCGCGAGCGGCGGTCGTCGTCGCGCATCCGGTGCGAACCGCGCGAGCGCTTGTGCTTGTGCGCGCCATCGTCGCGCCCGCGCGGGGGCTTGGGCGGCTCGCCATGGCGTCCGGGCGCCTCGGGGCCGGCTGCCGCCTCGGCGGCAGCCGCTTCGGCGGCCGCGCGGGCCGCGGCTTCGGCTTCCTCGCGGGCACGCTCTTCCTCGGCACGCTTGCGCTCGGCTTCCTCGGCCGCGGCGCGTTCCTGTTCCTCCTTGCGCCGGCGATCCTGCTCGGCCAGCTCGGCCAGCTCGCGTTCCTGCTGCTCCTGCGATGCCTTGAGCTTGCGCAGCGCCTCTTCGCGCTCGCTGTCCACGCCGGTATCGGGCGCCACCGTGTTGCGCTTGACGTAGGTGCGACGCGCGCGCACTTCCACGTTCACGGTCTTGGCGCCGGCGCCGCGGCCACTGCCGGGCACCTTGATCTCGCTGACCTTGCGCCGCCTGAGCGTGACCTGCCGCGGCGGTGCGGCCGCACCGGCCGCCTGCTTGCCGTGGTTCTGGCGCAGGAAATCAAGCAGCTTGGTCTTTTCGCGGTTGCTGATGACCTGGTCGGGGCCGTCAAAGCGCATGCCGGCCTCCGCCAGCTGTGCCAGCAGCTTGTCTTCGGGCGTTCCCACCATGCCCGCCAGTTGCCTGATCGTGATCTGCGACATCTTGTCGTACCTCTTTTGCATGCTTGGTCCCGGGCGTGCAACGCATCACCACGGGTTCGCCACGACGGCCCGGGGCCGCGTGGCGATCAACTTCGCCGACGGCCGCAGCCGCCGGATCGGGACCGGCCGGTACCGCCCGGCCGTGCCCGTTCAGCCATCCTGCTGTTCAAGCTGGGCGATCATCGGTGCGCGCGCGGCCATGATCAGCGCCGCGGCGCGTTCCTCGTCCATGTTTTCCATGTCGATCAGGTCGTCCACGGCCTGGTCGGCAAGGTCGTCCAGCGTGACGATTTCGCGCGCCGCCAGTGCGTACGCGGTTTCCTCGTCCATTCCCTCCAGCGCCAGCAGTTCCTCGGAAGGCGCGTGTTCGTCGAGATCCTCCTCGACCGCCAGCGCCTCGGTCAGCAGCGCGTCCTTGGCGCGCGAGCGCAGTTCCTCGACGATGTCCTCGTCGAAGCCCTCCACCGCCAGCAGTTCGCCGGTCGGCACGTAGGCGATTTCCTCGACGGTCGAGAAGCCTTCCTGCACCAGGATGTTGGCGATCTCCTGGTCGACCTCGAGTTTTTCCATGAAAAGCTGCCGCGCGGCTTCCTGCTCGGCCTCGCTCTTGGCGGCGACCTGGTCCTGGGTCATCACCTTGAGGTCCCACCCGGTCAGCTTGCTGGCCAGGCGCACGTTCTGGCCGCCGCGGCCGATCGCCTGGGAAAGCTTGTCCTCGGCGACGGCGATGTCCATCGAGCGCTTGTCCTCGTCGACGATGATCGACTGCACCTCGGCCGGCGCCATGGCGTTGATCACGAACTGCGCCGGGGCATCGTTCCACAGCACGATGTCGATGCGCTCGCCGTTGAGTTCGTTCGACACCGCCTGCACCCGCGAGCCGCGCATGCCGATGCACGCGCCGATCGGGTCGGTGCGCTTGTCGTGCGCCTCGACCGCGATCTTGGCGCGGTCGCCGGCGTCGCGGGCGCAGGCGCGGATCTCGACGATGCCCTGGCCGACTTCCGGCACTTCCAGCTTGAACAGCTCCATCATGAATTCCGGCGCCGTGCGCGAGACGAACAACTGCGGCCCGCGTGGCTCGGAGCGCACCTCGTACAGGTAGCCGCGCACGCGGTCACCCACGCGCACCGCCTCGCGCGGGATGGCCTTGTCGCGCGGGATGAACGCCTCGGCGTTGCCGCCAAGGTCGAGGTGGATGTTGCCGCGCTCGACCCGCTTGGCCACGCCGTTGATCAGCTCGCCCACGCGGTCCTTCCAGGCTTCGACCACCTGCGCGCGTTCAGCCTCGCGGATGCGCTGCACGATGACCTGCTTGGCCGCCTGCGCGGTGATGCGCCCGAATTCCGGGTTTTCGATCTGCTCCTCGATGTACTCGCCGACCTCGGCGCCGGGGCGCTCGTCGACCGCGTCCATCAGGCGCAACTGCCAGTCCGGCGACTCCATCTCGCCGTCGTCGGCGATCACTTCCCAGCGGCGGAAGGTTTCGTATTCGCCGGTTTCCTGGTCGATGCTGACGCGGATATCGGGCTCTTCCTCGGGGTAGCGCTTCTTGGCCGCCGTGGCCAGCGCGGCTTCCAGCGCACCGAAAATCACGTCGCGCGGCACGGCCTTTTCGGCCGCCACGGTATCAACGATCATCAACAAGTCGCGATTCATCTGTTTTGCTCCGTCGGAGCCGCCCGGTTGCGTGCTCCGTTCTTTTTCACTTGCCGTCCGGCCCATGCCGAAGTCCTCTCGTGTTGCGGTGCCGGGTCTCAACCTGTCGCGACACCCGGAACCTGGTGTCTTTGATTGTCCGAAGCTCAGTGCCTGCGTTTGCGTGCCGGCTTCGCCTTTTTCGCACGGCCCTTGCCGGGCTTCGGTTTTGGTGCGTAACCCAGCGCGTTCCAATCGGGCACCAGGTGCGCACTCTCGATTTCATCCTCGGCCAGGGTCACGCGATTGCCGTCGACGTCCAGGCCGATACTTGACCCGTCGACCGACGCGATCGTTCCGCGCAGGCGGCGGCGTCCATCGCGCGGCAGCTTCAACGTCGCCTTGACCTCGGCGCCGACGAAGCGCGCAAACTGCGCGGCGTTGAACAGCGGGCGTTCCAGTCCCGGGGAAGAAACCTCCAGCACGTAGTGGCCCGGGATCGGATCGTCCACGTCCATCAGGGCGGAAATTTCGCGGCTGGCCGCCTCGCAATCGTCCACGTCCACCGAACCGGCCTCCTCGCCGGCTCCTTCCAGCCTGTCGATGTACACACGCAGCAGGCCGCCGTCCCGGTGCGCGCTCCATTCCACGCCGAGGCATTCCAGCCCCAGCTCCGCCAGGGCCGGTGCCATGCGTAGCGCAAGCGCATTGGCATCCACTCCGAGCATCCTCCAGGGCGGCCTGCAAAAAACAAAAAATGGGCACGAGGCCCATTCCATAAGGTCGCCGTTTTTGCTTCCCGTAGTCGGCGTTCCGCATCCTGCGGATCGGGCGCCCCGAGGGGCAACCCGACAAAAACTGGTAGCGGGGGCAGGATTTGAACCTGCGACCTTCGGGTTATGAGCCCGACGAGCTGCCAGACTGCTCCACCCCGCAACAGGGAACGCCCAGTATAGCGACAAGCCCGGTGCGTCGCAACGGCCCGCCGCCATCAAACCGGCCGGCGGGTGACCTGCTCCAGCCCCTGCGCAAAGCCGCGCATCACCGCGCCGCCATCGCCCCGGAAGCAGCCGCCGTGCATGATCGCGAGCACCTGCGGCTCCAGGGCTGGCAACCGGGCGAGGACCGCAGGCGTATCGCGGGTGCGGGGTATCGAATCGCGGACCGGGCCCTGCTGGCCGGCCGCGAAATCATGCAACGCGCATTCCAGCACATCTTCGGCAACGGCGGGCCGCCCGCCGTGCTGCAGCAACAGGTCCGAGCAAAACAGCACGCGTTCGGCTTCATCGAACAACCGGCTGGACTCCCGCGCAGCGCACGCGGCCGCGCAACGCGGCTGAACGGAGCACGGGCCTCCGCCCGCGGAGTCCCCCAAATTCATCGCCAATCGCCAATTGCCAACCGGCACCAGCGCGCGCATTCCGTGGTCGATCCACGACCCGCCTGCGGTTGCCGCGCATGCCATCCTGCCCAAGGCAACCCGGGCAAATGGCACGTGCCGCGCCTGAAGCCGTATCCTACGTGTCTTCCAGCACTGGTACGTTGCTGACACACCATGGCTGCGACACTGTCCGGAATCCCCTCGACCGCACCCTGGCCGGCCTTCGCGGAAGCGTTTGCCGGCGAAGGCCGTGCGTGGCTGTTCGTCGCCAAGGCACTGGTGGTGTTCTACGTGACCGCGTGGCTCGCGATGTGGTTGCACCTCGAGGAGCCCGCCACCGCGATGATTACCGCCGGGGTCGTGATGCGTCCGAGCACCGGTACCGTGCTCGCAAAAAGCTTCTACCGCACGCTGGGCACCTTGTGCGGCAGCGTGTTCGGCGTACTGGCGATGTGTGCGTTTCCCCAGCAGCGCGTGTTGTTCCTGTTGTGCATATCGCTGTGGGTGGGACTGTGTGCGGGCGGCGCGACCTTCTACCGCAACTTCATGGCCTACGGTTTCGTGCTGGCCGGCTACACCGCGGTGATCGTGGTGTTGCCCGCAATCGGCGATCCGGGCGCGATCTTCCACTCGGCGGTGATGCGGGTCAGCGAAGTGATGCTCGCGATCGTCGTTGCAGGCGTCGTCAGCGACGCGGTCTTTCCCGAACGGCTGCGTCCGGTGTTGCGCCGGAACGCCCGTGCCCAGTTCGCGCACCTGATCGACTTCCTGCGCGACAGCAGCCATGGCAGCGTCGCGTCGGCAGCCAACGAACGTGCGCACTTGCAGTTTGTGCGTTCGGCGGTCGAACTCGAGAACCTGCGTGCGTCGGTGATCTTCGAAGACCCGGACGCACGCGCACGCAGCCGCGACATGCGGGCGTTGAACCAGCGCTACATGGCACTCGCTACCCGCCTGCAGTCGCTGTATCGCCTGGTGGCCCGGCTACGGAACAACGGTCGCGGGCACGTCGCGGCGGAACTCGCGGCGTTGTATGAGCCATTGGGCGACGCGTTGTCGCCGTCACCGGAACAACGCCACGACCCGAAAACCCTCGCACCACGCGTGGCGGCGTGGGGCAATGGGTTGCGCGCGCGGATCAACGAGACGGCACCCGGTTTTGCCGATCCTGTCGACCGGATGGAATTCGACACTGGCGCGCTCCTGCTGCAGCGATTCGCTGCCGAGCTGCACGGTTTCGTCAGCCTGCAGGGCGCATTGCGCGCGGGCGAGCTGACCCGCGGCATCGAGCGGGTTCAGTTCCGGCGCGGCAACGACTTGCCTGCGGCGGGCATCGCGGTGTTGCGCACGTTTCTCACGATGAGCGCGCTGAGTGCCTTCTGGCTCGCCAGCGCCTGGCCGCAGGGCGGCGATGCGGTGCTGTTGGCCACCATAATCAGCGGCCTGCTGGCCGCCTCGCCCAACCCGATGGCGCGCGCCAGCAACATGCTGATGGGCTATATCGCAGGCATGCTGGTCGCGCTGTTCGTGCGGTTCGTGTGGCTTCCCGACAGCACGACGTTCCTGATGGTGATCCTCGCCACCGCGCCATTTCTCGCGGTCGGGGCCTATCTGGTCACCCGCCCCAGGCTGATCGTCGTCGGCAGCGGCTACACCATCGGGCTGTTGATCGTGCTCGCGCTGCAAAACCCGATGGTGTACGACCCACTCGCCGCGATCAACGGCGCCATCGCACTCTCGGCAGGCGTCGCGCTGGCCGTGGTGGCATTCGTGTTCGTCCCGCGCGTCACCGGCAGTCGCTGGCAGCGTGAACGACAGCTGGTCCGGCTGCGTGGGCAGGTGGCGCTGGCCGCCGAGAACTCATTGGATGGACTGGCATCGCGCTTCGACAGCATCAGCCGTGACCTGTTCTACCAGATCATCACCAACACGCGCCCGGACAGCGCCGAATCGCGTACCATGCTCGCGTGGGCGCTCAGCGTCAACGAATGCGGCCGTGCGGTGATCGACCTGCGCCACGCGGTCCATGGCATTTCCCTGCAGCACGAACTGCGCGACCTGGCACTGGACGCCGTCCGCGCCGTGGGACATCTGTTCCGTACGCCCGACGCCGGGCGGTGGCACCTTGCCGATGACGCCGTCCATGCGGCGATCGACGGCTGCACGCACGCTGGCGCTGCCGGTCAGGCGCTGCTTCCCTACCTGTGGCAGTTGCACAATGTCCTGCGCGATCAGGAATCACCAATTGCGCCCCTGATACGGGCCGACCGGGAGGCCCCCGATGCCGCCTGAGATTGCCATCGCAGGGACGCTCGTACCGACGCTGCTGCTGATCTTCATCGCGTGCGGCGCGTTGATGTGGTTCATCGATACCGTGACCGGGCGCTGGGGCCTGTACCGCCATGTGTGGCACCCACCGTTGTTTCGCCTCGCCCTGTTCGCCTGCCTGTTCGCGGCAGCCGGGTTGTTGCTGCTGCGCTGACGCCGGAGTGCACCCGTGAACAAGACCACCATCCTGCGTTTCCTCTTCACCGCCGTGGTACTGGTCGTGGCGGTAGTGTTGGGACGGCTGCTCTGGGTGCATTACCTGTATTCACCGTGGACCCGTGACGGGCGCATCCGGGCCGACGTCGTGCAGGTGGCGCCTGACGTATCCGGTCTGGTCACCGAGGTGCCGGTCAAGGACAACCAGTTCGTGCACAAGGGCGACGTGCTGTTCGTGATCGACCGCGCGCGCTTCAAGCTGGCGCTTGCGCAAGCCCGGGCCAACCTCGCTGCAGCCGAGGCCAGTGCGCGCGCGGCATCCGCAGCAGTGCGTGCGGCCAAGGCCACGGTCGCAGGGCACCAGAGTGAATACCAGATGCTCGAGGCCCAGGCGAAACGGCGCACTGAAAAGGCCACGGCCCGGTATCTCTCCGCCGAGGCTCGCCAGAACGCGGTCGATACCGCCAACAACGCAGCCGCTTCGCTGCGTGCCGCGAAGGCTTCGCTGGGCCAGGCGGGCGCGGCGGCCGAGGAAACGGCCGCAGCCGTCCAGCAGGCCGACGTGCAAGTGGCCGTCGCGAAGCTTGATCTGCAGCGTACGCAGGTGCGTGCACCCGCTGACGGTTACGTCACCAACCTCAAGGTACGGGTCGGCGACTACGCGCACACCGGTGTCGCACAATTGGCGCTGATCGACAGCCACAGTTTCTACATTTACGGCTATTTTGAGGAAACCAAACTGCCGAGCCTGCGCGTCGGCGACCCTGTCGATATCCGCCTGATGGCCGGTGGTGTGCACCTCGAGGGAACCATTACCGGAATCGCACGCGGTATCACCGACAACGACAATCCCACCGGCAGTGACCTGCTGGCCAACGTCAACCCGACCTTCGACTGGGTGCGCCTGGCCCAGCGCCTGCCGGTGCGCGTCGCGATCGACACCGCATCATTGCCGAAGGGGGTGATTCTCGCCGCGGGCATGACTGCAACCCTGACCGTGCATCCGCACGCGGCCAGCAAGGCGCACCACTCTGCCGGGCAATCACGTGATGGCCGGAGCATGCAACGCGATCCAGCGAGTGCCACTCCCGCGCGGCGTACGTCGACACGCACGACCTCGCGATCTGACAAGTCGGTTGCCGGTGCGAGGGGATGAACCATGCGCAGACGCACTTTGCGGTTGAAAGCGCTGGCCTGACGGCGCGAGTCGATCACGCGGCAGGCTGGTGGCGATTTCCAGAACGGTTTGATTCCCATTCAAGCCTGTGTCCGGCATACGTTCCATCCCTCGAAACCGGGTTCCTACCCCGGACAGATCCGTTCGCAGCCGCCCGACGTTGCCGACCGCCGCCGGGCGTGGCTACGGAAATCGACCCTCCCATCGCCGACGCGAAGGGAATCACCCGGACGACACGCGGGATGGGCTCACGGTTCGGGCAGACCACCGTCCTGACGGTGGGACCCCGGGCGCAATTTGCGCCGTTTTCGGACGATTACGCTATGGTTTGTCTGTCGAACGACGTCAGGAGAACCCATGGGCGCAGTCGCGCTGGTATTGGTGTTCCTGTTCGCGGTTGCCGCAAGCCGGATCCTGGTTCGTCTCTCGCCCGTCAAGCTTCCCCTGCCGCTACTCCAGATCGCCATCGGCGCGGCATTGTCGCTGGTCGGCTTCCAGGTCGGGCTCGACCCCCGTGTTTTCTTTCTGGTCTTCATTCCCCCGTTGCTGTTTCTGGACGGCTGGCGTATCCCCAAGGACGCCTTGCGCAAGGACTGGCGCGCAATTTTGACGCTGGCCTTCGGACTCGTCATCTTCACGGTCATCGGTCTCGGCTTCCTCATCGGCGCCATGATCCCCGCAATACCGCTCGCCGTTGCCTTTGCCATTGCTGCGATCATTTCTCCCACCGACCCCGTGGCCGTTACTGCCATCGCCTCGGGCACGCCGGTGCCTTCACGACTCCTGAATATCCTGAAAGGCGAATCGCTTTTCAACGATGCCTCGGGGCTCGTGTGTTTCAACTTTGCCGTCGCGGCCGTGCTCACGGGGTACTTCTCTCCCGCCGGCGCCACGCTCGATTTTCTCAAGATGGCAGCGGGCGGCATCGTGATCGGAATAGTGGTCGCATGGGGCGCCAGCGCCATTTACCGTTGGCTGACCCGCTGGACAGGGGAGGAGCCCGGCACACTGGTCCTGGTCAGCATCCTCATCCCGTTTGCCGCCTACCTGTGGGCCGAGCGTCTGGGCCTGTCCGGTGTTTTGGCCGCCGTGGCGGCAGGTATCTCGATGCATTACGTTACTCTGGTCGGCCATTTCTCGGCCGTGAGCCGGATGCGGCGCAGCGCCGTCTGGGACATGTTGGAAGTGACGCTGAACGGCATGATCTTCGTACTGCTCGGCGAGCAGCTTCCCGGCATCATCAGAAGCGTTCCAGCCATCAGCCGGGACGCCGGAGTGGGTCAGCCGTGGCGGCTGGCGCTTTACGTCGTGGTCGTTACCGCGGCGCTTGCGATCCTGCGCCTCGTCTGGACCTGGATCTCTTTCGAATGGGCGCACCTGCTCGCGATTTTGCGCGGCCGCCAATGGCGTGGACTGTCGCCGCGATGGATGCTGTTTACCGCATTCGCCGGCGTCAAGGGAGCCATCACGCTCGCCGGCATTCTCACCTTGCCCCTGATGCTCGCGGACGGGGCCGCGTTTCCCGCCCGCAAGCTCGCCATTTTTCTTGCCATGGGCGTGATTCTGCTTTCACTGGCGACGGCAAGCGTCGGCCTTCCCCTGATCGGCCGGAAACTGCAACCCGCCGATGACCGGGAAGCAACCGGCCAGGAACGGGACGCACGCATCGCCGCCGCCAAGGCCGCAATCCACCGCATCGAGGAAGCCAGGAAACAAACCACCGAAAAAGATGCGGAGATCGAGGAGGAAGCCGCCGAGCACGTCATCGATACGTATCGCAAGCGCCTGGAACTCGGTGGCAAGGAAGGCGACGAGGCCCGACACCTGCTGCAGGTAGCATCGTCCGAGCGGCGATTGCGCCAGGTTGCATTGAACGCCGAACGCGACGAATTGAATCGTCTGCGTTTTTCGCACCGGATCGACGACCCCCTGCACCACAGGCTCGTTCACGAACTGGATCTGATGGAGGCAACCCTGGCCTCCCGCTCACGACCCGGTGCAACGCGACGCAATTGATCAGGAACGGGTCAGGTTCACTTCCCACATGGAGTCAAAAAGTGAATCCGACGCGGTTTGCGTGACCTTGTTTGCGGCGTTCGCAATCGGACAAGCATCCGGCGATTCATCCGGAAGCACTCATGGTGCGCCTCGCGTCGACCGTGCACGCAGCCCCGGCCCGGGTGCGCCGCTCCAGAACCGTTCGACGTGCGGACGCAGGTCCTGCTCCAGCGTCCAGGCCGAGCGCGGCTGGGCGTGGAGTTGCCAGTAGGTTTCGGCGATGGCGGCGGGTTCGAGAAACGTCTCCGCGCTGCGCGAGGGGTCGCGCCGGCGCGCGGCGGCCGAGCCGATCTGGCCGTCGATGACCACGTGCGCCACGTGGATGCCCCTGGGGCCGAGCTCGCGAGCCAGGCTCTGCGCCAGTGCGCGCAGGCCGAACTTGCCGACCGCGAGACTTGGAAAGTGGGCGCTTCCGCGCATTGCGGACGTCGCGCCGGTGAACAGCAGCGTGCCCTGTCCGCGCTCCAGCATTGCCGGCACCACCTCGCGTGCGGCCAGGAATCCGCCGAAACAATTGACGCACCATGCTTGTTCGAAATCGGCCGTGGAAAGTTCCAGCAGTCCGCCCACCGCGAACGCACCGGCGTTGTAGATCAGCACGCCCGGATCACCGAGCGTATCGCGCACCTGCCCGAACGCGGTCGCCACCGATTCCGGCTCGGCGACATCGCAGTCAAAGCCTTGGGCACTGCCGCCGCCAGCGCGGATGCCCTTGATGACCGGATCACGATGACCGGCGGTACGCGAGAGCAGCGCAAGCGCCTGGCCTTCGCGTGCAAAACGCTCGGCCAGCGCCGCGCCCAACCCCGGACCCACACCGACTACGGCGGTACAGGAAGGTGCATTGGCCATACGAACGGTTACTCCGTCAACGCACCGATCGTAGCACCCCGATCAACGCGGAAATCGCGTGAGAATCCAAGGGTCGATCAAAAGCGTCGCGACGAAGCCGCCACCGACCGATATGTCTCGCAGCTTGGTCGCAGACTTGCCATACGTTTGTGTACAGATCAGCACCCGGACAGAAGCAGCCTGTCAACAGGTTGGCCAGCGCGTCGGGTTTGTTGACCAAGCGTCGTCGGTGTTCGCGGTGTACGCTTTGAAAAGACCCAGCGCGCATCCATGGGCATGGACGCAATTACATGGTCAGGAGGCGATACAGTGAACACGAAATCAGCCGCAGAGAGCCCGGTACTGGCTGGTCTTTCCGGTGTTTTGCCCGATCTGGAAGCCCTGTACAAGGACGTGCACGCGCACCCGGAGCTGTCGATGCAGGAGACACGCACCGCAGGCATCGCGGCCGAGCGCTTGCGCGCGGCCGGTTTCGAGGTAACGACCCAAGTCGGCCATACCGGTGTGGTCGGGCTCTTGAAAAACGGCGACGGCCCGACCGTGATGCTGCGTGCCGACATGGATGCGCTGCCGGTTGCGGAAGCCACCGGCATCGCTTACGCCAGCAAGGTCACGGCGACTGACCCCGAAGGTAAAACGGTGCCGGTGATGCACGCGTGCGGTCATGACCTGCACGTCACCTGGTTGGTGGGCGCCAGCTTGCTGATGGCGCAGGCGCGCAAGGCCTGGCGCGGCACGTTGATGGCGGTGTTCCAACCCGCCGAGGAAACCGCAGCCGGCGCCCAGGCGATGATCGACGATGGACTGTTCAAGCGTTTTCCAAAACCGGAGGTGATACTCGGCCAGCACGTGGTGGTCGGACCGGCTGGTGTGATCGCCGGACGCACGGGGGCGATCACCTCGGCTGCGGACAGTTTCCAGATTCGCCTGTTCGGGCGGGGTGCGCACGGCTCGATGCCGCAGGCCAGCATCGATCCAGTGATCATGGCGGCGTCAGTGGTGCTGCGCCTGCAGACCATCGTCTCGCGCGAGGTCGCGGCTGCCGAGTCAGCAGTGGTAACCGTGGGTGCGTTGCAGGCCGGTAGCAAGGAGAACGTCATTCCGGACGAGGCCATCATCAAGCTCAACGTGCGCACCTTCGATGCCGGCGTACGCGAGCGCGTGCTGGCGTCGATCAAGCGCATCGTGAACGCGGAAGCCGCGGCTTCGGGAGCGCCGCGTGAACCGGAGATCACGCCGCTGGACAACTATCCGCTGGCGGTGAACGACGCAGGCGCGACCAAACGTGTGGTCGAGGCGTTCCGGGCGTACTTTCCCGCACAGCGTCTGCGCGAGGTGGGTCCGGCCTCGGCAAGCGAGGACTTCGGTTCGTTCGGCTCTGAATGGGGCGTGCCTTCGGTGTTCTGGCTCATCGGCGGATCCGACCCCGATACCTATGCCAAAGCCAAGGCGGCAAACCGGCTCAACGATCTCCCGACCAATCACAACCCGAAGTTCCTGCCCGCACTGCACCCCACGCTGGAAGCGGGCGTTGAAGCGCTCGTGATTGCATCCTGCGCCTGGTTGAAACCGTAGCGGTCGTTCGATCCGCAAACTCCCGTCGCCAGAAGGAAGGTCAAACAGTGCACGAACTGCTCACGCACGTCCTGGACCTTGGAGGCACCTTCGTGTTCGCGATCAGCGGCGGCGTCACCGCCGTCCGGCGCAAGATGGACATTTTTGGCGTGCTCGTGCTCGCGTTTGCGGCCGGCAACGCAGGTGGAATCACGCGTGATCTCCTGATCGGCGCGGTGCCGCCGGCGGCGATCTCCAACTGGATTTACCTCGCGGTATCCGTCCTTGCCGGCCTGATCGTGTTCTTCCGCTACCCGCTCATCGCCAGGCTGGATCATCCGGTGCAATGGCTGGATGCCGTGGGCCTGGCGTTCTTCGCCGTGGCCGGCACCGAAAAGGCACTCGCGTACGGGCTCAACCCGGTCATGGCGGCGCTGCTCGGGGTCTTGACCGGCATCGGCGGTGGCATGCTGCGCGACGCTCTCGCGAACGAAATTCCGGCCGTGTTGCGGTCGGATCTTTACGCACTGGCGGCGCTCGCGGCGGCTGTGATCGCCGCGGCTGGACACGTGCTGCACCTGCACCCGGCAGGTCCCGCCATCGTCGGCATGCTGGCGTGTTTTGCGCTGCGCTTCATGGCCATCCAGCACGGCTGGCACCTGCCCGTGGCACGGTTGCCGAACAATGGCGGCAGCAAGGCGGAAAGATCGAAGGAGAATTACGATGGCAAGTGAACGTTCTGACGAACATCCGATGGTGCTGAGATGCGGCCGCGTATTCGACGGCATCGCCGACCACCTGACAGGTCCAACCGAAATTCTGGTGGAACGCGGCCGCATCACCGAGATGGCGCACTCGGTCCAGCGGCCGCCCGGGGCACGCGTGATCGACCTGATGCACTGCACGGCGAGTCCCGGTTTCATCGACACCCACGTGCATCTGACGATGGATGCTTCGCAATTGCCGACGCAGACGCTTGAATCCTGCGCCACCAAGGCACTCAAGGGACTCAGCATCGCCCGTGAATACATGCGCTACGGCTTTACCACCCTGCGCGACTGCGGAAGCGTGGACCCGGAATTCCCGACCGTCGATTTGCGCAACGCGCTGGCGGCGGGGTTGGTAGAAGGGCCGCGGCTGATCGTTGCCGCGCACATCATCAGCGCATCCGCCGGACACGGCGATTTGCGCGGGTTCTATGCCTCGCGCTGGAAACTGCCCGTCTCGGCCATCGCCGATAACGCGGGCGGCATCAAGGCGCTGGTGCGCCGCGAACACACCTTCGGCAGCGACTGGGTCAAAACCACCAATACCGGCGGCTATTTCAGCCCCGGCGACGATCCGGCGCGCGTAACGTGGTTCGACGATGAGATGGATCTTCTGGTTGCCACGGCGCGGCAGCTCGGGATGCCGGTGGCGGTCCATACCGGCGCTGCCGAAGGCTGCAAGCAGGCGATCCGCGCGGGCGCCCGCAGCCTTGAGCACGCGTATCTGATCGACGATGAAGCGCTGGCGATGGCCAGACAATCCGGCACTTTCGTGGTACCGACGATGCAAATGACCCAGGAAGACATGCACGCGTTGCACGCCCACACCTTGCCCTGCCAGGCGGTGTGGAAGTTCAGCCGTGACAGTAGCCAAATCGTTGAGTCCCAGCACCTGATCGCGCACAGCGACGTCAAGATCGCGTACGGTACGGACTGCGGCATGTTCCCCTTCAGCCACGGCATTCTGGAGTTCCAGGCCATGGTGGCGGCGGGCGTCGCGCCCGTGCGGGCGCTCAAGGCCGCAACCAGCGTCGCCGCCGAGCTGCTCGGACAAGACGACATCGGCGTGCTCGTGTCTGGCAAGCAGGCGGACATCGTTGCGATGCCCGGAGATCCGATCGCCGACATCAGCGCAACGGCCAACGTGGAATTCGTCATGAAAAGTGGAGTGGTTTACCGAAGCCCCACAGAGCAAGTCGCGTGACCGTTCGCAAATAACCTGGACCGTCACCGTTTCGCCCAAGGCATATTCCGCATCTGATCGCGTGGTGCCGCAACGGTCCGCCGCCATCAAACCGGCCGGCGGGTGATTTCCTCCAGCCCTTGCGCAAAGCCGCGCATCACCGCGCCGCCATCGCCCCGAAAGCAGGCGCCATGCATGATCGCGAGCACGTGCGGTTCCAGGGCCGCCAGCCGGGCGAGGATCGCGGGCGTATCGCGGGTGCGGGGAATCGAATCGTGGAACGGGCCCTGCTGGCCGGCCTCGAAATCATGCAACGCGCGTTCCAGCACATCTTCGGCCACGGCGGGCCGCTCGCCGCGCTGCAGCAACAGGTCGGAGCAAAACAGCACGCGTTCGGTTTCATCGAACAACAGGCTGGACTCCCAGTTGTGCGGCACGTACGGCGTCACCAGGAATCGCAGCGTATGGCGTCCAGTGACCAGCGTCGTGCCGTCGTCGAGTATCCGCGGCGCGCGCATGGAAAAGTCGTTGATGCAGGTCGCCGCCGCGACCAGGCCCGCCAGCGGCGTGGCACGCGGCGCGAGTTCGAGCCAACGGTTCAGGGCACCGCACTCGTCGCCCTCGAAGTGGCTGAAACCGATCCAGCGCAGGCCCGATACGTCGATCAGCGCGCGCACCGCCGCCTCGACCTCACCGAACAACGCGTTCTGCCCGGTGTGGTACAGCAATGGTTCGTCATCGCGAACCAGGAACTGGTTGAACTGCAGGTCCGCGTCCGGGACGTAGGTGGAAATCCGGAATACATCCGGTGCAATTTCAGTCGCGGTCGTCACACTCGCACCTCGCGACAAGCAGTATCCCCGCCCTGGCGATCAAGCTCGCCGACTCCGGAACAGAACGCCACGGTATGCGCATCACGGCGCTCACTGCGCCCGGCTGGCGTCGGGCTGGAAGAACCGCCGGTGCAGCGCGTGGATTTCATCCTCGAGTTCCGGAGCCGGCCCATCGACCTCGACGCCGTCCAGCACCTCCTGGATGGACAGGTCACGCACCCGCGAGCGCGGGATGTTCCACTCCGCCAGCCACGCCGCCAGTTGCGCCGAGGACGTGGCGTAGACGATGCGGCCGAGGCCGACCCAGCCGTGCGCGGCCGAGCACATCGCGCAGTGCTCGCCCGAGGTATACACGGTGGTGCGCGCGCGTTGCGCGGGCGCGAGGTGGGTGCCCGCCCAGCGCGCCACGCCCAGTTCCGGATGGTGCGTGGGGTCGCCGCCCTTGACCTGGTTGTAGTCCTCGAACAGCACCTCGCCACCCTCGCCGACCAGCAACGAACCGAACGCCGGGTTGCCGGTGTCCAGTGCGCGGCGCGCGAGTTCCACGCAGCGGCGGAGGTGCCCAAGATCGGTGTCGGTCAGCATCGCAAGTCGGACCGGGGTTTCGCCGGCTCTCCGGAAAACACCTTTTCACCATAACGCAAACCGCGGCCGGTCGGGCCGGATGCCTTGCGTCGTCACGCCACCACGAGGCGCGCATCGATCGTCGCGGCATCGAGACCGTGCAGCGCATCCAGCAGATTCACCGCGAAGCTGCCCGGGCCGGAGGCGCTCGCCGCGGCCACCTCGGCCGCGATGGTGTAGGTCGCCGTCGCCGCCGCGACCGCATGCAGCGGGTTCGACCGGCCCGCGGCCAGGAATGCCGCGATCAGCGCGCCAAGCGCGCAGCCGCCGCCGGTGACGAGGGTCAGCAGCTTGTCACCGTTGCCGATGCGGATGTCGGCGGTCCCGTCGGTGATGATGTCGGTCGGGCCCGATACCGCCACCACGCAGTGGTGGCGCGTGGCCAGAAGGTGCGCGGCATCCAGCGCGTCCTCGGCCGAATCGGTGGCGTCCACCCCGCGCCCGCCCTGGCCCGCGCCGGCCAGCACCAGGATTTCCGACGGATTGCCGCGGATGGCGGCGGGACCGTGGGCCAGCAATTCGATCGCCAGCGCGGTGCGCACCGGCAAGGCGCCGACGGCGACCGGATCGATCACCCAGGGAACGTTCGCCCGCTGCGCCGCCAGGGCCGCCACGCGCATCGCCGAACGCCGTTCCGCGTAGGGCGTGCCGAGATTGACCAGCACCGCGGACGCCGACTGCGCGAATGAGCCGGCCTCGTCGGGAATGTCCACCATCGCCGGGACAGCCCCGGCGGCGAGCAGTGCGTTGGCCGTGAAGTTCATGGCCACCGAATTGGTGAGGCACTGCACCAGCGGGACGGAAGCGCGCACAGCGGCCAGCCGCTCCGCGACGTTGGAGGATGTCATGGTCATTTCGATACTCCTTGCTGTAGCGTGCGCCGACGAATCGCACCACATCGTGCGCAAAGCGCACGCTACCAAAGCGTGTGGCAGCCCCTTAGCGTGCACTCCGCGCACGTGGAGCGCGTTGCCGCACGATATACCGCATCGTGCGCGAAGCGCACGCTACGAGAGGGCGAGGCAGCCTGTAGCGTGCACTCCGTGCACGTTGTCGTGCGCCGACGAATGGCACCGCATCGTGCGCGAAGCGCACGCTACGAAAGCGTCTGGCAACCCCGTAGCGTGCACTCCGTGCACGTTCCAGCACGCCGGTGGATGGTACCCCGTCGTGCGCGAAGCGCACGCTGCGGTTACGGCCACGGCACGGTCACGGCGTGATCACCGAACGCGTGCGACCGTGGAAGCCAGCCAACGCATCCAGGCGCTGGTTGATCTCGCCCGCGTCGAGCCGGACGCGGTCGGTGATCACGCTGGCGAGATCCAGAACGCCTTGGCGCGTGAACTCCATCAACGTCACCAGTTCGCCGCGCAGGTGGTCGGACACGCCGATGATCTCGGCTTCGTGGTTGATCACCGTGCCGTAGCTGTCGACCGCGAACGGTTGGTCCGTTATGCCGGCCAGGGCGACGCGGCCCTGCACTGCCAGCGCCGCCACGGCTTGCTGCTGGGTCAGCGGCAGACCGGCGAATTCCAGCGCCACGTCGACACCACGCCCGCCCGTCGCCGCGCGCAGTTGCTGCTCGGGTGCGCCGTCGGCCGGGTCGATCGCGGCCGCGCCGTAGCGCTCCGCCGCGGCAAGCTTGTCGGGATTCACGTCGACAGCGAACACCTGCTCGGCCCCGCAGGCGCGCGCCAGTTGCACCGCGGACAGGCCGAGCCCGCCGACGCCGAACACGGCGACGCGATCGCCCGCCGTGACCCGCGCCTTGCGCAGGGCGTGAAAGGCCGTCGCGCTGGAACACATCATGATCGCCGCCTCCGGTGCGGTCACTGCATCGGGGACCGCAATCGCGTTGCACGCCGGCACCACCACGTACTCTGCATAGCCTCCGTCGATGTCCTTGCCGAGCATGCGGACGCTGGCGCAGAACTGTTCCTGGCCGCGCACGCAACGCTCGCAGTGCCCGCAGGTCACCAGGTAATGCAGCGCCACCCGGTCGCCGACCGCCACGCCGTCGACGCCCGGCCCCAGCTCGTCCACGCGGCCGGCGATTTCGTGGCCGGGCGTGATCGGCAGGTGGGCGACGCTGCCGGTGCCGTCGCGATAGTGCGCATCCGAATGGCAGATGCCCGCGGCTTCGACCCGCACCCGGATTTCCCCGGCGCCAGGTTCGGGGATCGGAATTTCCCGTTCCTCCAGCGGCCTTCCGGGTTGGATGATTTGTACGGCACGCATGACAGTCTCCTTCAGGGGTCGATGGGCGCAACGCGCGTCCTGCCCTCGCTCCTCCCCGTACAGCGCGCGGTACAGTAACGGCGATCCGTACTGCCTCGCGTGCTTTGGCCGACGTTCCCATGACGCACGAAATTGTCACCCTGATTGCGCAGTACGGCCTGCTGCTGGTTTTCCTGCTGGTGCTGCTGGAGCAGATCGGCCTGCCGGTACCGGCGTTTCCCGGGCTGGTGGTCGCCGGCTCCCTGGTCGCCACCGGTCGCCTGCCGCTGTCGGGAATCCTGCTCGTGGGGGTGGTCGGATGCCTGTTGTGTGACCTCGCATGGTACTGGGCGGGACGCCGCTTCGGCGCCCGCGTGCTGCGCGGCCTGTGCCGGCTTTCGCTGTCTCCCGACTCGTGCGTGCACCGGTCCGAGCTGCGGTTTGAACGCTGGCGCGGCCGCATGCTGGTCGGCGCGAAGTTCGTCCCGGGCCTGTCGCTGGTTGCACCGGCCCTCGTGGGTGCCCTGGGTTTGCAGCTGAGGGTGTTCGTGCTTTTCGATGCCCTGGGCGCATTGCTGTGGACCGGCGTTGCCGTCGCCCTGGGTTTCGTCTTCGCTTCCCAGATCGACCAGCTGCTGGGGATATTGGCCACCGCCGGCACGCTCACCCTCGAACTGGTCGGGGGCCTGCTCGTCCTGTACATCGCCTACCGATGGTGGCGGCGCAAACGTGTGCGACAAGCGCTGGCGATGCCGCGGATCACGCCGGCGCAACTCAAGCAGCAGCGAACCGGAGGCCAGGCGCCGCTGGTACTCGACGTGCGCTCGGCGACATCGCGGCAGCTTGATCCGCGCATCATCGACGGCGCGTTGCCCGTGGACCTCGAACACATCGATGCGGTGCTGCATGACATTCCTCGCGACCGCGAAATCGTGACCTGCTGCAACTGCCCGAACGAGGCGACCTCGGCGCGCGCGGCGCAAGCGTTGACCGCGCGCGGCTACCGCAACGTCCGCCCACTCGCGGGCGGACTGCCCGCCTGGGAAGCAGCCGGCCTGCCTCTTCGGCAACGGCATCGTGCCGGCGCCGGTGGCGCCGAGGCACCCCACGCGCCCGTGGTGCCGGTACCGCCGCGCCGAACGACCCGCAATCGGTAACGGTCCTGCGCACCGCATCACGCGCATCGTGCCGGTGTCGGGTCGCTTCGCGTGCCGCGGCGTCAGCGCGGCGCCATCGCGCAGGCCCAGCCCCCGGGCATGCGCGCGGCGGCCATGGCCTCGACCAGGGACTCGCCCGGATGCGCGGCCTCGTGACGGTCGGCGGCGGCGTAGACGATCTGCTCTTCCTTGGTGTTGTGGATCTTCAGGAGCTGCAGCAGTTGGCGTGCATCCTCGCGCAGGTCGTCCGCGCCCGCACCGGCTGCGCACGCGGCATCAAGGCTTTCGATCAGCGGCCACATCTGGCCGTGTTCACGCTTCATCACGAATACCGGCATCGTCAGGCCCGTCGCCGCGAGTGGCGGGAACAGGACTTCCTCTTCCACGTACAGGTGTCCGCGCAGAAGCTCGAGCGATGCCGCCAGCGCCGTGGGCGTACCCGTTCCCTCGGCAATCCCTTCAACACCTTGGTCGATCTGGTGGTGCTGGGCGGCAAGCAGCTTGCCGGGAAGCTCTGCGTCCACGTTCAATCCTCGATGATCATTTCCAGGTACTGATTGTGCGCTCCGCACCGATGCCGCGCACAGATCCAGGTCAAGCGTGCAGCCTCACCTGCATTGTCCGCGGGGATTTGCAGCGAGCCCGATCGAGGTCAGTCCGGGGCGAACTTCATGCTGTCCGCACACTCGGCATCGCGCAACGTCGTCGCATGCACGCCTGGGTGCAAGCCCACGGTGGCGGGCAGTGCCCGCCCTGCACGGTTCGCGCGCGCGTGGCGGGTGGTGCCCGTCCTGCACGGTTCGGGCGCGTAGGGCGGGCACTGCCCGCCATGCACGGTGCCGGTCGGCCGGGGGCGGAGCCTCTTAAACCACGCAGATCAAAAGCGCTCGACGTGCGGACGCAGGTCCTGCTCCAGCGTCCAGGCCGACCGCGGCTGCACGTGGAGCTGCCAGTAGGCTTCGGCGATGGCGGCCGGTTCCAGGAACGTCTCCGCGCCGCGCGAGGGATCGCGCTTGCGTGCGGCGTCGGAGCCGATCTGGCCGTCGATGACCACGTGCGCGACATGGATGCCGCCGGGACCGAATTCGCGCGCCAGGCTTTGCGCCAGCGCGCGCAGGCCGAACTTGCCGACCGCGAGCCCTGAAAAGCGCGCGCCACCGCGCAGCGCGGCCGTGGCGCCGGTGAACAGCAGCGTACCCTGCCCGGCCTTTTCCATGGCCGGCACCACCTCACGCGCAGCCAGGAAGCCACCGAAGCAGTTGGCGCGCCAGGCGTTCTCGAAATCGGCTGGCGACAGTTCCAGCAACCCGCCCACCGCGAAGCGACCGGCGTTGTAGATCAGCACGTTGGGATCGCCCACGGACTCGCGCACCTGTTCGAATGCGCGCGCGACCGATTCCGGCTCCGTCACGTCACACGCGAAGCCCTGCGCGCTGCCACCGGCGGAGTGGATGCGTTCGACGATCGGATCGCGGTTGCTGGCGTTGCGCGAAAGCAGCGCAAGCGCCTGCCCCTCGCGCGCGAACCGTTCGGCCAGTGCCGCGCCGAGACCGGGACCCACGCCGACGATTGCGGTACATGAATGCGTCTTGTCCATGCGATTGAACACTCCTTCGAAGAGGCGACCGGCCCACCGTAGCACCGATATCAAGACCATGGCTGACGTGGATCATGTGACGGTTGGCCGCGGTGATGGAAACTTGCACTTGGCGCCCGCGGTACCGGAACAAACGCGGCTTGCCATTCGCAAACGCGGACCCATATTCAAGGCCACAGGCACGCAGTCGATCGCACCCCGCCAGCGCCGCCATCCAGGCCAGGCACTTCGCGTCGACCCGGGGCCGGGCAAACCGGTTTCGAGCAACACGAGGCACTTCTCCCTTGATGCGACACCGGCGGGCCCGGTGCGTTCGGACTGCATCGGGAGTGGTTCGAACCTGGCCGGTTCCAACGCCTTCCCGACCCGTGGCGGCGCGCACGCCGCCTCAATCCGGCCAGGAAGGAACCACCATGACCGAAGTACAGAACCTCGCCCGCTTCGTCGCCAACGCCGGCGCCGCCGACATCAGTCCGGAGGCGCTGGAGCAACTGAAGATCCACATCCTCGACACCCTCGGCTGTGCCATCGGCGCGCTCGACGCCGAGCCGATGGTGGCAATCCGCGAACTGCTGGACTACACGGGTGGCAACCCGACCTCGACGCTGATCGGCGGCGGTCGCAGCAGCCCCGACCGGGTCGCGTTCTTCAACAGTGCGCTCAGCCGCTACCTCGACTTCATGGATTCGTATCTCGCCAAGGGCGAGACCAACCATCCCTCCGACAACTTCGGCGCGGTGCTGGCGGCGGCCGAAAGCGTCAACGCCTCGGGCGCTGAACTCCTGGCCGCACTTGCCGTCGCCTACCAGATCCACACGCGCCTGGCCGACGTGGCTCCGGTCCGCGCGAAGGGTTTCGACCACACCACCCAGGGCGCCTTCGCCGCGGCCGCCGCGGCCGCCAAGGCGCTGCGCCTGCCGGCCGAGCAAATCGCCAACGCGGCCGCGATCGCCGGCACCGCCAACGTGGCGCTGCGGGTCACCCGCACCGGCAACCTGAGTCACTGGAAGGGCCTGGCCTACGCGCACGTCGCCAAGGAAGGCACCTTCGCGGCGCTGCTGGCATCGCGCGGCATCACCGGACCGGAAGAGGTTTTCGAGGGCAACAAGGGCTTCAAGCAGTCGGTCTCGGGACCGTTCGAGATCGACTGGTCGGCCGAGGACCTTGAAAGCGTGCGTCGCACGATCATCAAGAAGCACAACGCCGAAATCCACTCGCAGTCGGCGCTGGACGCCGCACAGGAAATCCGTGCGCAGAAGGCCTTCCATGCGAAGGCCATCGACCGCGTGCGCCTTCGCACCTTCGACGTGGCTTACTCGATCATCGGCGGCGGCGAGGAAGGCGACAAGCGTCTCGTGCGCACGAAGGAGGAAGCCGACCATTCGTTGCCCTGGATGCTGGCCGCGGTGCTGCTCGATGGCGAGCTCACCCCCGCCCAGTACGCGCCGGCGCGGATCGCGGCCGACGACGTGCAGGCGCTGATGCGCAAGGTCGAGATCAAGCCCGACGACGGTTTCTCGGCGCGCTTTCCGGGCGAGATGCCGGCCGAGCTCGAGGTCACGCTCGTCAACGGAACCACGCTCAAGGCCACGAAGGACGCCTACAAGGGCTTCCACACCGATCCGCTGGACTGGGACGGCGCGCGCGCCAAGTTCGACGCGCTGGCCACGCCCTTCACCGACGCCGCGCTGCGCGAGGAAATCGCGGGCACGGTCCACGACCTCGAACACCACAAGACCACCGATCTCACCGCGGCGCTGGCGCGCGTGTCGCGCAGCCGCAAGTGAGTTCCATGGACACCTTGAACGTTCTCGTCATCCCGGGATCGCGAAGCGATATCCGGGACCCAGTGTCTTGGCGGATCGACACACGGCCCGGAAGCCGCTGGATTCCCGCCTGCGCGGGAATGACGGGAAAACAATTCGTTCCGACCACCACCACCCCCCCCCCCCCCGAGATGAAAACGAGGACACCACCATGAGCAACCAGATTCCCTACGACGTTTCCTTCAACTTCGTCCCGCGCGCCTACCGCCCGCCGAAGCCGCGCAAGTCCGGCATCACCGAGATCCGCGCGCCGCACTACTGGGCCTACGGCACCCGCCACATGCAGGACGTGTTCGACGTCGCCGCGCCCTGGGTCGACGGCATCAA
>CAZAXF010000043.1:0-24644 GCA_964489055.1 uncultured Rhodanobacter sp. | reverse complement strand
ACTCGGGACTCGGGACTCGGGACTCGGGACTCGGGACCGGGGACCGGGGACCGGGGACCGGGGACCGGGGACCGCGAAAGCGTAACAACCTGTCGTCATTCCGGGGCCAACGCGCAGCGTTGGAACCCGGAATCTGCTGTTGGCACTACGTCACCGAACCGGATCGCAATGTTCAAACAACAGGCATGAAAAAGGGCGCCACGCGCCCTCGCATGCCGGCATGGCGCGTCGGGTCAATGCGGGGCGGTCGTAGTTTCCATGTCGCACACTGGGCCGGCGTTTCCGCGGGCCACCCTTGTCCGGGATCGGAGTGTCAAAGTTAGTGCAGCGCACGCGGCAGGTCAACGTCGTGGCACCCGCGCGCGCGGCCACCACGCGGTGCGCGCCATATCCAGGGTTGTGGCAGGGTGCGGGGTCGGTTAGGGTGAAAAGGCACCCTTGACCGCGGCAGTCTGTCGTGTTCGCACGTCGGCTCGGTGTGCTTCCGTCTCGGGTGCTCCTACATGGGGAAGCCACGGGGCGGAGACACGAATGGCCAGGATCAAGGTCGAAGGACTTACCAAGATTTTCGGCAGCAGGCCGCAGGAAGGCCTGCGGATGCTGGATGCCGGCAAATCCAACAAGGAAATCCGCGAGGCCGGCCATGCGGTCGGCTGCGCCGACGTTTCCTTCGAGGTCGAGGAAGGCGAGCTGCTGGTGGTGATGGGACTGTCCGGCAGCGGCAAATCCACGCTGATCCGGTGCCTGAACCTTCTCAACAGCGTCACCCGCGGGCACATCTACGTCGACGGCGAGGACATCACCCAGTACTCGTCGAAGCAGTTGCTGGACTACCGCCGCAAGAAGATCTCGATGGTCTTCCAGCATTTCGCCCTGTTTCCCTACCGCACGGTCACCGACAACGCGGCGTACGGCCTGGAAATCCAGGGCGTGGCGGTGGAGGAACGTCGCCGGCGCGGACGCGAAGCGCTGCAGCTGGTCGGCCTGAAGGGCTGGGAAGACGCCTACCCCGGCCAGCTCAGCGGCGGCATGCAGCAGCGTGTGGGGCTGGCGCGGGCATTGGCGGTGCAATCGGACATCCTGCTGATGGACGAGGCCTTCAGCGCGCTCGACCCGTTGATCCGGCGCGACATGCAGCACGAGCTGGTGCAGCTGCAGCAGCGCATGAAGAAGACCATCGTGTTCATCACCCACGACCTTGACGAGGCACTGCAACTGGGCGACCGCATCGTCCTGATGAAGGACGGGCGCGTGGTGCAGTTCGGCACGCCCGAAGACATCCTCAACAATCCTGCCAACGCCTACGTGGAACGCTTCGTCGAGCACGTGGACCTTTCGCGTGTGCTCACCGCCAGCGCGGCGCTGACGCGGGCGCGCGTGGTGGCCTATGTCAAGGACGGACCGCGCACCGCGCTGCACAAGATGAACGAGGAAAACTACACCAGCATCGTGGTGGTCGAGCGCGACTATACCTTCCGCGGCACGCTCAGCCTGGACGCGGCCGAAAAGGCCGTGCGCGAGGGAACACGCAGCATCGAGTCGCTGGTCGAGAAGACCCCCGCGATCGGCCCGGACACGCCGTTGACCGAAGTCATCAACACCCTGGCCAACTGGCCGTATTCGTTGCCGGTGGTGAGCGAATCGGGGGAGTTGCTGGGCGTGGTCACGCGCATCGGCGTGATCAACGTACTCGCCGAAAACTCCTCGTCCAGCTCCGGGGACGCCCCCGATACCGCGGCCGCCGCCCCACCCGGGGACACCGTGCACGCGGACGCCTCCGCCGTTGAAGGGGGTGTCAAGGCATGAGCCTGCCCGTGATCCCGAAATTTCCGCTGGCGCACCTGCTGGATGTCGCGCTCAACTGGCTCACCGACCACATCTCCTTCATCACCCAGGCGCTGAGTACCGCGGTCGCCAGCATCATCCATGGCATTACCGAGGGCCTGCTCTGGCTGCCGCCGTGGGTGCTGATCATCATCGTCGGATTGCTGGCCTGGCGTGCTGCCGGCCGCCGCGTGGCGATCTGGAGCGCGCTGGGACTGGCCTTCCTGTGGAACCTCAGGCTGTGGGATCCCACGGTGCAGACCTTCACGCTGGTGCTGATCTCCACCGTGATCGCCGTGGCCATCGGCCTGCCGATCGGCATCGCCGCGGCGCTGAACCGCCGTACCGGCAAGGTGGTGATGCCGATCCTCGATTTCATGCAGACCATGCCGGCGTTCGTGTACCTGATTCCGGCAATCCCGTTCTTCGGGCTCGGCGCGGTGTCGGCCAGCGTCGCCACCGTGATCTTTTCCACGCCGCCGGCGATCCGCCTCACCATCCTGGGCATCAACCAGGTGCCGGCCGATCTGATCGAGGCCGCCGACGCCTTCGGCTCCACCAAGCGCCAGAAGCTGTTCAAGGTGCAGCTGCCGATGGCCATTCCCACCATCATGGCCGGCGTCAACCAGACCATCATGCTGGCACTGTCGATGGTGGTGATCGCCGCCATGATCGGGGCCGGCGGCCTGGGCGGTGAAGTCTGGCAGGCCATCCAGCGTCTGCAGCCCGGCAAGGGTTTCGAATCGGGTATCGCCATCGTGATCCTGGCGATGGTGCTCGACCGCATCACCCAGCGCGTCGGCCGCCGCAAAGAGGTGGCACGCTGATCCAGTTCGCAATTCCCAAGGAGACACCCATGAAGACCCACGTGCGCTTTTTCGTCGCGGCAGTTGTAACCGCGGCTTTGGCAATGGCCGGATGCTCTTCCAGCAGCAACGGCAACAACGGTCAGCCCGCGACACCGGCGGCCGGCGGTACCGCGCCTGCCTCCGCCACCGCTCCTGCTCCCAAGGCCGGCGGCACCATCAAGCTGGCCTACGTCGAATGGGCCAGCTGCCTGGCGGCGACCAACGTGGCCGCAGCCGTCCTGGAGCAGGCCGGCTTCAAGGTCAAGACCGTGTCGGTGACCGGCGCGATGCTGTATGCCGGACTGGCCAATGGCGACGTCGACGGGATGGTCTGCGCCTGGCTGCCGACCACCCACGCGAACTACTACGCCAAGACCAAGGACCGGCTGGTCAACCTGGGACCGAACATGAAGGGCACCCGGATCGGCCTGGTCGTGCCCGACTACGTCAAGATCGACTCGATCCCCCAGCTGGTCTCGCACAGCGCCGAGTTCGACAACCGCATCGTGGGCATCGATCCCGGCGCCGGGATCATGTCCCTCACCCAGAAGGCCATCAAGGAATACAACCTGCCCGAGAAGCTGGTGGTGGGTTCGGGGGCAACGATGACCGCCGCACTCAGCAACGCCATCCGCCAGCACAAGCCGATCGTGGTGACCGGCTGGACGCCGCACTGGATGTGGGCACGCTGGAAGCTCAAGTACCTCAAGGATCCCAAGGTCGTCTACGGCGAGCCTGAAAACATCGACACCCTGGTGCGCAAGGGCCTCAAGCAGGATCATCCGCGCGCCTACGCCATCCTCGATGCGTTCCATTGGACGTCCGACCAGATGGGACAGGTCATGGCCGCCGACAACAAGCCCAATGCCGACCCCAAGGCCGATGCGCAGGCATGGGTCAAGGCGCATCCCGAGCTGGTTTCGTCCTGGCTTGGCCAGAAGTAAGCGGGTCTGTATCCAGCCGCGGCTGCCGACAACCTGACGCAACGGGCCGAAAGGCCCGGATGGGGAAAACCGCGTCAGCGGCAGCCGCGATCCGCCCATGGGCGGACAGCCCCGGTGCCCGGCACCGGGTCCAGGGGAAGCATGCCGCCAGAAACGGCACAGCCACGGTCGTGGTTGATTCCCGCCACCGACGAGGAACCAACACGCATGACACTCACACCATGGAAATCCACCACCCTTGCGGTGGCCATCGCAGCCACCCTGGCCTTGGCCGGGCCGGTCCGCGCGCAGACGCAGGACGCCGGTTCGGACCAGAAATCCGTCGACCAGAAGATCCAGGCAATGCAGGCCCAGATCGAGTCGCTGCAGGCCCAGCTCAACGAACTGAAGCAGCAACAGGCCAGGCAGCACGCCGCCGTGGCAAAGGCCGGGCAGCCCGTCTCCGGCACCGAACAGGCACAGCGCAAGCACGGCAAGACCGCCAAGAACAAGCGCGCGGCCAAGCAGGTGGCCGCGGTCAAGCCGCCTCCGCCCAAGGAAGGCATCACCCTGGGTGGGGCGATGCGCTTCCAGTACAGCTACGAGGACTACAACCGCGACAACGTGCGTCGTGCCGGTGACATCGACTACGACATCTTCCGCCTGGACCTTCACGGCAAGGTGCACGGTGTCATCCTCAACGCGCAGTGGCGGTGGTTCCAGTACATGAGCGCCATCCAGCACGCCTGGATCGGATACGACTTCAGCGACAAGTCGCAAATCCAGATCGGGCTGACGCGGATTCCCTTCGGCAACCAGCCCTACAACTCGCACAGCTATTTCTTCAGTTCCAACTACTACCTGGGGCTGGAAGACACCCAGGCCGCCGGCGTCGAATACGTCTATGCAAGCGATCCATGGAACGTGCAGCTCGCGTTCTTCAAGAACGACAGCACCGGGGGCGTGGACGGCGGCGGCAACCGCACCCACAGTTATTCCTACAACGTGCTCGGGGTACGCGCACCCGGCGAAGGCATCTACGCGACCCCCAGCCACCCCGCCGGTGCGGTCGACAGTTTCGCGGCACGCGTCGCACGCATCTTCAAGCCCACTCCCGACCTGTCCATGGAAGTCGGGGCGTCGGGACTGTACGGAGGTCTCGACGACCCCAGCTCGCGCATCGGCCATTACTCGGCATGGGCGCTGCACACCAACATCAAGTACCACCGCTGGAACTTCCAGGCCCAGGCCGCGCATTACGACTACACCACCGACAGCAACGCCACGCGTCTGGCGGTCGGCGCCTACGCCTTCTACGACACCATCGCCGCGCGCGCCAGCACCTACACACTGAACGTCGCCTACCACCTGCCGGTCGCCTGGGGACCGGTCCAGGGACTGGACTTCTACAACGACTATTCGCTGGTCACCAACAAGTCCGGCAACCTGCCCAGCACCTTCATGGACGTGCTCGGCGTCGGAGTTTCCGCCGGCGACCTGTACACCTACTTCGACTACGTCACGGCCCGCAACCAGCCGTTCATCGGCGGCAGCATGGCCGGCGACGGCAAGGTCGAGCACCGCCTCAACATCAACTTCGGGTTCTACTTCTGATCCGGCCGCGCCATGCGCCGGCGCCGCCCGGCGCCGGCGACGCGACCGGCGCCACCGGCCCCGGCACGCCTTTCCCGACACTCGCATTTGAGCCGGCGCCGGGATCCCGCTACACTTCGCGGCCCGGCCATCCGCGCCGCGCCGCCGCCCCGCGCGGCAGATTCCCAGTGGGCAGTTAGCTCAGCGGTAGAGCACTACCTTGACATGGTAGGGGTCACTGGTTCGATCCCAGTACTGCCCACCACTATCTCAATGACCTGGTCGCGCACCGGCCGTCGCGGATGCGCCATCCGGTCGTGCGCCACCGGCGCCTCCATACGTGGTTGGCACCCAGGCTACGCTGCCGTGGTCGCGCCCGGCTCGCGCACCCGCAGCACGCACAAGCCCGCGATCACGAGGCTGATGCCACCGAGCACCAGCGCGTAAAGTGGCTGGTCACCGAGGAACCATTTCAGGAGCACGCCCAGCACGCTCGCTGCCAGCAGTTGCGGGATCACGATGAAGAAATTGAAGATGCCCATGTACACGCCCATCTTCGCCGCCGGCAGGTTGTCCGACAGCAGCGCGTAGGGCAGCGACAGGATCGAGGCCCACGCGAACCCCACCCCCAGCATCGAGAGCAGCAACCAGTCCGGGTCGCGGATCACGACAAACGAGATCAGCCCCGCGCCGCCCAGGCACACGTTGACCAGATGGGTCACGCGCAGCCCCCACGCACGCGCCATCCACGGAATCACGATCGCGGCCAGCGCGGCGAAGCCGTTGTAGGCCGCGAAAAGCACGCCGACCCAGTTGGCACCCGCGTTGTAGGCGGCCGACTGGGTGTCCGTGGCCCCGAACTGCACCGCCGTCACCGCCGGCGTGGTGTAGATCCACATCGCGAACAGCGCGAACCACGAGAAAAACTGCACCCACGCAAGCTTGCGCATCGGCCCGGGCATCGCGTACAGGTCGCCCATCACCTGGCGCAGGGTGCCGCGGCTGCGCGTTCGCGCCAGCCACGCAAACAGCAATCCGGCAGCAATGAGCATGCCGGCCAGAAGGTACAGGTCGCGCGCCAGCGAAAAGCGCAGGATCAGGACCAAGACTATCACGCCCAGCAGGCCCAGCACCAGGCCGGGCCGCCATGCCCGTGTCACGTCGCCTGCCGGCAGCGCCTCGGCGGTGTCGTGGAACGCCAGCAAAGTGTCGGGCGGGTATTCGCGGGTGCTGAGGACAGTCCACAGCACCGACACCAGCAACACCGCGCCGCCGGCGTAGAAGGCATATTTCACGGTGTCGGGAATCGCGCCCTGCGGCGCGGTGTTGGGAACGCCGTAGCGCGCCAGCAACCACGGCAGGACCGATGCCACCACCGCGCCGACGCCGATGAAGAAGCTCTGCATCGCGTAGCCTTTCGCGCGCTGCTGCGTCGGCAACTGGTCACCGACGAAGGCACGGAAGGGTTCCATCGCGACGTTGAACGACGCGTCCATGATCCACAGCAGCCCCGCCGCGATCCACAACAACGGGGCGTTGGGCATCGCCAGCAATGCCAGCGTCGCCAGCACCGCACCGGCCAGGAAATACGGTCGCCGGCGCCCCAGTCTTCCCCAGGTCCTGTCCGACCAGTGCCCGATCAGCGGTTGCACGATGAGTCCGGTGAGCGGCGCGGCGATCCACAGCGCGGGGATCGCGTCGACGCTGGCACCGAGGGTCTGGAAGATCCGGCTGACGTTGGCATTCTGCAGCGCGAAACCGAACTGGATCCCGAGGAATCCGAAACACATGTTCCAGATCTGCCAGAACGACAGCGCGGGCTTGCGCTTCATTGCGCCGGCATCCCGGCGGTGCACTGCACGCCCTTGCGCTGCGGCATCACGACGAACATGGCGTCCGCCACGGCCGCCAGCGCCATCATGGCGATGCCGTCTCGATCCGGACATGGGCCGCTGCGCCCGCGCGCACCTTCACCCAGGTCACGTCGCCGTAGCGATCGTGGCCCGCGACCCAACCGGCCTGCGTTGATTGCTTCAACCCGTCCAGCGTCGTGACGCCGGCGAGCACATCGCCATCGACCCGCACGGACCGTGCGCGGCTGCCGTGGATTGCGAGCAGGTAGTCATGCAGTGCCGGCTTGTACGTGCCTTGTGCCGCGGCGAGCGTGAAGTCGACCGTGTGGCCGTGCTTGCGGACCGTCATCGTCTGCAGGAAATGGCTGCCTTTTGCATACGCCCGGGTTTCGCCGTCGTCGTCGTAATAATCGAAATGCGTGGCATGGCCGGTCGGGAACACCTGTACCGTAACGGTGGTCACCGGATGCTGGCCCACGTAGTCCATCACCGGCTGGGTGGGGATGATCGCGCCGGCGCGGATGAACAGTGGAATGTCACGCCAGGTTTTTGCGTCCACCGGAATCTCGATGGTCTGGCCACCCGTGTAGACCTTGCCGCTGAACCAGTCGGTCCAGGTCCCCGGCGGCAGATAGATGCGCTTCCTCGTCGCACCCTGCCTGACCACCGGCGACACCAGCAGCCACTGGCCGAACAGCCACGCATCGACATCGTTGCGCAGCTTCGGATCATGCGGCCAGCCGAACGTCAGCGGCCGCACCAGCCCCACACCCGTGGCATGGTGCTGCCACGCGTACGCGTAGATGTAGGGCAACAGCTTGTAACGCAGCCGAATCGCCTGCACCGCAGCCTTTTCGGCCACCGGGCCGTAACGCCAGGGCTGGCGCTTTTCGCCGAACGTGCCGTGCACGCGGAAGATCGGGGTGAATGCGCCGAACTCGATCCAGCGCGCGTAGTTCTCGTCGGATGGATGGCCGTTGAAGCCGCCGCCGTCCATCCCCCACAGCATCTCGCCGACATCGATCGCGCTCAGCATGCGCGTACGCTGCGCGGCCATGCTCTGGAAACCGGTATCGATGTCGCCCGACCACAATCCGTAGGCGTAGCGTTGCGCACCCAGCCAGAAGTTGCGGTTGATCGACCACACGCGCTTGTCACTGACCGCACGCTGGGCATCGAACAGCGCGCGCTCCATGTTGAGAAACTGCGTGTTGGAGGTGAGCTTGCCCGCCTTGCCGTACACGTCGGCCTCGTCGTTCCACCAGCCGGCGATGCCGCGGTCGAAGCCATACCGGATCGCCAGGTGCCCGAACCATCGCCGGGTTTCAGGCTTGTCGAAATCCACGTCCTTGGCCAGCTTGTGCGAAAAATAATCCCGGTACGCCTTTTCGCCGGGAATCCACAGATCGTGTGCGCTCGCGTATCGCCCTTCGGCGGTACCCAGCAGCAGGCGAGGCTTCATGATGCCGGTGAGGTGCATGCCCTCGGCGGCAAGCATCCTGGCCAGCTTGCCGCTGGGCCCGTCGGGAAACTTCTCCGGGTTCCAGCGGAACTCGCCGTAATCGCCCTGCCCCCATGCCTTCCAGTCAAAATCCAGCGTGAAGTTGTCGATCGGGATTTGCCTGGCGCGATAGGTGTGGACGATGTCCAGCAGTTCCTTTTGGTCGATGCCCCACTGGCTGTTGGTGAAGCCCATTGCCCACTTGGGAAACAACGGCGCGGGTCCGCTGATCTTCGCGAGCGCGCCGAACAGTTCGACGGGGCTGCCGACCAGCACGTAGTAGTCGGCATCCGGGCGGCTGAAACCGGTCACCGTGATGCGACCGTCGCGCAGGTCGAAATCCGCTCCGTTGCAATCCACCAGCAAACCGTAGCCGGCCGTGCTCCACACGAATGGCGCCCCGGGGTGGCCCTGCTTGCCGGCCTGCGCGACTTGCCTGCCACTGCGCAACAAGCCGGCCGCAACGCTCTGGTTGGCCTCGAAGCCGCCGATGCCGTACAGCGCGTCGCCGGTCGCGTGTCGCAGCTCGATCCGCCCCTGCGCCAGTGCGGCGAACCCCGCCTGCCGCAACAGCGGGTGGCCTTGCGCGTCGGCCACCCGCAGCGCCCCGCTTCGGCGGTTCCAGGTGACGATCATCCGGTCCGTGCGCAACGTGATCGTTCCGCCACGTCGTGATACCTGCGGCTGGAACCCCGGCCGTGGCGCGGGATGCGGGTCGACCACCAGATCCGGCCTGGTCGCGCGGCCCTGCGGCAGATAGTGGACATGCAGCACGCCCGGCGACAGCACCTGCAGCGTGATCGTCGCGTCGCCGCGTGCCAGTTCGATGCCGCGCGCGCCGACGCTGCGTACCTGCGCGGCCGCGCCGGCGGTCGTCGCGGCTGCGCCGAGGCACGGCACGAACAAAAGCGTGCACGCGAGCATGCGCAACTTGGCGGGCATCAAGGCAGGTCTCCCCATGCTCGATCGTTCATTGCAGGATCGCGCTGCCGTACGGTGGCAACTGCAAGTGGCCGTTCGTGATCGTGGTGTTGGCGCGGCTGTGCCGCAGCAGCACATGGAAGCGGCGCCCCTTCAAATCGACTGATTGCGCCTGGCCGGACAGGTTGTGCAGCACCAGCACGTCGTCGCGTGCATCGGCCAGTTCCCAGGCCGCGACCTTGCGGTTGTCATCGCGCCAGTTGCGCGCGGCACCGTTGCGCAGGGCGGGAATGTCGCGCCGCCAGCCGATCAGCATGCGGTACCAGTTGAGCAGCGAGCCCGGATCGGCGTTTTCCGCCTCGACCGAAACCGCCGGACCGTCGCCCGCGGTCCAGCCTTCCCAGGTCGGCACGCCCGGCCCCTTGCCGGCCCGGTACCAGCGCATCGGTTCGCGCAGGTGCGGATCGGGTTTCTCGCCGCGCATCCCGAGCTCCTCGCCGTAATAGATGAAAGGGTGACCGGGCAGCGTCAGCAGCATCGCCGCGGCAATGCGCATGTGGTCGGGGTTGCCCTCGAGCTGGCTCATCACGCGTTCCTGGTCGTGGTTGGACAGGAACGGCGCATCGTCGAAGCGGCCGTGCGCCGCGGCGCGATAGGCCTTTCCCGCGCGCTCCAGGCTGGCGCCGATGTCGCGGTCGCGTTCTTCCCGCGCGCTGTCGATCAGGCGGGTGGCCAGCGGAAAATTGAACACCGCATCCAGTGCGCCCATCCAAGGCACCAGCTTCGCCACGTGGTGCCGCGCCACCTCGCCCACCAGCCAGGCGTCGGGATTCACCGTATCGATGCCGCGATGGAATGCGCGCCACCAGGCGAGGTTCCTGCGCAACACGGCCGGATCGTCCCAATCGGTGTCGAAGTCGAGGTAGATGTGCTGCGCGGCGTCGAGCCGGAAACCATCGACGCCCTTGCGCAGCCAGAAACGACCAATCGCGATCATCTCGTTGCGAACCGCGGGATTGTCGTAGTTCAGATCCGGCATCGCGGCCACGAACACGCCCAGGTAGTTCTGGCCATCCGGCAACGCGTGCCAGGCGAAACCGCCGGTGGCACTGATGGCCTTGCGGTCCGTAGCGGCGCCCGCCCACGTGTACCAGTCGTGATACCGGCTGTGCGGATCCTGCGCCGCCTCGAACCATGGATTCCGGCTGCTGGTGTGGTTGGCGACCAGGTCCATGATCACCTTGATGCCGCGCTTGTGGGCTTCGCGCAGCAGACGCTCGAAGTCCGCCATCGTCCCGTATTGCGGATTGATGGCCCGATAGTCGGTGACGTCGTAGCCGTGGTAGCTGGGCGAGGGATTGATCGGCATCAGCCAGATGCCGCTGACGCCGAGTTTCTGCAGGTAATCGAGTCTGGCGGTGACGCCGTTCAAATCCCCGATGCCGTCGCCGTCGGTGTCGTACCAGCTGCGCACGAAGATCTCGTAGTAGACACCCGAAGGTGAGCCCGCACGGGTGCCGTCGGACGCAGCCCGCGGCGACGCCGGCACGCCCCCAGGCAATGCGCAAAGCAGCACGAGCAGCCCGAGGCACGCCACGAAGCGCGTCACGGCGCGACTCCCTGCAATCGGGGAGCCGACACGGACGCCGCGGGGACGGCGGTCTGCGGCGCACCGCACACCCGCGCCGCGAAATCGTCGTGGGATGGCAGCTTCGCAACGGTGCGATCCACCAGGGTGCGGATGTCGGAGAGAAAGGCCTGGAATTTCGACGTCTCCAGTTCGTCGGCGAGCGGATGGTAATGCTCAGGCTTGATGCGCTGGCCCAGCATCACCTGCAGCCAGCCGACCTCGGTAAACAACTCGTCGGCGTCGCGAAAGATCAGCCCGGTGCGCCGGAACAGCCGAATGCGACTCGCCAGTCGTTCGGGCACTTCCATCGCGGCGCACTGGCACCAGAACGGGGTGTCGTCGCGCTCGGTCGCCTTGTAGTGCAGGATCAGGAAATCGCGCACGTGCTCGTATTCGAAACGCGTCTGGCGGTTGTAGGCATCGACCAGCGCAGGATCGCAATGCCGGTCGGGAAACATCCCGAGGAACCGCGCGATGCCCGACTGCACCAGGTGGATGCTGGTCGATTCCAGTGGCTCCATGAACCCCGCCGCCAGTCCCAGCGCGAGGCAGTTGCGGTTCCAGCTCAGCCGACGCATGCCGGTCGTGAAGCGCAAAGGGCGCGGCGCTTCCAGCGCCTCGCTTTCCAGGTTGGAAAGCAATTGTGCCGTCGCCTCGTCATCGCTGATGAGGCTGCTGCAATACACGTGGCCGTTGCCGGTCCGGTGTTGCAGCGCGATCCGCCATTGCCAGCCGGCGCTGCGCGCGGTGGCCTGGGTGTACGGGCGCATCGGACGCTTCGGTTCGCTGGCGACGGCGAGCGCGCGGTCGCAGGGCAACCAGTGCTGCCAGTTCTCGTACCCGGTCTTCAACGCGCCCTCGATCAACAGGCCGCGGAAACCGGAGCAGTCGATGAAGAAGTCGCCGTCGATGGTTTCCCCGCCCTCGAGCGTCAGCGACTCGATGAAGCCATTGTCGCCACGCAGGTTCACGTCGACGACCTTGCCCTCGGTGCGCCGGACCCTTCCCGCCGGGATGCGCTCGCGCAGATAGCGGGCGTAGCGCGCGGCGTCGAACTGGTAGGCGTAGCGGATCCCGCCCAGCGGGCTGCCCGGCACCTTGTCCAGCCGCGCGAACCGGTTGGTCGCCGCCGCCGCTGCGTTCAGCGAGTACGCGGCCAGCGGGTGCGCGCCGAGGTGTCGCCGGCTGCGCAGCCAGTAGTGGTGGAACGGCAGCAACCCCAGCGGCAGCCCCACGTCGCCGAAGCCGTGCAGGTAGGAATCACCCAGCCTGCCCCAGTCATTGAGCTGCACGCCCAGTTTCCAGGTGCCATGCGTGAAGCGCATCATCTCGTCCTCGTCGATGCCGAGGAACGCATTGATGTGCAGGATCTGTGGAATCGTCGCCTCACCCACCCCGACGGTGCCGATCTCGGCGGATTCCACCAGCCGGATTTCCCGCTCGGGGCCCAGCGCCCGTGCCAGCAGGGCAGCCGCCATCCAGCCGGCGGTGCCACCGCCCACGATCACCACCCGCCGGATCGCCGCGTCATTCATGCCGGAAGGGTACATCTTCAACATCCGCGTCGAATCCTGCGCTCGCCCTTGACAGCGCGGGCATGGCCCGCCGTTCGACGGCGGAGCGGCGGACGGTGTCCGCCCCACGCCCACCGCGCGCCCCGCGAGCTTCCATCAGAACTTGTACGACACGCCAACCTCGTACCGACGTCCATAGCGCTCCCAGGTCTGGACCTGGCGTGGATCGTTGTTCTGGTAGGTCATGAACTTCTTGTCGCTGAGGTTCGATCCCTGCAGGATGAAGGTGAGCCCCGCGAACCTGCCACTGGGAATGCTGTAACTGACCTGCGCCGAATAGGTGCTGCCACCCTTGATCGTCTGCTCGATACGCGTGGCGCTGATTCCCGACACCCGGCCCAGGAAGCTGTCGCGATAATCCTGGCTGACGCGCGCCTGGAAACCGTGGTGCTGGTAGTACAGCGTCGCATTGGCGACCCACTTGGACAGGCCGGGCACGGTGATCGGATTCGGGTTGTCGCCATAGATCAGCGAGCTCTTGGTGTAGTCGCCACTGACGATCACGCCGAACCCGTCGAGGTAGTGGCTGATGTGTCCGAGTGGCATGTTCACCGTTGCCTGGATGCCCTCCACATGACCGTGTCCGTCGTTGACGGGGCCGGAAACGATCCCGAACGGGGTGCCCAGTTGCTGTTGCTGCGCCGGACTGAGATAAGCCGGGATGAAGGCAGAAAAGTCATGCAGGAACGCGGCGTTGGGGTCGATGTAGTCGCTCAGCTTCAGGTAATACGCCGACAGCGCGATGTAGCCCGCGCCGACCTGCCCGGCACTGCACAACGGCGACTGTCGGGCCTCGTTGGAGGTGCAACGGTAGCTGGACGCCTCGCCGCTGAAGTAATGCTCGTAGCTGATGTTGTAGTTGTCGGCCTTGGTCGGCAGCAGCGCGGCGTTGCCGCCGGAGGCACTGAAGTAGGCCTGGTTGGGATCGGTCGAGGACAGGTGCGTGATGTCGGTACTGATGCCGATGCTGGCGCTCATCTGGTCCATGCGCGGTCGCGCGATGGTCTTGGCGGCGCTGAAGCGCAGGTCGTCGTTCCGGGTCAATCCGAACACCAGGTTCAGGCTGGGCAGCCAGCGGGTGTAGCTGGTACCGCCGGAGATCGGCTTCAGCACCACGTTGGAGCCGTTGGTGCCACCGGAACTGGCCGCGGCATATTGCCCCGACGACGTCTGGTTGGTGTGCGCCACCTGTACGCCGAAGTTGCCCCGCAGCGACACGTTGCCGAGGTGGGTATCCAGGTTGAACTGCACATAGGACGTCACGTCGCGCTCGCGCACCGCCCAGTTGGGCGGAACCGAAATCGAGGACAACGCGGTGGGGAACAGCTCATAGGTGCCGTTGGCGATCAACTGCAGCGGGTCGTAGAGCGCCTGTCGGCCCACGCCCATCCAGGCCAGCGGATCGCCGAAGGTGACGTCGGCCGGCAGCGGCGCGGTCTGGGCGCCACCCGGGAAGATCAGGAAGTCCTGGTCGATCTGGTAATTCTTGTTGCGGGTGCCGCGGTTCACGCCGAACTCGACGCTCGAGAACGGCCCGCTGAGGAAACTGCGGGTTACGCTGGCGTGCAGGTTGGCGAGATAATCGTTGGTGTGCGGGGCGTTGATGAAGCCGCCCTGCACCACCGGCGGGGTGGCGCCTGAACCCCAGCCCTGCGGGTCGGTCAGGACCAGGCCCTGGGTATAGTCCTGTGCGGTGTTGACGTACAGCAGGCCGTTGGCAAGCTCGCTGAAGTCGATGGTGTCGGTCGGGCCGGTCTTGTTGTAGCCGAAGCCGGAGTAGCTTTCCAGCAACACGTCACTGCGATCGGCGCGCGAATAGTTCGCGCCGATGCCAGCCGACCAGTTCTCGTTGAAGCGGATCCTGGTGTCCCAGTCGATGTTCCAGACCTTGGCGCGGGTCTTGTTGTAGTCGTTGCGCACCACCGGTGAGACGTTGCTGTAGGTGCCGCTCTGCACGAAGCCGTTCTGGACATTGCCTGGGGTCAGCACCACGCCTGCACCCCAGAACAGCGGGAACTCCATGCCCTTGGCCTGCTGGGTCTCGTTGAACTTGTCGTAAGTGAAATCCAGCGTGCTGTTCACATGCTCCGAGGGCCGCCACTGGAGGGTCGCCAGGTAGCCCTGCCGCTTCATCCGGTCGGTGATGCCGTAGTTCTTGGAACCACCGACGACCAGGTCACCATTGGCGTCGTTGGGATAACCCCACGGCGCCTGGTGCTGGATCTGGGCAGGGTTGGAATCGAGGTCGATGCCGAGCGTGATGCCGAAGGTGTGGTCGGCAAACTGGTTCACGTACACGCCACTGACGTGGTAGCCGCTGTCACCCACGCCGGGGCCGTGCGCCAGTTGGTCCATGCCATCCCATACGTAGCGCGCGTTGACGGCCATCCGCGGCTTGCCGCTGTCCAGCGGCCGGATGGTGTGCATGTCCACGGTGCCGGACAGGCCCTGCCCGATCAGGTTGGCGCTGGGGCTCATGTGGACCACCACGCTGCCGAACCAGCTTGACGGGTACTGGTCGAACTGCACGTCACGGTTGTTGGAGGTACTGACCTGCTGGCTGCCGTTGATCAACGCCGTGGAGAAATCGGGTCCGAGACCGTGGATCGTGAGCACCTGCGGGCGCCCGCTGACGGTCTGCACCGCGAGGCCGGGCAGGCGGCCGAGGGAGTCGGCGATGCTGGTGCCGGGAAGCTTGCCGATCTGCTCGGCCGATACCGCCTCGACGATGGAATTGGATTGACGCTTGATGTCGATCGAGTTCTGCACGCTGCTGGCAAACCCGGTCACCTCGATCGCACCGAGGGTGATGGCCTGCTGTTGCTGCTGCTTCTTTTGCTGCTTTTTCTTCTTCTCGGCCTTGGTTTGCTCCCCCTTGGTTTTCGCCTGGCCCGTCTGCGCAGCCTGCGCCGAACCGGTTGACTGCGGGGACTGCTGCTGCGCCCCGTCCCCCGTGGCGGTGGCCGCGAACGCGACGTTCGTGCAGGTGACGAAACCGATGCCCGCGGCAATCAGTGCCAATGTCATTACATTGCGTTTCGGTTGCATGTTCTCGTTTCCCCAGAAGATGGTCGGCGCTGTGTGCGCGCGTATCCATCCGCGGACACGCGTGCAGGCTCGCAGCACAAGTGCGATCGAAAGCGATGGTAGGGGCTCGCTTCCGGCGCGCGCGTCCGTTGCATACGTATTCATGGCGCACGAATCGCCGGCATTTTGCGATGCAACAATGGCCGTCACGCGCGTGGACCCGCTGCGCAAACATCGGCTCCAGCCAAGCCGGATGAACGTTCGCACGCGCGCAGGCGCGCCCGGAACCGCCGCCGCAGCCACCGACGCTTCGGTCTGGAATGATGCATGCGCAGCATTCATGAATACGTATGCACGGCCGTGCCGGGTGCCGGGTGCCTGCGGTTAAGCTGGTCGCCGTTCGCGATCGCCCGGCGCATTGCCGCGCGGCGCATCCCCCGGGGCTTGTCGATGGCTGATGTTCGTTGGTGGCGCGGTGCCGTCATCTACCAGATATACCCGCGCAGCTTCCAGGACACCGACGGCGACGGCGTCGGCGACCTGCCGGGCATCATCGAGCGGCTCGACTACGTGGCCGGCCTCGGGGTGGACGCCGTCTGGATCGCGCCGTTCTTCAAGTCGCCGATGGCCGACTTCGGCTACGACATCGCCGATTACCGGGCGGTCGATCCGCTGTTCGGCTCGCTCGCCGATTTCGACCGCCTGCTGGCCAGGGCACACGCGCTGGGCCTGAAGGTGATGATCGACCAGGTGCTCAGCCACACCTCGGCCGAACACCCGTGGTTTCGGGAAAGCCGCGCGAGCCGCGACAATCCGAAGTCCGACTGGTACGTCTGGGCCGATGCGCGCGCGGACGGCACCGCGCCCAACAACTGGCTGTCGATCTTCGGCGGCCCGGCATGGCAATGGGAACCGCGCCGCGAGCAGTATTACCTGCACAACTTCCTGGACGCGCAGCCGGACCTCAATTTCCACAACCCGGAGGTGCGCGAGGCGGTGCTCGATGCCGTGCGCTTCTGGCTCGAGCGCGGCGTGGACGGCCTGCGCCTGGACGCGATCAACTTCTGCTTCCACGACCGCCTGCTGCGCGACAACCCCGCCAAGCCCGACGACCAGCGCAGCGGCCGCGGCTTCAGTCCGGACAACCCCTACGCCCACCAGTACCACCTCTACAACAACACCCGGCCGGAAAACCTGGCCTTCCTCGAACAACTGCGCGGGTTGCTCGACCAATACCCGGGTGTCGCGGCGCTGGGCGAGATTTCCTCGGAAGATTCGCTCGCCACGATCGCCGAATACACCGGCAGGCGACGCCTGCACATGGGCTACAGCTTCGAGCTGCTCAGCGACGATTTCAGTGCCGGCTACATCCGCGACACGGTGTCGCGGCTCGACGCGCACATGCAGGAAGGCTGGCCCTGCTGGGCGATTTCCAACCACGACGTCGAACGCGTGCTCTCGCGCTGGGGTGGTGGCCGACCATCCGCGCCACTGGCCAGCCTGCTGACCGCGATGCTGTGCTCGCTGCGCGGCACCGTGTGCGTGTACCAGGGCGAGGAGCTTGGCCTGACCGAGGCCGAAGTGCCCTACGAGGCGCTGCGCGATCCCTACGGCATCGCGTTCTGGCCGCAGTTCAAGGGTCGCGACGGCTGCCGGACCCCGATGCCCTGGAACGCGGACGCACACGCCGGCTTCACCACCGGCAAGCCGTGGCTGCCGATCCCCGGCGAACACCTCGCCCTGGCGGTGGCGTGCCAGGAGACCGACCCGGCCTCGGTACTGCACGGCTTTCGTACGTTCCTGCACTGGCGACGTGAGCATCCGGCCCTGCGGACGGGGACGATCCGTTTCCTGGAATCCCCGGACCCGGTACTGGCCTTCACACGCCACGCGGAAGAAGAGGCGCTGCTGGTGGCGTTCAATCTCTCCGGCGAGGCGGCCGAACTGACGCTGTCGCTGGAAGGAACCGCGCGGGTGCTGCACGGACATGGCCTGCGCGAAGGCGAACTCGATGGCGGGCACCTGCACCTGCCAAGCCACGGCGCATTGTTCGCGCAGCTCGAAGCTGCCGACCAGCCGCAGGCCGTTCCCGATGCAACCACGAGGGGTGCCACATCTTGAACACGCCCGCGACCTTGCCCGACAACCCGCACGGACGCGCCAATCTGCGCGTGATCGGGATCGCCGCCGCCGCCGCGCTCGGCGGCTTCCTGTTCGGTTTCGACACCGCTGTCATCAACGGGGCGGTGGACGCGTTGCGCCATGCATTCGGCCTGAGCGCGGGATTGACCGGCTTCGCGGTGTCGTGCGCGCTGCTCGGATCGGCGCTGGGCGCGTGGTACGCGGGGCGGCTCGCGGATCGCTACGGGCGCGTGCGCACCATGCAGGTCGCGGCGGTGCTGCTGGCGGCCGGCGCGGTCGGCGCGGGGTTTTCCGGCTCGGTGGTGTGGTTGATCGTGTGGCGCCTGGTGGCCGGCATCGGCATCGGTGTGGCCTCCGTGGTGGCGCCGGCCTACATCGCCGAAATATCGCCAGCCTGGATCCGGGGCCGGCTGGGTTCGATGCAGCAACTGGCGATCGTGCTCGGCATTTTTGCAGCGCTGCTGAGCGATGCCTGGATCGCGGACTCGGCGGGCGGTGCCAGCCAGACGCTGTGGTTCGGCGTCGGCGCCTGGCGCTGGATGTTCGTGGTCGGGGTGATCCCTGCGCTGATCTACGGCGGGCTGGCCATGGCCGTGCCCGAATCGCCCCGGCACCTGGTGGCACGCGGACGCAGCGAGGAGGCACTGGGCGTGTTGCGCCGGGTGCTCGGCCTGGATTCGGAGACGGCGCTGCGCAAGAAGCTGGGCGACATCGAACTCAGCCTGAAGCGCGAACACAAGCCCCGGTGGGGCGATCTCGTCGGCGGCCGCGGCGGGCTGCTGCCGATCGTGTGGGTGGGCATCATCCTGTCGGTGTTCCAGCAGTTCGTCGGCATCAACGTCATCTTCTACTACTCCACGACGCTGTGGCATTCGGTCGGTTTCACGGAATCCAGCGCCTTCGCGATCACGGTCGTCACCTCGATCGTCAACGTGCTGGTGACACTGGTCGCAATTGCGCTGGTCGACAAGATCGGGCGCAAGCCACTGCTGCTGATCGGTTCGGCCGGCATGGCGATCACCCTGGGTCTGATGGCGTGGTGCTTCACGCAGGCCATTGGCAGCGGAGCCGACGTCAGCTTGCCCGCGCCATGGGGGCCGATCGCCCTGGTCGCGGCCAACCTCTACGTAGTCTTCTTCGGCGTGAGCTGGGGGCCGGTTGTGTGGGTGCTGCTGGGCGAGATGTTTCCCAACCGCATCCGCGCGATGGCGCTGGCGGTGGCGGCCGCGGCGCAATGGCTGGCCAACTTCGCGATCACCAGCACCTTCCCGGTGATGGCGCAGTTCAGCCTGCCGTTCTCCTACGGCGTGTACGCGTTGTTCGCGACCCTGTCGCTGCTGTTCGTGTGGCGCTTCGTGCGCGAAACCCGCGGGGTGGAGCTGGAGGACATGCCCGGCTGAAGGCACGGGGCCGCGGGCGCGCCTTCGATCCGCATCAAGTCCCTGCGCCGACAGCGGCAGGATGCTTGCCGCACCCGCCTGCAGCCTCGATGAGATCGCGCATTTTCAGGTACACGGCGTTGGTCCAGCCGAAGCCGACGACGTTCTGCCTGTAGCCGGCGGTGACCTTCACCTCCGCATTGCCCAGCACCACGTTGTATTTCTCGCGGATGGTCCCGTCGCTGGCGAAGCCGCGGTCGATGACGGCGGTGAATTTGCAGGCGATGCGCACGGCGTCGTCGTGGAAGCCGTAGGCATCCAGGCCCTTGACCGCGATCCAGTTGGTCGGCGCCCAGCCGTACGGCGCGTCCCACTGTGCGCCGGTGACGCGCGTGCTCATGGCCAGGCCGCCGCGGTGTTCGAAGAGCTTGAGCTGATTGACCAGTTCGCCCGCCTGCCGCTTGGATGCCGCGCCCGCCCACAGCGGATAGAACATCGTCAGGTAGGGATCGGTGGATGCCTTGCCGGTGGCGAAGTCGTAATCCATGTAGCGGCCCTGGTCGGCGTGCCACAGGTACTGGTTCATCGCCTTGCGACGGGCATCCGCGGCGCGCGCCCAGCGCTTTGCATCGGCGGTCTTGCCAAGTTGCGTCGCGAAGGCCTGCAGGTCGCGCTCGTAGCGGTACAGCAGGCTGTTCAGTCCCGCGCCGGCGTACTGGTCGGTCGAGCCGCCCCAGGGTCCGAAGTGGAAGTCCGTGTCGAAGCCTGATTCGCGCATTGCACGGTCGCCCTTGTAGTAGGCCGCGGTCAGGCGGTGACCATCCAGCCAGGCGTCCGCGCAGATCTTCGAAGTGCCGACGTTGCAACTTGTCGTCGCCAGGGCGGCGGCCTGGGCGGCATCCGGATGCTGCGGAGCCTTGATCAGGTAGCCCGGATCCCGCGACGGATGCGCCAGCAGCCAGCGGATCACCCCCACGTAGTAGTCGCTGTCGGGCATCTCGATGACCGGACCGTGGCCGTAACCGAAGTATCGCGACAAGCCGCTAGCGCCGGCGAGGTGCTGCGTGCGTGTCCAGAGTTCGTGATTGTGGACTGCCAGCGGATACGCGCGCACCAGCCATGCGTGTTTCGCTTCGGCATCGGGAAAACTGGCGGGATCATCCATGACCGCGGTCATCATCGCGGTCAGGAACGGTGGCTGCGAGCGGGTCAGGTAATAGGTGCGGTTGGCATTGAGCACGCCTCCGTAGTACCGGACCTCGTACAGCGCGTTGTCGACCATGTCGAGCGCCAGCGGCTCGCGATGGTCGGCAAGCAGCCCCAGCACGATGAAATAGCTGTCCCAGCCGTACATCTCGTTGAACATGCCACCGGGCACGACGTACGGATGCGGCAGGTACAGCAACCCCTGCGCGGGCAGCGTGGTCGGATCGACATCGCCCAGTTCCCGGATCGGCGCGGGCAGGTGGCGCACCGCGACGCCACAGCGTCTGGCGCTCTTCGCGAGCGATGCGGGAATCGCGACCTGCGCCGGCAGGTAGACCACCGAGTGCGACGGCACCTTGGGATCGACCAGCGCCCGGCATTCGGTTGCCGAACGCGTCAGGGTGCTCCACGCGTGGTCGATGTAGCTGCGGGTCTTCGCCGGATCCGGCGTTGCCGAGGATATGCCTGTCGCGACCAGCAACGCGGCAACCGCAAGGCTGGTGAAAAGCGAACGGACTCTCATTGGCGACTTCCTTCGACCTTTCGGACGTTGCGGCGGTGGGGAATCCACGGCGGAAACCGTCGATTTGAGCCAGCCCGTCCAGCGTACCGCAGCACCGCGCTGCACATCGCATCGGCAACGCGACAGGCAGCGCGGCGCGCGGGCCCGGGTTTGTTCCGCGATGGAACGGATCCGCGGGCCTTGGCACCACACCGGGGGATGGTCGCGCGGCAACACCGCGCGATTTTGGCTAGGATCGGCGTTTCATGACCGCTTGATCGCGGCTTCCAGAGGTCCAGCCGGCGTGCACAGCAGGAAACGCATCACCTCGTTCGACATCGCCGAACTGGCCGGGGTCTCCCAGGCCACGGTGTCGCGCGCGCTGCGCGGCGATCCGTCGGTGAGCGAGGAAACGCGCAAGCGGGTGCAGGCCGCGGCGGCCAGTCTCAACTACACCGTGGACAAGAATGCGTCGAACCTGCGCAGCAAGCTCACCGGCACGCTCGCCCTGCTGTTTTTCGAAGACCCGACCCCCGACGATTCGCACATCAACCCGTTCTTTCTCTCGATGCTCGGCTCGATCACGCGGGCCTGCGCGCGCCAGGGCTACGACCTGCTGATATCGTTCCAGGAACTTGCGCGCGACTGGCACGCCGACTTCGCCGAAAGCAAGAAGGCCGATGGCATCATCCTGCTGGGTTACGGCGACTACCTGACCCACACCAGTCGCCTGAAGAAGCTCTGCGAACAGGGAACCCACGTCGTGTGCTGGGGCGCGGTGCTGTCGGACCAGCCCTTCATCACCATCGGCTGTGACAACTTCAGCGGCGGCCGTTCCATCACCGAGCACCTGCTCGACCAGGGCTGCCATCGCATCGCCTTTCTGGGCGACGCATCCCGGCATTTCCCGGAATTCCAGGAACGCTACCGCGGCCATGTGCAGGCACTGCACGCGCGCGGCCTGCAGGTGGACGACACATTGCAGGTGGACGCCGAGAGCTCCCAGTATTCCGGGCAGCAGGCGGTCGAAACGCTGCTGGCGCGCGGCGCGCAATTCGATGCCATCTTCGCCGCCAGCGACCTGATTGCGATCGGCGCGAAGGGCGCGCTGTCGACACACGGCATCCGCGTTCCCGACGACGTGGCGCTCGCCGGTTTTGACGACATCCCCATGGCCAGTTTCGTGAACCCGCCGTTGACCACGGTGCTGCAGGACACCGGGCGCGCGGGCGAAGTACTGGTGGACAGCCTGTTGCGGTCGATCCGCAACGAGCCGGTGGAAAGCACGATGCTGCCGATGAAACTGATCGTGCGCGAATCCAGCGTGCGTCAAGCGGGTGGCGCCGCGCGCGGAACGTGAGGTCAGATTTTCGACGATTGGCCGACCCGTAGTGGTTCCATGGGTCAAGAATCGGCGGAAATATGGACCGCGCAGACGCTTTTGCGCCCGGAAGATTTCTGCCGCGCAGACTCTTGGCCTGCGTTGTTCACGGGTGTTCGTGGCGCGCCCGTTCGAGGGTATGTCCCGAGCGGACTTCACGCTGTCGACACACTCGACATCGTGCCATGGCGTCTTGTGCGTTCTTTGATGCAGGCTGCCATGTGTGGCGGGCAGTGCCCGCCCTACGCGCCCGAGCCTGCAGGGCTGGCACTGCCCGCCAGGCAAGGCTCCGGTGGCTTGGGCTGAAGCCTCAGGAATATTGCAGGTCAGGGCAGCCGCGCATGACACGGACGCCGGTGCTTGCGTATGCTGGCCGCCTGCAACGGGAGCGAGTCCATGGAAAAACTGGCGCTGATCGGCGACATCGGTGGTACCAACGCGCGTTTTGCGCTGACCGACCTGGACGCCGACGAACCGGGGTACCAGGACGAACAGACGCTCGGCGACGGCGAGTTCGCAAGCCTGCGCGACGCCGCACAACATTACCTTGAAGCAACGGGCGCCAAGCCCCGGCGTGCCGCGCTGGCCGTTGCCTCGCCGATCACCGGCGACGAAGTAACGCTCACCAACCGCGACTGGTCGTTCAAGCGGAGCGAGCTGCAGCGCGCGCTCGGCCTGGACGAACTGAAACTCATCAACGATTTCGCCGCCGTGGCCTGGGCCGCACCGCACCTGGCCGAAACGGACCGCGCGCCCGTGCACGGGGAAATGCACACCCCGCCGACGGGGCCGATCACGCTGATCGGTGCCGGCACCGGCCTGGGCGTCGCGTTGCTGACCGGTGCGGCCACGCAGGGTTGGCACGTGGTACCCACCGAGGGTGGCCACGCCAGTTTCGCGCCCACGGACGACGAGGAACGCACGATCGCCGCGTGGCTGGGCGTTCGCCACGGCCGCGTTTCCAACGAGCGATTGCTGAGCGGGCACGGTCTGTCCAACATCGACGCGGCCCTGCGCGGCATCGAGCCGGTCGCCGCACCCGGCCAGGTTCCCGGCTCGCGCCGGTCCAGGGAAATCGTCGAAGCGGCACTCTCGGGCAACGACGACGGCGCCGAACGCGCGCTCAGCCGGTTCTGCCGGATCTACGGCGCAGTCGCCGGCGACGCCGCGCTGTTCCACGGGGCCAGTACCGTGCTGATCGCCGGCGGCATCGTGCTGCATTTCCTGGAATTCTTCCGCGCCAGCGAATTCATGCAGGCGTTCGTCGCCAAGGGCCGGCACGAGGACTACATGCGCCGGATGGCCGTGCAGGTCATCACCCACGACAACCCGGGGCTGCTGGGCGCCGCGGTGGCCGCGCGTTCCTGACCCACCCGCGGCGATGTTGGCGGCGCGCAGTGCCCACGCTGCCGCGATGGTACGAAAACCGTCCGGGGTCGTGCGTCACGCCGGAAGACGTCGCCCCGCATGACGTTGCGTAGACCTTGCTCCCCTCGTTCTCAAGGAGGGGGAGTTGACGGTTGCGTCTCCCTCCGGGAGACGTGCCTGCCTCCGAAGTGCTTTTGATCGGGGGGCTGAGGGGCGGATGAGCGTTCGCCCCGCACGCGTTCCGGCGGTGCGCGAGATTCGAACCCTCACCCTCATCCGTTGTCCCGGAGGGAGACCGGAGCAACGCGCTCCATGGGTTACGCGCCAGCCGCATCGATCGCTTCGCGCAGGTGCTCCACGGCGATGATTTCCAGGTCGCCGATGTGCGAGGATTGCTTCGGCGCATTGGCCTTCGGCACGATGGCGCGGCGAAAACCGTGGTGCGCGGCCTCCTTGAGGCGCTCCTCGCCGTTGGGCACCGGCCTTACCTCTCCCGACAGGCCGACCTCGCCGAAGGCCACGGTCTTCTCCGGCAGCGCACGGTCGCGGAAGCTCGAGAGTACCGCCAGCAGCACCGGCAGGTCGGCCGCGGTTTCCTGCACGCGGATGCCGCCGACCACGTTCACGAACACGTCCTGGTCGAACACCGCCGCGCCGCCGTGGCGGTGCAGGACCGCCAGCAGCATCGCCATGCGATTCTGTTCCAGCCCCAGCGCCACGCGGCGCGGATTGCCGAGATTCGATTGGTCGACCAGTGCCTGCACCTCGACCAGCAGCGGCCGGGTGCCCTCGCGGGTCACCATTACGGCGCTGCCGGGCGTCGCGCCCTGCTGCGCGGACAGGAAGATCGCCGAGGGATTGGGTACTTCGCGCAGGCCCTTGCCGGTCATCGCGAACACGCCCAGCTCATTGACCGCGCCGAAGCGGTTCTTGAACGCACGCAGCACGCGGAAGCGCGAGCCGGTTTCACCC
>CAZAXF010000042.1:10909-25321 GCA_964489055.1 uncultured Rhodanobacter sp. | reverse complement strand
GTCACTCACACCGGGCTCTCGACACTGAGCCTACGCGAATCGCGAGATATAAGGGTTGGGGTGAGGGGGCAAGCAGTCGCTTGCAGCAGAGCCGCGTCGGAGAAGACGCGGCCGTTTTGCCTTGGCTGGACGCACCGCAAGCAATGAGCCGCGGCCCCCTCACCCACCCCTCTCCCTGCAACGCGTTGCGGGGGAGAGGGCTTTCTGGCACCGCACGCCAAGGCAGGAAATGCCCCGGATTCCAGGACACCTTCTGCTGCCCGCGCGCGCTGGTTGAAGCCGCGCGTCGGCGCGGTCATGATGGCGCGACTTTCCCGCGGGGAGGGAAACGTGTTCCGCGAACATCGCCTGGTGACGGCCGGACCGGCCGACCGCAACGCAGGACGCCCGCCATGCTGATCGCCGTGGTTGCACTGGTCCTGGCGATCGCGCTCGCGTGGCTGTTCAACCATCTGGTGCGCCTTCGCAACCAGGTCCGCGTGGCCTGGAGCGACGTCGACGTGCAGTTGCAGCGCCGCCACGACCTGGTGCCGCCGCTGGTCGAGATCGTGAAAGGCTATGCCGCGCACGAAAGCGGCGTGCTGGAGCGCGTGGCCCGCGAGCGCCGCGCGGCGCAGGCCGCCGGCTCGCCGGATGCGCGCAGTGCGCCGGAAACCGCGCTGGGCGTGGACCTCTCGCGCCTGATCGCACTGGGCGAGGCCTACCCCGAGCTCAAGGCGAATGAGAACTTCATGCAACTGTCGAGCGAACTGGTCGAAACCGAAGACCTGATCCAGCACGCGCGGCGCTTCTACAACGGCTCGGTGCGCCAGTACAACACCGCCATCGAACGCTTCCCGACACTGCTCATCGCGCGCCCGCTGGGTTTTTCGCCGGCGGAATTCTTCGCGGCCAGGGATGATGCCCGCGCCAACGTGCAAGTGAGCCTCGGCTGAGGAACCCGTGATGCGCCATCGGCTTCTGCCCGGGTTGTTGTGCGTTGTTTTTCTCGCCATCGGCGCGCCCGCCGCGCATGCTGCCGAACGCATCCTCGACTACCACGCCGACATCACGCTGGCCGCCGACGGCAGCATGCAGGTCACCGAAACCATCCAGGCCGTGGCGGAAGGCGCACGCATCCGCCACGGCATCTACCGCGATTTCCCTACCGATTACCGCGACCGCCAGCACCACCGCTACCAGGTCGGCTTCCGCGTACTGGGGGCGACCCGCGACGGCGCGCCGGAAGACTGGCACACCGAGCGCCGCGCCAACGGCGTGCGCGTGTACCTCGGCGACAAGGACACGCGGGTCGTGCCCGGCGAGCACACCTGGACGATCCGTTACCGCACCAATCGCCAGGTCGGCTTCTTCACCGACCACGACGAGCTTTTCTGGAACGTCAACGGCACCGGCTGGATCTTCCCGATCGAACACATCGGCGCCAGCGTCCGCCTGCCGCGTGCGGTACCCGCTGACGAACTGAAGGCCTTCGGCTACACCGGCAAGCAGGACTCGCGCGAGCAGGCGCTGGCGGTGCGCGTGCACGACGGCGGCGCCGACTACACCGCCACGCGCCCGCTGCAATCACACGAAAACCTCAGCATCGTGCTGGAGTTTCCCAAGGGCGTGATCGCCGAACCCACCACCGCGCAACACTGGCGCTGGTGGCTGGCCGACAACCGCAACATCCTGCTGGCGACGCTGGCGCTGATTGCGCTGTGGATCTACTACGTGCTGGCGTGGCGGCGGGTCGGACGCGATCCGGCGCAGGGTCCGCTGGTGGCCGGCTACGAGCCGCCGGACGGCGATTCCGCGGCGGCGCTGCGCTACGTCGAGCGCATGGGCTATGACAACACCTGCTTCACCGCCGGCATCCTCGGCATCGCCGCCAGGGGCGGCCTGCACCTTCGCGAGCAGGCCCGCAAGCGCTTCGTCGCCACCTCACGCGAATTGCCCGCGGGCACCACGCTCCGCGCCGACGAAAAGGCGCTGCGCGATGCACTGTTCGCAGCCGGTCCCGAACTGGTGTTCAAGCAATCCGAACATGCCCGCGTGCAGGCCGCGCGCGACGCGCACAAGCAGGCACTGAAGAAGGCGTTCTACCGCAAGTACTTCCTCACCAACACGATCTGGATGCTGCCGGGCCTTGCCATCACCGCGCTGGGTGCGTGGCTGGCCAGCCTCGGCGGCGGCGCGGAGTCGGTACCCATGCTGGTATGGGTCACCGTCTGGTCGGGCGCGGTCGCGTGGCTGTTCAACCTGGCCTGGCGCGGCGGCCCGAAGGCGTTCGGCGCCTGGCTGATGTTCGCGCTTTTCGCCGCGGGTGGGCTCATCGGCGTCGTCGGCCTCGCAAAGGCCGTCGGCTACGCCGTGGTCCCGCTGCTCGTCGCGCTGGTCGCCACCAACGTGCTGTTCTACGCGTGGCTGAAGGCGCCGACCCAGCTCGGCGCGAAGCTGCTCGACCGCATCCGCGGCTTCCGCTGGTATCTCGGCGTCGCGGAAAAACAGGAGCTTGATTCGCGCTACAAGCCCGAGGCGCGCCCGGACCTGTTCGGCGCCTACCTGCCCTACGCGCTGGCGTTGGGTGTCGGCAACGCCTGGGCCGAGCGCTTTTCCAACGCACTGACCCCCGCACAGATGGAACAGGCGCGGCCCACCTGGTATTCCGGCCTCGGCAGCGCCAGCTTCAACAGCGCCAGCTTCGCAACGTTCACCAGCAGCATGTCCTCCAGCTTCAGCGGCGCGATCGCCTCGGCATCGACGGCGCCCGGATCGAGCTCGGGCGGCGGCGGCGGTTCCGGCGGCGGCGGAGGTGGCGGCGGAGGCGGAGGCTGGTGAGCCTGGCGGGGGAACGCAAGGGCCGCTGGATCACCCGCGCTCTCTGCGGCGTCGTGCTGATCCTGATCGCCGCGTGCGCCTGGGCCGTGGACCCTGTCCAGCCCATGCCACCCAGGGGACCGGCGTGGTTGTTCCACGGCCCGCTGTGGCTGGTCGTACTGGGCTTGTACTACCTCGGGGCATGGTTCTTCGCAACCGGCAACGATCACGACGAACCGGTGGTCGCGGAGTACGAACCGCCGCTCGGCTGGTCCGCTGGAGCGATCCGGCTGCTGTGGCACGGCAACTGGGACCACAAATGCTTCGCCACCGGCGTACTCGGCATCGCCGCCAAGGGCGGCCTCACGCTCGGAAAACAGCCGGATGACACGTGGGTCGCGACGCGCACCGGCGATGCGGACATCCCGGCACTGACGGCCGATGAGCGCTCGCTGCGCGCGGCCTTGTTCACCTTCGGCGACAAGGTACCTTTCTCGCGCGCCAACGCGGACAGCATCGACATGGCCGAACTGGCCTGCCAGCGTGCGCTGGAAAGCCGTTGTGCTGGCGAGCACCCGGTCGATCCGGCGCTGTTGCTGATTCCCGGCTGGCTGATCGCGCTGCCGGTGGCGATGTTGCTGTTCTTCGGCCACGACAATCGCCTGGCGCTGGTGGGCGAGCTGTTCGTCCCCAGCCTGGTGGGCGCGATCGCGGTGGCCATCCTGATCGGGATGATCCCGCGCCGCGTCCTGCACGCCACCCGCGCGCAAGCGTTCCTGATGGCGGTGCTCTGCGCCGTGGGGCTCATGGGCGGCGCCGATCGCGCGGACTGGCTGGCGGGTGCCGTACTGCTGGCGGGACAGGTCGCCGCCAGCTGGTGGCTGCCACGCCAGCCCCGGCGCGATACGCCGCTGCTGCGCAAGCTCCGCGGTTTCCGCTGGTACCTCGGCACCGCCGAACAGCAACAAATGCAGGCGCGTTACAAGCCGTCACTGCACCCCGAACTCCAGGCCAGCCTGCTGCCCTTCGCCATGGCGCTGGATGTGGAAGTGACCTGGAATGCACGCTTCGCCGGTGCGGTTGCGCGGACCGAACGCACCGAGGAGCTGGCTTCCGCCCTGAATCCGGACCACGGCCGCGCCGCGCTTGAGCTGCTGGACTTCGCGCAATCGATCACCGCGCACACCCATCGCGCATCCGCCCCCGGGGGCTGACTTCAGGCACATAAGCCGAGGGCCGCTCCATGGCATGCTGGGCGGGCCGCCTTTTCGTCCCGGAGACTTTCCATGCGACCGTTCTGGTTGCTCCTTGCACTCGGCATGACCCTCGCCCCCATGGCCCACGCATCCAATCCCGCGCCTTCACCGGCCACCTCGACGGCCGCGAACGACGATCCCTACCTGTGGCTGGAAGCCACCCGCAGCCCGCGCGCGATGGCCTGGGTGCACGAGCAGAACGCGATCACCAGGAAGGCGTTCATGGAATCGCCGGAGTTCGAGCGCACCCGCAAGCAAATCCTCCAGGTGCTCGATTCGGAAGCACGCATTCCCTACGTGCACAGGATGGGCGACTGGCTCTACAACTTCTGGCAGGACAAGCAGCATCCGCGCGGCATCTGGCGGCGCACCACTCTCGCCGAGTTCGAAAAGGCCGATCCGAAGTGGGAAACGGTGCTCGACATCGACGCCTTGAACAAGGCGGAGGGCAAGAACTGGGTGTTCAAGGGCGCCAACTGCATGAAACCCGACTACGTGCATTGCCTGGTGTCGCTCTCGCCCGGCGGCGGCGACGCCGTGGAAGTACGCGAATTCGACCTGCCATCGAAATCGTTCGTGAAGGACGGTTTCTTCCTGCCGGTCGCGAAAACCGAGATCAGCTGGATCGACACCGACCATGTCTACGTCGGCACCGACTTCGGTCCCGGCTCGATGACCAAATCCAGCTATCCGCGCATCGTGAAGGAGTGGACCCGCGGCACGCCACTGTCGGCGGCGCAACTGGTGTACGAGGGCAAGCCGACCGACCTGGCGGTGGGTGCGTACCACGACCGCACACCCGGATTCGAGCGCGATTTCGTGTCGGTGCAGAAAGACTTCTTCCACGGCGACACGTACCTGCGCCAGGACGGCAAGCTGGTGAAGATCGACGTACCCGAGGACGCGTCCACGGACGTGCACCGTCAATGGCTGCTGGTGCAGACCAAGTCGCCGTGGACGGTTGGCGGCAAGACCTGGCCATCGGGTGCGCTGCTGGCGATCCACTTCGACGACTTCATGGCCGGCAAGCGCGACTTCACCGCGTTGTTCACGCCCGATGCGCACACCGCGCTCGCGAGCCATTCGTGGACGCGCCACCACATCATCCTCGACATCCTCGATGACGTGAAAAGCCGTCTCGAGGTGCTGACGCCGCCGGCTTCCGGCGACGGCGCATGGGAGCGCAAGGCGCTGCCGGGCGCGCCGAAGTTCAGCACCATCGGCGTGGTCGACACCGATCCCGACCATTCCGACGAATACTGGCTGACAGTCACCGGCTTCCTCGACCCGCCCTCGCTGGAACGCGGCGTGCTGGGCAGCGAACCCGCGAAGAAGATCAAGCAGGAACCGGCGTTCTTCGATGCCTCGAAATTCGAGGTGAGTCAGCACTTCGTGACGTCTAGGGACGGCACCCGCGTGCCGTACTTCCAGATCGCGCCGAAGGACATGCAGCTGGACGGCACCAACCGCACGCTCGAATACGGTTACGGCGGATTCGAAGTGTCGTTGCTGCCCCACTATTCCGGCTCGATCGGACGCGCCTGGCTTGCGCGTGGCGGCGTGTACGTGGTCGCCAACATCCGCGGCGGCGGCGAATACGGGCCGGCTTGGCACAAGGCCGCACTGAAGGCCAACCGCCCCAAGGCCTATCAGGACTTCGCGGCGGTCGCCGAGGACCTGATCAAGCGCGGCGTGACCTCGCCCGCACACCTCGGTGCCGAAGGCGGCAGCAACGGCGGCCTCCTGATGGGCAACATGCTCACCGAGTACCCGCAGCTCTACGGGGCGATTTCCTGCGAAGTGCCGCTGCTGGACATGAAGCGCTACATCCACCTCGATGCGGGTGCGTCCTGGATCGCCGAGTACGGCAACCCGGATGACCCCAGGCAGTGGGCGTTCATCAAGACGTTCTCGCCCTACCAGAACGTCAAGCCCGGCATGCACTACCCCGACGTGTTGTTCTACACCACCACCAGCGACGATCGCGTTGGCCCGGCGCAGGCGCGCAAGATGGCCGCGAAGATGGAAGCCATGGGCTACCAGAACGTGTGGTTCTTCGAGAACACCGAAGGCGGCCACGGCGCCGGCGCGGACAACGCGCAGGCAGCGACGATGCACGCGCTGGCGTACGACTTTCTGTGGGACAAGCTGCGCTGACGCGGCGGCAGCGGGCGGCAGGGTCCGAGGTGCGCGTGCGGGCGATCATCGACCGCACCGCCCTCCACTGGACGTACGGACTTGGGCTCCATTACTGTCGAAATCCTTTACATTTTTATGGGATTCGTGGCAGGCACACAATCGTAACTTGTTGATTTGTATTGATATCAATAGGTGGCACAAGAAATGCTTTCGTGGGAACGTTCCGTTTTTCATCCAACCAGGGGACGCCCATGAAACGCAGGATCCTTTTCACCACGATGTTGCTGGCGGCCGGTTCCATCGGTATCGCCTGCGCCCAACCGAACCTGGTCAACAATGGCGACTTCAGCCAGACGTCGCCGGCACCTGGCGGGCCATGGCAGTTCGGCGCCAATTCCGGCAGCGGCGCGGTTCACGGGGGCGCATCATGCACCTACGGCGGACAATTCATCACCGGTTGGACGGGCAACACCGGTTACGAGTTCTGGTACCCGGACGCCAACGCGGCCGCCACGGTGGAACCCTGCTCGCAGTTCCCCAGCGAAACGCAGTTGCTCTCGCCGATTGACCCGACACCCGCCGGTTCCGGTTCTTTCGTGGGCCTGGATGGCATCAATGACTCGCACTTCACCCATGCCTCCATCAGCCAGACCATCAACGGCCTCACGCCGGGCGAGAAGTACACCGTGTCCTTCTACTGGGGCAGCACCCAGCTTCAAAACCGGGAAGGACCAACCACAGAATACCTTCAGGTTTCCCTGGGCAGCCAGTCCCAGAACACGGTTACCAACAGCATCGGAACCCACGGTTGGTCCGGTTGGGCGCCTGTGTCGATGACGTTCGTGGCGAATTCGCCATCGGAAATCCTCAGTTTTCTTTCGGTCGGCACACCAAACAGCCTGCCACCGTTTGCCGTGCTGGCCAACGTGTCCATGGCCCACAACGTCCCCGAACCGCCCGGACTGGCGTTGTTCGGCGGCGGCCTGCTCGGACTGGGCCTGTTGACCGTGTTGGCGCGCCGCCGCGCGCTGCGCCAACGGCGCGCGACCGACAAGGCCTAGGAGCCGGGCGAGCTCGGCCTCTGAAACATGGGTTCCAAAGCCCCGCTCAGCGGGGCTTTGTTTTTGTGGCGTCGGCACGCGGCGTCCCGTACGACCCGGATGCAGCCCGACGGATCCACCGCGCGACGAGCCGAGCCATCGTCCCCTGATTCCGGTACCGGGCATGCGGAAACCACGGGGTCTGAATTCATGGTGGCAACCGTCGAAATGTTTTACATTTTCTGAGACTCCATGAGCCTACGGTGATTTCAACATATTGATTTATATGACTATATATGGATGGCACGGGAAATGCTTTTATTGCGACGTTCCTTGTTGTTTCCACACACTTCCAGACAGGGGAGGCACCCATGAAACTCAAGACACTCTGCACCGCGATGCTGCTGGCGGGCGGCTCGATCGGGATCGCCTGCGCGTCGCCCACGAACATGATCACCAATGGCGATTTCAGCAGCGCCACGTCACCCTACAGTGGACCCACGCAGTTCGGCACCAGGACCGGAACCTCCGACAATGGCACCGGCTCACCTTGTACATACGGTGGCCAGTTTGTCGACGGCTGGTCGGGCAACAACGGGTACGGCATCTGGTATCCAAACGCCACGGCGGCATCCACGGAGAACGCCTGCACCCAGTTTGGCAAGGGCGATTCGGGCGACGGCACCAGCCAGAGATTGCCATCGACCGTGACCGCTCCGCCTGTCGGCTCCGGCGCCTTCATCGGGCTCGATGGACAGCCTGGTCTCAATTTCGGTGTGTCGCAAACGCTCTCCGGCCTGATCCCGGGTGACAAATACACTGTCAGCTTCTACTGGGCCACGACACAGGAGATGTCGAAAGAAGGCGCTACCAACGAAATGCTCCAGGTCGCGCTGGGCAACCAGGCACTGTTCACGCCGGTCAATGTCTGCGGCGGCTCTCCCTACAATCCCATCTACCCTTGCCGATCGGCACCGTCGGGGTGGGTCGGCCAGTCCTACCTGACCCCGTCGCAGCACATCGGCACCCATGGATGGAGCGGCTGGATGCAGCAGACGTTCACGTTCACCGCCGGCTCGCCCTCGGACGTCCTGAGCTTCCTCTCCGTGGGCACACCCAGGGCCCTGCCGCCGTTCGCAGTGATGGCTGGGGTGTCGATGAGCCACAACGTCCCCGAGCCGCCGGAACTGGCGTTGTTCGGTGGCGGCCTGCTCGGGTTGGGCTTCCTGACCGTGTTGGCACGCCGTCGCGAAATGCGGCGTCGCGCGGCTGCGAACAAGGGCTGAGTCCCGCAATTGTCGTCCGGGCGTGCACGCGCCCGGGCGATGTTCCATCATGCCCACCATGGATGCCGTGATTTCCGAAGCCGTTCATCTGTCGGTGTGGCTGCTGTTGCTGTGCGCCATCTTCGTGCCGCTCGAACGACTGGCGGGCGTCAGGCGCCAAGCCATTTTCCGCCGTGAATTCCTCACCGACCTCGGCTACTACGCGCTCAACGCCATCGTCGTCGGCGCAATACTCGGGACACCGCTGGTCATCATGGGCGCCGCGGTCCACCAGTTGATCCCGACCGCCCTGCTCGATGCCATTGCTGCACTGCCTGGCTGGGTCCGGCTCGTCTTGGGCTTGCTGGTGGGCGAGATCGGTTTCTACTGGGGCCACCGGTTCACCCATGAGCTGCCGCTGTTGTGGCGGTTCCATTCGATCCACCACAGCGCCACCGATGTTGACTTCCTCACCAATACCCGCGCCCACCCAGTGGACATGGTTTTTCCGCGCATGTGGGGTTTCATCCCCGTGCTGGCGCTCGGCCTGACCGGCGGAAGCCCGACCGTGACCGCGTTGATCCTGGTGGCCGGTACGCTCTGGGGTTTCTTCATCCATGCCAACGTGCGCTGGCGCTTCGGGTTCCTCGAGCACGTGATCGCCACGCCGTTCTTCCATCGCTGGCACCATGCCAACGACGACATGCGCGACCGCAACTACGCCGCCATGTTCGCGTTCGTCGACCACCTGTTCGGCACCTTCCACCGGCCGGACCACTGGCCGGCGGGCTGCGGCATCGACACCCCGATGCCGGCATCACTGGGCCGGCAATTGCTCAAGCCATTCCTGCCGGAGCGTCTGCGGACCCGGCGGCGGGCCTGAAGGTCCGGGCCTGAACCGGCGTCCACGCGTGTCGTTGCACGCAGCCGGCAAACGTCCAGGGTCAGCAATGGAGCGTACGATTTGCGCCAGGCACGGCGGCCCGGGTGCCGGCGTCAACCACGCGCAGCAAGCCACGCCGTTCGAACCGGTGTGGAAATTTCCGGTGGCGGCAGCGGAACCCGTCACCGGGACCAGGCCGCGTCCGCGTAGAATCAACGGTTTCCGCAAGGATCAGATCCCATGGGCCTCGACCTCGTCTCCGCCGGCAACGACGTGCCGAACGACATCAACGTCATCATCGAGATTCCCAAGGATGCCGAGCCGGTCAAGTACGAGGTGGACAAGGCCTCGGGCGCGATCTTCGTCGACCGCGTGCTTTCCACGCCGATGCGCTATCCGTGCAATTACGGCTACATCCCCAACACGCTTTCCGGCGACGGCGATCCGTCCGACGCGCTGGTGCTGCTGCCGCTGCCGCTGGTTGCCGGCGCGGTGATCCGCTGCCGCCCGGTCGGCCTCCTGAACATGGACGACGAGGCCGGCCACGACACCAAGCTGGTCGTGGTGCCCAACGACAACGTGTTCCACGGGTACGCTCACATCCGCGACATCAACGACGCACCGCCGCACTGGCGCGATCGCATCTCCCACTTCTTCGAGCACTACAAGGACCTCGAATCCGGCAAGTGGGTGAAGGTGTCCGGCTGGGGCGATGCCGCCGCCGCGCACGCGGACATCCTGGCCTCGGTGGAGCGCTACCGCAACGCGCCGGAAAGGCCAAAGTTCTGATCCGGTCCGGGCGGTCGATCGCGTGGCGGCCACCGGCGGGCAGGGGAAAAGATGTGCTAGCGTTTGCCGCATGAACAGGTCCCGCCGCACCCGCATCGTCGCCACCCTGGGCCCGGCCACCGATGCACCCGGCGTGCTCGAACGCAGCCTGGCCGAAGGCGTGGACGTGGTGCGCCTGAACCTGTCCCACGGCAACGCCGAAGATCACCTGCGCCGCGCACGCCAGGCGCACGCCGCGGCGGAAAAGCTGGGCGGCGAAGTGGGCGTGCTGGCCGACCTGCAGGGGCCCAAGATCCGCATCGAGACGTTCGCCGACGGGCCGGTGACCCTCGAAACCGGGGCCGACTTCGCCCTCGATTGCCGCGCCGACGCACCCGCGGGCGATGCCACGCGCGTCGGCGTCAGCTACCGCGGGCTTCCCGACGACGTCAAGGTCGGCGACCGGCTGCTGCTGGACGATGGCCTGGTGGAAATGGAAGTACGCAAGATCCAGGACCAGCAGATCCATTGCAACGTCACCATCGGCGGCGAACTGTCCAACCGCAAGGGCCTCAACCGCAGGGGCGGCGGGCTGTCGCTGGACGCGCTTTCGGACAAGGATCGCGCCGACATCAAGCTGGCCGCCGAGCTCGGCGCCGACTTCCTTGCGGTGTCGTTCGTGCGCTCGGGCGCCGACATCGAGGAGGCGCGCCGGCTGCTGCGCGAAGCCGGCGGCGACGCGTGGCTGGTCGCCAAGATCGAGCGCGCCGAAGCCATCGACAAGCTGGAGGAAATCATCGACGCGTCCGACGCGGTGATGGTCGCGCGCGGCGATCTGGGCGTGGAGATCGGCGATGCCGAACTGCCGGGCCTGCAGACGAAGATCATCCGCGAGGCCCTGATCCGCAACCGCGCCGTGATCACCGCCACCCAGATGCTGCAGTCGATGGTCGAATCGCCGATCCCCACCCGCGCCGAGGTGCTGGACGTGGCCAACGCGGTGATCGACGGCACCGACGCGGTGATGCTGTCGCAGGAATCGGCCGCGGGCAAGCATCCGGACGTCGTGGTGGCCGCGATGAACCGGATCTGCCTGGGCGCCGAGCGCCAGTTCGAACCGTCCGAAAAGATCTCCACCCACACGCACCGGCTGGACCGTTCCGACCAGGCCATCGCGATGGCCGCGATGTTCCTGGCCACGCAGCTCCCGGTGCGCGCGATCGTGACGCTGACCGAGTCGGGCACCACCGCCCGCTGGCTGTCGCGCTATCGGTCCTCGGTGCCGATCTTCGCGCTGACGCCGAGCGCCGAAGCCCGTCGCCGCATGCTGCTGCTGCGCGACGTGAAGCCGCTGCCGTTCGCGCGCGAGGTGACCTATCCCGTGGTGGTCGTGCGCGACGCGGTACACCAGTTGTTCCAGCGCGGCGACCTCGCCGAGGGCGATCGCGTGCTGGTGACCCACGGCGACCACACCGGTCGTGGCGGCGGCACCAACACCATGAAGCTGCTGAGCGTGGGCGCCGACGGCATTCCGGAAGGTCTGCGGGACCTGTAGCCATCAAGGAGGGCAGGAGGATGCTGGACGGGAAGACATGGTCCTGTTTGTTGACGGTTTTCCTCGCAGCGACGGTGGCCGCACCGCTCCACGCCGCCGATCAGCAGGTACACGTCGTCCCCTTTTCCCGGCTGAAGCACTGGTGGCGGGTTCCAGCCAACCACCCAGACAATCCGCCCCGGTACCCCGCTGCGGCGGTCAAGAACGACGTCGAGGGTTGCATCACGGTGGCGTTCCTGATCCGTTCCGACGGCAGTACCACGGCCCCGCGCGTGTGGCGTACCGGCCTGCCCCGCTGGGACACCGCCATGCGCAAAGTACGCAAAATGATGGAACAATCGCTGCTGCGGGCGGTCCGGAAATGGCATTTCGTCGCTGCCCCGACCAACGCGAGACACGCGCCCGTCTATACGTACGAGGTCGTCACGTACGACATCAGCGGCAGCACCGGTCCGGACAAATATCGGGATCGCGAGCTCGACGCCTCGTGCAAGGTCACGAACTTCCGGCAGCAGGTCGCGGCCATGGTCAAGGCAGGGCGCGCCGAGCACAAGCCGTGATCCGCGCGATCTGCAACATCGCCGCGCCTTGCGTGGCGCCTGCCCGGACGGCCCGGTGGGCCCGTGACCATGCCGCACGGGGAACGCCCAGACCATTCCAGGGTCCAATGTCCAGAGACCATCCGCCATTGCAGTGCAACGCCATGACCGCCTCCACACACCGAATGGGAAAAACCATGCTCCGGACCCGACACGCCCTCACCTTCCTGCTGTGCGCCGCGATCGCGGGAGCGGCGGCAGCAGCCCCCGTCAACCCCGACATCCGGACGGTCCAGCCCGATCAGCTGCACAACTACTGGGTGATGACCAACACTTCGCTCAACGTCGACGTACCCAATACAGGCATCAACATCCACAAGCCCACCTGCGCGGCGGTTACCTACACGATCGGCTCGGACGGCGTGACCCGGCACATCGTCGTGCGGCGGGTGGTTCCGGGGGGAGATCTCGAGATTACCGCCGAGAGCGCGGTCAAGGACATGCACTACGTGCCGGGCGCGGACAATGCCACGCGCGATCCGGTGTTCACCTACATCATCATCCCGTTCAACCTTCCCGACGACGACCCGACCACGCGCAAGCAGATCACCGCCCCGTGTGTGCTGCCGCACTTTCCGAAGGGCTATCGGTGACCAGGGCCGGCCCGCTCCCGGGGCCGGCGCGGGTGGGCGGGTGCGTGTCCGCGCGCTTCCCGCCTCCCGCACGTCCGGCGCCTGCCGGTGCCGGCCGGAGCAGCGTCTCCGGAAAGGACGACACGAAGGCAAAAACCCTCGCAACCGCCTATACTTGGCGGTCCAATCCCTGCAGCGGAATACCGTCATGAGCATCGATCAAATGGAAGCCGTCGCCCAGGCCATGGTCGCGCCCGGCAAGGGAATCATCGCCGTCGACGAATCCTCGGGCACCATCAAGAAACGCTTCGACGCGGTCGGCGTGGTCGACACCGAAGAGCATCGCCGCGCCTACCGGGAAATGCTGCTGACCTCGCCCGGCCTTGCCGAGCACATCTCCGGCGCGATCCTCTACGACGAAACCATCCGCCAGTCCACGAAGGACGGCGTGCCGTTCCCCAAGGTGCTGAAGGACGCCGGCATCATCCCCGGCATCAAGGTGGACAAGGGCGCCAAGCCGCTGGCGGGCTTTCCCGGCGAGCTGGTGACCGAGGGCCTGGACGGCCTGCGCGCGCGCTTCGAGGAATACGTGAAGCTGGGCGCGCAGTTTGCCAAGTGGCGCGCGGTGATCACCATCGGCGAGGAGATGCCGAGCACCACCTGCATCGACGCCAACACCCACGCGCTGGCGCGCTATGCCGCGCTGGCCCAGGAAGCCGGCCTGGTGCCCATGGTCGAGCCGGAAGTGCTGATGGACGGCGACCACGACATCGACACCTGCTACGAGGTCACCGAGGCCACGCTGCGGTCGTTGTTCGGCGCCCTGTACGAGCACAACGTCATGCTGGAAGGCACCATCCTGAAGGTCAACATGGTGCTGTCCGGCAAGGATTGCCCCGAACAGGCCGACCGGGACGAGGTGGCCGAATCGACCATCCTGTGCCTGAAGTCGGCGGTCCCCGCGGTGCTTCCGGGCATCGTGTTCCTGTCCGGCGGCCAGAGCGACGAGGACGCCACCGCGCACCTCAACGCCATGAACCAGCTCGGCCCGCACCCGTGGCCGCTTTCGTTCTCCTACGGCCGCGCGATGCAACAGGCGGCGCTGCAGCTTTGGTCCAGGGACATGCAGGACAACTACGCTGCGTCGCAGAAGATCGTGGTCGAACGCGCGCGCGACAACGGCCTGGCCGCACTGGGGCAGTGGAAGAAAGCTGCCTGAGTCAGTCGGCGTAGTGGGGAACGAAAACCCATCCCCGCCCCACCCCTCCCCTTGAAGGGGAGGGAGTCCAGAAGCCTGCGCTCCGCGTTCTTCCCTCCCCCTTCAAGGGGGAGGCCGGGAGGGGGATGGGTTTTCACGGTGCACCGACGAAACGCAACCGCAACGCGACCCGAAACGCAAACCCATCCCAACCCCGACCCTCCCCTTGATGGGAAGGGAGTCTCGAAGCCTGCGTTCCACATTCTTCCCCTCCCCCTTCAAGGGGGAGGCCGGGAGGGGGATGGGTTTTCACGGTGCACCGACGAAACGCAACCGCA
>CAZAXF010000042.1:0-10809 GCA_964489055.1 uncultured Rhodanobacter sp. | reverse complement strand
ACGAAACGCAACCGCAGCGCGACCCGAAACGCAAACCCATCCCAACCCCGACCCTCCGCTTGATGGGAAGGGAGTCTCGAAGCCTGCGCTCCGCGTTCTTCCCCTCCCCCTTCAAGGGGGAGGCCGGGAGGGGGATGGGTTTTCACGATGCACCAACGAAACGCAACCGCAGCGCGACCCGAAACGCAAACCCATCCCAACCCCGACCCTCCGCTTGATGGGGAGGGAGTCTGGTGGTGTCCCGGGGATAGGGAAGTTGGGTAGCGTGCGCTCCGCGCACGGACCGCAGGCCCACCAACTTGAACGGGCGCAAAATGCGCCACGCCCGATCCACAGCGCACGTTGCATCCGGCAGCAATTCTCTCTATCTTGATAGAAAGATATATGACCAACGGATGCCGATGATCCCGATCTCGCTGGAATTCTTTCCGCCCAAAACCGACCAGCAGCGCACGCAGATGGACAAGGCGGTGCCGAAACTGAAGGCCCTGGCCCCGGAATTCGTCAGCGTCACCTTCGGCGCGGGTGGCTCGACGCTGACCCACACGCCGCGCACCGTGCGCCACCTGCGCGAAGCCCACGCGCTGGACGTGGCGCCGCACGTGTCGTGCATGGGCGGCTCGCGCGAGGAAATCGGCGAGCTGCTGACCAACTACCGCGAACTGGGCTGCAAGCGCATCGTGGCACTGCGCGGCGACCTGCCCTCGGGCATGGCCTCGCCGGGCGACTTCCACTACGCCTCGGACCTGGTCGAATTCATCCGCCGCGAGCATGGCGAGTACTTCCACATCGAGGTCGCCTGCTACCCCGAATGCCATCCGCAGTCGGACCACGCGCAGGCCGACCTCAAGCACTTCAAGATCAAGGTGGACGCCGGCGCCGACGGTGCGATCACGCAGTATTTCTACAACGCCGACGCCTACTTCCAGTTCCTGGACGACGCCCATGCCGCCGGCATCACGATTCCGATCGTGCCCGGCATCATGCCGATCGCGAACTTCACGCAGTTGCAGCGCTTCTCGGAAATGTGCGGTGCGGAAATCCCGCGCTGGATCGGCAAGCGCATGGCGGCATTCGGTGACGACGCGGAAGCGGTGCGCGAATTCGGCGCCGACGTGGTCGCATCGATGTGCCGCCGCCTGCTGGACGGCGGCGCCCCGGGGCTGCACATGTACACGCTCAACCGCTCCCGCGCGACGTCCGCCGTACTGCATCGGCTCGGCGAGACCGACCGGGTCCGCGAGGCCGCGCTGGCCGGATGAGTGCGCCGCCCGCGCCTGCCGCGCGGTGGCGGCTACACTGCGGCCATGCCAGGCCGTGCCGTCCCGATCCTGATCCTGCTTGCGCTGGCGGCCTTCGCGCCGCTGGCGCACGCACAGGTGTACCGCTGCATCGGCGCACACGGGGAACCGGTATTTTCCGGCGAACCCTGTGGTACGCCGGCGCCCACCGCCGGCGAATCGGCCGGATCCGGAACGCTGGCGGCAACCTGTGCCGACTCGCCGCAGGCTTTGCGCCGGGCCATCGCCGGCGCCTTCGCCGCGCGTGACGTGAACCGGCTGGCCGGGTTGATCCTGTGGCAGGGCTTCAGCCAGTCCTCGGCGCGCGCCGTGCTGCGTTCGCTGGTCGCCTGGCTGCACGAACCGCTGCTCGGCATCACCATCGTGTATCCGACCGGTCCGCCGCTGCGAAGTCCGAACACCGTCACCGCCCACGGCCCGGCCCCTGCCGCCGCAGCCACCGGCGGCAACGCACCCGCGCCGATCGGCTACGAAGTCTCTACCACCGGCGACACGCGCGATTTCGGCGTCACCGAATTCGGCGGCTGCTGGCTGCTGACGCTTTCAAACTAGCGTCGCCCTCCAGGCGTGATCGGGTACAGCTTGCGCGGGCAAACGGAGTCGGAAGCGGACGGCTTGCCCGGACTCGATCCGGGGACTGCAACCGCGAACGCCGAAGGCGGCGCGCCGCGCGAACGCCATGGATGGCGCGCGTATTCCGGGACGACGGGAAAAGTCACCGCTTCCCCGTGCGTGCAACGCAGCATGCTAGCATCGCCCCTCCCGCGCACGCCCGACACGCGTCTCCCGGAAGCCACCATGTTCAAGCTGTGCTGCGCACTTGCGTTGACCCTCGCCGCGGCGTGCGCGTGTTCCCCCACCCAGGAGACATCCAGCAACACCGGCCCGGTCACGCCCGCCGCGCGCAAGGCCATCACCGCCACGATCCACACCATGGCCCCGCAGGCGCCGGTGCAATCGATCGCGCAATCACCGATCCCGGGCCTGTACCAGGTCGTGGTGCAGGGCCAGGTGCTGTATCTGACCGGCGACGGACGCTACGTGATCCAGGGCGATGCCTTCGACACCAGCACGCGCACCGCACTCAACACGGTGACCATGAACCGCCTGCGCCGCGAGGCGATCGCGAAACTCGAACCGGCGCAGATGATCCGCTTTGGTCCGGCGCACCCCAGGTACACGGTGACGGTATTCACCGACATCGACTGCCCCTACTGCCGCGCCTTCCACGCCAACATCGCCAAAATCAACCAACTGGGCATCGCGGTCGACTACCTGTTCTGGCCGCGCACGGGGCTTGGCACGCCTTCGGCACAAAAAGCCGTTGACGTGTGGTGCGCCACCGACCGCCACGCCGCACTCACCCGGGCATTCGAAGGCGAAACGCCGCACAACGCCCAATGCCCCTCCCCGGTCGCACGCGACTTCCAGCTCGGGCGCAACCTCGGCGTGGACGGCACCCCCACCATCATCGCCAGCAATGGCGCGGTGGTGGGCGGTTATGTCGACGCCCCGGAGTTGCTGCGGCGACTGCACCAGATCGCCCCCTCCAACCCGCCGGATCGAGGTCCCACAGCAACCTCGCGGTGAAGGTTGACAAGAATCGCCCGTACCTTGAGAAAGGGCGCATGCGCGTTCCAGGATACCGTGGTCGGCTTCCCGCACGCCTGATGCTCTGCTGTGCAATTGGCGTGTTGGTCGGAGCCTGCCACCAAGGCCCTGTGGTGCCACCTCCGGCGGCCGCGCCCACGGGAAACCCAACGGTCAACCATGGACCGAAAAGCGCATCACGCGCCAACTCGTATCCCACGCCGCCCGGAAGCGCACCCGCCGCCAGGCACACTTTCGCGAGTTTGATGCGGAAGCTGCCGGCGAAGGATCAGGCCAGGGTCCGTCAGTGGTACACACGATTTGGCGGACCGTCCATGGAGAACGCGAACGCAGCGCAGATCGCCTGGATGCGCGAGCGGCACTACCCGATGCCCGGGGATATCGCGCGCGCAAATTCAATGAGCGATGCCGAACTGCGGGCCGCGGCCGGCAATGGGGGCACGACAGCCCAAATTCTTTACGTCGCGCGCGCGCTGGACAACTATTCCGCGCGCATGAAGCGAGGCGGATACACGAGATGGGAGGCGAGTCCGCTTTCAGACATCATCCTCATGATGCGGAAAATCCTTGGCAGTGGATCGCCGTATGCGGGCTACCTGTTTGCGGCTGAAAGTCGTCCGAGGCATCCCGGCAGCGTGGAGTCGAACGCCGCCAGACGACTGGCCGGACTGGTCTGGGCAAGCAAACGCGGGGACACGCGTGCCAAACGCCTGATGAACACACCGCGCATCCAGGCCGTGGATGCGGCGACGGCTGGCTCCGCCATGAGCCTGATGCTTTCGAGGGCCTTGTACGCCAACCCAACGGTGTTCTCGACACCAGTTACGCCCATTCCCGCATCGGGCCACTGAATCAGCCGCTCAGGCTACGCACTGACATGAAACCACGACAGATGTTTCGAAAATCGCGCCGTTCCCATGTGCCGTTTCTTTCTGAAGTCGCGGCTGTGCTGTGCGCACTCGCGCTGGCCGCCTGCCAGTCGTCCCAGGGTCCGGAAGTGCCCGCCGCGAATCCGGCACCGTCCGCATCGACAACCCCTGCCATGCACGCTGGCGTCGCGACACACCCTTCTCCCTTTGCCAGCAAGCACGCCTCCAGCGCGGCAGCGACCGCCGGCGCGAAGAATTTTGATGCCTTGCTCGCACGTTATCCGCAGGACCAGCGGAAGCGCATCAACGCATGGTTCCACAAACACGCTTCCGATTCGATGACTTTCACCTCGAACGCCCAGTGGCAATGGATGCAGCAGCACGATTACCCGACGCCCGACGATGTCCTCAAGGCATCACGGATGTCCGAAGCGCAGCTGCGTAAGCTCGCAGCCACCGGAGATACGAAGGCCAACTTCTTTTACCTGGCAAGAATGCTGGACAACCTGGCACAGGCCGGTGGCCTCGCGGCCCTGCCCGGCCGCAAACGCGCGCAGGTGCGGGCCGAGCTGACTGCGAGCATGGACCTGGCCCTTGCCAGCGGCTCGGCATTCGCCGGCTACCTGTTCGGCGACTACTACGCGGCGCTGCACGGCAGCGATGCCCGCGGCGTTGGCACCGCGGCCGGACTGACGTGGGTCAGCAGCATGGGCGACAGCAACGGCCCGATGCATAACCGACGCATGGCGATGGGTTTCCCCGGCGTGTCCGGGCCGCGCGCGGCCGAGGTCTATTTCGACATGTTCGCGGCGGCGGCACGCGTCAACCCGTACTTTCTGAAGACGAGAAGCAGCAAGGGCGAATTGCTCATGCCGGTGCAGTAACACGGCAGGTGTCGGCCGAACCCGGCTGATACAATACGCGGCTCACTCCGACCCGCGGTTTGCCATCGCCATGATCGTCCTCGACGGGTGCAGCGCCCTGTCGGATTTCCGCCTTGAAAGACTCAACCAGCGCATCGCGGCGCTGGCGCCGGGCGTGCGCGTGCGCGGCGCGCGCCAAGTGTATTTCGTGCAGGCGGAGGAGTCGCTGGCACCGTCGCTGCACAAGCGCCTGGCCGAGGTGCTCGATGCCAGCGAATCGCCGCCGGCGGACGCCTCGCTGTGGGTGGTGCCGCGGCTGGGCACGCGTTCGCCGTGGTCGAGCAAGGCCACCGACATCCTGCACCACATCGGCATCCGCGTGGCGCGCGTCGAGCGCGGTACGGCGTTCCTGATCGACGGGCTGACCGATGGAGATGGCGCGTTCGATGCCGTGGCCGACGCGTTGCACGACCCGATGACCGAGTCGGTGCTGCGCACGCTGGCCCACGTATCGCGAATCTTCGCGACCGGTGAGCCCGGCAGCCTCGGGACCGTGGCACTGGGCGACGACGCACGCGACGCGCTTGCGCGGGCCAACGCCGAACTGGGCCTGGCGCTGGCACCGGACGAGATCGACTACCTGGCGGACAACTACGCAAGCCTCGGCCGCGATCCCACCGACGCCGAGCTGGTGATGTTCGCGCAGGCCAATTCCGAGCACTGCCGGCACAAGGTGTTCAACGCCGACTTCACGGTCGACGGCAAGCCGCAGGATGCCACCTTGTTCGGCCTTATCCGGCGCACCCATGCGGCCGCCCCCGCGCACACGCTGTCGGCCTACAGCGACAACGCCGCGGTGATCGAAGGCAGCGAGGGTGCGCGGTTTTTCGCCGACGCCGACGGCGTGTGGCGCGCGCACCGCGAGGCGATTCCCTACGCGATCAAGGTGGAGACGCACAACCACCCCACCGCGATTTCGCCGTGGCCGGGCGCGGCCACCGGATCGGGCGGGGAAATCCGCGACGAAGGCGCGGTCGGGCGCGGCGGCAAGCCCAAGGCCGGGCTGACCGGATTCTCGGTTTCGCACCTGCGCATCCCCGGGCTGACACGTCCGTGGGAAGCCGAGCGACCGTTGCCGCCGCGCATCGCCAGCGCCTTCGAGATCATGCGCGATGGCCCGCTGGGCGCGGCCGGCTTCAACAACGAATTCGGACGCCCGTGCCTCGCGGGCTACTTCCGCAGCTACGAGCTGGAAACCGGCAACGCCGGCATGCGCCACGGCTACGACAAGCCCATCATGCTGGCCGGCGGCGTCGCCAATGTGCGCCCGATGCTGGTGAACAAGAACAAGCTCGCGCCCGGCGACGCGGTGATCGTGCTGGGCGGCCCGGCGATGCTGATCGGCCTGGGCGGCGGCGCCGCGTCCTCGATGGCTGCGGGCGCGTCCAGCGCCGAACTCGACTTTGCCTCGGTGCAACGCGACAACCCGGAAATGCAGCGCCGCTGCCAGGAAGTCATCGACGCCTGCTGCGCACTGGGCGAGACCAGCCCGATCGTGGCGATCCACGACGTCGGCGCCGGCGGCCTGTCCAACGCCATCCCCGAACTGCTGCACGACGCCGGTGTCGGCGGCGAGATCGACCTCGACGCCGTACCCTCCGACGACCCGCAACTCTCGCCCATGCAGATCTGGTGCAACGAGTCGCAGGAACGCTACGTGCTGGCCGTCAAGCCCGACGACCTGCCGCAGTTCGAAGCCATCTGCAGGCGCGAGCGTTGTCCGTTCGCGGTGGTGGGACATGCGACGCGGGAAGAGCGGTTGCTGGTCACGAAAAGCGGGGACCGGGGACCGGGGACCGGGGACCGGGGACCGGGGACCGGGGACCAGGAGCCGGGAAATGGGGACCGGGGACCGGGGACCGGGGACCAGGAGCCGGGAAATGGGGACCGCGGAACGGGGACCGGAGACCAGGAGCCGGAGCGTGAGGACCGAAACGTCAGTGCGGGGGGCCAAGGCTCAGGTGCGAAGGACCAGCCGGAGCGCGGGAATGACCGGTCCCCGGTCCCCGGTCCCCGGTCCCGAGAGTCGAAGGCCGAAGCCCGAGCCTCGACCTCCGCAACCCGAGTCCCGAGTCCCGAGTCCCGAGTCCCGAGCGCCCGGTCCCCGGTCCCCGGTCCCCGGTCCCCCGTCATCGACATGGAACTGTCCACCCTGCTCGGCAAGCCGCCGAAGATGCAGCGCGACGCCACGCGCATCACGCCGCAGCTCGACATCATTCCCGACCTCAGCAACATCGACCTGGACCAGGCGGTGGAGCGCGTGCTGCGGATGCCGGCGGTGGCGGACAAGGCATTCCTGATCCACATCGGCGACCGCAGCGTGGGGGGACTCGTTGCGCGCGACCAGCCGGTCGGACCGTGGCAGGTGCCGGTGGCCGATTGCGCGGTCACGCTGGCCGACTTCGAAGGGTACGCCGGCGAGGCGTATGCCATGGGCGAGCGCGCACCGGTGGCGCTGCTGGACGGCGCGGCCTCGGCACGCATGGCGCTGGGCGAGGCCATCACCAACCTGCTGGCGGCACCGGTGCAATCGCTGGACGAAATCCGCCTGTCCGCCAACTGGATGGCCGCGATCGGCCACGATGGCGAGGACGCGGCGCTGTTCGATGCGGTGGACGCGGCCTCGGCCATGTGCATCGCGCTGGGCGTTTCCATTCCCGTCGGCAAGGATTCGCTTTCGATGCGCACCTTGTGGCGCGAGGGCGAACGCGAGCAGCGCACCATCGCGCCGGTGTCGTTGATCGCCAGCGCCTTCGCGCGCGTTGCCGACGCACGCCGCACGCTCACCCCGCAGATCCGCATGGACGTGGACAACACCGAACTGTGGCTGATCGACCTCGGAGCCGGACGCGACCGGCTGGGCGCCTCGGTGCTCACCCAGGCCTTCAACCGCGGCGGCGGGATTCCGCCCGACTGCGACGACCCCGCACGCCTTGCCGCGATGTTCGCGCTGGTGCGCGCCGCCGAACGCGAAGGCCTGTTGCTGGCCTACCACGACCGCGGCGACGGCGGCGTGATCGTGACGCTGCTGGAAATGGCCTTCGCCGGCCACTGCGGCCTGAAAATCACGCTGGACGGCTGGGCCGACAACGCCTTGCGCGCGCTGTTCAACGAGGAACTGGGCGCGGTGGTCCAGGTGCGCGCATCCGACCACGACGCGTTCGCGGCGCTGGCGCGCGAACACGGCCTGGACGAGATGACACGCGTGGTCGGGCAGCCCAAGGCCAAGCTCGGCATCAAGCTGTTCGGCGGCGACGAGACCGTCGCCAAGTGGAACTGGCAGAAACTGATCCGGGCCTGGCACGAGACCAGCCACGCCATGCAGCAGCGGCGCGACAACCCGGCCAGCGCCGACGCCGAACGCGCCTGGCGCAGCGACGACGATGACCCGGGCCTCAACGCGAAGCTCAGCTTCGATCCGGCCGAGGACATCGCCGCGCCGTTCATCGCCAAGGGGGCGCGCCCGCGCGTGGCGATCCTGCGCGAACAGGGCGTCAACGGCCAGGTGGAAATGGCCGCCGCGTTCACCCGCGCCGGCTTCGACGCCGTGGACGTGCACATGACCGACCTGGTCGCGGGCCGGCATCACCTGGGCGATTTCACGGGTTTTGCGGCCTGCGGCGGATTTTCCTACGGCGACGTGCTGGGTGCCGGCCGCGGCTGGGCCGCATCGATCCTCTACCACGACGAACTGCGCGATGAGTTCGCCGCGTTCTTCGCCGACGAGGCGAAGTTCGCGCTGGGCATGTGCAACGGCTGCCAGATGCTGGCGCACTTGAAGGACATCATCCCGGGCGCCGAACACTGGCCGCGCTTCGAGCGCAACGCCTCGGAACAATACGAGGCGCGGTTGGTGACGCTGGAAGTGCTGGACACCGAATCGGTGGTGTTCCGCGGCATGGGCGGCTCGCGCATCCCCGTGGTCACCGCGCACGGCGAAGGCCGCGCGGTGTTCGGCGAAGGCCACAAGGCCGGCAAGGCCAGCGCCTGCGTGCGCTTCGTCGACAACCGCGGCAAGCCCACCGAGGTGTTCCCGTACAACCCCAACGGCTCGCCCGAAGGCGTGGCCGGCTTCACCGCCGCGCGCGGGCGCGTGACCATCCTGATGCCGCACCCCGAGCGCGTGTTCCGCAGCGTGCAGTTGAGCTGGCACCCGCGCGAATGGGGCGAGGATTCTCCCTGGATGCGGATGTTCCGCAACGCGCGCAAGTTCGTCGGCTGATTCGCGCCCATGCTTGATCGTCATTCCCGCGCGGCGTCAATCCGTGCGCGTGGCGGATTCCGGCAACGACGATTTCGGCGATGTGACGCCTCGAAAGCAGCGGGGTTCATCCCCTACCCGGACCTGTTGCACTGGAACGTCAAAATGGCTTCCGGTACACGATCGTGAAGTCATCGGCATGGCGCACCATGTGGCAGCCGCGCCGGGGCATCCATCCATCCAGCGGATGCAGGCAAAGGTTCGCCGGCAGCGGACTGGTGACCGCGCCTTGCGGCGTGCCACCCGCCGGGTTGACGCAGCATCCTCGCGGAATATTCATCCCGGCGCAGTCCGGGATCCATCCCGCTCTTGATTGAAGTCTCCGCGCAAAGCCAAAATGGAGCCGGCCTCCGCAGGGATCACGATCAACAGCGGAGCGCCGTTGCACCCGATCGCAGAATGGACTTCGGCCTTCGCCGAATCAGGAACTCCATGCAATCCTTCCGCGCCTTCCGCATCCACAACGACGACGCCGGCTACCGCGCCGGCATCGAGAACATGGCCGTGGACGAACTCTCGCCAGGCGAGATCGTCATCAGGACGGCGTATTCTTCGGTCAATTACAAGGACGCGCTGGCGGGTACCGGCAAGGGCAAGATCCTGCGCCGGTTCCCGTTGAACGGTGGCATCGACGTCGCCGGCCACGTGGTCCGGTCGAGCGATCCGGCATTCAAGGAAGGCGACGCGGTTCTGTGCACCGGTTGCGGGTTGTCGGAAACCCGCGACGGCGGCTACGCCGAATACGCGCGGCTGGAATCCAGATGGACCATCGCCTTGCCCCAGGGCCTGTCGCTGCGCGACGCGATGACGCTCGGCACCGCCGGCTTCACCGCTGCGCTGGCGCTGTATCGCATGCAGGACAACCGCCAGACGCCGGACCTCGGGCCGATCGCCATCACCGGCGCCACCGGCGGCGTGGGGATGCTGGCGGTGGACATCTTCAGCCGTGCAGGTTTCGAGGTGCACGCGATCAGCGGCAAACCCGAGCGCGCGGACTTCCTGAAAAAGCTCGGCGCAGGCGAAGTACTCGATCGCCACGCCCTGCAACTTGGCGACCGGCCACTGGAATCGACGCGTTTCGGCGGCGCGGTGGACAGTGCCGGCGGCAGGTGGCTCGCGCAGCTCCTGGCCTGCACCGCGCCCTACGGCAACGTCGCCAGCATCGGGCTGGCGGCCGATACCAAGCTCGACACCACCGTGATGCCGTTCATCATCCGCGGCGTCAGCCTGCTCGGCATCGCCTCGGCCGGCACCGCGCGCGACATCCGCGACGCGGTATGGCAGCACCTGGCATCCGACTGGAAGCCCGCGCACCTGGATGCAATCCGCACCCGCGAGGTCGCGCTGGAACAGCTTCCCGAAGTGTTCGAGGGCATGCTGGCCGGCCACTCGTTCGGGCGGACGTTGGTGCGAATCGCATCACGGGCCTGAGGTTTTCGCGACGGCACGCACGCGCGGCGTGGACTTCATCACGTACGGTACGTGGAACTCCGGGCGCCGCTTCCCTACAATGCCCGCTTCCGTTGCCGGGAGCCCCGCATGGCACGCATTCTCGTCGTCGATGATTCCCCTTCCCAACTGGAAGGGCTGAAACGGCTGGTGGAAAAACTGGGCCACCAGGCCATCACGGCCACCGATGGCGCAGCCGGCGTCGACGCCGCCAAGCGCGAGAAACCCGACCTGGTGCTGATGGACGTGGTGATGCCCAACCTCAACGGCTTCCAGGCCACGCGCGCGATCAGCAAGGACCCCGACACCTCCCACATCCCGGTGATCCTGGTCACCACCAAGGACCAGGAAACCGACAAGGTCTGGGGCATGCGCCAGGGTGCCAAGGCCTACGT
>CAZAXF010000041.1:0-26083 GCA_964489055.1 uncultured Rhodanobacter sp. | reverse complement strand
GCTGGCCTACAACTACACGCGCGGCAGCTCGATCACCGGTACCTACCCGGGCGCCGTCCACGTCGGACACCTCGCCGCGCTGGCCAACGGGACATCGGCCTCGGATGGCGACATCTTTTCGTACATGTTCAAGAAGGCGAAGCTCGGCCCGCTGATCGGCACCCGAACCTGGGGCGGCGTGATCGGCATCAGCGGCACCGGGCCGCTGATCGACGGCGGCTCGGTGTCGATTCCCGAATACGCCGGCATCGTGAGCCTGGACGGCAGGTACGTGGTCGAGGGCCACGGCGTGGAGCCGGACATCGAGGTGAAGGAGAACGTGGCCGACGAACTGCGCGGCCGCGACCCGCAGCTCGACAAGGCCATCGAGGTGCTCAAGCAGGAGATCCGCGAGCACCCGGTGACGCTGCCGCCACAACCGCCGGGCCTGGACAAGGCCCCGCCGTCGATGCGCCCGGGCGCGGCCGGCGGCAACTGACCGCCGGCGCGCGGCGGCTCAGCGCGTCGCGACCACCGCGTCCGCGGCTTCGCGCAATGCCGCGGCCGCGGACGGCGGTTCCACCCCGTGCCCGATCACGCCCAGGCACGGGGCCGCCAGCACCCGGTTCAGGGTGGAAAGGTTTTCCTTCGGGTGCAGCATGTCCGGGTCGATCCGGTTGGCGATCCAGCCCAGCAGCTCGCAGTCGTTGCTGCGGATCGAGGCGACCGTGAGCTGGGCGTGGCTGAGGCACCCGAGTTTCAGGCCCACCACCAGGATCACCGGCAACCGCAACTGGCTTGGAATGGCGCTGGCGCGCAGCGAAGGCGACAGCGGCGCCAGCCAGCCGCCCACGCCTTCCACCACAATCGCTTCGGTGTGCATCAGGGTGAGCGTGTCGTAGGCATCCTCGATCGGCTGCAGCGTGACCTCGCGCCCGGCTTCGGCCGCGGCGATGTGCGGCGACACCGCTTCGGCGAAGGCAAACGGGTTGCAGTCCTCGTAGCGCTCGGGTGGCGGATCGCTGGCGGCGATCAGGGCCAGCGCGTCGTCGTTGCGCAGCCCTTCGGGAGTCTCGACGCAGCCGCTGGCAACCGGCTTCATGCCGGTGGCGCGCATGTTCGCGGCGCGCAGTGCGTGCAGCAGCGAGCACGCTGCCCAGGTCTTGCCGATGCCGGTATCGGTGCCGGTGATGAATACGCCTTTCGCTTTCATGTCGGGATATCGTCCTGATGGAAGTATTCGCGCAACCCTTGTCTGGCCCGTCTCGCGCGAAGGCACGCGATACTGCGCGATAATACGGGTTTTCGCTGAAGCTGACGCAACCGTGTTCGAATCAACCGCCATCACCGCCACCGACAAGCCCGGCCTGTACGCCGAACTGGCCCAGCAGGCGCGCGGCCTGCTGCACGGCGAGCCCAACCTCGTCGCCAACGCCGCCAACTTCGCGGCGCTGGCCTACCACGCGCTGCCCGACGTCAACTGGTGCGGGTTCTATTTCCTCGATGGCGAAGAACTGGTGGTCGGCCCGTTCCAAGGCAAGCCCGCCTGCATCCGCATCGCGCTCGGCCGCGGGGTATGCGGCATCGCCGCCGAAACCCGCGCCACGCAGGTCGTCGAGGACGTCAACGCCCACCCCGACCACATCTTCTGCGACGGCGCCTCGCGCTCGGAAGTCGTGGTGCCACTGGTGCGCGCCGACGGCACGTTGCTGGGCGTATGGGATGTCGACAGCCCGTCGCTGGCGCGCTTCGATGATGAAGACCGCGCCGGCATGGAAGCGCTGTGCGCCGAGTTCATGCGGGCGACCGAGTCCCGCTGACGCCCGGCGCTCGCCCAGCCGTCGTGACCTCGACGGCGTGTCGCCGTCGGCGTAGCGTGCGCTCTGCGCACGGGCTTTTGCGGCGTGTGGCGAAGCGATCGTGCGCGGAGCGCACGCTACGGGTTCACGGAATCTGCCGTGCGATGGCCTGGTAGCGTGCGCTCTGCGCACGGGCTTTCGGGGCGGGTGGCGAAGCGGTCGTGCGCGGAGCGCGCGCTGCGGTTTACGGGGGTGTCGTGCGGCTCAGCCGCCGGTCGCGAAGCCGGGGTACAGGGTCATGCCGCCGTCGACGTAGAGCGAGGCGCCGACGATGTAGTCGGCTTCGTCGGAGGCCAGCCACGCGGCGACGCGGGCGATGTCGGCGGCCTTTCCGATGCGGTCGTAGGGAATCAGTTTTTCCAGCGCCTTCGCGGCATCGGGCGTGCTCCAGGCCTTGGTGTTGATGGCGGTCTCGATGGCGCCGGGACAGATGGAATTGACACGGATCTTCTGCGGCGCCAGTTCCTGCGCGATCGATTCCATCAGCTGCATGATGCCGCCCTTGGTGGTGGCGTAGTTGCAGTGGCCGCCCCATGGGATTTCCTGGTGCACGGAGCTGGTGAAGATGATCTTGCCGAGCGCCTTCGAAACATCGCGCATGCCGCGCCGGGTGAATTCGCGCGCGGCCTCGCGGGCGACAAGGAACGCGCCGGTGAGGTTGACGCCGATCACCTGGTTCCACTGCTCGACGGTCATGTCCACCAGCTTCGCATCGCGCTGGATGCCCGCGTTGGAACACACGATGTCCAGGGTGCCGAACTGCTTGACGGCGTCGGCGAACATCGCACGTACCTGGTCTTCCTTGCTGACGTCGGCCTGGATCGCGACGGCCTTGCCGGCGCCGCCCTGGTTGATCTCGTCGCAGATTTTCTGCGCGACGTCGGGTTTCACGACGTAGTTGACCACCACGTTGGCACCCTGGGCGGCCAGCTCACGCGCGATGCCTTCGCCGATGCCCGAATTGGCGCCGGTGACCAGCGCGTTCTGGCCGGCGAGGCGTTGCGGGACGGGTTGTGCGTTCATGGCATGTCTCCTTGTGTGCAAAACAAAAATGACTTCGTTATTCCGGACGCCGTACAGCGGCGATCGTAGGAGGCCCGGAAGGGGCGACCGGGCGGCCTGGCCGAGGGGGAATCGCCCCTTCCGGGCCTCCTACGGGCCTCCTACGGGCTGTGGCCCAGCCACGCGCCGGAGAATCCCGCACGCTCAAGGCCCCGCCGGATCGGCGCGCATTCACGCATCTGGTTCCAGACCATGCGGCTGCGGTAGTTTTCGATCATCAGCACAATGGGACCCTGGTTCAGCGCGAAGTGCCAGGGTGAAACCCAGGCGCACAGGTGTTCGCCGGCGGCGCCGGTGCACACCACGCCGGTGGTGTCGTCCGCGGGCCAGGACAGGTTGAACGAAGCGTGAAAGCCGTAGCCCACGGGACTGTGCCCGATCAGGTTCTCGAGATGTCGGATCTCGTCCAGCACGATTTCGGGCGCGAACGGCAACGAGGCGATCGCGGCCCACGGCGAGATGGTGCCGTCGTCGGGTCCGAACGGCGCGCCGCGGGCGATGTAGTCGTAGAACTTCTGCTCGCGGCCGTTGAACTTTTCGATGGCGTCGGCCGGCCCGTCGCTGGCGGTGAAACCCCAGCAGTTCCTGCCGTAGCCTTCGAACCCGTGTGGATTGCGCATCGCGTACTGGCGATGGATGTGCGTGGTCTGGCGGCTGTTCTCGAAGTAATCGGTCCGCTTCTTCGCCATGAAACGGTCCTGCAGGCCCTCGAGGTCCAGCCAGATATGCGAGAACTGGTGGATGAACAATGGGCCCGCGTACACGACGTCGCGGCCGTAGATGCGCTTCCACTTGAAGGTGGAAGTCCAGGCGTCATACGCCGCCGGTGTCACGGCGTATTCCGGCGCGGCCAGCGCCAGCACGTACAGGATCATGGCCTCGTTGTAGCCCAGCCAGCGGTTGACGAGAAACCCGCATTCCGGCTTCCAGCCCAGCACGATGGCGTCGCCGCCGTTCTGCGCCCAGCGCCAGTCCACGCGCGCGTAGATCGACTGCGCACGTTCACGCACTTCGCGTTCTTCGACGGTGTCGTGGGCGAAGTACTGCGCGGCGTGCAGCACCCCGGCCAGAAGCAGCGCGGTATCGATGGTGGAAAGCTCGGATTTCCACGCCCGCGTGCCGGTGTCGGGCTTCAGGAAGTGGTAGAAGAAACCCTTGTAGCCGACGCCGTCCTTCGCGCCGGACTGGTCGGCATCGTCGAAGAAGCGCAGCGCTGCCAGCGTCAGCACGAGGGCGTCGTGGTAGAGCATCCAGCCGCGCTCGACCGCGACCGGGTAGCACGAGAGCGCAAACCCCACGGCGGCGATGCTGGCGGGCTGACCGGGCTGGGTGGAGTCGAGCACCAGCCCGGTCCTGGGGTCGGTGTGGCGCTCGAAATAGAGGAACGCCTTGCGCTGCAGGTCGTCCAGCATCGCATCGTCGTCGTCCGCCATGCGCGCGGTGGCGCGTCGTCCGGTGACCATCACGCAAGCTCCACGCGGACTGCCGCCACCGCATGCGGCGGCAGGTTGAGCTGGATTTCGAAACCGTCGTCTTGCTGCTCGATGGCAACCTTGTCCGCCTTCAGTTGCGAGGCTTCGCCCAGCTCGGCCACCTGTTGCGCGTCGAGGTAATCGGGCGAGCCCATGTCCACCCAGGCCTGGCGGCTGTTGCAGTGCCCGTCGTCGATACGTTGCACGCTGGCGCTTCTGGCCTTGCGCGAACCCTTGACGTGCCAGGTGACGGCCTCGTTGGCGATGTCATGGCGTGGGAAGGCGTGGTTGGCCAGCAGCAGGTCGAGGTGATCGGCGTCGGCGCGTACGGCCCAGGCATCGACCGTCGCGTGTGAACCTTCCACCGGAAGGCGCGTGCTGCCGAGGCTGTTCAGGAGTTCCATCGCGCGGTAGGTCGGCTTGGCGATGCCGTGGATGGTCTGCAGCCCGAAGCTGCCGTGGAACGGCGTCGAGGAAAAGTAGTTCTCCGCGAAGATGTCCGAGAAGGTCCACCAGCTGTAGCAATGCACCAGGTCGGCCACGTCCAGCATGTTCTTGAACAGGAACGCCGCAGCGTAGGGCTCGTCGTGCAGGTGGAAGAACGGATTGGACGAGTCGCACCACTCGGTGTAGCAAAGTACGCGGTCGCCCACCGCCTCGCGCACCTTGCGCACGCGTCCGGTCAGCACGTCGCGCGGTGCATCGGAAAGCTGCGTCTCGGTATCGTCACCGGGCTTGCCCAGCGCGTCGGTGGGGTAGTGGTGCGTGGAAACGAAATCCGTGGGCAGCCGGTTGGCGGCGCAAAAGTCCAGGAATTCAGGAATCCACTCGTCGTCGGCGGTTGCCGGGCCGCCCACGCGGATTTGTGCATCGACGTCCTTGATGGCGCCTGCGGTGTACCGGTAAAGCTTGAAATAATCGGCCTGGCTGCCCTTCCAGAAGGCGTCGAGGTTGGGTTCGTTCCAGACCTCGAAGTACCACGAGCGCACCTCCTCGATGCCGTAGCGATCGACCCAGTGCTTGACCAGCCGCGTGATCAGGTCCGCCCACTTGGTGTAATCGCGCGGCGGGGTGACGTTGGCCTTGTAGAAGAACACGATGTCGCCGCCGGTCTGCAGCGCGGTGGGCATGAACGACAGCTCCACGAACGGTTTCATTCCGATCGAGACCAGGAAGTCGAAGATCTGGTCGGCGTTGAAGAACGAGTACAGGTCCTTGTCCATCTCGATCAGGTAGGTGCCCATGCCGTCGTCGAGGATGCCGTGGAAACGCACGTGGCGGACGCCAAGCTCGGCGTGCGTCTTGCGCATCTGCACCTGCCAGTCGGCGCGAAGCGCCAGGCGTGCATGGCCGCTGCCGACCGTGTGGCTCCACACGTGGGCAAGCTCGCTCCCGTCGGCGTCGAGGCGGGTGGTGAAGGTGGTCATGCACGGGCTCCTTGCAAAAAAGCGGGACGATCCGCGGGCGTTCGTGACGATGGTGTCAAGGTGCGTCGCCGCGGGAACCGCCCCCGGCGTCGCGCACGGCTTCCGGCAGGGCTCGGGCGAGTGTACCGATGCGCACCAGCACTTCGTGCTCGCGCCCATCGTCGGCGAGGTCGATCGCGGCACCTTGTTGCAGCACGCCGTCCACGCCGATGTCCAGCACGTCGTTGCCGGGCGCGGCACGGGTGAATTCCAGTTGATACGACGCGGTGCCATGGCGCCAGGTCGCCGACCAGCGGTGCCAGTGGTCGGGCACGCACGGGGCGACGTGCAGGCGATCGCCCTCGCGGTGCAGCCCGAGCAGGGACTCGGTCAGCAGTCGGTACATCCAGCCGGCCGAACCGGTGTACCAGCTCCAGCCGCCGCGCCCGACGTGTCCGTCGGCCGCGTAGACGTCGGCGGCCAGCACGTAGGGTTCGAGGCGGTAGCGGGCCAGGGCGTCTTCGTCGCCGGTGTGGTGGATCGGATTCAGCATCCGCGCGATCCGCCACGCGTCGTCGACGCGCCCCAGGCGCGCCAGCGCCATCGCCACCCACACCGCGGCGTGGGTGTACTGGCCGCCGTTTTCACGCACGCCGGGCACGTATCCGCGGATGTAGCCGGGATCGAGCGGCGTCTTGTCGAACGGCGGCGTGAACAGCTTGACGATGCCCGCGTCGGCGTCCACCAGGTGTTCGATCACCGAATCCAGCGCGCGTTCGCTGCGCGCGCGGTCGGCGGGACCGGCCAGCACCGACCAGCTCTGGGGCAGCGAGTCGATGATGCATTCGCTGCCCCGCGCCGAGCCGATCGCGACGCCATCGTCGTTCCACGCGCGCCGGTACCAGTCGCCGTCCCAGGCGTGGCGTTCCAGCATGCCGGCAAGTTCCGCGGCGGTGGCTTCCAGTTGCGCCGCGGTGGTGTCCTCGCCGCGTGCCGCGGCCAGCGGCACGAAGCGCACCAGCACGTCGTGCAGGAACATGCCCAGCCACACGCTCTCGCCGTGGCCGCGCAGGCCCAGCCGGTTCATGCCGTCGTTCCAGTCGCCGCCGCCGATCAGCGGCAGGCCGTGCGCGCCGAAGCGCAGGCTGTGGCGGATCGCGCGCAGGCAGTGCTCGTACAGGCTTGCCGATTCGCCGGCCACGCGCGCTTCCTCGTACACCGATTCCTCGTCGCTGGCCAGCGCGCGACCCTCGATGAACGGCGCGCATTCGTCCAGCACCGCGGCATCGCCGGTGACGCGCACGTATTCGGCCGTGCACCACGGCAGCCACAGCAGGTCGTCGGTGATGCGCGTGCGCACGCCCTTGCCCGAAGGCGGGTGCCACCAGTGCTGCACGTCGCCGGCGCGGAACTGGCGGCGCGCCGAGCGCAGCAGTTGGGCACGCGCCAGCGTGGGGCGAACGTTGAGCAGCGCCATGGTGTCCTGCAACTGGTCGCGGAAGCCCCATGCGCCGCCGGACTGGTAATAGCCGCTGCGCGCCAGGATGCGCGATGCCATCACCTGGTATGGCAGCCAGCCGTTGACCAGGATGTCGCCGGTTTCATCGGGCGTGTGCACGCGCAGGTGCGAAAGCACGTGGCGCCAGTGCATGGATACCGCGGACAGCTCGTCGTGCGCGGTCGGTGCATGGCGCCAGGTTTCCACCAGCGCGCGGGCCGCGGCCTCGCTGTCCGCGGCGCCCAGCACGACCACCGTTTCCAGCTCTTCGCCCGGCGCCAGTTCGTGCACCGCGCGCAGCGCCGAGCACGGATCCAGGCCCGCACCGGTGCGTTCGTCCAGGACCGCGGCGCGCATGCCGATGGGGGCGTCGAGGCCACGATTGCGGCCCAGGAATCCGCGACGGTCGCCGGTGAACTGGACACGGCGGCCGTCCAGCGCGTGGAACGCCACGCGGTCGCCGAACGTGGCGTCGAAGGAATTGTCGGCCAGGTTGACACCCGCGGCGGCAACGTGGCGCGTGCACACGTGCGGCGCGCTGCGTTCGCGGCGCTCGCCCAGCACCCATTCGACGTAGCTGGTGACCGACAGCGTGCGCGGGCGATCGCTCTTGTTGGCCAGTTTCAGCAGCGACAGGCGCACCGGCGCGTCACGCGCGGCGAACACCGTCAGCTCGGTGTACACGTCGGCGTGGACGTGTTCGTAGCGCGAATAGCCAAAGCCGTGGCTGATCCGCCAGGGCTGGCCGTCGGGTGAAGGCAACGGTGTGGCCGACCAGTATTCGCCGCTGGCTTCGTCGCGCAGCCACAGCGCCTCGCCGCTGCTGTCGCGCAGCGGATCGTTGTACCAGGGTGTCAGGCGGAACTCGTGCGCGTTGCCGGCCCAGGTGTAGGCGCCACCGGCCTCGCTCACCACGCAGCCGACGCTTTCGTTGGCCAGCACGTTGCACCACGGCGCCGGCGTGGTGGCGCCCTCGTCCAGCCAGATGACGTATTCGCTGCCGTCGTTGCAGAAGCCGCCGAGCCCGTTCCGCAGCCTGAGGTCTTCCGAGGGCGGTTGCAGCGCGTAGCTGCCCGGCTGCGCCTTGCGGCGGGTCAGCAGGTCGGGTTCGGGCAGCGCGGTGTCGGGCAGCATGCGTTCGACCTGGTCGCGCAGGCGGCCCGCGTCGCCGGTGAACACGCAGCGCGCGATCGCCAGCATCAGGGCGCGGTCGGGCGAGGGCAGGTGTTCGATCCGCCATGCGAACATCCGGCCCGGCCCCTGTCCGCCGCGCGCCTCCGCACCCGACTCGATCAGGTACAGGATGTGTTCCTGCAGTTCCTGCCGGTAGCCGGACAGTTCCTCGTTCCAGATCAGAAGGTCCACGTGCAGGCCCAGCATCTGCCAGTAGCCGTGGGCCTGGATCAGTTGCCGCACCAGGTCGATCTGGCTGGAGTTGGCGATGCGCACCAGCACCACCGGCAGGTCGCCGGAGATGCCGTGTTTCCACAACCCGGGTTGCGCCGGCAGCGGGTCGTCGCCCGGTGGCGCGCCGGCGGTCGGGCCGTACAGCAGCGCGGCGGCGATCCGCGCGCAGCGCGCCGCGTCGCCGGCGCTCATGTTCAATTGCTGCAGCACCACCTGCTCGTGGGTCCAGGCGAGCTGGAACACGCGGCGGTGCAGGTGCCGTTCGTGGTATTTGCGCGCCAGCGCCAGCGCGGCGTCGCGGTCGGCGGCGATGCCGGTGAGGATGTCGATGCCGGCGGTGTGCCCCGGCAGGATGCGGATGCGTCGCCGCAGCGCGACGATCGGGTCGAGCACGGCGCCGGTGTGGCCTTCGAGCTGCGCGTCGGCTTCCAGCGCGCGCGGGTCGTCGGGGCCGCGCAGGCGGCCCAGGAAGGCCTCGCGGCTGGTCTCGAAACCGCCTTCGCCCACGGTGCCGCCGCGGGTGGTCATCTGGTGGACCAGCCAGGGCGCCTCCTCGTCCGGGCTGCGCGTGCGCCGCCGCGCCAGCAGCGTGTCCAGTTCCGGCGCGGCCTCGGTCTCCAGGAACAGCTTGCTGAACACCGGGTGCGCGGCGTCGGCGTCGGGCGGCGCGAGCACGATTTCGGCGTAGCTGGTCACCTCCAGGGTGCGCGTGCGGCTGCCGTGGTTGGTCAGGCGCAAGCGGCGCAGTTCGATGTCGTCCTCGGCCGACACCGCCACCAGCAGCTCGCTGGCGATGCCGTGGTCGACGCGGTGGAATTCGGCGCGGGCCTGCGAGAAGGTCGCGCGGCAGGTTCCGCCGGGATCGCCCAGGGGCAGGTGCGTGGCCGACCACACCTCGCCCGAATCGATGTCGCGCAGGTAGATGCACTGGCCGTCGGCGTCGCGCGTGGCATCGGCGCGCCAGCGGGTGACCGCCAGGTCGCGCCAGCGGCTGTAGCCGGCGCCGGTCTGGGTCAGCATCACGTGGTAGTCGCCGTTGGACAGCAGGTGCACCCGCGGCAGCGGCGTGTCCATGCGCGTGATCTCTCGCGCGCGCTCGGCGCGGGCGCGGGTCTGGCTGGGTTGTTCCACGTCCAGCCGCGCGGGGTGGCGCGGGCGCGACTCGGGGATCTTCTCGCGCAGCAGCAGCGCAAAGGCGCGGAACATGGGTTCGCGCAGAAAGCGGCGCTGCATCGGCTGGCGGTTCAGGACCGAGGACAGCGCCAGCAGGCTCATGCCGTGGTGGTGGGCCATCCAGCTGCGCACGCGCGCGAAGTCCTCGCCCTCGCTCACGCGCCCGGCGGTGAAGTCCAGCGCCTCGTAGAAGCCGTAGCGGGTCAGGCTGCCGAGCCCGGCCAGGCGCTCCAGGTTGTTGCAGGCCGCGGCAGGATCGACCATCAGCGCCAGCACCGTGGCGTAGGGCGCGATCACCAGGTCGTCGCCCAGGCCGCGCTTCAGGCCCAGGCCCGGCACGCCGAAGGCGCGGTACTGGTAGACCAGGTTGGGATCGGTGGCGTTGTAGGCCGATTCGGAAACGCCCCACGGCACCTGCTGCTGGGCGCCGTACTGGATCTGGCGTGCCACCGCGGCCCGGCAGGTGTCCTCGAGCAGGGTGTTGCGGAACGTGGGCATCACCAGCTGCGGCATCAGGTATTCGAACATCGAGCCACTCCAGGACACCAGCGTCGGGCGGCCGGCGGCGATGGTGAGCTGGCGGCCCAGCGTGAACCAGTGCGAGGACGGCACCTGGCCCTGGGCGATGGCAACGTAGCTGAGGATGCGGGCCTCGGATGCCAGGAGGTCGTAACGGCCGCTGTCGCGCTTGTCGCGCGCCACGTCGTAGCCGATGCTGAACTGCCGGCGGCGCCGGTCCCACAGGAACGAAAGGTCCATCTGCGCCAGCTCGCGGCAGCGCGCCGCCAGCGCGGCGGCGTCATCGCGGCGGCGGCTCAGCGTGACCCGCAACTCCCGCAGTGCGTCGGTCAGGTCCGGTGTTTCCGGGGCGCCCGCCGGGGGCGCGGCCAGGCGTGCACACAGATCGTCCAGCAACGCCGCGGTACGCCGTTGCGAAGGGTTGCCTTCCAGCTCGGTCAGCAGCCTGCGCGCCTCGTCGTCGTCGCTGCCCGAGTCGCCCAGTGCCAGCCACGGCGCCAGTTCGTCCAGTTCTTCGCAGGCCGCGGTGGCCTGGCGCGCCAGGATGTCGCTCCACTCGGCGAATTCGCCCTCGATGGCGTTGTCGGCGACCAGCCGCGCGAGCTTGCCGGCTTCGGCCTCGATGCGCGCCAGCAGTCCGTGCAGCACCGGCAATGCGTCGCGGTTGCCCGCGGCGTCGGTGAGCAGGGTGTCGAGCTCGGCCAGGGTCGCCGCCAGCGCCAGGTTGGCGTGCGGGTCGGCGGCGTCGACGCCGGGCAGGTGCTCGCCCACGACCCGCGTCGTCGCGCGCAGCCCGCGCGCAAGCTCGCGCGGCACCAGGGGTGCGTCCTGGCCGTGTTCCAGCGCGTTGGCCAGCAGCAGCAGGCAACCGGCCAGGTTGCCGCTGTCGACGCTGGAAACGTATTTCGGCAGCAGTGGTTCGAGGCTGCGCGTGTCGTACCAGTTGTAGAAGTGGCCGCGGTAACGCGGCAGCCGTTGCAGGGTATCGAGGGTTCGGGCCGAGCGTTGCAGCAGCGCGCCGGTGGTGATGTAGCCGAAGTCGTGCGCGGCCAGGTTGGCCAGCAGCGCCATGCCGATGTTGGTGGGCGAGGTGCGGTGCGCGGTCTGTTCGACCGGAAACTCCTGGCAGTTGTCCGGCGGCAGCCAGTTTTCGTCGGCATTGACGAAGGTATCGAACCAGTGCCACACCCGACGCGCGATGCCGTGCAGGAATATCAGCTGCGCGGCGTCGAGCGGCAACGACGGGCGCTCGGGGGTGCGGCTGATCGCCCAGGCAAGCCCCGGCGAGACCAGCCACAGCACCAGGAACGGCAGCGCCGCGGTCAGTGCGTCGGGAGCATGCAGGCACAGTGCCGCGCCGCTGGCCAGCGCCACGACGGGCGCCACCCACATCAGGCGCACGTAGCCCAGGGGGCGGGATGCCGCGCCGCGGGTCGCGTCGGTCATGGGCGTCCATTCCAGCAGGTGCTTGCGGGAGAACAGCAGGCGCCAGGCGCTGCGGGCGATCGCGTCCAGGTTGAGCCAGGCCTCGAACGGCAGGACCGCGATCGCGAACAGGTCGCGCAGCAACTCGTCGCGGATGCCGCGCCAGGTATTGCGCCAGCGTCGCGGCGGCACGCGCTGCCACAGGTTGCGCAGCACCTGGACGATCGCGATCAACAGCGGCGGCCCCAGCAGGAACACCACCACCAGCAGGCACCAGTAGGCAGCGCCCGTGCCGTGCCACCAGCCGGCCAGCAGCAGCGCCAGCATCGCCAGCGGCACCAGGCCACGGCGCAGGTTGTCCAGGATCTTCCAGCGGTGGTGTGCCTTGAGCGTGTTGCGCAGGCCGCGGCGGCGTGGTCCCGGAACGATCGGCAGCAGCCACTGCACGATTTGCCAGTCGCCGCGGGTCCAGCGGTGGCGGCGGCGTACGTCCACGCTGAAGCGGTCGGGTTGCTGCTCGATCAGTTCGATGTCGCTGACCAGGCCGCAGCGTGCGTAGCTGCCTTCCAGCAGGTCGTGCGAGAGGATCAGGTCATTCGGGAAACGGGTGCCGACCGAACGACTGAATGCATCGACGTCATAGATGCCCTTGCCGACGAACGAGGCTTCCCCGAACAGGTCCTGGTACACATCGGAAACCGCGTGGGTGTATGGATCGAGCCCGGTCGCGTCGCTGTACAGGCGCGCGAAGCGGCTGGGGCGGTCGCCGGCGTGGGTGACCGATACCCGCGGCTGCAACAGGCCGTAGCCGGCGGTGACGCGCCGCGAGCCCTTGTTGAACCAGGGCCGGTTCAGCGGGTGCGCCATGGTCTCGACCAGCTTGCGCCCGGCGTCGGGCGGAAGCTGGGTGTCGGCATCCAGGGTGATCACGTAGCGCACCCGCTGCAGCGCCGCGAGGTCACCGACGATCACGCTGAAATGTCGCTCCGGGCGCGCGCTGCGCAGCACGCGGTTGAGGTCGCCAAGCTTGCCGCGCTTGCGCTCGAATCCCATCCACGATGATTGCCGGGCATTCCATTCGCGCGGGCGGTGGAAAAGGTGGAAGCGCGTACTTCCGGGCAGCGGGTATTTCGCGTTGAGGCGGTCGATGCCCGCGGTCGCCGCTTCCAGCAGCGCCGCGTCGCCGGGCATGTCGCGCTCGGGCGCATCCGGGAAATCGGTCAGCAATCCGTAGTGCAGGTTGTCGTCACGGTTGCCGAGATAACGGATTTCCAGCGCGTCCAGTTGCTCGGCCAGGCCCTCGGCGTCGCCCAGCAGCCAGGGCACCACGACCAGCGTGCGGCAGGCGTCGGGGATGCCGCCGCTGAAGGACATCCGCGGCAGCAGTTGCGCGGGCACCAGCATCCCGAGCAGCCAGTTCACCAGCGCCACCGCCGGCTGGCTGGCGGCCACGAACAGCGCCACCAGCAACCCGGCATCGAGCGCCAGGGGCGTCGGCAGCCCGCCGGCCAACGCCGCCACCAGCGTGATTGCCGCGGTGGCCAGGAAAACCGATCCCAGGTAGGTCGTGGCCGGCCAGCGGCGCAGGCGTGCGGCGAGCTGGTGTTCGACGGGCGCGGTGACGCCCAGCTCGCGCGCGAGGCCGGCGTGGCCGGCGCCGACCAGGTAATGGCCAACGTGCCGCATCCGCGGATCGGTGCCGGGCGGCACTTCACGACGGGCCAGTTCCAGCGCGCGTTGCGCAACGTCGGTTTCCGCGTGCCCGCCGCGTGCCGCCAGCAGCTCCACCGCGTGGCGATAGCGTCCGCGGGTGGTGAAGTCCATCCGCGCGTAGGCGCCGGCCGGATCCTCGGCGAGGATGCGATCGACCTTGCTGACCCGCTCCACCAGCCTGGACCAGTTGGTTTCCCCGATCCGGCGCAGGCTGTTGATGCGGTTGGCGATCGAGACCAGGTCGGCGGCCTGGGTGCGGCTTTCGGCGTCGATCACGCGCGCGACGCTGGTTCCGCGTTGCTCCAGTTGCTGTTCGGCGAAGGTCAGCGCCAGCTTCAGCGCCGGATGCTTGCCTTCCAGCAGGCGGTGGAATTCGGCCGCGAACGCGGGCGAATCGAACGGGTTGGTGCGCGCCATTTCGGCGACGCTGATCAGCATGTCACCGCGCTGCTGCGCCGCGACGCCGATCAGGTGTTCGGCCCAGAATTCGGCACTGGAATACGCCTGCACGCGCCGCGCGATGGCCGCCGCACACGCGGCCAGGCCCTCGACCAGCGCGACCCGGATCAGCAGCGGCAGCATCCACAGTTCGACCAGTTTCAGCGTCGCGTGGCGCTGGTACTCGTCCAGGTAGCGTTCGATGGCGTCGGGTTCGGCACTGCCGTCGAGTTGCGCGATGCACGCGCGCACCACCCGCAGGATCCGCGGCACCACGGTGCCGTCCGGGGTTTCGCAGCGCGGCAGCCGCAGCCAGACCCTGGTCGAAAGGGATTCGCGTACCTCGCGGATCTCGTTGCGGATCAGGTAGACGTTGTCGATCAGCCATTCGGCGGCCGGCTCGATGCGGCGATTTTCGGTGGCCGCGGTGCGCGCGACCGCGTAGGTGTGGGCCAGGGCGCGGTCGTGTGCGGCCAGCGCACGCGCCAGGTCGAACGGCGCCGCGCCGGTGAGGCGGTCGTGTTCGCGCGCCAGCGTGGCAGCCGGAGTGGGCTCGGCGGCGTGCTCCGGCGCGGCCGCGCGCAACGCCTGTTCATCGACCAGGGTGCCGCGTCGCAGCGCCGCACGCCGCGTCCGCAGTCTGCGGATCCATGCCTGGAAGGAATGCGTTCGGGTCAAGGTGATCTCGGGGATCCGGGCCGTAGATCCGCCATGGTAGCGACCCCGCCCGATATTTCCTCCGGCCCTTGCGGGAACGCCGGGCAGGCGATCGCCACGGCGTGCCAGGCACGCGCCGCGCTCAGGGCTGCAGCGCCATCCGGGTGGCGAGGCTGGTCATGATCCAGATCGTGCCGGCGACCATGATGAACAGCAGCAGCGTCGAGAACAGGATCAAGTGCAGGTCCTCGCGCTTGCGCTGGAAGCCGATATGCAGGAAGAAGCGGAAGTGCACCACCATCTGCACCAGCGCGAAGGCGCCGATGGCGATGAACAGCGCATCGCGCGCCATCAGCTTCCAGTGCACCAGCGCGAACGGCACCACGGTCAGCGCCAGCGCCAGCCCCACGCCCCAGGCATAGGAGCGGAATTCGCGCCGCTCGCCCTCGCGCGGTTCGGCCCGGTCGACTTCGGCGTGCGTGGGCTCGTTCATGCCAGTCCTCCCAGGTACACCACCGTGAAGATCGCGATCCACACGATGTCGAGGAAGTGCCAGAACAGCGCCAGGCGCATGATGCCGAGCTTGGTCCGGGTGTCCAGGCCAAAACGGGCGATCTGCCCGAACAGGCACAGCATCCAGATGCAGCCGGCGGTCACGTGCAGCCCGTGCAGGGGCACAAGATCGAAGAACGCGGACAGGAACCCGCTGCGCTCGGGCGTGCCGCCCCTGGCGATCATCGACAGGAAGTCATGGACCTCGAGGCCCAGAAACGCCGCGCCCAGCACCAGCGTCACCAGCAGCCATCCAACCAGCCGCGCCGTGCCGTGCCTGTATTTCATTGCCAGCGAAGCCATGCCGAAGGTGAAGCTGGAGACCAGCAGCAACAGCGTTTCGATGAATACGCTGCCGATGTCGTACAGGTCCTTCGGGCCGGGCCCGCCGGCGGTGGCGTGCACCGAGGACACGTAGGTCGCGAACACCAGCCCGAACAGGATGGCGTCGCTCATCAGGAACACCCAGAAACCGAACAGCATGGTTTCGGCGGCATCGTGTGCCTCGGGGTGCGCACTGCCGAGGTTCAGTCCCGGGTACCGCAAGGTCTCGTACTTCATGGCGCGGCTCCGGCGCCGGCCTGCTCGGCCGTGGCCAGCCCCTGGTTGACGGGCGCCCGCTCGTCGGCGCGCGAGACCGGCGTGGCCGCGCGCGCGGCCGCCAGCCAGCGGCGGTGTTCGCGCACCACCTCGGCGGCGGGAATCGTCCGGGTGATGTCGCGTGCGAAGCCCCGCACGATCATCGTCGCCATCGCGCCAAGCGCGGCCAGGATCACCAGCCACCAGATGTGCCAGACCAGGGCGAACGCGAGTGCGAAGCCCAGGCCGCCCAGCAGCGGCCCCATCGCGGCGTTGCGCGGCATTTCAACGTCCACGTATTCGTCGGGTTCCTGGTAGGCCTTGCCGTAGGCCTTGGCGGAGGTGAACGCGTCGCTGTCGTTGACGACCGGCAGCACCGGGAAGTTGTATTCGGGAGGCGGTGCCGACACCGCCCATTCGAGGCTCCGGCCGTCCCACGGGTCGCCCACCGACACGCGGTTCCCGTCACGGTCCCGGATCGATACCCACAACTGCACCACCAGCGCCAGCAGTGCCACGCCCAGCAGCAGTGCGCCGCCGAAGGCCACCATTTCAAGCGGCACGTAGGCCGGCTGCGCGTAGGCCACCGTGCGGCGCGGCAACCCCATGATGCCCAGCGCATACAGCGGGAAGAACGCCAGCATGAAGCCGAACGTCCAGCACAGCGCCGAGAAGATGCCCCAGCGTTCGTCGAGGCGGAACCCGAACGCCTTGGGAAACCAGAAGTGGTAGCCGGCCAGCATCCCGAACAGTACGCCCGGCACCGCGACGTTGTGGAAGTGCGCCACCAGGAACACGGTGTTGTGGACCTGGTAGTCGATGCTGGGGTTGGCCAGCAGGATGCCGCTCATGCCGCCGAGCACGAACAGCACCATGAAACCGATCGCGTAGATCATCGGCGTGGTGAAGCGCACCCGGCCGCGGAACATCGTCCACAGCCAGTTGTAGATCTTCACGCCGGTCGGGATGCCGATCAGCATCGAGGCGATGCCGAACACCGCGTTGATGTTGGCGTTCTGGCCCATGGTGAAGAAGTGGTGCAGCCACACGGTGAACGAGAGCACGGCGATGCACATGATCGCGAACACCATTGAGCGATACCCGTACAACGCCTTGCCCGAGTATGTCGAGACCACTTCCGAGTACACCCCGAATGCGGGAATGATCAGGATGTAGACCTCCGGATGCCCGAACAGCCAGAACAAATTGGCGAAATGCATCTGGTTGCCGCCCAGCGCATTGGTGAAATAGTGGAAGCCCAGGTATCGGTCCAGCGCCAGTTGCGCGGTGGCCACCGTCAGTGGCGGCATCGCGAAGATCATCAGGATCGCGGTGCACAGCGCGGCCCAGGTGAACAGCGGCATGCGCATCAGCTTCATGCCCGGTGCGCGTTCCTTGTAGATCGTGACCGCGAAGTTGATGCCGGTCAGGGTCGAGCCGATTCCGGCCACGCTCAGTGACCAGATCCAGTAGTCGGGCCCGACCCCCGGCGTGAACGTGGTTTCCGTATAGGGCGGATAGCCGAACCAGCCGCCGGTCGAGAACTCGCCCAGCACCAGCGAGACCATCACCAGCGCCGCGCCGGCCGCGGTCAGCCACAGGCTGATCGAGTTCATCACCGGGAACGACACGTCGCGCGCGCCGATCTGCAGCGGCATCACGTAGTTGATGAGACCGGTCAGGAACGGCATCGCCATGAAGAAGATCATGATCGTGCCGTGGGTCGAGAAAAGCTGCGCGAAGTGGTCGGGCGAGAGGAATCCGCCGCCCAGGCCCCAGGCCTGCTGCGCGCGCATCAGCACCGCCTCGATCAGCGCCCGTGCCAGCATCACGAACGCGATCACGATGTACATGATGCCGATCTTCTTGTGGTCGGTGCTGGTCAGCCATTGCGACCACAGCACCCGCCACTTGCCGAAATACGTGATCAGCGCAAACACCACCACGGCACCGAACACCACCAGGCTTGCGGCGAACCCGGCGATGCTGCCGTTGACGAGATTCGCCAGGGTCGGGTGGTGCGCCATCTTCCAGAACGGCAGCGAGTCCAGCCCGAGGCGCCCCAGCGGGTGCTGGATGATCGCGGCGGCGCTCACGGGTTTTTCACCGTGGTTGGCGTGGTGCGTGCCGGCGCTGCGTTGGTTGCCAAATCGTTCGCCGAAGGTCCGGCGGACTGCGCCAGCTTCACCGGCGTGCCGTCGCGCGTGGCACGCACCACGGCCGGAAACAGCGCGGACGTGGCCCCGCTGAACCAGGCGCCGCCATCGTGCGCGGCGCGCGCGGGAAGCTCGGCGAGCAGCGTCCGGCGGGTGTCGCGGCGCGCGATCGCCTGCAGCGTGTGCGCATCCAGCAGCACCCCGTCGGCGCGGACCCGGCGCGCCCACGCCTTGAAGTCGGCCGGCGTCATCGCTACCGCGGTGAACTTCTGCGCGTGGAAGCCGTCGCCGCTGTACATGGTGTTCTCGCCCAGGAACCGCCCGGGCTTGTCGGCCTGCAGGTTGAGCTGCGTGACCATGCCGCCCATCGCGTAGATCTGGCTGCCCAGCGCCGGGATGAAGAACGACTGCATGACCGTGGCCGAGGTCAGTTGCATCGACACCGGGCGCCCGGCCGGCAGCGCCAGCGTGCCGACCGTGGCGATGTGCTGGTCGGGATAGATGAACAGCCACTTCCAGTCGTAGCCGATCACCTGCACCTTGAGCGCCGGCTGGTTCGAGGCCAGCGGCCGGTAGGGATCGAGCCGGTGGCTGTCGCGCCACACGAAGAACGCCAGCACGATCACGATCACGATCGGGCCGCCCCAGGAAAAGGCTTCCAGCACGCCCGAGAACTTCCAGCGGGGTGTGTAGCGGGCGGACTTGTTGCCGTAGCGGTAGCGCCACAGGAAAAACGGCAGCACCAGGAAGATCGGCCCGGCCACCAGCACCGCCATGATCCCGAGCACCCAGTAGAAGTGCCAGCGCTGGGCGTCGGCCACCGGACCCTGCGGGTCGAGGAAACTCAGGTGCACGTTGCCGACGCAGCCGGCGAGGGCCAGGAGGACCGCGCCAAGGACGATCCAGCGGCAGAGCATCACGATCGGGTGTGCGTGCAACGCGCGGCGGCCGGAACCGCTGCGCCCGCCCCCCGGATGCCCCGTTCGCCGTTGGTCCATGGCTGTTGCTGGCTGCTCTCCGTTTCGGGTTACGTCAATACGAGGTGGTGGCCGTCCGGATCGCGTAACGATGCAATCCGGGAGCCATCCGGGCCGCCTTGGTCCCCGCGCGAATCCGCGTGCGCAGGAAGCCTGGCGATGCTAGCCAGCGCTGCGTGAAGGTCGCGTATCGACAACACCAGCCGGTCGGCCGCCACCGCGGTGACGGGCAACGACGCGGGCCGGCCGCGCGGCGCGCGGTAGCGGAGGAGTTCGAGGTGCGGCGTGGGCCGTTGCCCCTGCAACGCGATCACGTCGACTTCCACGCCATCGAGTCCGTCCAGGCGCTGCTGTTCGGTGCCGCGGTTCACGCCGCGTGCGGCAACGCGCATTCCGAGCGCTTGGTAGAAGCCGATGCTGCGTTCGACGTCGCCGACGCTGATGGCGCTGTGGTCGATGCCGAGCGTCGGGCCGTTTCCCTGCGCGGTTTGCCAGACCGGATCGCCGGTGCCGGGCGGAAACCGGATCAGCTCCAGCGGATGGCCGTCCGGATCGCGGAATTTCCATGCGGTGACGGAGCCCGTCGCGGGCGGCAGGGTCTGCGGGCCGCCGCGGGTGATCGGCTTCGCGCCGTGCTGCGTCGCGCGTGCGTGGGTCGCGTCCATGTCGGAGACCACGATCGCGCAGTGCTGGAACGCAAGATCGCACGAGGTGCCGTCGGCGGGGTATGGTTCGGCGTCCGGGAATTCGGTGAATTCAAGGTGCTGCGCGCCCAGTGACAAGTACGCCGTGCGCGAGGGCGTTGCGTCGATGCGCGCCAGGCGCGTCCACGCGGGCGGCGACGCATCGGCGTCATCCACGCGAAAGCCCAGTGCGTCGCGATAAAACGCCAGCGCGCGATCAAGGTCGCGCGTGTTGCGCCCGATGCGCAGCAGCGCCTGCACGCCGCGGCTCACGGCCGCTGCGCGCCGCGCCGGTTGACCCAGATTGCGTACAGCGATTGCGAGGCGCACAGGAACAACCGGCTGCAGTGCCGGTCGCCGAAGGTGACATTCGACACCGTGCATGGGACGTGGATCTTCCCGAGCAGCGTGCCGTCCGGCGCGATGCAATGCACGCCGTCGCCGGCACTCGACCAGATGTTGCCATCCTCGTCGCAGCGGATGCCGTCGGCGTTGCCGGGGGACACCCTGAAAAATTCGCGGCCGTTGGCAAGCGATCGACCGTCCCCGGCCACGTCGAACACCAAGATGCGGCGTTGCGATTCGGGATCGAACTGCAGCCCGGTATCGGTGACGTACAGGCGCTTCTCGTCGGGCGAGAAGGCGAGGCCGTTGGGCCCGGTGATGTCGCCGGCAACCACATCGATCGATCCGGCGTCGGGATCGAAGCGGTACAGGTTGGCCGGCAGCTCCGATTCGCGCCGGCCCCCTTCGTAGTCGGTCTGCAGGCCATACGGCGGATCGGAAAACCACACGCTGCCGTCGGACTTCACCACCACGTCGTTGGGCGAGTTCAGGCGCTTGCCCTCGAAGCGATCCACCAGCGTGGTGACGCTGCCGTCGAGCTCGGTGCGCACGATGCTGCGCCCGCCGTGCAAACAGCCGATCAAGCGTCCCTCGCGGTCGCGGGTGTGGCCGTTGGCGAACCGGGATGGCTGGCGGAACACCGACACGCCGCCCGAGGCCGTCCAGCGCATGATCCGGTCGTTCGGAATGTCACTGAACAGGAGGCACTGCGTGTCTGCGAACCAAACCGGCCCTTCCAGCCAGCGGAACCCGTCGGCCAGTTTCTCCAGCGGCGCGTTCGGCAGCACCATGTCGCGAAAGCGCGGGTCGATGATTTCGTGGTCGCTCATGGCTTTTCCTGGTTCGTTCCCGCGCGAAACCCACCCGCATCGTCATTCCGGGGCGGCCCGCGCCGCGCGCGGGCAGAACCCGGAATCCAGCTCTTCGAAGGGTACGGAATCAAGAGCTGGATTCCGGGTTCCATCGCCGATGAAGCCGGCGATGGCCCCGGAATGACGAGATCCCGGGGCGCCAGCGTTTCGCGGGGCATTGGCCACGGATTGTCACGGATGGACACGGATGAAGGACTCGATCCGTGATCATCCGTGATCATCGGTGGCCAAAACGCTGTTCGGGAAACCACGCCGGACCGTCCAGCCAGCGGCGCCTTGGGCAGCACCATGTCGCGAAAGCGCGGGTCGATGATTTCGTGGTCGCTCATGGCTTTTCCTGGTTCGTTCCCGCGCGAAACCCACCCGCATCGTCATTCCGGGGCGGCCCGCGCCGCGCGCGGGCAGAACCCGGAATCCAGCTCTTCGAAGGGTACGGAATCAAGAGCTGGATTCCGGGTTCCATCGCCGATGAAGCCGGCGATGGCCCCGGAATGACGAGATCCCGGGGCGCCAGCGTTTCGCGGGGCATTGGCCACGGATTTTCACGGATGGACACGGATGCAAGGCTTTATCCGTGATTATCCGTGTTGATCCGTGGCAGGATTTTTGCGTGCCATCTGCACCAGCATCAAGACCGCCGGTTCGTCGCCGACGGTGCCTGAGCGGTGGCCCTTGTGGCCGTCGGCGTCGGCGGTGCAGCCCTGGTCGCCGCCGAAGGAGACCTCGCCCGGGCCCATCTCGACGCGCTGGCCGTCCATGGTTTCGACGAACCAGCGGCCCGACAGCGGCACGATCCATTGCGGTTCGGGATTCTCGTGCCAGTCGCCGCTCCAGCCGACCGGCAGCACCGTGAAGATCGCCTTGCGCGGCGCGTCGCCCTGGACCGCGTTCCACTGCGGCGCCGCGCCGCCCATGCTCTGGCGCTCGAACCCGCGGAGCCTGGCCCGGTCCTGGTGGCTGACGCCGTTCTCGTCCACCCACACGCGCCAGTAGTCGAGCGACGGCCTGGTTCCAGGTCCGGGGTCTGGTTCATTGGAACTCATGGGTTCGTGCCTCCATGGAAATCACGTGGAGTGGATATCGTCCGCCGCCATGCCGGGCGGGTAGGGCGTACACCGTCCGCCATTCGCTTGTTGCAGGGCGGTCCGTGACGGTCATCCTGTCGCGGTGGGCAGGGCCCACCCTGCGGCTGGCGGGTAGGGCGGACACCGTCCGCCGAGGGGAAATGCAGAGCGGATCATGCTTGCCATCACCGTTGCGGTTCCGGCGTCGCCCATCCAGGAATCGCCGACGGCGGGGCGGTGCCGGCCGGCGTGTAGACCGCGGTCGAGGACAGCGGTTGGTGCGCGATCACGCCCGCGGGCGCAAGCTGGGTGGCGAACACGATCAACAAAAGGCCGCCGACCAGCCCGAAGTTCTTCAGGAAATCCCAGAAATGTGCGCGGCCCTGGCTGTTGCCGGATTTCCAGAAGTCGGCGAACTTCCAGAACGGGTGGTACAGGATCGCGGTGATGACGCAGAACAGCGCCAGGATCAGTGCCGCGATGCGGTCGTGCCAGCCGATGACGATGCAGAACGGCGCCACCGCTTCCACCACGATCGCGCTGATGAGCAGCGGCGGGCCGCTGGACTTGGGCAGGAAGGTGTCGTCGGCCTGCTTCAGCGCATCCTTCCAGAACACGATCTTGTCCAGTGCGCTGAACGGAAACAGCACCACCAGGCACACGCGGATGATGATGGGAATCAGGTAGATGTCATACCACATGCGGTGCTCCCGGCAGACTTTGGTTTGGCCACGGATGAACATGGATTGACACGGAAAACGAAAATCCGCGTTCGACCTGATGGTTCCGATCCGTGTGCATCCGTGCAAATCCGTGGTTGAAAGGCTTGTTGGCGGTGCGGGTCAGGACGGCGTCGATGGCATGCTGGCGCCCATCCGCTCCGCGATCCGGTCGGCCACGCGCAACGCGTTGGCGATGATCGTCAACGTCGGGTTCACGGCGCCGATCGAGGGAAAGAAGCTGGCATCGACGACATACAGGTTGTCCAGCTCGTGCACCTTGCACTCGAGGTCGAGCACCGAGGTCTTCGGGTCGGTGCCGAAGCGCGCGGTGCCGGCCTGGTGCGCGGTGCCGCCGATCGGGATGTTCTTGCCCAGGTACAGCTTGCGCTCGATGAGGTGCGGGTGCGCGCCCATCGGCTCCAGCAGCGCTTCGAGCTTGGCACGCAGGCGGCGGTGCGCTTCCATGTTGTTGTCGGTCTGCTCGACCACCACGCGGTCGCCGTCGTAGCGGATGCGGTTTTCCGGGCGCGGCAGGTCTTCGCTGGACAGCCAGAAATCCAGCGAATGGCGGGCAAGGTATTCGAACGGCTTTTCCGGAAGCCATTCCAGCCACGGCGGCAGCGACTCGCCGCGGATGGTGTCCGGGTGCGACTTGCCCGTCATCTGGATCAGGCCCAGCGGATGGTCCCAGTCGTCGGCGCCGAAGTAGTAGTCGCTGACGCCCACGGTCTTCTGGAACACCGTGTCATTGGGTTCCCTGCCCACCGCCATCAGCACCGACTGGTTGTGGCGGATGTAGTTGCGGCCGACCTGGTCCGAGCCGTTGGCCAGGCCGTTGGGGTGCTTGTCATTGGCCGAGCGCAGCAGCAGCAGCGCCGAGGACAGCGCGCCGCAGGCGACCACCACGATGTCGGCCGAGTACGTTTCCGTCTTTCCGTCGCGCTCGACCTTGACGGCGTTGACGGTGTGCCCGGATGCATCGGTGCCCAGCTTCGACACATACGCGCCGGTCAGCAGCGTGACGTTCGGATGCGCCGCCAGCGTCGGGTTGATGCACACGACTTCGGCGTCGGCCTTGCCGTTGGTCGGGGAAGGGTAGCCGTCGAAATACGGGTTGCGGATGAAGGGGCTGGTGCGCTTGGCGTTGCCGTCCGGCCCTTGCTCGAACAGCACGCCCAGCGGCATGTGGAACGGGTGCAGCCCGTGGCGCGTGAAGGTGTCGGCAAGCTGCTGCATGCGTGGCTCGTGCGCCAGCGCCGGCCAGGCATAGGGCGCGGCGCGCGGTGGTTCGGTCGGATCCTCGCCGGCGGCGCCGTGCACGTGGAAGAGGCGTTCGGCCTCATCGTAGTACGGCGCGAACACGTCGTACTTCAGCGGCCACTCGGGCGAGATGCCCTCGCTGTGCTGCAGTTTTTCGAAATCACGCTCGCGCAGCCGGAACAGCGCCGCGCCGTACACCTTGGAATTGCCGCCCACGAAGTAGTGCAGACCGGGGTGGAAGGCCTTGCCGGCCTTGTCGTACCAGGTCACGTCGGCCTGGTAGGCATTGTCGATGAAGACCTTCTTCGGGTCCCAGTTGCCGGCCTCGCGCGCAAGCCAGCCGCCGCGCTCCAGGATCAGGATGCGCCTGCCCGATGGCGCCAGCCGGTGCGCCAGCGTCGCGCCGCCGGGTCCCGATCCGATCACGATGATGTCGTAGCGGTTGTCGTCCATGTCATCCCCGACCGTGTTGCAGGGCATCGAGTTGTACCACGACGCGTGGCGCGGCGCAGGTCATCCGCGCGGGCCGGCTCGCGATTGGACGGACGCGAACGCGCGGCTATACTTGCGCGGTCGCCTGGCGTCCGAGGGGGTCCTTGAGGCGCGCGTCATTCCGACTACTGGGAGTCCAGCCGTGAGCATGCATCTCACCCCTTCCGATCGTACCTTCATGAAGCACTTCGCGATCATGATCGCCATGCTCGCGGGTACAGCCGTGCTGCTGACCATCATAGGCACGCTGGTGTGGGCCTCGTTGCCGCACTACACCGCGAAGCAGGAAGTGGAGCAGGCCGGTTCGCGCATCACCCCGGTGGCGGCGGTGTATGCCGGCAGCACCGGCAAGGCGGCGGTCGCCGAAGCCGCACCCGCGGCACCAGCAGCGGCGGCAACCGAAAAAGTGGCCAGCGGCCCCTACGAATATGACGCCGCCAAGGGCAAGTCGCTGTTCGACGGCACCTGCGCGGCCTGCCACCAGGCCAATGGCGAAGGCATTGCCGGGACCTTCCCGCCGCTCAAGGGCAACCCGGCGGTCAACGACGCCGATCCCAAGGCCCAGGTCGAGAGCATCCTGCACGGTCGGAGTGGCACCGTGATCGACGGCAAGAAATACACCGGCGTGATGCCGCCTTTCGGCAGCCAGTTCAGCGACGTGCAGATCGCGGACATCGCCAATTACGAACGTTCGTCGTGGGGCAACCACGGCAAGCACATAACGCCGGACGACGTCGCCGCGCTGCGCAAATGACGACAGGATGTCGTCATCCCGTGCAGGCCATGGATGGCCGATGACACGGGATCCGTCTTCGGGAGGATGTCGTCATCCCGTGCAGGGCGAACCGATGTGCTTGCGAGATGCGATTGACGCATCTCGCGCAGCGGTGAGCGCCGGAGGCAGGATGCCGAAGGCAGGCCATTTGCCCGAGGCAGGATGCCGAGGCTAATGGTGGATCGCCGATGACACGGGATCCATCTTCGGGAGGATGTCGTCATCCCGTGCAGGGCGAACCGATGCGCTTGCGAGATGCGATTGACGCATCTCGCGCAGCGGTGAGCGCCGGAGGCAGGATGCCGAAGGCAGGCCACTTGCCCGGGGCAGGATGCCGAGGCCAATGGTGGATGGCCGATGACACGGGATCCATTCGACGTGGGCCCGGGTTGCCTGCGCCGGCTCCTGCCGAAGCGGCTGTTGCAGGAGCCTGCGTGCAGGCGACGCCAGCGATTTACCCCGCGATGTAGCGCTGCAGGTGGTCGATTTCGGCGGCCTGGTCGTCGATCACCGCCTTGACCAGGTCACCGATGGACACGATGCCCGTCAGGCGATTGTCCTCGACCACGGGCAGGTGCCGCACGCGCAGTTCGGTGCAAAGGCGCATGCACTCGTCCACGGTGGTGGTTGGCGAGACGGTCGTCGGCGTGGGCGTCATGATGTCCGACACCGGCGTCTCGCGCGAGGAATGGCCCTTCAGGATGACCTTGCGCGCGTAGTCGCGCTCGGTGACGATTCCCGCCAGCGACCCGTCGCGCAGCACCGGCAGCGCGCCGACGCGCTTTTCGGCCATCAGCCGGATGGCATCGAGCACCGGCGCCTCGGGCCCGATCGTGTACACATCGCTGCTCTTGCCTTCCAGCAGATGCTTCACCTGTCGCATGGCGGCCTCCTGCGAATCTCGTAGGGTGATCCGATTCTAGCCCGCCCGCGTACAAATTTCCTCCTGATTAGGGCTGTTTCTCAGCCAGTTGATGTTGGCATGATACTCACCAAGT
>CAZAXF010000040.1:0-26201 GCA_964489055.1 uncultured Rhodanobacter sp. | reverse complement strand
GGATGCGCGAGCCTGGCAACGGCGCGAAGCGCCGGGGGGATGCCGGGCGGAGCGAGAGGCCATCCCCCTCAGTCCCCCTTCGCAGGCGAAGGGGGAGGCAAATCACCCCCCGCCTTCGGTGCCGCAAAGTGCCAGCAAGCCGACGAACGCCCCCTTTTCGTTTTACAGGGCACGGAGTGCCCGGCTTTACTCTTCACTGTTCTCCGCAGTGCCCGATTTGGCCCTTTATCCGTTACCGATGCCCTGGCTGGAACTGCAACTGACGCTGGACGCCGCCGCGCAGCCGCGCGCCGAAGCCGCGCTGGAAGCGCTGGGCGCGTTGTCGGTGACGTTGATGGACGCCGATGCGGAAACACCCGACGAGGCCGCGATCCTGGAGCCGGGCGTGGGCGAGACGCCGCTCTGGAAATCGCTGCGGTTGCTGGCATTGTTCGACGCCGACGTCGACCGCGGCCACCTCACGCGCGCGCTGCACGTCGCGCTGCCGGAACTTGCACCCGATCGCATCGGCTTCCGCGAAGTCGCCGACCAGGACTGGCAGCGTGCCTGGATGGATCGCTACCGGCCGATGCAGTTCGGACGGCGGCTGTGGATCTATCCCTGGAACGTCGAGCCTCCCGATCCACGTGATGGTGGCCCGGTGGTCGTGCGGCTCGACCCCGGCCTCGCATTCGGCACCGGTACGCATCCGACCACCGCGCTGTGCCTTGCGTGGCTTGATGACCTCGACCTCGCCGGCACCACCGTCATCGACTACGGCTGCGGTTCGGGGGTGCTGGCGATCGCGGCACTGAAGCTCGGCGCCGCGCACGCCATCGGAACCGACAACGATCCGCAGGCGCTTTCCGCCACGCGCGACAACGCCGCGCGCAACGCTGTGAACGAGCGGCTGTGGACGGGTTTTCCGGACCAGCTTCCGGTCGATGCACAGGCCGACGTGCTGGTCGCCAACATCCTCGCCGGACCGCTGTACGAGCTGGTGCCGCGTTTCGCCGGGCTGATGAAACCCGGTGCGTGGTTCGCGCTTTCCGGCATCCTCGCCGGGCAGGAGGACGAATTGCTGGCGCGCTGCCGCGCTTGCGGCTTCGAACGCCTGGGCACCGCGCGACGTGACGGCTGGCTTCGCATCAGCGGATGCCGGCGCGGCAACTGAGACGCGGCCGCACGCGCACGCGCCGCGATGTTGCTACGCTTTGCGCGTTGCCCGTTCCGCGCCCGCGTACCCATGTACACGCAGTGTCCACAATGCCTGACGATCTACGAGATCGACGAGGATGCCCTGCAGGCATCGCTCGGCATCGTCCGATGCGGCAAATGTTCGGAACGCTTCGACGCGATGAAGGCGCTCAGCGATTCCCTGCCCGCCGATCCCGCGGACACGTTGTTCGGCGACGACGAACCAAGGGAACTGACCTTGACCACGCCGGTACCGTCCGCCGACACGCCGCCTGGCGCCGGCCAGTCGCAAGGCCAGCCCGGCACGCAACCGGCTGGCGAGGCACCACCGGCACTGGGCGACGACACAGAGGACTGGGTCGCCAACCTCAACACCGACCTCACCGCCGCCCTGATAGCCGACGCCGCGGGCATCCCGCGCGAGGCCCTGCCCGACGATGACGACTGGCGCCTGGCCGAGGATGCCCCGGCACAGGCGCGCATCCCCGGGCTGGACGACGCGGCGCCGGACGCGGATGCAGCGGACGACCAGCAGCCGTCGCCAGCGCCGACAGATACCACACCCGACGCGGACGCGACCGGTGATCGGCCGGCAGCACCAGGCGGCGACGACCCCGAATCCGGGGCATTGCCCGAAGTCACGGCCGTCGATCTGCCCGAAGGCGAGCCCTGGGCATTGCTCGAGCCCACGCCCGGCCCCGCGCCGGATCCCGGGCCCGCAGAAACACCCGACGCTGAGCCGCAGGAAACTCCGGAACCCGCGCGTGAAGAATCGCCTGCATCGACGAGCGACGAGACCCCGGACGACACGCCCGACCTGTTGCCCGAAACCGGTCTCGACGAACTGTCCGAACCCGCCCCCGACGAAGCTTCGGAAACGGCAACCGGCGACCTGCCCGGACTCGGGCCCGTCGAGCCGCCGGAAGGCACCCGGGAAGAAACACCCGAAGACCTGCCGGCCGATGCCGACTCCGCGACGCCTGAACCGACCCCGGTGTACGTGCGCCCACGCCGGCGCGGGATCGCGCAACCGGGGCTCTGGTGGGCGCTCGGGTGCCTGTTCCTGGTCGTGGTGCTGGCCGCACAACTGGCCTGGATCAAGCGCGCCGAGCTGGTCCGCAATCCACAGACCCGGCCCTGGATGCAGCAGGTCTGCACGCACATTTCGTGCAACCTGCCGCTGATCCGCGACATCGGTGCGCTGGAACTGGTCTCGCGCGACATCCGTCCCGACCCGACCCGACCCGGCGCGCTGGTGATCACCGCCACCATCCGCAACGACGCCAGCTTCAGCCAGCCCTGGCCCATCGTCACGGTCGAGCTTGGCAACCTGGACGGCAACCCGGTGGCGATGCGCCGCTTCCGACCATCCGAGTACATGCCCGACCCGGCAAGGCGCGCGGCCGGCATCGAGGCGGGTGATACCGCGGCGGTGGCATTCGAGGTGGCCGACCCGGGACGCAACGCGGTGAACTTCCAGTTCGGTTTCCAATAGCACCGCGCGACAGCTGCCGCGCGCCGCGCAAGCTGGTAAACTTTCCGCTTCCTGTGCGCGGGGGGACCGCCGCGCGCATCCCGCCAACCCGCAGACCAAGTGGACAACGCTACTTTGCACGCCCAGCATCCGGATGCCAACGCGTCCGGCGCAACCCCACAACCCGTACAGACGCTGGGCGATTGCATGGCAGCGAGCGCGCGACGCTACCTTGCCGACCTCAACGGAACCCCTTGCCGCGAAGGCCTGTACGCGCGGATGCTGCGCGAGATCGAAGCCCCGTTGCTGCGTGAAGTGCTGGCCTGGAGCGGTGGCAACCAGAGCCGCGCAGCCGAGGTGCTGGGCATTCATCGCGCGACGCTGCGCAAGAAGCTGCGCCAGCTCGGCATCGACTGACACTGGAAAGGAACATCCACCCATGACCGGATCGGGTATCGTCACCGCGCGCCGCGCACTGGTGAGCGTGTCGGACAAGACGGGGCTGGTTGACCTCGGGCGCGCCCTCGCCGCGCTGGGCATCGACATCATCTCCACCGGCGGCAGCGCCCGCGCCCTGCGCGAGGCGGGCGTGGCGGTGCGCGACGTCAGCGAAGTCACCGGCTACCCGGAAATCATGGACGGCCGGGTCAAGACCTTGCACCCCAAGGTCCACGGCGGCCTGCTCGGCCGGCGCGGCGACGACGACGCGGTGATGCGCGAACTTTCGATCGCACCGATCGACCTGCTGGTGGTGAACCTGTACCCGTTCGCGCGCACCGTCGCGCATGCCGGTGTGAGCTACGCAGAGGCGATCGAGCAAATCGACATCGGCGGACCGGCGATGCTGCGCGCCGGCGCCAAGAACCACGAGCGTGTGACAGTGATATGCGACCCGGCCGACTACGCCGGCCTGATCGAAACCCTGCGTCGCGACGGCGGCGCCTCCTTCGAGCAGCGCCGCCGCTACGCGGCGCAGGCCTTCGCCCACACCGCGCGCTACGACGGAATGATCGCCGACTGGCTGTCCGCGCGCGCCGAGGGCGAACCGGCCGAGTCCTACCCGCCCACCCTGCACCTGGCACTGCGCCGCGCGCAGGAAATGCGCTACGGCGAAAACCCGCACCAGGCCGCGGCGCTGTACCGCGACGGTCCCGCACGCGCCGGTACCGCGGCCGGCGCCACGGTGCTCACCGGCAAGGAGATGTCCTACAACAACTTCGTCGACGCCGATACCGCGATAGAGTGCGTCAAGGCCTTCGACAAGACGCCCGCCTGCGTGATCGTCAAGCACGCAAATCCCTGCGGCGTCGCGCTCGGCGAGGCGCCGGCCGATGCGTACGAACAGGCCCTGGCGTGCGATGCGACCTCGGCCTTCGGCGGCATCATCGCGTTCAACCGGCCGATCGACGGCGAACTGGCGCAAGCGATCCTGTCGCGGCAATTCGTCGAGGTGCTGGCCGCGCCCTCGTTCACCGAGGACGCCCTGGTGGCGCTTCGCGGGAAACCCAACGTGCGCGCGCTGGCCACCGGCGAATGGCCGGCGGTCCCGGGGCCGGTGCAACGCAGGCTGCACAGCATCGCTGGCGGCGTGCTGGTGCAGGACGGCGATTCGGACACCCTGATGCTGTCCGACCTGAAAGTGGTGACCCGACGCGTTCCCGACGCTGATGAACTGCGCGACCTCTTGTTTGCCTGGCACGTGGCGATGTTCGTGAAGTCCAACGCCGTCGTGTTCGCGCGCAACGGCGCCACGGTCGGCATCGGCGCCGGCCAGATGAGCCGCGTGGACAGTGTGAAGATCGCCACCATGAAAGCCGCGGCGGCCGAACTGTCCACGCAGGACAGCGTGTTGGCATCCGATGCCTTCTTCCCGTTCCGTGACAACGTCGACCTGGCCGCCGGCGCCGGCGTGCGCGCCCTGATCCAGCCGGGCGGTTCCCGCCGCGACCAGGAAGTCATCGACGCCGCCAACGAGCACGGCATGGCGATGGTGTTCACGGGGACGCGGCACTTTCGGCATTAAAAGCCGGGACTCGGGACTCGGGACTCGGGACTCGGGAAAGCGTAACGTTGGCCACCCCCTTCGACACGAAGGGGATCGGCGCGCAGCGCCGGGGTGACGCCGGGCGAAGCGCAGAAGCCATCCCCCTCGGTCCCCCTTCGCAAGCGAAGGGGGAAGAAATTCACCCCTGTCGGAACGAAGGGGGTGAGAACTGACGCTTGCGAACTGCCGGTGGCGGTTCGCGGCAGTTCGAACGCCCGAGGCAGGACGCCGAGGGCCGGGTTGCCTGGCGAGCGCTGGATGCGCGAGCTTGGCAACGGCGCGCAGCGCCGGGGGGATGTCGGGCGAAGCGCCTGGCGTGAGTGCTACGCTTCCGGTCAATGAAATACGAACTGTTCTACTGGCCATCGATCCAGGGACGCGGTGAGTTCGTGCGGCTGGCGCTGGAAGATGCGGGCGCCGAGTACCGCGACGTCGCGCGCCAGCCGGAAACGGCCGGGGGTGGCGTGCCGGCGCTGTTGCAGTGGATGGATGACCCGGCCGTCGCCCGTCCGCCGTTTGCGCCGCCGTTCCTGAAGGCAGGTCGCCGGGTGATCGGGCAGACGGCCAACATCCTTCTGTACCTCGGACCGCGCCTCGGTCTGGCGCCCGGGGACGAAGCGGGGCGATTGTGGGCGCACCAGTTGCAGTTGACCATCACCGACCTGGTCGCCGAAATCCACGACTGCCACCACCCGATCGCCGCGAGCCTTTACTACGAAGACCAGCGCAGGGAGGCCAAACGCCGCAGCGCCTGCCTGGTGCGCGAACGCCTGCCCAGGTTCCTCGGCTACTTCGAGCGCGTGCTGGCCGCCAACCGGCGCGGTCGCCAGCGTTGCCTGGCCGGAAACAAGGCCACGTATCCGGACCTTTCGCTGTTCCAGGTGATCGATGGCCTGCGCTACGCATTTCCGCGCGCCATGTGCAAGCTGGAACCGTCCCTTCCGCTTTGCGTTGCGCTGCACGCACGGATCGCGGCGCGACCAGGCATCGCCGCCTACCTGGCGTCGCCGCGGCGCATCGCGTTCAACAACGACGGCATCTTTCGCCATTACCCGGAGCTGGACGGCTGAGATCGCCCGGCACCCGTCCCGCGGAGGTGCGGGTACGAAGTGCCGCCCGTGAACGACGTCCTCCGTGGCGGCCTGGTACGCATCGCCCGGTACCGCCCCATCCCCCGGTCAAACACCATGCGCGAACACGAACAACAGCAGGTCATCCTTGCCCGGCGTCCCGAGGGCAAGCCACGGCATGGCGACTTCGACATCAGGCCGGCCGCGATCCCCGCGCCGGACGATGGCCAGATGCTCATCCAGACGCTTTTCCTTTCGGTGGACCCGGGCATGCGCGCGATGATGCGGGAGGGCGGATCACACGGCACCGGCTTCGCGCTGGGCGAACCGCTCACCGGCCGCTCCGTGGGTCGCGTCGTCGCCTCGCGCCACGCCGGGTTCGCCGTGGGCGACCACGTCTGTGAGCGGCTCCCCTGGCAGCACTATTCGTTGTCGGACGGAAGCCAGGCCGTCAAGGTGGACGCCGACGCCGTACCGCTGTCGACGTATCTGGGCGTGGTCGGCGTGCCGGGCTTTTGCGCCTATTTCGGGCTGAAGGAAATCGGCCAGCCGCGCGCCGGCGAAACCGTGGTGGTCTCCGGCGCGTCGGGCGCCGTGGGCATGACCGCCGCGCAGCTCGCGATGCTGGAAAGCTGCCGGGTGGTGGGCACCGCGGGCAGCGACGAAAAGGTCGACTACCTGCGCAACACGATCGGGCTGGACGCGGTGATCAATTACAGGACCTGCGGCGATCTGCGCAGCGCGCTGGCCGCGGCCTGCCCGCGCGGCATCGACGTGTATTTCGACAACGTCGGCGGCGACATCACCCGGGCCGCGTTGGCGCTGCTCAACCACCACGCACGCGTCGTCATCTGCGGCCAGACCTCGCAGTACAACAACCCATCCGCGCGTGGCCGATTCTCGCCGGAGGTGCTGATCCAGCGCAGCGCGAAAATGCAGGGCTTCGTGGTGTACGACTACGAACCGCGCAACGACGAGGCCATGGCGCGCCTGGCCCAACTGGTCCGGGTCGGGAGGCTCAAGTACCGCGAAAACATCGTCGATGGCCTGGAAAATGCGCCGCAGGCATTCATCGACCTGTTCGACGGCAGGAGTTTCGGCAAGCAACTGGTGCGCCTCGCGCGCGACCCGCGGCCGTACGCCGACCCATGAGCGTTGCCGGCACCCGGCGCCGCGTGTCCGGCGCGGTGCTCGACGGCGTTACCGGGAACCGGACTGCGGCGGGGCCGGCTGCGCGGGAGCCGGCTGCGCAGGGGCTGGCTGCGCGTTGCCACTGCCACGCGCTTCGCTGGCCCGCTTGCTTGCTCCACCCCACTGGTAGATCGTGTAGTACACGGGCGACACCGGCCCCAGCCGCGGGTCATGCACCAGGCTGCCGTCAGGGTTGATGTCGCGATAGGTCTGGGTGATGCCGTGTTTGGAGGTCACGCGCACCATGTACACCCGCCCGTTGCGGCTGTAGGTCTGGATCGTGTCGCCGCTTGCGTTGGTGGTGACCGCAACGTCGGGCTGTTGCTGCCCGGCTTCGTGTTGCCTGGCCGCCGGTGCCACCGACGGCCGGATCGCGGTGCTGGGCAGCGGAACCGATTGCGGTTTGGTGCCCGGCTCGTTGATGCCCGGCGGCGGCAGCACAGAGCCCGCCGGTGGCGGCTTCGGGGACTTCGCCAGCACCGTTTGCGCGTGCCCGGCAGGGAACGTCAGCAAAAGCGCGCCGGCTGCAAGCCACAGGCTGATTTTCATGGCGCACCTCCAATTGTCTTCGACTCCCAGCATACACTTGACGCGTGATCGCGGCGTGCACGCGCGTGCGACAATCGGCGCATGGCCAAGCTCACCCTGATCGACGGTTCCAGCTACCTGTACCGCGCCTTCCACGCGTTGCCCCCGCTCAGCAACGCCAAGGGCGAACCGACCGGCGCGCTTTTCGGTGTGGTCAACATGCTGCGCGCGACCCTGGAGGCAAGGCCGGACTACGCCGCGTTCGTGATCGACGCGCCCGGGCCGACGTTCCGCGAAGAGCTGTACCCCGAATACAAGGCCAACCGCCCGCCGATGCCCGACGACCTGCGCGCACAGGTCGATCCGATGCTGGAAGTGGTCACCGCGCTGGGCCTGCCGATCCTGCGCGTGCCGGGCGTGGAGGCCGACGACGTGATCGGAACCCTGGCCACGCACGCGGCCCGGGAAGGCATCGAGGTCGAGGTATCCACCAGCGACAAGGACTTCGCGCAACTGGTGGGTCCGCGCGTGACCCTGGTCAACACCATGTCGCACACGAGCACCGATCGCGACGCGGTGATCGAGAAGTTCGGCGTGCCGCCCGAGCGCATCGTTGACTACCTGGCGCTGATGGGCGACAGCGTGGACAACATTCCCGGCGTGCCCAAGTGCGGCCCCAAGACCGCCGCGAAGTGGCTGAACCAGTACGGCTCGCTGAACGAGGTGATCGCACACGCCGACGAGATCAAGGGCAAGATCGGCGAAAACCTGCGCGCCGCGCTGGACCAGTTGCCGCTCTCGCGCGAGCTCGCAACCATCCGCACCGACGTCAAACTGGACCACGGCCCGCGCGACCTTGCGCTGCACGAACGCGACGTCGAAACGCTGCGCGGGCTGTATGCGCGCTACGAGTTCCGGCAGGCGTTGAAGGAGCTGGACAAGGAGCCGGGACTCGGACTGCGGAGGCAGGATGCCGGAGCGAACGTCGGCGAAGCCGACGGCCCGGAGGGCGAGCCGCGGAAGCGGCGAGTTTCTCGGGACTCGGGACTCGGCAAAGCAGGATCGAAAGTCAATGAGGCGTCCTCACAGGAAAAAGCTGCCACGCATACACAGCTCGCCGCCCACGACAGCACCGCCCTCCCGAGTCCCGAGTCCCGAGTCCCGAGTCCCGAACCCCAATACGACCTCATCACCACAAAACCACAACTCGACTCCTGGCTCGCGAACCTGCGCAAGGCCAAACTTCTCGCCTTCGACACCGAAACCACCTCGCTGGATCCGATGCGTGCCGAGCTGGTGGGGCTGTCGTTTTCGATCGAGCCCGGCAAGGCGTGCTACATCCCGGTCGGGCACGACTACCCGGGGGTGCCGGCACAGCTCGACCGGAAGGCGGTGCTCGATGCACTGAAGCCGCTGCTGCAGGATCCCGAGCTGCCCAAGGTCGGCCAGCACGCCAAGTACGACTGCAACGTGCTGTCGCACCATGGCATCGAGGTCCGCGGCATCGCGTTCGACACCATGCTGGAGTCCTACGTGCTCAACGCCACCGCCAACCGCCACGACATGGACACCCTGGCCAGGCGCTGGCTGGACCACGAAACCGTGCACTACGAGGACGTGGCCGGCAAGGGCGCCAAGCAGATTTCCTTTTCGCAGGTGGACCTCGAGACCGCGGGGCGCTACGCGGCCGAGGACGCCGACATCACGCTGCGCCTGCACCATGCGCTGTGGCCCGAGCTGCAGGCGCAGCCGGGGCTCGCGAAGGTCTTCAGCGACATCGAGATGCCGCTGGTGCCCGTATTGGCGCGGATGGAGCAGCGCGGGGTGCTGGTCGACGTCGACGCACTGGGCCGGCAAAGCAACGAACTGGGCAAGCGCATGCATGCCCTCAAGCAGGAAATGGAGAAGGTCGCGGGACGCGAGTTCAACGTGGACTCGACCAAGCAGCTGCGCGAACTGCTGTTCGAGGAACTGGGCCTGCCCTCCCACGTGAAAACCCCCAAGGGCCAGCCCTCGACCAACGAGGAAGCGCTGGAGGCCATCGCCGGGCAGCACGAGCTGCCGCGACTGGTGCTGGACTACCGGCAGTGCGCGAAACTGCGCTCGACCTACACCGACAAGCTGCCGGAAATGGTCAATCCGCGCACCGGCCGCGTGCACACCAGCTACCACCAGGCCGCGGTCGCGACCGGAAGGCTCTCGTCGACCGACCCCAACCTGCAGAACATCCCGGTGCGCACCGAGCAGGGCCGGCGCATCCGCGAGGCCTTCATCGCGCCCGAAGGCTGGCGCGTGCTGGCGGCGGACTACTCGCAGATCGAGCTCCGGATCATGGCGCACCTGTCGGGTGACCCGGGCCTGACCCGCGCCTTCAACCACGACGAGGACGTGCACCGCGCCACCGCCGCGGAGGTCTTCGGCGTGGATAACGGCGACGTAACCGCCGAACAGCGCCGGACGGCCAAGATGATCAACTTCGGCCTGATGTACGGCATGAGTGCCCACGGGCTGGCGCAACGCCTGGGCATTCCGCGCAGCGAAGCGGCCAGGCACATCGAACGCTACTTCGAACATTATCCGGGCGTGAAGACCTTCATGGACGCCACCCGGGAGGAAGCCAGGCGCGACGGCTACGTGGAAACCCTGTTCGGCCGGCGCCTGTACCTGGAGGCACTGCGCTCGCGAAACGCGGCCCAGCGTGCCGGCGCCGAGCGTGCCGCCATCAACGCCCCGATGCAGGGCACCGCTGCGGACATCATCAAGCGCGCGATGGTGACGGTCGACGCCTGGCTGCGCGAGCGCGGCGACGACGCCCACATGCTTATGCAGGTTCACGACGAACTGGTCTTCGAGGTCCGCGAGGATGCCGTCGAGGCGGTCCGCGAGGGCGTGCGCGAACGCATGCAGGGCGCGGCGGAACTCGACGTGCCGCTGCTGGTCGAAATCGGCGTGGGCAACAACTGGGGCGAGGCACACTAGGCGTGATCTCCAGCCGAACTGGCTGCCGTGGAAAGACAGGCCATGGATGGCCTTTGCGGAACAACGAAAAGCGGCACTTCCGGAACCCGCCGCGCACCACGGCGAAGCAGCGTTCCCGGACGAACGCACGAATGGATGTCCAAACCATGACGAAAGTCATGCCGGTTCCGACGAATGAACGCCGTATGAACCCCCCGGAAAAAATCGTTGGAACTTCCCGCATCGCACCCCATCTAAGCTTACGGACGCACGCAACGGCGTCCCGGTTCACTCACCTCCCTGAGCGAACCCCCGGTGTCGAATCCCTCCCCAGGTTCGGCATCGCCGCCCCGAGAGCTCCCCCCTGGCTCTCGGGGCATTTTATTTTCAGGCCCCGCGGCCACTGGCGCGCCGGCGGCCACTCGCGTAGCCTGTGGCGCACCCCCGAACGGAGACAAGCCCCATGCGCATTGCCGCCATCCTCGTCGGCATCATCCTGATCGCCCTGGGCGTGTGGGTCGCGCTGGGCAAGCTCACCTATCCCAGCACCGAGACGCCGATCAAGTTCGGCCAGCTCGAGGTCAAGACCACCGTGGACAAGCCCGTCCCGGCACCGATCGGCTATGCCGGCATCGTGGTGGGCGGTGTGCTGCTGGCCGCCGGTGTGCTGAAGAAGCAACGCTGAGCCGCACCGCCGGGGCCACGCCCGCGAGCGGGCGTCGCACCCACGGCCGCCGCGGGTGGCCGGGTGGCCCACGCGCCCCCGGAACCAGGTGGCCGGCGGCCATCCGCGCACCGGAAATGACTTGATCCGGCCGCGTCGCGCGGCGGGCCGGCCTGTCCGCGCCAGCCGAGTCGGGCTTGTCGCGGCCTGCCGGTGCGAACCGCGTCACGCTCCGCGCAGCCATTTGCAACAATGTATTGCAGCGGCGGCCCATGCCTGCTGCGGGGCATGCTCGATGCATCGGTGAAAGGGAAGTTGGCCCACGCAACCGGCGAGCGCATCGCCAGGGATGGACAAAGCCCATGAACGCGGTACCCCACCAAGACATCACGCCGGACACGGCGGCGGTGCTGGACACCCTGCCGCTTGCGATCGCGGTGGTACACCCCGACGGCTCGCTGTGTCACGCCAACGCCCCGGCCAGGCGGCTGGCGTCGATCATCCACAGTGACCCGCGGCTTGGCCTGGCCCGGCTCACCGCGGCACCGCCACGCTGCCGGCACGCGGGTGCCTGCGACGGCAGCGACTGCGAGGACTGCCTGGCGTGCGAAAGCGAAGACGGCAAACCGCTGATGGTGGTGCGCCAGTGGCGCGCCTGCGGCACCGGTGGCCTGCAAACCGTCACCATCCGGCCGGCGCACGGCCAGGGCGTTGCCCGCACCACCGCCGACACGGCACCCGATCCGACGCTGCCCGCGGCCAACGACGCCGATCTCGCCTCCGAGATGGTCCGTACCGAGCGGCTCGCCACCGTCGGCCAGCTCGCGGCCGGCATGGCACACGAGATCAACAACCCGATCTGCTACGTGCAGTCCAACCTGGGCACGTTCCGCGATTACCTGAACAAGATCTTCGGCCTGCTGGAACTGGCCGAGGACCTGCTGCGCGATCCCGACCGCGATCGTGACGAGCGCCTGCAGGCGCTGGCCCACCGCAAGCGGTCGATCGACCTTGACACCATCATGCTGGACCTGCCGGCGCTGCTGGAGGAATCACGCGAGGGCGTGGAACGCATCCGCCACATCGTGCAGAGCCTGCGCGACTTCTCGCGCAGCGAGCCCGGCCAGGGCTACCAGCGCTACGACGTGCATCGCGCCCTGGACGCGGCGCTGGACATCGTGCGTTGCGTCAACGGACGCTCGCTGCATTGCACCACCCATTTCAACCCGGTGCCGCTGATCGAGTGCAACCCGACCGAGATGAACCAGTTGTTCATGAACCTGATGGTCAACGCCACCCACGCCATCGACGCCGACGGTCACATTGAAATACACACCCGGGCCGCCGATCCCGACCACGTCGAGGTCGTCATCCGCGACGACGGCTGCGGCATGGACGAAGAGGTACTCAGCCACATCTTCGAACCGTTCTTCACCACCAAGGCCGTCGGCAAGGGCACCGGGCTTGGCCTGTCGATCGGCTACGGCATCGTCAAGAAGCACGCCGGCGACATCGCGGTGCAATCGGCGCCCGGCCAGGGCACCACCTTCACCATCACGCTGCCAGTCAAACCCCCTCGAACCCACTGATCCGGGAGTTCAACACCATGTACGAAATCCTCCTCCTCGACGACGAACCCGCCATCGTCAGCGCAATGCGCCGCGTCATTGGCAGGATCCCCTCCAACTGGCTGGCGCAGCCGTGCAACATCCACGGTTTCAGCACGCCTTCCGATGCGTTGCAGAGCCTGAACGAAACCGACTACGACGTGGTGGTCTCGGACCTGCGCATGCCGGAGATGAACGGCCTGGAATTCCTGGGCCAGGCGCAACAGCTCCAGCCCGACGCCATGCGCATCATCATCAGCGGCCACGGGGATTTTCCGGCGGTGCTGGCCGCGCTGAACGAGACCCACGTGTTCCGCTTCGTGCCCAAGCCCTGGAACGACAAGGAACTGCAACTGGCGCTGGTGCAGGCATTGCTGACCCGCGACCTGCAGCGCGAGAACCAGCAACTGGCCGACCGCGTGCGCTCCGGGGCCGGCGACTGGTCACGGCAGTCCGGCGACATGCGCAAGCTGGAAGCCGAGTGTCCCGGCATCACCCACGTGGTGCGCGACGAGTCCGGCGCCATCTGCATCGACGAGAACGACCTCTGACGACCCGGCACCCTGGACGGGCGCCGGCGACGTCGCGTCCGCGCCACCCGGGGTCCCGGCCAGATCCGTTCACCGGCGTTTGCCGCGCCGGTTCAATGAGACGCCATGCGCTCGAAGCGACTCGCTGCCAACGCTGGTGAACGATGCAGGCCCGGGGCCTTGGGCAGCGGAAATCTTCCGGGCCGCAAGAACGCCTGCGCGGTCCATGTTTCCGCCGACGGTTGGCCCATGGAACCACCATGGGCCCGCAAATCCTCGAAAACCCGTCCTTTCGCAGTCGCTTTTCCGCCTCGAACGTTCCTTACTGCCCAGGCTCGTGGTCCGCGGCACGCGCCAGGTGCATCGCGTCGCGCACCACGGCGCGCAGTTCGTCATCGTCCCAGGGCTTGGTCATGAACCGGTGTACCGCACCGACGTTGATGGCCTCGGTGACGGTGCCGATGTCGGCGTAGCCGCTGAGGATCAAGCGCACCGTATCGGGGTGGGTGGCCTTGACCCGCCCCAGGAACTCGGTGCCCTTGCCGTCGGGCATGCGGTGGTCGGACACCACCACCTCCACGCTCTCGCTGGCCAGTTGCTCGAAGGCCTCGGCGAAGGTTGCCGCGGTGACCACGCGGTAGCCGTCGCGACGCAACAGCCGCGCCAGCGCGCGCAACACGTTGGTTTCGTCATCGACCAGCAGCACGGTGCCCTGACCGCGGTCGCCATCGGCATCGGCATCGGGCGGCCGCAGCACCGGTTCGCGCAGCACCGCCAGCATCGCGTCGGCGGTCACCGGCGGGCTGAGGTAGAAGCCCTGGACCATGTCGCAGCCGTTGCGCTCCAGGAACGCCAGTTGCACCGCTTTTTCGGCGCCCTCGGCCACCACCGAGAATCCGAATTCGTGCGCCAGGCCGATCACCGCGCGGCAGATCCGGGTGGCCCGCACGTCATCGGGCATCGCCATCACGAAGGACTGGTCGATCTTCAACCGGCTGACCGGCAGCCGTTGCAGGTAACTGAGGCTGGAGCGCCCGACCCCGAAGTCATCCAGCGACCACTTCACGCCCAGCTTGCCGACCTCGCGCATCAGCTCGATGGTCTGCTCCAGGTTGGTGCATGCGGCGGTCTCGGTCAGTTCAAGATCCAGGCAGCGCCCGGGCAGGCGGGCGTCGTTCAAGGCCCGGCTGACGTCTTCGAGAAGCTGCTGGCCACGCATCTGCAGGGCGGAAACATTCACCGACATCACGAAGTCTCCGACGCCCTGGTCCAGCCATCGGCGTGCCTGCATGCAGGCCTCGTGCAGCACCCAGCGCCCGATCTCGGCGATCATGCCCAGGTCTTCGGCCAGCTGGATGAACTGGTCCGGCCCCACCAGGCCAAGCTCGGGATTGCGCCAGCGCACCAGCGCCTCCATTCCCGTCACCTCGCGCTTGATGGCGCTGACGATCGGCTGGTAGTGCAGCTCCATCTCGCCACGCTCCACCGCGCCACGCATGCGCGAGCCCAGTTGCAGCCGCGTATTCAACGTGGCGCGCTGCGCCGGGACGAAAACGCGTACCTCGTTGCCGCCCGCCCGCTTCGCCGCGCGCGACACGGACGCCGCCTGTTGCATCAGCTCCTGCGCTTCCGAACCACTGTCGGGGAAGCACGCCACGCCGATGCTGGTGGTCATGCGCAGACTGAGGCCACCGACGTTGAACGGCGGCTCCAGCACCGCGGCAACGCGCTGGCCGGCCTCCAACTGGTCGGCGTCCCCCGCTTCATCGACAAACGCCACGACGAACTTGTTGCTCCCGATCCGGGCCAGCAGCTCGGGGTCGCCGACCGCGCCGGCCAGGCGTTCGGCAATCAGTCGCAGCAACTGGTCGCCCACCTTGAAGTTGCACAACTCGTTGACCACGCCGATACGGTCGACTTCGACGTGGCAAACGAGCACGCGCGAACACGCCTGCACCGCGTGCAGCAATTCGGTCTTCAGGCGCTCCTCGAACACGTACGAACGCACCAGGCCGGTCAGCGGATCGTGTCCGGCCAGATATTCGCGGCTGTCGCGCAACTTGACGTAGTCGCTGACGTCGTGAAGGGTGCAGTACGAATGCGAGATCGCGCCCGTGGCGTCGGGCATCGGGCGAACATCGAGCTGGCACCAGAATGATTCCGCGCGGCCTCCCGTGCAGCGCAGGGTCGTCTCGCCCCGCACCGCGAAGTCGATGGACGCGCCCTCGTCTTCCATCCCCAGCGCCTCGCGGCACGGCCGTCCCACCAGTTCCTGCCGCCGCAGCCCGAGCAACCGCTCCAGTGCGGAATTGACACGCACGATGGGCTGGTCCGGGGCCAGCGCAAGGATCATTCCCGGGTTGGAAGTCAGCTCGAAGCTTTGCAGTACCAGTTCGTCGGATTCTTCTGTCGTCACGGGACACGTTCCGGTTGTCATTGCAGAAAGCCGGAGCCGGACGCCACCCACCATCACCCCGGGGCCGGCAAAGCCGATCAAGGCCCCAGCCTGCCAGCAAAACACCCGAGCCCCCCTCGCCGTCGTATATCCGGCTACCCGACGATACCATCAAGTAACGTGCCGTGTGGGCATTACAATCCTCGGGATGGAAGTTTCCTACCTTCTGGACCCGCTCAACAGCGCGCAGCGCGAGGCGGTGGCCGCCCCGCCGGGGCACTACCTGGTCCTGGCCGGCGCGGGCTCGGGCAAGACCCGGGTGCTGACCCACCGCATCGGCTGGCTGATCGAGGCCGAAGGCGCCGCACCGTGGTCGATCCTGGCGGTGACCTTCACCAACAAGGCCGCCGGCGAAATGCGCGCGCGCCTTGCAAACCTGTTGCCGCACGGCCTGCGCGGGCTGACCGTGGGCACCTTCCACGGCATCGCGCACCGCCTGCTGCGCCAGCACTGGCGCGAGGCGAGTCTGCCCGAAACCTTCCAGATCCTCGACGCCGACGACCAGCAGCGCATGGTCAAACGGGTGGTGGCCGGCCTCGGCATCGACGAGGCGCGCTTCCCGCCGCGCCAGGCCTGCTGGCAGATCAACGCCTGGAAGGACGAGGGCAAGCGCCCGGATGGCATCGAGCCCGGCGATCATCCGGTGGCACGCACCTGGCTCAAGGTCTACGAAGCCTACGAACAAGCCTGCCGGCGCGCCGGGCTGGTCGATTTCGCCGAGCTGCTGCTGCGCACCCACGAAACCCTACGCGACAACGACGCCCTGCGCGCGCACTACCAGGAACGCTGGCGGCACCTTCTGATCGACGAATTCCAGGACACCAACGCCTTGCAGTACGCGTGGATCCGCCTGCTGGCAGGCAACAGCGGCCATGTGTTCGCGGTCGGCGACGACGACCAGTCCATCTACGGCTGGCGCGGCGCGAAGGTCGAGAACATGCGCAGGTTCCTGCGTGATTTTCCCGACGCGAAAACCCTGCGCCTGGAGCAGAACTACCGCTCGACCGCGACCATTCTGAAAGCCGCCAACGCGGTGATCGCGCGCAATCCGTCGCGGCTGGGCAAGAAGCTCTGGACCGCCGGCGACAAGGGCGAGGCCATCACGCTGTATGCGGCCTACACCGAGCAGGACGAGGCGCGCTTCGTGATCGAGCGCATCCGCGAACACCTCGATGCCGGCGGCAACGCCTCGGACATCGCGGTGCTGTATCGCTCCAACGCACAGTCGCGCAACTTCGAGGAACAACTGCACCAGCACGACATTCCCTACCGCGTGTACGGCGGCCAGCGCTATTTCGAACGCGCCGAGGTCAAGGACGCGCTGGCCTACCTGCGCCTGGCGTCCAACCGCGGCGACGACACCTCCTTCGAACGCGCACTGGCCACCCCGCCGCACGGCGTGGGCGCGCGCAGCGTGGAACTCCTGCGCCAGCGCGCGCGCCGCGACGACAGCTCGCTGTGGGATGCCGCGCTGGCGGAACTGGCCGACGGCACGCTGACCACGCGCGTGAAGCATGCGTTGCGGGAATTCATGGCGCTGGTTGACGGATTGGCGCACGATTTCGCGGGACCGGGGGCCGGGGACAAAGCTGTGGGACCGGGGACCGGGGACCGGGGACCGGGCGATGACAACCCACCCGCGAACGACCCAGTACCGTCTTCGCTCGAAGCACGTGCGGACGAAACCGCTGCAGACTCATCACACTCCGGTCCCAGGTCCCCGGTCCCCGGTCCCCTCACCCTGGCCGAACAAATCGACCACGTCATCACCCACTCCGGCCTGCGCGCCTACTACGAACGCGACAGCCGCGGCAATGCCGAGGCGCGGGTGGAAAACCTCGATGAGCTGGTCAACGTCGCCAGCCGGTTCGAGCCGACCCCCGAGGACCTTGAGGCCAACCTTTCCGAGCTCGACGCATTCCTCGCCCACGCGGCATTGGAAGCCGGCGAGGGACAGGGCGACGCCGGCGACGACTGCGTGCAACTGATGACGCTGCATTCGGCCAAGGGACTGGAGTTTCCGGTGGTGTTCCTGGTCGGCATGGAAGACGGCCTGTTCCCGAGCCAGCGTTCGTTCGAGGATCCCGCGCGGCTGGAAGAGGAACGCCGGCTGGCCTACGTCGGCATCACCCGTGCGCGTGAACGGCTGGTGTTGTGCCATGCCGAATCGCGCCGCCAGTATGGTCGCGAAACCTTCCAGCGCCCTTCGCGCTTCCTGAATGAGCTGCCCGCGGAGCTGCTGACCGAGGTGCGTCCACGCGCGAAGATCAGCCGGCCCGTGTACGCCAGTCGCAGCACGCGCGGACACGCCGACCTCGACGAGACGCCGACGATCCGGCTCGGCCAGCGCGTGCGCCACGCAAGCTTCGGCGAAGGCGTCGTGGTGCAGGCCGAAGGCTCCGGCGCGCACGCGCGCATCCAGGTCAACTTCGCCGACGCCGGGCCGAAATGGCTGGTCGCGGCCTTTGCCAACCTCACCGCGCTGTAGGCGGTTGCCCTGCGTGCACGAAGTGCACGCTACCCATCCGCGCCCGTAGCGTGCGCTCCGCGCACGGAACGTCCCCATTCCTGGACCGCGTTCCCTCGTGCACGAAGTGCACGCCACGCGACACCACACCACACCGGTAGCGTGCGCTCCGCGCACGGAACAACCCCATCCATCGACACATTCCATCGTGCACGAAGTGCACGCCACGCGACATCACACCACACCGGTAGCGTGTGCTCCGCGCACGGAACAACCCCATCCATCGACACATTCCATCGTGCACGAAGTGCACGCTACGCGACATCACACCACACTGGTAGCGTGCGCTCCGCGCACGAAAACACGTCCCACCCCCGCCAGCACAGCCCCATCCGCGGCGCACAACGTCAGCTACCCGCGCTGCCACGCGGCCAGCGCGCGCTCGGCCCGGGTACGCCCCAGTTCGATCAGCTCCGAGGCGCGGTAGAACTCGTACACCGCGCTCGCATTGCGCGGCACGTCGATCACGAGGTCAGGCCGGTCGGCGGCAAGGCGGAAGCGGGTGAGGTGTTCCTGCATCAGGTCCAGCGAATGGGTGAGGGTGTCCACCCAGCCCGGTTCCGTGGCCTTTTCGTCGTGGTTGCCGATGGTGCGCGTGACGAAAGCAGCCACCTTTCCGCGCAGACCGTGGCGCGGTCTTTCCGGCGCGGTGGTGCGCATGGCCGACAGCGTTTCCGGTGTCCCGTTGACGTTCACCGCAACGGTGAAGTCGCTGGCCGACTGGAGCAACGGCGTCAGCGGCAGCGGATTCATCAGACCGCCGTCGACCAACCGGTGGCCGTTTATCGGGTGCGGACGAAAGATCGTCGGAATCGCGATCGAGGCGCGGATGGCGTCGAACAGCGGACCGCGCGTCAACCACAGCTCGCGCTCGCGGTCGAGATCGGTGGTCACCGCGGTGAAGGGAATCGGCAGCTCCTCGATGTTCACCTCGCCGATCAGCTCGCGCAGCACGCCGATGATGCGCTCGCCCTTGATCAGCCCGGCGCCGGACAGGGTCCAGTCGACCAGCTTCAGCACATCCATCTTCTGCAGCGCGCACACCCAGTCGCGATAGACGTCGAGCTTGCCGGCCGCGTGGATGCCGCCGATCAGCGCGCCCATCGAGCTGCCCGAAATCGCGACGATGCGGTACCCGGCGGCTTCGATCGCCTCGATCGCGCCGATGTGCGCCAGGCCGCGCGCACCGCCCGTACCCAGCGCCAGCGCGATGGCCGGCTTGCCGTGCGTGGACGCCTCGAGGGTGCGGTGATCGTTCACGACGCGGCGTGATCGTAGCCGTCCAGTGCCAGCTTGTGCATGATGCGGATTTCCTCGCGCAGCGACTGCGGGGAGACCACTTCGGCATCCGGCCCGTAGCGCAGGATGTCCATCAACAGCTCGCGCGATTGCGAATACGGCACCTTCAGTTCGTAGCGGCCGTCGGGCAGCCAGCGCCCTTCCTGCAGCGAATGCCAGTGTTCGTCGGCAACCCAGCGCGCGGCGCGTTCGGAAAACCGGATGGTCGCCCAGGCCTTGGGCGCGCCGGCGAAGATTCCGTAGCTCGAGGCCAGCGTTTTGTCCAGTTCCTGCTCGTCGCGATCCACGGCGCGTGCATCCAGCGCTTCGACCGTGCCGATGCGATCGACGGCAAAACTGCGCAGCGCCTCGCGGTCATGGTCCCAGGCATCCAGGTACCAGTTGTCGCGATAGTGGGTCAGCCGCTGCGGCGACACGTGGCGCACGCTGTCGGCACCGGTGGTGCGCGCGCGATAACGGAACTTCAACTGCTGTCGCGCCAGTACCGCGCCGGCGACCGCACGGAACACCTGCTGGTTCAGCTTGCGTGAGCCCCACGGGATCACGCGGATGCGCTGCAGCGGCTGCTCGCGGGTGCCGGCCTGTTCGTTGAGCAGCTTCTCGACGCGCTCCCGGAACGGCGCCAGCGCGTCGGCCAGTACCCCCGGATCCGAGCGCGCCACCAGCGCCTCCAGCGCCATCAGCGCCGAGAGTTCCTCGCTGGTCAGCCACAGCCCGGGCAGCTCGAAGCGCTCAGCCTCGCCTTCGGCATAACGGAACCCATGGCCGTCCGGATCGCTGTCCAGTGGCGCGCCCAGCGCATCGCGCAGGAACGCGATGTCGCGATAGAGCGTGGCACGCGAACACCCGAGCTCCTCGCGCAGGCGCTGCACGCCGACCGGCCGCCGGTGCGACTTGAAGATGCCGTGCAACTTGAGGACGCGTTCGTACTGGTGCATGGCGCCCAGCATGCCGCGGCGCCGGACCGGCGGCAAGCGGCCCGCCGTTCGTACCGAGCGCAGGTTCGCAGGACCGGAATCGAAGGCCTGACGTGCAACGGTGCTTCGACTTCGCTTGCTGCGCAAGCTACGCTCAGCACGAACGGTTGAGCAGACCGGGATCACCCGCACATGCCACACGCCCACCTCGAACTGAACCGTCCGACCGGCGACGAGGTCAAGACCACCACGTGCTACATGTGCGCGTGCAGATGTGGCATCAGAGTGCATCTGAAAAACGGTCACGTGCACTACATCGACGGCAATCCGGACCACCCGGTCAACCGCGGCGTGATCTGCGCCAAGGGCGCCTCGGGCATCATGCAGCATCGTTCGCCGGCACGGCTTTCAAAGCCATTGCTGCGGGTGGGCGAGCGCGGCGCACGCGAATTCCGCGAGATCGAGTGGGACGAGGCGCTGGCGCTGGCCACGCAATGGTTGTCCGACATCCGCGCGCACGATCCCGACGAGCTGGCCTTCTTCACCGGCCGCGACCAGTCGCAGGCGCTGACCGGCTGGTGGGCGCAGCAGTTCGGCACCATCAACTACGCCGCCCACGGCGGCTTCTGCTCGGTCAACATGGCCGCTGCCGGCATGTACACCTTCGGTGGCTCGTTCTGGGAGTTCGGCGAACCGGACTGGGAGCGCGCAAAGTACCTGATGCTGTGGGGCGTGGCCGAGGACCACGATTCCAACCCCATCAAGCTGGGTCTGGGCAAGCTGAAGTCGCGCGGCGCCAAGATCGTCGCGATCAACCCGGTGCGCAGCGGCTACGGCGCCATCGCCGATGAATGGGTGCCGGTCAATCCCGGCACCGACGGCCTGCTGGCCGGCGCGCTGATCCACGAACTGCTCACCACCGACCGCATCGACTTCGACTACCTGGTGCGCTACACCAATGCGCACCACCTGGTGATCCGCGATCCGGGCGCGGCCGACGACGGGCTCGTGGCGCGCGATGCGGGCGGGCGGCCGCTATGCGCCGTTCGTAATCAAGCCCTCTCCCCCAACGGCTTCAGCGTTGGGGGAGAGGGTTGGGTGAGGGGGCAGAGCCCGCACGAAAAGGCGTCACCACCATCCGATCCGTCCGCCCCCTCACCCCGACCCTCGCCCCCATCGCAGACGATGGGGGAGAGGGAGCCAGGCGCGGTGCACCCGCAAACCCATCCCCACCCTGGCCCTCCCCTTGAAGGGGAGGGAGGAGAAAGTGTCGCTGGTCCTCCCCTTGAAGGGGAGGGAGGAGAAACTGTCGCTGGCCCTCCCCTTGAAGGGGAGGGGGGAGAAAGTGTCGCTGGCCCTCCCCCTGAAGGGGCGGGAGTGAAGGTCGTGGACGCGACGCAGCCCGACATCGCCCCCCTGATCGTCGGCGAATACACCCTGCCCGACGGTCGCGCGGCGGTGCCGGCGTTCCAGCTGGTCGCCGAGCGGTTCCTGGCCGATGACTACAAGCCTGAAAACGTCAGCGACACCTGTGGCGTGCCGGCCGCGACCATCCGCCGCCTCGCGCGCGAGCTGGCGCACGCCGCGTTCGACGAGGCCATCGAGCTTCCAATCGCCTGGACCGACACGCACGGCCGCCGGCATGACCGGATGACCGGCCGGCCGGTCGCGATGCACGCGATGCGCGGGATCGCCGCGCACGCCAACGGTTTCCATACCTGCCGCACGATCCACCTGCTGCAGATGCTGCTGGGCGCGATCGACACGCCCGGCAGCTACCGCTACCACCCGCCGTATCCCCGGCCGGCGCCACCCGGCAACAAGCCCGCGAAAGCCCGCAAGCCGGACGGTACGCTGAGCGGCAATCCGCTGGGCTATCCGCAGTCGCCCGGGGACCTGCTGGTCGACGAAAACGGCAACCCGCGCCGCATCGACCACGCCTTCAGCTGGGCATTCCCGCTGGCCGCGCACGGCCTGCTGCAGTCGGTGATCCGCAACGCGGTCGCCGGCGACCCGGCGAAGATCGACACGCTGTTCCTGTTCATGGCCAACATGGGCTGGAACTCGGCCATGGACACCACCGACACCCGGCGCCTGCTGTGCGCGCGCGACGCCGCCGGCAACTACGAGATTCCGCACATCATCTACGTCGACGCCTACGATTCGGAAACGGTCGCGTTCGCCGATCTGGTGCTGCCGGACACGACGTATCTGGAGCGCCACGACTGCATCAGCCTGCTGGACCGTCCCATCAGCGATGCCGAGCACGCCGCCGACGCGATCCGCCACCCGGTCGTCGAGCCCGACCGCGACGTGCGCGCGTTCCAGTCGGTGCTGCTCGACCTCGGCGCGCGGTTGCGGCTGCCGGAGATGGCCGACGCCGAAGGCAATCCGGTCTACGGGGACTACGCCGACTACCTGGTACGCCACGAACGTGCACCCGGCATCGGCATGCTGATGGGCTGGCGCGGCGAGGACGGCTCGCGGACCGGCAAGGGCGCGCCCAACCCCGGGCAGTTGCAGCGCTACATCGAGCACGGCGGATACTGCGAGGCGCCGGTGCCGGAAGCGGGCGCGTACTACCGCTTCGCCAACCGCGACTACCTCGCCTGGGCGCAGTCGATGGGCTTCGTCGCCGACACCGAACCGGTGACGATGCAGTTGTACTGCGAAGTGCTGCAGCGCTTCCGGCTGGCCGCGCAAGGGCACGGCGACGTGCAGCCGCCAGAGGCCGAGCGCGCGCGCGTGGCGCGGTATTTCGATCCGGTGCCCCTGTGGTACGCGTCGCCAGGCGACACCGGTTCCCCTCTCCCCCCGGGAGAGGGTGGCGCGCGCAGCGCGACGGGTGAGGGTCCGCATCCGGCGCAAGACCCGAACCCCCATCACAACGTCACCACATCAACCCCATCCCCACCCAACCCTCCCCTTGAAGGGGAGGGCTTCAACCTCTCGGCCATTACCCAGCGGCCGATGTTCATGTATCACGCCTGGGGTTCGCAGAACCGCTGGCTGCGCCAGATCGCGACGCGCAACGTGCTGTACGTGCACCCCGAAACACTCGCCGCGTGCGGGATCGCCGACGGCGACTGGGCCTGGATCGCGTCCCGCCGCGGCCGCATCCGCGTGCAGGTGGCCGCGCACGCGGGCTGCGCACGTGGCACGGTGTGGACCTGGAACGCGATCGGCAAGCGGCGCGGCGCGTGGAAACTGGGCGAGACGGCCCCGGAATTCGTGGACGGCTTCCTGCTGAACCATTTGATCGGCGAGCGCGCGGCCGACCGGCGGCACGCCAACGGTGATCCGGTGACCGGACAGGCCGCGTGGTTCGACCTCAAGGTGCGACTGGAACCCGATCCGGCGCCCGGCGTGCCGGGGCACCGCGTCGAACTGCATGCCGGGTGAGCACGGACTCGCGACGGGCCCCGTTTGCCGCTAACGTCCTGCTTACCCGCGCGCGCGGCTGGCAAGGCACAATCGGGCTGCCGCTGACGGCGATCATTGCGCCGGCGAAGCACCAAGGGGACATTCCGGAAACGATGAACGTGCTGCCACCGTCCACCGCAGGGAAGCCACGCCCATGACCTGGCAGGCCTGGGCCACCGCCGCGATCATCGTCGGCGCGATGGCGTTGTTCGCCAGCGAGAAGGTGCGGGTCGACGTGGTCGCGCTGATCACGCTGGGGCTGCTGGTCGCCATCGGCATCATCACGCCCGGCCAGGCACTGGCCGGATTCAGCAACGAGGCCACGGTGACGGTGGCCGCGATGTTCGCACTGTCGCTGGGCATCGAGCGTTCGGGCGGGCTGGACCCCATCATCAACCTGCTGAGCCGGATCCGCCGGCCGTGGCTGCTGTCGCTGGGCATCATGCTGGTCACGGCACCCTTGGGCGCGTTCATCAAGAACACCGCGCTGGTGGCGACCTTCCTGCCGCTCACCCTGCGCGTGTGCCAGCGCACCGGAACCTCGCCGGCCCGGGTACTGATGCCGATGGCCTTCGCGGCACAGATGGGTGGCGTGGCCACCCTGATCGGCACCTCGTCCAACCTGCTGGTCGACTCGCTGGGGCAGAAACAGGGCCTGGCGCCGATCGGGATCTTCGAATTCACGCACCTCGGCGCGATCCTGACCGTGGCCGGCATCATCTACATGATGGTGATCGGCCGCTGGCTGCTGCCCAGCCACCTGGACAACGAAACCACCGGGCCGATGGAGGTGGGCAAGTACGTCACCGAACTCAAGGTGATGTCCGACTCGCCGCTGGTGGGAAAAACCATCGCAGAGGCGAAGCTTGGCGAGCAGGGCGTGTACCCGCTGGAACTGCTGCGCGGCGACCAGCGCATGTGGTCGCCGCGCAGCCAGATTCTCGCGGCCGGCGACGTGTTGCTGGTGCGTGGCGAATGGGAAAAGCTGGAAACCTTCCGCAAGAAGCAGGAACTGGAGCTCGACCCGGAATTCACCCACACCGACAACGACGACAAGGCCAAGGTGCTCATCGAGGCGATGATTGCGCCAGCCAGCCTGGCCGAGGACCGCACGTTGCGCGACCTGGACCTGCTGCCCAGCTACGAGGCCACCGTGCTCGGCATCCACCGCCGCGGCCACCTGCTGCGGAACAAGATCCGCGACGTCGCGTTCCAGACCGGTGATGTGCTGATGATGCTGCTGCCCGCCGACGCGGTACGGCGCCTGCGCGGCGACGACCGCTTCGTGGTGCTGAACGAACGCGGCGATGCGCGCCGGCCCAAATACAAGGCCTTCGTCGCGGTCGGCATCATGCTGGGGGTGATCCTGGTCGCCGCGCTGCACTTGCTGACAATCCCGATCGCGGCCATCTGCGGCGTGGTGGCGATGGCGCTGACGGGCTGCTTCGGCCGCAAGGACGTCTACGAGGGCATGGACTGGAAGATCATCATCCTGCTTGGGGCGATCCTGCCGCTGGGTGTGGCGATCGAACAGACCGGGCTCGCCACCGTGGTCGTCGATGGCGCGCTCGACGTCGTGGGCAATCACGGACCGCTGGCGGCGCTGCTGGTGGTGTACCTGCTGACCGCGCTCCTGACCGAACTGATGGGCCACAACCCCTCGGTGGTGCTGATGGTCGGCATCGCCGCCACGGTGGCGCACGCGGTCAATGCCGATCCGCGCCCGTTCGTGGTCGCGGTCGCATTCGCGGCGGCGACTTCGTTCGCCACCCCGATCGGGTATCCGACCAACACGATGGTGTACTACGCTGGCGGCTACCGCTTCCTTGATTTCACCAAGGTGGGCATACCGCTGATCGCGCTGTTTTGCGTGTTGTCGATGTATTTCATTCCGAGGATCTGGCCGTTTTGATGACGGGGCTTGCTGACGGCATGCGCGTGATACCCCTTTCGGCGCGAAGGGGGGCGCCGCGAAGCGGCGGGGGGATGGCCGGCCCGTTTGGATGTTACCCATCGTGGGCGTTGCGTATTCGCTTGACGCATGCGCCAGATCCCTCACGAGTTTGCAAGTCGACATCCCTGTCATGTTCCGCGCCCTCCCTCAAGAGCAACAGCGGTTTCGCTCGCCTTCGGCGAGCGAGCTACTTTCCTTTCGGGGAAAGTAGCCAAAGCCATGCGCCGGGCATGCCGGTTTCGCCGACTTCCTGTCGGCGAAACTTCCCGCGGGGCGCAGCCGATCGCGCGCCGGCGCGAACTACTCACCACATCCCTGTGGCTCGCCCTTCGCTGACGCTCAGGGCCGCCTGCGGCGTTCAAATCGGCAGTCCCTGCCGATTTA